>NZ_JBVHVI010000001.1:0-199209 GCF_055564915.1 Streptomyces sp. NPDC028928
CCCGGTCGGGCGGTCCAGCCAGGCCAGGCGGTTCAGGCCGTGGCGGAGCAGGATCCGGTGCACCGTCGAGGTCGGCAGGCCCAAGATGGGTCCGATGCGGGCCGGCCCGAGCTTGCGGTCGGTCCGCAGACGGCAGACCCGGGCCTCGACCCCGGCTGGAGTGCGATGGGGTGTCGTGCCCGGCCTGCTGGAACGGTCGTGCAGACCGGCCTCACCCTCGGCCCGCCAGCGACGGATCCACTTGTGGGCGGTGGGCCGGGATATGCCCATCTCGGCCGCCACGTGCGCGACCGGCCGTCCGGCAAGAACGCGTTCGACCAGGATCCGCCTGCCGTGAGCGGTCAGCCTGGCATTACGGTGGGACACGAAGACCTCCGTGCGTGGTGTGGAGCCTAGACACCTCCACCACACCGGAGGTCTTCGCCATGATCAAGACCCGGCACCGTTAACAACGCTCGTGATCAATACACCTAGCTGGTCCGAGCATCTGCCGGGCATCCGGAAACCCGGCCGCCTCCTGCTCCGCACTGGCTCAGCGCGGGTTCAGCCACAACGAGTTGGGACTGGCGCGGCGCGTGCTCAGGCGACACGGGGGAGCTCGCTGGCGAGGCGGTCCCCTGACGGTTCCCCGGGCTCTGCTGCTGGCAGGTGCGACGACGAGGGGCGCCTTCGGTACGTCGGCCGCACCACCACCCTCGCGAAGGCGGCCGGTGCGGTGGTTGCCAGGATGCTCCGCCAGGGCCGGCGCCGGCATCGGTGAACGGGCTGGTCGTTCTCGGCCGGTCGGGCAGCGGGGAACAGCTGGACGTCACTGCTGTTGGAGCCTGGGCCGGTGGAAGCGAAGCGCGGTACCAGGCAGGGGTAGCGTTCCGGCATGACGTCAGCGCTGCCCCGGTTCCCGCCGTATCCGATCCGTGGTGTACGGGTACAGCATCAAAAGCAGAACTGCGCGCCGCATTTCGCGGAGATAGAGGTGGATTTCGAGCCCGCAGCTGACGGCTTCGTCTTCGAGGTGGCTCAAGGCCTCACGGTGGACTACGAACCGGCCGAAGCCCTGTCACGCTTCTTCGAGGCTGCCGCCGTGGGGATCCAGGAGCAGCTGAGCTCGCCCGAGCACGCAGTCGTGATCGCCACTCGGGTGGTGCTGCGGCGCGCCCGAGCCGATACCTTCGGCTCTCACGAACTGGCGTTCAAGATCGCGGGCTACCTCGCCGCCCGCAAAGCGCTGGACCGTACGGGGTGCCCGCACCTCTGAGTGCTACCCCTCGCGATGAGATAGCGGAATCCTCATACTCAGCCGGACCTCCAGTGACACCGCGCGACACGGTGAAGGCAGACCCCCGCACGCTCCGGCTGTACCCCGCACCCGCATCCCGGCCGCACCCCCCGGACCGCCCTGGCCGCGACGGCGCAGCTGGAGGCCGAGCTAGACGACGAGGTTCACCAAGTGCGGCCAAGTGCGGCGCGGACGACGAAACCGTCGAGAGCTGGCCAGCACCGACTCACTTGTCTGGATGAACATCGACGGGAAGCGGAATGAGAAACCGTTCCGCCAGGACAGGCGGATACCAAGAGACTTCAGCCTAACGGCGGCCCCGTACTGGCAGGACTGCGCTGCTCGCCGCCGTCCCGACCGTCCTGGCCGCATCACTGACCGGCCTCGCGCCCGCCCACCCCACAACTACTGCGGGCGCCCCCGCGGTGCCCCGGGACCAGATCACCTGCCCGCGCGGGTTCGTATGCATCTACCCCGACATCAACTTCAACAGCCAGCCCTACGTCAAACGCGCCGTCGACGGGTCGGTACGGCACCTGCCGGACTACATCCGCGGCAAGGGCAGCTCCATCATCAACAAAGCAGTCGCACCGCGCGCGTCTACCAGAAGGACAACTACTTCGGCCGGCACGTCCGCGTCGGACGCAAGGGCGGCACCATCAGCGACCTCCGCTCCTACCAGCTCAACGACACCACACACACAGTCTGCGCAACAACGACGCCCCATACGCGCCACGTGACCGCCCGAAACCAGTCCATCTGCCCGTAGGACGCCGTCGCCAGACCCTCGGACTCGACCGCCAGCCGACGTCCTCGCCGCCGCGCAGGCCGCCGTCGACGCGCCGGGCGGGCTGGGCACCACTGCCTCCTACGCGACCCAGGTAGCGCTACCCGCAACAGGAACCTGGACCGGCAAAGGCGGCACACAGGCGGACATCGTCATCACCGCGGCCGAGGACGGGGGTGCCGCTGCTGTTTCGCCCGACCGCGCGCGGCGACGGTGGAGCGGCGTTCTCGCGAACAGCGGCGCCGGCGAGGACGGCCCACTGGTACTGCAACAGCACGCGGGGTATCTCCCACACCCCGGCTTCGGACCCGATGACAGGGGCGCGGCGGGTGCGTCCGGGTCGGCCAGTCGGGGGCGGTGGTGGACAGCCCCCGCGCGGGACAGGTGACCGGCTGGCGAACGCCGCCCGCGTTCTGGGTGGCCCGCACGACCCTGTGCACCCGGGAGGGGATAAACCCACTGGCCCGCCCGCAAGCAGGTCAAACGAAGCGCCGGGTCCTGGAGTCTACCTTCCCGAGGGTGCACATCCAGAACATCATGTCGATCGCCCCGAAGCAGAGCCGCAGAGACAGCCGGACAAGGGAGATGGCAAGGCCAATCATCGAGTCCCTTTCGAAGCGTGTGGAACGTAAGCACCGTCCGCCAGATGACGTTGGCCGGGCGGTTCGTGCACTTACGGGTCTACCGGTAGAAGACGGCTACGCCTCCGTGGTGCGAGCAGGCACCTTGATGGGCGGCGTACGAGTACGTGCCGTCGTTGCAGAGCGCGGTGGCACCGGTTCCGGCACTGCTGGAGCCGCCCGAGGAGCCGGAGCCGCCGCCTGCGGACGACCGCCCGACGAGCCACCGCTCCCGCCCGAACCAGCAGCCGCTGCACACGCGGTGACGGTCACCTTCACCTTGACCGTCTTCGTCTCGGTCACCGTCGGCGCTGGTTCAGGCGTTGCCGTTTCAGTGGCTGTGGCCGTGACGGTAACCGTGACGGCAGGTCGCACCTTCTCGGCCGTCGGCTTGGCGTCGCCGCCCTTGTCCTGGCCACTGCCGCCGGCGCCAATGCCGAGGAAGAAGGCGAGGCCGATCGCGGGCAGTATGTACCGCTTCCGTGCCCACTTCGGGCTCACCGGGGCGGGTGGCTGTGGCGGCATGGTGTACGGGTTGCTCATGTGTCCCCCCAGGGTGCTTGGGAGGGACGACCGTAGCGCCAGCCGCGAACTAGCGTGCAGGTTTCGTGTGCCAGTCACCTATGCGTGACGTCACCTAAGGATGCTGGGCCTCTCCATAACCAAGCTCGGAGCGCGCCGCCGTTGCCAAGCGGGCGCGGTCCCGCCGTACCCAGCTGTCGAAGAAGTCGGCCGGTGCGCGGCGCTGTTCTTCCTCGCGGCGATCTGCTGCCCAATCAAGGCACGTTCCATATATATGAGTCACCGGCTGCAACCGCGGCATCGGCGGTGCGGAGCGCCCCCGACTGCCCGGCCCTGATCGCACCGCCGCATAGGCCCGTGACAAAAGCTGGCGGTCCCACGGTGCCCGAGACTGTCGAGTGTCGTCATACGTGGCGGAGGCAGTACCAGGAGCCTGCGTGTCTTGCGTGCGGTTCTGGGGTCGGCCAATTGGCAGATGATGTGGGCGGCGGCCAGGAGCGCGGTGACCCGTGCGGGGTCGGTGCCTGTTCTCCGGCGAGGGCATGCATGTTGACGATAGAGCCTATAGAGTTCAAGATCAGAAATGGCATCCACGTCACTCACATGCGGCCGGTGTTCGCTATCTCTCACTAGACCGAAATTGGGCTGGCTCAAACCCCACACCTGATCACCGACAGCCACGGGAACCTGCTGGCCTCGACCGGACAGTCTCGGTTGGCTCCGATACCGACGACGTCACACAGTCGGAGCCGCGCCCCAGCGTGCTTGGACCTAGGCCAGGCGGATCAACACGGAGATGGGCTAAACCCGACGGTCGTCGGGCATGATACTGCCGTAAAGAAGAAGTTGATCACAGCAAGATTCTGGGGGTTCCGTGGAACTAGCCAGTCTGATTGTGGCTGTCGTCGCCGCACTCATTTCGATTGTCTCTGCCTATGCCGCCTGGCGGGCGACCCGTCCTAAGCCGAAGTTGTCGGGGTCAATCACCATGGGGTGGAGGCGGAGTGTGCACTTTACCGTTCCCGGGCAACCGGACGGGGATGCGGTGTGCCTGCACATCATCCTGACAAATGCCTCCTCCCACCCCATCCATCCACTGCGATTCAAATTGCAGGTCAGGACGGGCAATAGGTGGCTTACTGGGATTCGCATGCAGAACTTCCAAGAAAGGCTACCCGAACTGTCATTCAGGCCCGGGTACGTAGCAAGCGTCACGCATGAACACTTAATTGACTGGCCGCCGCGCGCAGTGGACCACGGGGCACCTCTTATGGGCTTCATTTATCACTTGATACCTGGCTTGGTGGAGGGGGAAACCATCGATGAATATCGCATTATAGTGGTTGACGTATTTGGCGGGGTGACGATTTTCCGTAAGAAGCAAGCGGAAATGGATGCCTGGCGTTATGAGGATCAGGATCACACCACTCTTGAGCTGGTCAGGCAGGCAGGAATTCCTGTGCGCAGGGTTTACGGCCGGTAGTGGAACGGGTCGAGTTGTCAAGACACGTCCAACACTCAGAGGTGCTGGGCGCGCGCCCGCGGGACATTCCCCGGCCGTCCCGACAGCCCGCTGACTGACCGCACCGGATCAGTGCACGGGTTCCTGACCTAGGCGCTGCGGGACCGGCGGCTGCTTCTTCGCAGCGGCCTTCTTCGGCTGCGGCAGTTCGTGCACCTCCGCCGGGCCGGCGGACTCACCCCGCGACGCCTTCGCCTTCGACACCGATTCCTGTAGCGCGGCCATCAGGTCCAGCACCGGCGCTGGCTGCTCCGGCTCCGGCGTCTCGCGCAGCGGTTTGGCCTCCCGCTTCTCCTTGATGATCTGCGCGATCGCCTCGGTGTAGCGGGCCTGGAACTCAGGGCCCTGCAGTTCGTCCACCGTCATGGTGTCCATGAGCGCGAGCGCGCCCTCGATCTCCGCCTCGGACAACTCCGTCGGCGGCGGGAGCAGTCCGGTGGGGTCGCAGATCTCGTCGGGCCAGCGCATGGCATGCAGGACCAGGACGTCGTCGCGCACACGCAGCAGTCGCAGATGCTCGCGGCCGGACCAGGCGTACTTGGCGACGGCCAGCCTTCGACGATCGTGACAGGGCCTTCACCAGGAGCTTGTACGGCTTGGCCGCGACCTGGCCTGCCGGCTGCAGGTAGTAGCCCTCGGCGATCCGGATCGGGTCGACCGACTCCAGGGGCACGAACGCGTCGATCTCGATCGCCTTGGCGGTCGGCAGGGGCAGGTTGCTGAGATCCTCGTCCGTGATCGGAATAACCTGCGTTGAGGTGAACTCGTAGCCCTTGCCGATCTCGTCCTGGGCCACCTCACGGTCCTCCAGCTCGCACACCTTGCGGTAGCGGACCCTGCCCTGGTCGGGCAGGTGGTACTGATGAAAACGGATGCTGTGGTCCTCGGTGGCGCGGACCACGTTGATCGGCACGGCGCCTTCTCTTACAACGGCTAACACAATGAGGTGGATCGGCGCTGGTTGCCGTGTCCGTGGCGGGAGTTGCACGTTCGGCTGGCGTGGGGACATCGCCGTGGATCGTGTCGGATGAGCTGTGGGACCGCCTGGAGCCGCTGCTGCCGCAGCGTGAGCGCCGCTTCCGGTATCCCGGCCGCAAGGCGTTACCGGACCGGGAGGTGCTGTGCGGGATCCTGTACGTGCTGCACACCGGCATCCAGTGGGAGTACCGTCCGAAGGAGCTGGGATTCGGATCGGGCATGACCTGCTGGCGACGCCTGCGGGACTGGAACGAGGCCGGTGTGTGGCAACGGCTCCACGAGGTCCTGCTGGCCGAACTGAACGCAGCCTCCCCGGCTGGACTGGTCCCGCTGCGTGGTCGATTCTTCCCATGTCAGGGCGCTAAAAGGGGGAGCCACACGGGCCCCTCGCCGGTCGACCGGGGCCGGGCAGGCTCGAAACACCACCTCATCACCGACGGACACGGCACCCCGCTCGCCGTCCTGCTGACCGGCGGCAACCGCAACGACGTCACCCAGCTCCTGCCCTTGCTCGATGCGATCCCGCCGGTCCGCGGCCGGCTCGGACGACCGCGCCGCAAACCCGACTCGCTCTTCGCCGACCGTGGCTACGACCACGACATCTACCGAGATCAGGTCCGCGCTCGCGGCATCGTGCCGGCCATCGCCCGCCGCGGAACACGGCACGGCACTGGACTGGGCACCTACCGCTGGGTGATCGAGAAAAGCTTCGCGTGGCTGCACGGCTTCCGACGTCTGCGAATCCGCTGGGAACGCAGAGCCGACATCCACGAAGCGTTCCTCAAACTTGCCTGCTGCCTGATCGCACACCGACAACTCAGCTCATTGTGTTAGCCGTTGTAAGAGGCCATACGGCGTCGGTGACATCAGGTGGGAACAATTCGCGACCCTCCTCAGCACTCCGGCATGATCAGCCGCCCGAGGGGCGTACGCGCCGCGCTCCACGACCGTTGGTCGTGGAGCGCGGCAAGCTCACCTCTGCGACTCGCCGCCCCGTGCGGCGCGAACCACCTCAGCGAGTGCCCGAAGGATCTCGGCCCGTGCCCTCGGGGAGCTGCCCTTGAGAGCTTGGCGGGAGAGCAGGACTGTGGCGATCGCTGCGATGGCCATGGCGGCCAGTGCGACGAGGACGGACAGGGACAGCACGCTGACCACGAATACCTCCACTTTGGCGAGCAGGTGCCACTAGCAGAACAGCCGAACCGGTCCTGAAGGGTCTTTCTGAAACGGCGATTTCGATCGTCCAAGCTGCTTGGCGAAAGGGCCTGCTGGGAGGGCCGCTTCAACCTACGATGGTGAACATCTGAAGGGGGAAGCCATAGCTATCAGACCTGACCGCGCGCTGCCGGATCCTGCTCATGTGTCCTCGTCGTTGCAGCTGGCCAACGCCACGAAGGAACTCATGCTCTGCCTGGAGCTGAGTGGGGCCGAAGCTGCCAAGCGTGCGACCTTGTCCACAGGTACCGTGTCACAGTTGATCAACGGCAAGGCCTTCCCCCGGGAGGAAAACTTCAAATTGTTGATCACCAAAGGTTGCGGGCAGACGTGGGAGCCGTGGCGTCAGGCTTGGGAGCGTGCCCGCAACGACGTCATGCGTCGGCGCCCGGGCGTGGGCGCTGCCGCCGAGATGGAGCAACTGCGGTTCCAGGTCGACAGGCTCGAAGCCGCCCTCGCAGCCACTATCGACCGAGTGTCTGCTCTGGAGACCGGCGTAGCCGAGGAAGAGTACAGCCTCCTGGATTCAGTCCAGGCACCCAGGTTCGTTGTTGAGTCGATCTGGAGGCCTGATGGGGAAGTTGGTCTTCAATATGAAATCCGAGATGTGGATGCGTTCCTCAAAGAGGTTCGTGCAGCCGCAACCATCGGTGCAAGCCGTCTGAGGCACTTCTTAAGGACCCACGCCGGGACCTTCCCGCGCCCGGATGGATCAACGAATTATGGGTATCGGGCCAGCGAGGTGGACGCGTACGTGTCGCAACTTCGCCAGGCCGTCGGGTTGGAGAGACCTGCGCCGCCCGCGGCCTCGCGCGATGGGGATCCACTCCTGTGACGGGACACGAGCAGCGATCTCCTTTGCCCAGCGCCCGGCCTCCAGTGCATGGGCCCCGCGCTCGGCCATGGCGAGGCGCAGCCAGTTCAGCAGGTCGTGCGCCTCTCGAAGGGTGAGCAGCGGCAGCCGCTCGCCCGCTGTCTCCACCGGCGCGAACTCGATCTCTTCCAGTTCAGGTCCAGGTAGCCGTCCACGACTGTGGAACGCTGCGCACCCCGCCCCGGTCACGCGCCCTGGCTTTCCCGGGCAGGAGACAGTCGCGGCCGGCGTGGCCGTCGGCCGGGGCTGAACCCGTAAAGCGTGTGGTCGCGAAGACGCCAGGATTCGCCACTCTTCGCTGAGGCCTCGCAAGCCTGGAGTGTCAGAGGCATCACCCTGGAAGCCGTGCGGCCGCCACCACAACGATCACGGAACCGGTCGCCGGGCTCTGCGTAGGCCTGATCGCTGGCCGATCTTTCGCGAGGCGTCCGGGCCCCATAATCGAACACCCCAGTCCGGCTATGACTGTCCGCTTGGGCTGTTGAAAACCACTTAGGCTCTGCGTGGCTTCAGCCGAACGATCATCCCCGCAGGCAATAGGTGAGGCCCAGGAGACAGTTCCCTTCACCACCACGCCTCCCACAGCCACACCCGCCCCCGGACATTCCGCGGACGGCGCAGGGACCGCACCGTTGGGTCAGCACAGGGACCCTGACCTTAGACGCACGCCCGCCAGAAGGCGCGCATCAGCGCATTCGGGGTCGGGCCGGTCATCGCCACCTGGGTCAGCAGGATCGTGACCGTGTTCGTGGCTGGGATCACATGGGCCGTCGTCCGGTGCCGCCGACCCAGCCGTAGCGGCCGGGAGGTTCTACGGGTCGATCGCCTTCGACATCGACCTGACCGCCGTAACCCCAGCCCTGGCCCTGCAAGAACATCGTCGCCCTCCCGCGTTGCGCCGCGGTGAGGTGGTTGCTGATGAGGCGGCTCACCGAGGCCGGGGACAGCACGTCACTGCCGCCGGACAGCAGCATGCGGGCGAAGGTCAGGTAGTCGGTGGCGGTGGAGACCAGCCCGCCGCCCGAGGCGAAGCGCGGAGCCCTGCTGAAGTCTCCGTCCGGAGTGTCCGTGAGCCGCAGGCCGCCGTCCGACGGAGCGTAGGCCCAGGTGAACCGGTCCCGTTCCGCTGCCGGGACCTCGAACGCGGTGTCCCGCATCGCCAGTGGCTCGAAGATCCGCTCCGCCAGGAACTCGGGCAGGCTCAGACCCGTCGCCCTCGCGGCCAGCGGCCCCTAAAGGGCGGACGCCGTGCCATACAGCCACTCCTCGCCCGGCTGGTGCAGCAGCGGCACCTCGGCGAGCCGGGCCAGCCACTCGTCCGGGGCAGGCCAGCCTTGCATGGGGCGGCTGTGATCCTGCACCCGCATTAGCGCCTGGGCGGCCGGCAGGGAGAAGTCCAGGGGCAGGCCCCAGCCCGGCCGGGAGGCGAGCAGGTCCTCCATCGTGAGCGGACGGGCTGCAGGGACCACGTCGTCGAACCGGCTCGTCGGCGTGCGGGCCACCCGGGGCTTCGCCAGTTCCGGCAGCCACTCGACGATCGGGTCGTCCAGCGCGACGCGGCCCTCCTGGACCAGCGTCAGCGGCGCCGCGGCCATGATCGGCTTGGTGATGGAGGCGATCCTGAAGATCGACTCTTGGGTCACGGGACAATGCCGTCGGCGTCGGCCGAGCCCACGGCGACCACCTCGACGTCGTCACCGCGGGCCACGAGGGCGACGGCACCCGGGACGGTCCCGGCGTCGACGCGTCGCCGCAGTGTCACGTACAGCATGCTGGTCATCCTTCGGCCTTCCGGTGGGCGGGGAAGCTGCACCGGGTACGACCGTGTCCGGCTTCGGATGACATCGCGTCTCGCGGAAACAGCTGCGTTCGGCGTCGCCTGAGTCCGTCGCATCGGGCGGTCGGGAGCACGCTCGGACGGAGGTCTTGACGCGTCGCCGGAGGACGGCGGCGCTCGGAGGCGGCCTGATCAGCCGCCGCCAGGCCGCTCCGCCTGCCTGCTGGTCGTCCGGTGCAGCACCCGCCCGGTGGGACCGCCGCCCGCCCGCCCGCCAGGAGGATGCGTGGCACCGGCTTCGGCGGGCCGCGGTGTCACCGGCCCCGGCGGAAGCGGCGGGCCCGGGGAGCGGGGCGGGTGAGTGCCCTGGCCAGTTCGAGGTCGGCGCGGGCGGGGAAGGGCATCCCGGCGGCGCTGTGGTGGCTACGGGACCGCTGGACGAGGTCGAGGACGTCGTGGTGCCTGCCGGCGGCGCCGTAGAGGCGGGCGAGGCGGAACCCGGCCTGGGCGGCGCCGACGTGGTCGCGGGGGTGGGCGAGGGCTTGTTCCGCCAGTGCGACGGCGTCGTCGAGGCGGTT
The DNA here is from genome assembly GCF_055564915.1 of Streptomyces sp. NPDC028928. Lineage (NCBI taxonomy): Bacteria > Bacillati > Actinomycetota > Actinomycetes > Kitasatosporales > Streptomycetaceae > Streptomyces > Streptomyces sp. NPDC028928. Next base: position 10,150 of record NZ_JBVHVI010000001.1, read on the forward strand.
CGCCTCGGCGTGCAGCAGCGCCTGCACGGTCAGGGCCCTGCTATGTCCGCGGTGGTCGCCGCAGGCGCTGGTCTGCCGGAGCACGCGGCTGATCAGTTCGGCGACGCTGCGGTCGCCCTCCCACAGGGCCATGTCGGCAAGCCCCAGGGTTGTCCAGATGTGCCCGCGGTGGTCTCCGACGGCGTGCAGGAGCCCGGCGGCGTGCTCGTGCAGGGCGCGCGGGCCGTGGCCCAGCGCGGATCGTCTTCGGGGCGGCTCGTGGCGTGCTGCCCGGGCCAGGGCCCTGTGTACCACCGGCGGGGCAGCGGGCAGCCGTCCACGGCGCGCTCCTTCTCGGTGTCGGCGCGGGTGCGCAGGACCCAGCCGATGCCGCGGGTCTCTCCGTTGGCGGCGAACAGGGCCTGTGCCTCGTCGAGCCGGAGGAGTGCGTCGCCGTAGTCGGCTCGGTGCCGGCTGATCACGGCCTTCTCGCGCAGGGCCCAGGCCAGGCCGCGTTCGAGCGGCACGGCCCTGAAGAGCATCTCTGCATCGGTAAGCGTTCTCGCGGCGTCCGTGAGCAGGCCCTGCTGTCGCTGAAGGATGCCCAGGTTGCCCATGGCATCGCTCTCGCCGTGAGTGTCGCCCGCGCCGCGGAAGAGGGCGATCGCCTCGTGGAGGCACTCCGCGGCCCTGTCCATCTCACCGCTGCCGTCGCGCAGGGCCTCGCCGAGGTTGCGCAGCAGAGCGGCCCGGGCCCGGCCGTCGCCGAGGCGGTCGGCCGCGTCCAGAGCGAGCTGGTGGAGCCGATTGCTGATGTCCCAGCGCCACTGATGCTCCAGGGCGACGCTCATCGCGTCGGTGATCGTCCAGCACAGCTCCCACCAGCCGCGGGCGTGGGCGTGGACGACTGCTGCGACGAGCACGCCCCGCTCGGCTTCGAACCACTCGACGGCCTCCTGCACATCGCCTGTCAGGGCGCCGGCCGGCGGCGGACGGCGGACCGCCCCGTCGCGGCCGCGGTGCCGGGCACCGGCCGGCCGCAGCCGGGCGTCGGCCGCGTCGGCCGCGCCGAGGAGGGCGCCCAGCAGACGGCGCACGGCGCTGTCGGCCTCCGCCGCCGGATGCTCGGCGGCCTGCTCCTTGGCGTACCCGCGTGCGAGGTCGTGCAGCACGATGCGCTGCCCCTCGGTCCTGCCGCGGCGCGCCTGCACGAGGTGCGCCAGCAGCAGTCCCTCCACGCAGGCGTCCGCCGCGTCGGTGTCCACGTCCAGCAGGGGCGACAGCGCCCAGGCTGGCAGGTCGGGGGTGTCCAGTGCCGACAGCAGCCGGAACGCGCGCCGCTGCAACGGCGGGAGAGCCTGGTAGGCGGCACGGAAGACCGCGCGAACGCTACGCTCGCCCAGGCTCAGCACATCCAGCCGCCGGTGGTCGTCGGCCAGGTCGCGGGCGAAGGAGCCCACGGGACGCGCGGGGACCGTGGCCACCGTGCTCCCGCGATACGCAGGGCCAGCGGGAGCCCGCCGCACAGACGGACCACGTCGCGACCGGCTTCCGGGTCCTCGTCCACCCGGTCGGCGCCGCCGATCCGCCCCAGCAGGTCCCAGGCGGTGCCCTCGTCCAGCCCCGGCAGTGCGACGCGTTCGTCCACGGCCAGTGAGGCGAGGGCCCGACGGCTGGTGATCAGGACGGCGCAGCGGGCTCCGCCCGGTGCCAGCGCACTCACCTGCTGCTCGCCGGCCGCGTTGTCCAGGACGACCAGGAGACGCCGGTCGGCCGTCTCCGTCGGAACCGCCGTGTCCGTGCGGCCTCGTCGTCGGGGATCCTCGCGCGCGCTACTCCCAGCGCCAGCAGGAAGTCGACGAGGACCTCGCCCGTGGCGGCGGGGTACCCCTCCGCCCCGTTCAGGTCGATGAACAGCTGGCCGTCGAGGTACGAGGGCGCCAGCTGATGAGCGACCTGCGCCACGACGGCTGTCTTGCCGATCCCGCCGGGGCCGTGCACCAAACAGATCCTGCACCCGCCCGGACGCCCGGCGGCTTCCACCAGCCGTGCCGTCTCCTGGTTCCGGCCGGTGAAATCGGCCAGCGCCGACGGCAGCTGCCGTGGCACGCCGGCCGATGACGGCAGGCCGGTATCCCCCCGGGCGAGGGCAGACGCGTACGCCGGCAGCAACAGCCGGAGTTCCTCGACGCTCGCCGCGTCCGCACGCAGGGCACCCGCCAGCCTCCGGCGCAGCTCCGCCTGGGCGGCGGGTGAACGGCCCGCCTCTTCGACCAGGGCCGCGCCGTCCTCGCCGGGCAGCCGTCCGGCCATCCAGTGGTACAGCCGCGCCAGCCGGACGGCCACCGACTGCTCCACACCCTGCACCGCGCGGTCCGCCAGGCCGGCACCCAGCCTCTTCGCGGACACGACAGCCAAGGCGACGAGTGCTGCCACCAGTTCCTCGACCGTCATCGACCGCCCCCCGGTGCTGCGTCGGACATGCCGCGCCGCCCCCGCCCGCGCTGCCGCGGCCCCGACGTCAGTCATGCCCAGAAAGCCGCCCGACGGCACCTGGCCGTCTGCGGCGGCGGGATGCCGGTTCACGCAGCCTCGTTGCGTGGCACCTTTGTGGGCGTCACCAGCCAGGGCATCCGGTGGACGAGGATGTCCCGCAGCCGTGTCAGGGCTGCGATCCTCTCCTCCAGTTGGGCCACCCGTCGGGCGCCGACCTCAAAGCCCTCGGCGCAGGAGGGCAAGTAGGCGAAGACCTCCGGCAGATCGGTGTCGAGGCGAACAGGATCGCCTTTGGCCTTGCCCGATGGGGAGGGAGCCGCCGTTCCAGCGGCCCTCTCACGAACCGGCATCGCCTTCGCGGCCGCCCTGACCCTGAGCCTGGCCGCTCTGACGTTCCTGAGCCAGTAGTCCTTGACGAGTAGCGGTAAGCCCCGCAGGCAGTCATCGCCGGTAGCCGATGGACGCAACCGGGCTCAGCAGGTACTCGGGGCGGCCTTGCACGCCTTTTCCGCCGAGGGCCCATACGGTGTCCAGTCGCGCGCACACCCCGGCTCACCGCCACGAAGGGACGCCGACGGGCCCCATCACGGGATGGCGGCAGAGGTTGCTTGCATGCCAATGGGAGCGTCCTGCAGACCGCACCTCATTGACGTGACGTACATGAGGTGCGGTCTGCAGGACGTCAGGTGGCGCGTCGGAGCGGGATGACGACGTTTTCGCCCATGCGCTTGGGGTCGAGCCGGTAGTACCGGATGTGCCCGATCCTTTCGGTCTCCTCCAGCCAGCCGGCTTCGATGACCTGCTTACGGGTGCGGGAGAAGACGGGAGCAGCCATGCCCACGAGCTTGGCCAGGTTGGCGGCGGTCTCCAGGACGGCGCCGGACCGGTCGGTGGGGTGGAGCGCGTAGAGCATGACGACGAGTCGCTGGTTGGCGGTCATGCCGACTGTCTTCTCGAGCAGCTCAAGGTTCTTCTGCTTGTCGTCGCTGCTGATCACTGGGCCTCCCACCGTGCAGGAACGGTCTCATCGAATCCGGGGATATCCGGCGGGTTGCATGTCTTCACCGCTTCACGCTGTTCGAGCCCTGGCCCGCGAAAAGCGATGTAAGGGCTGATTCGGTAGGAGTTGTAGTTGCCGACACGTCCTCGGACGATCAGGATGCGGTGTTTTGCCAGCTTCTGGTTGATCTTGCCGACGGCGTCAGTGGACATGCCCACTCGCTTGGCGATGTCCGGGCCGGTGGCTCGCAGTGGTTCCATCCCCTCCGGGGAGACCCCGATCCGCCACAGTACGAGGAACTTCTGACTGGGCGTGAACGCCTTGGATTCGGTGATCGCCTCGACACGCGCCTTGTTGACCTGCGTGTGCCTGCCGGAGAAGGCGTACGGGGCATAGGGGACCGGCTCGCCCGTGTCGGCATCGACCAGCCTGCGTACTGCTCCCAACGGGCCCTCCGAGCAAGGGCCGTACGAATCGCGTACGAAACGCGACCGTGCTGCGGTCCTGCCTTGCATCCTGCCCGACTCAGCCGCGCCGCTTCGCCGACTGACGCCTTAACGCTTGAAGCCACGACGCCCTGGCGGCTGGTGCGTTGCGCGTACGTCACAGGTAGTGGCGGGCGAAGATGCCGGCCACCAGCTCGCGCCGGCTGTGCAGGCCGGTCTTGTCGAACACCGACTTGAGGTGGTCCTGAACCGTGTGCGGGGACAGCCCGGCGCGGCGTGCGATGTCGGCGGTGGAGTGCCCGCGCAGAACCAGCCCGGTGACGTCCCTCTCGCGCGGTGTCAGCCCGTAGGCCGCGGCGATCAGCCCGAAGTGCTCGCCGGAGCCCGCCTTCTCGACGACCACGGCGGTGCGGGCCCCCGTCGTGTCGGAGCGGCCGAGACGCCAGGCGTGCAACCGCACGCAGCCGTGGGCACGGCTGTGCATCCAGGAGGTATGGGTCCCCGGCGCGTCCGGCGTCTGGACCGCGGCCGCCACGGCGTAGACGGCAGGAGGCAACCGATCATCCGCGGACGGGGTCGTGGCGTCGGCCGGTTCGCCGGCCAGGCCCTCGAACCACATGTCCACGGTGGGGGTGCGGTGCACCACCCGGTAATCCCCGTCCAGCAGCACCAGACCCGGTGCCGCCGCCGACGCGCCGGCCTCGGCGAGCCGGGTCAGGTGCAGCTGGCGCAGTACGGAGCCGAGCGGCTGAGCGAGCGAGGCCGCCACGGCCAGGTCGGACGGGGCGAAGGCGGGCGCGTCCTGCGCGCGCCCCATGATCAGCGCGCCCCATGCTCCGTACCGGTCACGCAGCAGCACCCGCAGTTCGTCCCGGAACCCCAGTGGCCGCATGATGTCCCGGTAGCGCGGGCTGCGTTCGAGACAGCCGCCCGTCTCGCGGCTCAGTAGGCCCACGGGCGTCGCCCTGGTCGCCAGCTGTGACAGGTCGTTGGCGTCGCCCTCCCGGTACTCGATGTCGAGCATGCGCGGCATCATGGACGGCGGCAGTGCATCGCGGTAGTCGCCGCCGGTGTTCATGAGGGTCTGCGGGTCCACGGTCACACCGGCCCAGATGTCGAACCGCAGCGCCGGACGCGTGGCCCGTTTGACCTTCTCGAAGAACTCCTCCACGGTCCGCGCGGACCGCGCCGCCCGTAACGCCGCGTCCGTGACACGACCCGCGCGTAAATCTCCCCCGTTGCGCTTCATGGCCCCAGGCTAGCGCCCAGTGTCGTCGCCGGGCGCTGTTCGCGCAGGTGGGAGCCATGGCTCCGGTTGCCGCGCCCGGAGGGACCGGGAACGGCGGCTGACCCGGGCGGGCCGGTGAACCAGGTGACCCGCCCAGGCGTGCCGTCAGCGGTCGTTGTGCAGGGTGGGGTTGAGCTTCGCCCAGTCCTTGCCGTCGTTCTCGCCGCTGCGCAGAGTGATCTCACTGAGCGTGGAGATCTGCCGGGGCGGGACGTAGCGGTTGAAGTCCAACTCCGCGTCGAGGTCGGTGTTGGTGACGTTGGTGCCCTCGTACAGCGGCAGCGTCGCATAGATCATGACGCCGCCGGAGGCGTCCGTCTGGGCGGACACGTGCTTCTCCAGCCGGATCTCGCCGCCGCACGTGGTCTCCCACCACAGCGACGGCGACCTGACCTCGTTCACCCAGCCTTCGGAGGCGACGCTGCCGTTGCAGTACGTACCGGCGGAGAAGAGGCCATGGACGATCCCGGAGCCGGACTGTAGAGCAGCGGCGTCACCTTGACGAGCCGAAGTGACGTATCCGAGGTCGGTTCCACTGGCCGGGTGGGCACAGCGCCCGGCCCGATGATCTCGGGAACCGGGCGCTGGGCGCTCGCGGCGTGGAGCGGTGGCGGTGGCGCGGCTCCGTCTCCGCGCCGCTGACGTGTGTTGCGTTGCGTTGGGCCGTGCCTCGGCCCGCTGCTCAGCAGCGGTTCGCGGTGCCGGTGGACCAGAGCGGGTGGGTGATGTCGCGGTAGATGGCGAAGTTGCCATCGTTACTGATCCGCGCGAACGTCGCGCCCTGGCCCCAGGTGCCGGAGTCCCAGATCGGGATGTTCTCCTTGGTGTACACGACGAGGTTACCGTCGCCCTGGAAGACGGCGTAGGCACCGGGGTTGCCGTCGGTCGCGGTGTCCCACAGGTACTTGCCCGCAGGCGAGGTGCAGTAGAGGACGAAGTTGCCGTCCCCCTGCATGATCAGGTAGCCGCGGTCCGACTGGTAGTGGTCGTCGGGGTTGAAGCGGAAGCCGGGCTTGAAGTAGATGTTGGCTGCCTGCGCGGGCGAGGCGCTCGCCATGGCGATGCCAACCACCGCGAGGCATGCGGTGAGCATGGTCATGAGTTTTCTTCGGAGCGGCAACGGTACCTCCTGGGCGGGGTTTCCGGTTGGTTGCGTCACCGGCGTCGGCTGACGTCGCCGGCCTGTCCTGATACTGACGAGGGCGCAGCAGGTACTCCATCCCAGAAATCTGGGGGGTGCGCACGGGGCGGGGGCGGTTCAGTCCCCACGGGCATCCTTGAGGGGCGAGGGGGCCAATCCCCCGCCGGCGCCGCGCGCCGGTCGGTGAGGACAGCTAGCGCGTGTCTCCTTGTTGGATTGGTCAGTTGATCGGATGTGTCCGTCCGATTGGGGATCACCGATGCGATGTGGGACCGGATCGAGCCGTTGATGCCGGCGGATCCGGTCCGCGGGCGGTGATGGGCCGACCACCGCCGCACCCTTGAGGCCATCGCGTGGAAGTACCGCACCAACTCGCCCTGGCGGGACCTGCCCGACGAGCTCGGCTCTTTCCAGACCGCTCACAAGCGGCTGATCAGACGGGCCGTGGACGGCACCTGGGAGATGATCCGCACCGCCGTCCTGGAAGCGGCGGACGCCGACGAGGACATCGACTGGACCGTGTCAGTGGACTCCACGGTTGTCCGGGCTCACCAGCACGCTGCCGGAGCACTCAAAAAGAGGCGGCCCGCATCGGCGAGCCCGCCGATCACGCGCTCGGACGCTCCCGCGGCGGGCTGAGCACCAAGGTCAACCTGGCCGCAGACGGCCGCGCACGGCCTCTCGCCTTCACCGTCACCGCGGGCCAGGCAGGTGACGCACCCGCCTTCGAGACGGTGATGTCCCGCATCCGCGTGTCCCGCACTGGTCCGGGCAGGCCTCGGACCCGACCCCTGGCCGTTCTCGCCGACCGCGCGTATTCCTCCCGCGCCATCCGCAGCCACCTACGGCGCCGGGGTATCCGTGCGGTCATCCCGCAGCCGTCCGACCAGATCGGCCACCGCCTGCGGCGAGGCCGGCGCGGTGGCCGTCCGCCCGGCTTCGACAGCGAGGCCTACAAGCGGCGGAACACCGTCGAGCGGTGCATCAACCGACGCGGCGCTGCTGCTCGCGGAGATGGCCGTCCCCCACCCCGCCCGGCCACCTGGCCGGACATCCTGCGGATGGACCACACTCCCGCACTCCCCCACCAGCGGCTGGCCGCGCTGGACGAGCGCCTGGCCGGGGCTGCGGCCCGGCCGGTCGTCCTACCCGAGACGATCGTCGTCGACCGCGGCAAAGTCCTCGTCTTCGCCGCGTTCACCGCCGCCTGCGAGCACCTCGGCATCAGCGTCCAGCCCGCCCCGCCCCACGCCCCCACCGCCAAAGGCGTCGTCGAGCGCACCTTCGGCACCATCGATGCGCTGTTCTGCCAGCACCTGCCCGGCTGCACCGGTGTTGAGGATGCGACCCTGCTCATCTTGTCTTGGAATGGCTCGGCGGGCAGGGTGTGGGGGCCATGATCCGGGTCGATGCAGAGCGCCTGCGGGAAGGCCTGCCAGCGTGGACCATTGCCGCCGGCGGTGGTCCGTTGTCCAGTTGGACTGTGGGCTGACGGGGCCTCGGTCGCTGAATGTATGGGCTGGGCACTGCAATCTTCTTCAGGGTGGTTCAGGCGACGGAAGGGAGCTGCTCGTACGAGAAGTCGCCGTCGGACTCGTCGACTTGGGCTCTGGCCGCGGAGAGCAGTTCGGCGGCGTGCTCCGCGTCGTGCTGGCGCACGGCGCGCTCCAGCCGCACCAGCAGCCGCGAGAATTCCAGCGGGGTGTAGGCGGTGGCCGCCAGACTCGCGTGACCTGCGGCGATGAGCCTGCGTGCGGAGCCGAGTACGGGAGGTTCGATGGCCGAGTCGGGGATGACCCTCGCATGGCGCATCGTCGGCAGGAGGGCGGCCACGCGCGCCTCGTGGCGCTGTGCCAGAGCCGGGTAGAGGGACTCTCGCGCCTGGTTCTGCCCCGCTGTGATGCTCTTCTCGAAAAACATCTGGTCCAGCCGGGCCAGCAGTGCCGCGCCCTGCCCGAGGACGGAGGCGGCGGCCTCGTCGCGGATCTGAAGGATCGTTGCGATGTTCTCCTCCTTGAACGGTCCGTGGTGCCCCGTCTGCTGGTCCATGTACCGCAGAATCTGGGCGCCGCCGACCCCTACCCCGTCGGTGCCGGTGTACGTGACGTCGGCGAGGTGGTGGAAGCGGAAGCCGGCGGAGAAATAGGTGAGGAGACCGGCCTCGTGCGCGCGGTGCACCAGGGTGACCGCCTGCTCGAAGGTGAGCTGCTCGATGATACAGCGGCTGGGGTAGGTGTCGGCCGTACCGTCCCAGGTCACCTTGTCGAACCCGGCCTCGGCGACCAGTTCGATGCCGAGCAGCCCCACCTGGAAGCGGTCGCTGATGGTACGGGGACGTCCCCCATGGGACCGCTTCGTCGCGGGCCGGTCGTCAACGATGGGTGTGTTGAGGTTGAAAGCGGCGGACAGGGTCTGGGTGTGGCGGTTGCGCCGCACATTCCCGGCGATGGCGCGCATGAAGTCGACCGCCTCGGTGGCGGTCATCCGCTCCATGGCCAGCTTGCACTCGGTCAGGCCGTCCATGAACAGCGCGGAGCATGCGGCGGACACGGTGTGCACGGTCTTCAGCAGGGAGTCGGCGACATTGCCCTCGAACATGGGGCGGCCCACGTAGGAGGAGACCGGTGCCTGCGTGCCGGTGTGCAGGCGAACCCGGGAGATCGACTGCGGTGCCGGGATCCGGTAAGGCTCCACGGCCTCACGGTCCTGAGTGTTGCCCCGCTCGAGGTGCTCGATGTGCACGATCACCCCTCGGAGGTTCTCGCTGCGCCGTGTGGTACCGAGGAGGTGCCCTTCGCCAGGGTCGGTGATCGACATGTAGCTCTGGGTGTCTCGGAAGCCGGGGCTGCTCCAGGGGCGGACGGGCAGCGGCACTCGCTCACCGTCCGCGGCCAGTGTGTAGGCGAGGTGTATGGCGAGGACCTCGTCCTGGCTGAGTGCCCTGCCGCGTTCGCGGGCCGAGACGAGACACCTGGCCACAGCGGTCAGATAGGCATCACTGTCCAGGTTCGTTTGCTCAGGCCGGTGCGCGGACACCTGGTCCTGCGCCCGCGAGCGGACATGGACTTCCGCCGCGTCCTCGGTTGTGACGATGCGGAAATCTCCGTCGTCCAGCGGCTCGGTGCCGCTCGTCCCGTGCTCGATGACGTACAGCCGGCGGCACTGCTCCTTCAGCGTGTCGATCCCCTGCTGCCGGTCCGCGACAATGGGCAGGATCGCTGCCATCTGATCGGCGAATTCACCTGCCTCAGCGGGATAGTCCTCCAGCAGCCCCGCCACAAGTTCCTCGACTCGTGTACGCAGGCTCGCTACGTCGTCCGGCCCGCGCAGGGCGAACGGGCGGCGTTGTACGTAGCTCTCGTCGGTGCGGTGACGCGTGGTCAGGGCGGTGCGCTGCCAGGCACAGAGGTTGATCGCGTACTCCAATACCGCTCGGCGCACCGCTCCCTGCGTGAAACGGCGGATGCGCCCTTCGGGGTGGGTGTGAACCTCACAGGGCATGGTTTTGTCCTTCTGGAGGGGTATTCCGACGTGGTTCGGATTTCGGGCTCGACGGTCGGCGGGTCGGTGGAGGAGGGCCGTCATCCCGGGGCATCCGGCGGTGGCGGTGGCGGCAAGGAAGATCCCTCGATGCGGGTTTCCGCCTGACCTACGGAGCGCATGTCCGACGAGCCCCGCACATCAAGTAGGCCCCGCGGGCGCAACACAGTCACTCCCCGAGAACTCGGCACTTGACGGAAGCCGCCAGCACGCGATAAGGAATCCGCCCTGCCGACATGCAGGAGCGCAAGGCGGATCGCGCCTTGCTCACCCGGCTTCATGCCGAGCACACCTAAAAAGTCCAGGTCACTGCGGGTGACGCCCATGAGGGTGAGGAGTTCATCGCCCGCACACGGGGGGGGTGTCGGCATCACCATCGAGGTCGTGCCCCGCTCAAGGACGTCGGGGGCTTCGCTTTCCTGTCCAAGCGGTGGGCGGTGGAAACGTGACGTGGCCGCCTCGGGCGGCGACCGCCATCTCGATCGCGTCGGTGACCAGCGACGCGGGCATGTGGTCGGCGACAGGCGCCCAGACTGGCCGCAGAACGCCTGCGGGCACCGCACGTCCGGGAGCGGACCGGGCATCTGGCGGTGCCGTACGGGCACCGGGAACTGATGCCGACCGGACACTCCTTCCCGCTGGGGAGGTGGCTGGCCGATCAACGCCGCGCCTTGGCCGGGGAGAGGACGGGTCAGTGCCCGGCGGCCGACTGGGAGGCCGAGCCGCCCGGGGCGGCGGCCGACCCGGAGGCGTGCGCCGAGGGGCCCCTCGCCCTTCGCGGGCTTGCCCGCTCGCGGAGGTCGGCGAATCGCTGTACACACCCAGCCTTGATCGCTGCGCCGTCCGGGAGAACCTCTACATGCCCTCTTGAGACGGTCACAGAGCCGCGCCCCCGCTCGAGCGCGGAAGAACCACCAAGTGCTCAACGTCGGTGGACTCCCCCATCAAGGCCTGGGCGCGGCGGCCGCCGTCGCGGAAGTAGATCTCGCCGAGCGCCTCCGCCATCGGAATGCGCTGGCCCGATGGTGCTGCTCTCGCGTACGCAAACCGCACAGAGGGCGTACATGACGCGTACATCATTGAGCACCGTTTCCTGATCGCCGGGAGCGACCCACACAGCAGAGGTGCGACCTGCTGCTGGCGGTCCGGGAGCCGGGGGTGGTACGCGCGTACCGGCAGGCCGCCGGTGAGGACCACAACTAGCCGAACCTACCAAGACGATCAACTGGGATCATCGGTGTCAAGTCCCGAAATCCCGGTGCACGACCCCGCAGAGGGGGCTCCGGCCTATTGGGACCGAGCGCCCCTCACTACCAGCGGGAGAAATCCATGGCTCGCACGATCCGGAAGAGCTCCGTCCGCCTGAGGGTCGCCACGATCGCGGCGGCGGCCGGGGCGGTCACGGGAGGCGTTGCCTTCACCGCCACCACGGCGATGGCGGCCCCGACGACCGAGGTACCCACGGCCTCGCCGGTGGATCCGGTGGACCCCCGCTAGGCCCCTTCCCGGCGGACCCCCCGCCCCCGACACAGCCCGATAATTCGCTTGGACATACCGACAAGGCCCCGCCGAACCCCTACGAGGAGCCGGAAGGCCCCCCGGCGGAATGAGCCGCAGGACATGCCACCCCCGGGCGGCCCCGACAGCACGCCGTGCAGGGCGTTGTCCCTGCACATCCGCGGTGGGGGCTGTGCCCGGTAGGCCGGATGTCGAGCTGAGCGCGGGCGCCGATGCGCGTCGCCGATGGTCACGGAGTTGAGTCCGCCGGACAGGACGGTGCCCGGCCCCCGCACGGAGCGCCACGGGTTCGGTCGGCCGCCGGGGTACTGCCGTGATCGGGAGCGGCGCCGGACGGGCGGCGGTTTCTGCGACGGGGCCTGCCCCGCCGTCGTGGCTGCTGAGGAGACGTCCGCCGAGACAGGAATCCGCTGCACCGTCCGCGAACAGCTCGGCTCCCGCATCCACCCGGTGACCGGCGTGGTCGCCGAGTAGCTGCCCTGTGAGTACCTGATGGGCGAGGTAGCCAAGCGCAACCCGATCAAGAACGCCGAGGTCGCCTAGGTGCCGCGCGTACAGCTGACCCGTTTCATCCCCGACCCCCTAGAATTTGACACCCGGGTTCTTCGGCTGCCCTCCCATGCGGTGATCGCTCCAGTCGATGCCGTCGTCGTGCTCCTTGCTCGATGCGAGCCCCAGGAACCCGAGCACGGGAACCGCGATAATGAGTATCGCTCCGCACAGGGCGCCGATCGCCACGTACCCCGCGGCAGCGATGACGGCCCAGAACAGGACGTCGCACACGATCCGCGCCCCCAGGGGGAACGGGGCCCGCCATGCGTGGTAACGGCGATACACACGCATGAACTTGCCGACGGCGCGCTTGGATCGGCTGGCCTGTCCTTGGCGCGGCCCGACCGTACGGCCGTTGCCGTGTGCACGGCCTTTTCTTTTGCTCACAGCGCCCTTTGTCCTTCCGGGACGGTCTCAGCCAGCGTAAGTACCGTACTGACGCTGGTGTCGCATCGCTCCCGAATCGGGTAAATGCTCGGAGCCTGCACGTGGGGTCGCTCATTTGTTCCGCCGGACCGCCCGGACCCTCGCCCGTACCGATGCACCGGCCACGATCCCGAGCAGCACCAGTGCGAGCAACACCGACCGCCTGCAAAGTGGCTGATCGAGCGCGGACTGACTGGGACAACGTGGCGCGGGTGCACGCCCGCGAGCGCTGGGCAACCGCTCAGAGCACCCGCACCTGGGCCCGTCACCCGTACGCAGGCCTTGGCCTTGCAGGCCCTCACGCAGGGGGTTCCTGCCTGCGGCCGGTGCCGCCCGGACACCGCCCTCGGACTGCTGAACAGCTGGCCCTCGGATACCCCGCGCCCGGTCAGAGGTTGTTTCCTGGATCGGGCTCCGAGCCGAGATGAAGCCCGTCAGAAAAAAATCCGGGCTGCGCGTTCACGATCAAGGCTCTTTCGACCCCTTAGCTCATGACCGGCCCAACGGCCGCGTAACGCATGGGAACGAGGGGGATTTTTGATGGACTCGGCCACGACCACCGTCGTCTCGATCGTCACCGCCAAGGCCTTCGCACTACTGGCATTCTGGCTGCGCCTGCGCTGGCAGGCACGCCGCGAACAGGACCGACACCACTACCTTCTCGGAGTCACCGAAAAGGTCGCGGCCGGTGACCGGGTCGAACTGGACGACCAGCACCGTGACGGCCACCGCCTGCACGTCACGATCACCCGCGCTCCCGTCCACGGGGAGGACCAGACGACGTGAGCACCCACGACTCGGCAGACGGCACCGACCGCCCAGCCACCGCACCGGCGCCCGCCGGCCCGCCCGGACGCGACCGCGTCCGGCAACAGACAGACGAGGAGTTCTCCGCCTTCTACCGCGCACACATCCGCCACCTGGTCGCATTCCTGATCAACCACGGCGTCGGCGTGCACACCGCCGCGGACATCGCCCAGGAAGCCATGACCGACGCCTACCGGAACTGGACCGGAATCACCCACCCCAGGCATGGGTCCACACAGCCGCCTCCCGTGCCCTCGTCCGCAAGATCGCCTCCGTAGAAGAACCGGTCGAAGAAGTACCCGAACCCACCTCCCTGCTGCCGGACCTCGACGCCATCGCGGAATGGGAAACCCGGCACGACACGCAGCCCCTGCTACGCATGCTCCCGGCCAGGCAGAGCCAGGTCCTGGCCTGGACCCTGGCCGGCTTCACCCCCACCGACATCGCCGACCACCTCGGCCTGCGCGCTGAGAACGTACGCGCCAACCTCATGAAAGCCCGCCGCGCCGTGGCGGCCCACCTCAATGCACGGGAGGAGGAACGATGACCGACCACCGAGCACACGTCCTCCGCGACCAGGCCGTGGACCACTGGCTCGTCCAGCACCAGCACGCCCTGGCCGACGCACTGGACGATGTCCTCGACACCGAGGCCGGGCTGCGCGAGGTCCTCATCCACTCCCGACACGACACCGCCGTCGACGACCTCGACACCGTCCTCGACGCCGAAGCCGGACTCGCCGCCATCCTCCCTTCCCTCCCCCGGCCCGCCGACCGGCCCGGCCCGCACGACACCCCCCACACCCACACCGACGGACAGGAACTCCTCCACACTCTCAGCCCCGCAGACCGCATGACCCTGCGCAACCACCCCGACGTCAAAGACGCCAACCGAGCCCAAAACCTCGCCCGCGACCGCGTCCGCAACCGCACTCTCGCCCGCACCCCCGTCCTCGCCCGCGACCTCGCCCGCGCCCGCGCCCTCGACCTCACCCGCGACCTCGCCCGCATCATCACCCGCGACCTCGCCCGCACCCTCGCCCGCGACCTGGACCGCGCACGCGCCCGCGACCTCGACCGCGCACGCAATCTCGTCCACGACCTCGCCCTCGCCCGCGACCTCGCTCGCGACATCACCCGCACACTCGCTCGCGACATCACCCGCAACCGCACCCTCGACCTCAGCCGGGACCTCGTCCACGACCTCGCCCGCACCCTCGACCGCGCCCTCGACCTCACCCGCGCCCTCGACCGCGAAGTCACCCGCGATCTCACCGGAACCCTCGACCGCGCCCTCGACCTCATCCGCACCCTCGATCTTGTCCGCAATGTCGCAGGCGATCTCGACCTCACCCACGTCTTCGACCTCACCGACGTCCTCAACCGCACCGTCATCGATGTCCGTACTGCCGAGGTTCGCCGGGCTATCGGTCTGGCGCTGCGCCGTGAACCCCCTCGGCTCGACGAGGACTCGCTGCACACGCTCCTGAACGACTTCACCACCGCCGACCTGAGCGACGCCGACCTGACCAGCATGGATCTCAGTGGAGTCCACTGGTCGGAACACGGCACGCAATGGCCGCCGGCCCTCGACGTAGAAGACCTCAAGGCCTGCTCGGACGAGACCCCGCCCGGCAGCGGAACGTGGATCGTACGTTCCGGAACCTCGACTATCCGCGACCTCGCCGAACTATGACGTAGCCGCTCCCGGCGGCCGAGCACCAGGGCATGCACGGTCCAGGCCTGGCAGCGCCCGGAAGCATCGCGCGGCCACCGCGACGGCGGGCCGCACCTCGAACACGTGTGCCACGTCGCCGCGCTGGTAGGAGGCCGCGGAGTCCTTCGCTGCCCGGTAGATGAAGCGGAAGACCTGGCCGAGGCTGTAGGTGGCGAGCGCGTCCGCGAGGGCGGTTCGGGTGCCGTCGCGGCGGACATGGTCCGTGTCCGCGACGGACTGAGGGGCGCGCGGGCCTTCATCACGCAGCGGCTGCGCCGGCTGCGCGGGGAGTTGCAGGGCGCGAGGAGCGGACGTTCCACTGCCCTCACTGCGAGCAGCTTGGAAGTGATGGCCTACGTGTACCTCAAAACTCCCGAGGAAGAGGGAGGCCTCATCGGCATCTGCCCACGGTGCAACCAGCACCCTCTCCCCAGGGTCAGGGTCCGTGGTCGGGCGGCCTGGCCACGTCGGCGCAGCAGCAGCCCGGGCCGGGCGAGTGCCGTCAGCGGTGCACGGCGCGCTTCGCTCACAGAAGGCGACGACGGTTCTATCCTGCCCGCAAGTGATTCGCGTTGAGGCTGCTGAGGAGACCGCCGAAGGGGGCTGGTCACAAGAGCGGCTGGAGCAGCTGGCCAGGCGGCTCGCGGCCGCGGTCCAGGAGCAGTGGCAAGCGGAGTGGCGGCTGCGCCGGCTGCAGGATCCGCACCCGTTCCATGTCCGCTGGTCGATGGCTGAGGCATGGCTCGCCGATGTCCCGGGAAAACGGCAGGCCGCCCGTGGAGCCGGGCGAGCGGCCCGCGGGCATCTCGTCCGCCCTCGACGCGGTGCCCTCGCGACGGCTGGTGGTTCTGGGTGAACCAGGCAGCGGAAAGACGATACTTGCCGTCCGTTTCACCTTGGAGCGGCTCACGCACCGTGCGCCCGCAGACCCCGTGCCGGTGGTCATTCCCCTGTCCGCATGGCAGCCCGAACGCGGGCGCCCGCGGGACTGGCTGGCCGCGCACCTTCGCGCCACCTACCCCGGAGCAGCCTGGACCAGCGAACTGCTCGCAGCCGGCCTCGTGCTGCCCGTTCTCGACGGCCTCGACGAAATGCCCGAGGACGCATGGGGCGCGGCCCTGCGCCAACTGAACGCCGAACTCGACCCAGAAGCGCAGGTTCTGCTTACCTGCCGCACGGCGGCGTGCAGGAAGGCGGTTGAGACCGGCGACGTGCTGACATCGGCGGCTGTTGTCGAACTCCAGCCGCTGACATTCGAGGCGGCCAGCTCCTACCTCGTAAGGACCGCGCGGCCGGTGCGAGGCGCGGGCGGACAGCGGACAACCTTGTGGGACCCGGTCTTCGCCCACCTGCGCACACAACCCCACACACCGGTTTCCCGGGCGCTGCGTCAGGCGGTCGGCACACCCTTGATGGTGGCGATGGCCGAGCCGTCTATGACGAAACCGGCAAAGACCCGGCTGAACTGCTGGACGACCGGTTCGCCGACCCGGCCGTACTCGAACGCCACCTGCTGGAGGGGTATGTGCCGACGGCCTTTGCCGACAGCTCCCATGCCGAACGCGCCCACCACTGGCTCACCTATCTGGCCGACTACATGCAGCGGCAGACCACCCGACGGCCGGCCTGGTGGCAGCTGCGCCACGATTTGCCCTGGCCCCTGCGCAGACTGGGGCCCATCCTGCTGCTCGGGTGTGCGGCCGTAGCGATCAGCCTGGGGCGGTCCGCACCCACGACGGTCGTCATCGGCGGCATCGTGGGAGGTGTGTGCCTTGGATACCTGATCCTCTCTCGCGGCCGCTCCAGCGCAGCCGGGACCGGCGCCCGCGACCATCGGCAACTGTGGCCGTAGCGCACGGTCTGGTCACCGCCCTCGCCGTCATGGGAGTCGTCGGCGAACCACGCCCGTCAAGCCGGGCAGGCTTTGCAGGACGACGGTGAGCCGGTCGATCATCGGCCAGTCGGGGACGCCGGGGCCGTGCCGCGCGCGATCGAGGTCGTCGGCGCTGGTCCTCGACGGGGTCGCCGGCGTTCGAGGGAAGTACGTGAGCGGCTGCTTCCCACAGTGGTTTCATCAGCTCCGGGTCGACTCCGCATGCGTCGCAGATGATCCTCACGTGCCTCCAGGACAGATCGCGCTGGCCGGAGAGCATGCGGGAAACATAGGACTCGTGGACGCCCCTCTGTTCGGCCGAGTTCGCGCAATCATCGTTGGCCGCGGACCACGCCTCCAGGCGGAGCCGGCCGCTATGCAGGGC
The DNA here is from genome assembly GCF_055564915.1 of Streptomyces sp. NPDC028928. Classification (NCBI taxonomy): domain Bacteria; kingdom Bacillati; phylum Actinomycetota; class Actinomycetes; order Kitasatosporales; family Streptomycetaceae; genus Streptomyces; species Streptomyces sp. NPDC028928. The sequence goes on from NZ_JBVHVI010000001.1 coordinate 27,317, forward strand.
AGTCGGCACGGGCCGCCTCAGGCCGTGGCCCGCCGAGCCGGGTCCCGCATCCGCGCTCCGCCGTCGCCGTCGTCCACCGGCCGGCGAGCGACTGCCGGGAAGCCAGGACAACTGCGCCGGCAACGGTCGCGACATCAACGACGACCAGTCCAGGCACCCTCACCTGCGTCTCGCTGGCCGGCTCGGCATACACCACCACACCTGCGTCGGTCGAGGTTCCCAGGTTGCGGCTGCCGACTTCATCCCCTGCTAGGCCGGATGGGCGCCGGACACCATCCGGCTGGCCCCATGTATCCGGGCGCACGGTGCGACCAGGATCGCCTCATGCGATTCAGGGACGCTTTCGACTCCTCCAGCCCGTCTGGTCCTTCGGCCATATCCGTGACACGGCGGCGGCTGCTGGCTCGCGCGGGCGCCTTGGCTGTACTGGGTGCCGCCTCGGCGCTGGGTCCGGCCGCTCGCGCGTCCGCCGCGCTGACGGCCTCCGCCGACTCCGTACGGCTCGAACTCCCCCGCCCCACCGGGCCCTGCCCGATCGGTGTCACCGAACTGCACCTGGTGGACCGGACACGTCGTGGCCCCTGGTGGGCGGGGGAAGCGGCGTCGCAGTTCCGGGAGCTCATGGTGAGCGTCTGGTATCCGGCCGACCGCGCCACAGCGGAAGACGGACCCCCGGCGCCCTACATGCGTGCCGGCGCGGCCGCGGTCTTCGGGGCAGGCGCGGCAAAGATCCTCCAAGTCGGCCAGGAGGCCGTCGACTGGGCGGGATTCACCACCCACGCACGCACCGGAGTGGCTGCCCAGTCCCGGGCCGGGCGGCTGCCCGTGGTGCTGTACTCGCCGGGCATGTACAACGAGCGCACCCTCGACACCACCGCTGCGGAGGAGTTGGCGAGCCACGGCTATGCAGTGATCACCATCGACCCCGTCCACGAGGCGCACGCCGTCGAGTTCCCCGACGGCCGCATCATCGAGCCCGCGCCCGGGCTCGCCACCATCGAGGAGGGCGCAGACCGGTCCAGGGCGGCGCTGGAGGTGCGGGTCGCCGACATCCCGTTCGTCCTCGACCAGCTCACCGTGCTCGCACACGGCGGTAACCCCGACGCCGGCAGGCGGCCGCTGCCGCGCGGTCTCGGGAAGGCCCTCGACCTCACACGCACCGGTATGTTCGGGCATTCGCTCGGCGGGATGACGACCGCCGAGGCGATGCGCGTGGACCGCCGTATCCGCGCCGGGGCCAACCTCGACGGGCCACTCGGCTACGACTGGGCCGACCCCGACCTCCTGCTGCCGGTCGCCCGCACCGGCCTGGACCGGCCGTTCCTGCAGATGGGGGCATGGTTTACCGGCCCGTCCGGCAGGCTGCCGCACACCCATGAACACTCCCCGTCCTGGCGGGCGATGTGGCGGAACTCCGCCGGCTGGAAACGCGACCTGTGGACGCAGGCGGCCGAGCACAACTCCTTCACCGACTACCAGACCATCCTCCCCGGCCTCGCCGAGCAGCTCCCACTGCCGCAAGGACTGCCGACCCGGATGACCGGCACCGTCGACCCGGCACGGTTCACCGCGAGCCGCCGGGCCTACCTCACCGCCTTCTTCGACCAGCATCTGCGCGGCCGCCACCAGCCACTGCTCGACAGCCCTTCCCCACTCCACCCAGACGTGCGGTTCATCGACTGAAGCCCCGCAGGAACGTCCCGGGGGCCGCCCACCTCCAGCCCGCACCGCGCGAGGCCCTCGCGGTATGGCGACGGCCAGCAGCATGCCTTCCCGGCCGGCGCCCGTCACGGCTCGTCCAGTTCGCCGACACGCTCCAGCGGTCGCAGGTCCGGCCCGCGAAGCCCACGTTCCGCGGCGTGAGGAGCACCGAGTTCCGGAGCTGAGCGGTGGCCGGGCGCGCCGGCCACCGTACGACGACCGCACACACCGCAACGGCGGTGGGCAGGCCGTCGAGCGTGTCGACGGCCAGGCCGTCGACGGCGTCCCTGACCGCTTCCTCCGGTACGACGGCGACATCGCCAGGCAGGCCGAGGTGGACGGTCACGCCTGCGGGCCGAAGGTTCGAGGGCTTCGTGAGCAAGGGGTGCGTACTGGCAGGGCTCCTCCTCCAGGACGGTGATCTGTTCCGCCCTGTACTGAGCATCACGCCACTCCCCGCGGTTCAGGTGAAGAAGGTTCAGGCAGACCGCGCCGGTGGCGTGGCCGCCGCCGGCAACGTACTGGAGCCAGGACCGCGCGGCGTGGTCACGGGTCCCCTGTCTGCTCCCCCGGCGCTGCTGCTGGACCGGTATGACACAGCCGGGCACACTGCGGCTGGTGGCCAGCAGCGCCCCGAGACAGCCCGGCGCCCGGCCGCTGACCCCAGCGTGAACGACCCGTTCCGCGTCTTCCTCACTCACATGCCACTGACCAGCAGCATCGCCGCCCAGGCTGCAGCGGGTTGACTCGCGTCGTACGGCCTCAGCTGCCGACGGTGCGGCCTGTCTGCGCCCACCGGCCATCCTGAGTGACACCGAAGCCGAGCCGCCAAGGCTTGTGCCCCTCGGCTTCGCAGTCGGCCCACAGCCTGATCGTCGCGTTCTGGTACTGCCGCCGCCAGCGTTCCGCACCATCAGTGCCTTCGTACCAGGCCGGCTTTACGGAAAGGTCAAGGGCGAGCCGAGTGCGGTCACCTGCTTCCAGCGGGAACGGCGTGACGGTCCGGCCGAGTTGGTCGGCGCCGTCGACTCCGGGCCGGAATCGGTAGGGGCCCCAGACGATCTGTGCGATCTCGTCCGGCGTCGGACCGCCAGCGAGTACCGGTACCCGGGAACGGTCGAAGTCGTCCCAGATGACGAGTCGTTTCTCAGTCGGCCCACCTGGGCCGGACCATCGAAGCGGACCTAGAGCAGCCCGTCCGACTGCTCACGTATCAGCCGAAGCTGCGGAGTCAGCGCGTTGTGCCAGCGGACCCGTTCGATCTGAGCGACGGATGCCGCGGTGTCGTTCGCCTGACGTGAAGCCTTCCCAGCGCCGAATGCAGCGAATCCGCTGAACGCGGCTGAAGCGGCGGCGAGGTCCGGGGCGAGCACCGTGATGCCCGGCAGCGCAGCAAGGTGTTCCGCCGTCCCCGGCCGGACACGGTCGGCTTCGACGAGCGCGCACGTGGGGCGTACAGGTACCAGCCGGCTTGGGCGTGGGCGCGGTGGATGAGTCGGGAGGCGAGAACGTTGCCCTGGCCGGCCGCGGCCATTGCTGTGTCGCCCAGGACGATGTGCATGGCGTCGCTCACCGGGCGGCCGCCTGGGCCAGGCGGCGGTCCAGCTCGCTGTCGAGGTCCTGTTCCTCAGCGCGGGTGGGCGCGTAGCCGGTCCGTTCCTTTTGGCGGCCGCGACCAGCTTCGGCGCGCTGCAGCGCACCTTCGTGCCATAGGCGGGGGCATTGGGGGCGACGTCCAGGGGGCCGGTGTCCGCGTCGAACGCCACGGCCTGGGCGTGACCGGCGAGCTCCGGCGCGACCGCGGCGAGGATGTCGTCGAACTGCGCGAGGACGCTGCCGCCGGCGGCCGGGGCCACCATGCCGCGCTCGGTCATCATCATGCTGATCGCGCTGCCGAGCCCGAGCGGCTCGTGGCCGTCGCCGCGTACGACCGCGCCGGTGCGCCGCTTCGGCTTCTCCTTCCGGGCGGCCCCTTTCTTCCGTGCCGCTTCCCGGGGCGCGACCAGGGCCTGGCGCGCGAGGTCGACCCCGCTCAGTTCGGTGCTCACGCGATCACCGCCCCGGCCGTGTCGCCGTCCAGCGGGCGGGCGGCGAGCTCGGGCAACCGGTCCGCCCACGGCGCGGCTGCTGCCGACTCGCCCGGCGTGCGGCGCGGCGTCGTCCAGCGCCGCGACGGCACCGAGGAACGCTCCTATGGCAACAGCGCCGGGCCCGGCCTGGAAGAGGCCGCTTCGGCGCGGCCGAGTGGAAGACCCGGGTCGACGCGGCAGGCGGCGACGTCGCCCAGGCGGTACGCGACTGGATGGTCGACACCGGCCGCCTCGAGGCGGGCGCTGCCCTGACCCACCTCGAAGTCCGCGGCTGGACCCCGTCCTGACGTCGCAGACGGGCTCGCCAGTGCGGGCGGTACGTCATTTCGATGACGTACCGCCCGTATCTCCTCGTACCGGCCTGCATGGCTGTTGCGCCGCCTGTCACGTGTCTCTGTGACGCTGGCGCCTGTAGCGGCCTGTGACATGGGCGAAGGCCCCCAATCCCCTGCGAGAGACGGACAGTTCTGGATGGCAGGCCGGGGGAAGGGCCTGGTTCTGAAATCGGGAACGCCTCAAGGCAGTGGGACGGCATGGGACCCGCGGTTAGCTCATCACTATGACGGTGGGTTTCTCGGAGCTCCGCAGTGCGTATGTGGCCTGCGGATCGGCGTTCATGGCTGCGACCCATCCGTTGTAGAAGGCCGTACCTGCTTCCGCGCTCCTGCCCGAGCGGACTTCGAACGAGGCGAACGCCCAGATCGAGCAGACCAGAATGAATTCCTGTGCGGTCGTGTCGCGAAGAGCGGCGGCGCACGCTTTGGACCAGCGCGGATCGTTGGGTGCGAGGCTTTCGCTGACGAAGGACCGCAGGTCGCGATGTGACGTCTGGTATTGCTTGAAAACCCTGCGAGTGAACTGCCCCTCCACGAAAGATAAGGCGAATGGGGAATTTACCCACATCCAGCTCCACCCCGGCCCGGCATATCCGTACTGAGATTCCGGGTAGTCGTCGTTTGAAATCACTGTTCTGAACCCGGAGGGGCCGCCCATGGGGGCGTCCAGCTTGAGCATGATTCCTCCTGATGTCGCTTTCTTGTGAGCTGTGGCGGCGGCAACGCGTGGCTACCCACGCGCAACTCATGATCCTGTGGAATTTTACCGGGGTGAGCTGCTCCAGGAGCCGTCCGTGGAACACCTTTCACGGTGCGCGACCCTTCTCGACCGCTTCAAGATCACTGGCGGTCCCACACGGTCGCTTCGGCAGGGCCAGGATGCTCGTCACCCTGAAGTAGCCCAGACGTCCGTCCAAGGTGGGCCGCTCATCTCGGAACGCTGCTGGTAGGTGGGACGCGCACCAGCGCCGGTACCCGCGGTCTCCGATCCTGGCCACGCTTTGATCATGACCGGCCCCCCGGTGATCCCGGGGACGAAGGAGCTGATGGCGCCGCTCCCGGCGCCGTAGGCCATGCCACGTGCCACGTGTGGTGGATGTGGCATTCCCGCAGTCGTCGGCGTACCCCATACGATCACGGCATGGACGCGGGACTCGCAGGACTGATCGGCGTATTAGGGGGAGGTCTGATCGGCGCAGCAGGCGCCTCAGTTGCTGCTCTGGTGACCTTTCGTAGGGCCCGCTACCGAGCCGACCGCCAAGGCGCAGCAGCACATGAGCAGTGGTTGCGACAGCTCCGGCATGACGCATATTCCCAATACCTCGCAGGTGCGAGCGCCGTTTCTCAGACGGTCCTGAGAGCCATGTCCCAACTTCGTTCCGCAGCAGGAGGAGCTTGATGTGGTCGCCGATGCAGTTGCGTTGATGCGGCAGGCGTTGGGATCCCTTAATCTGGCAGCCCCCTGAGCTGCACCACAGGCCAAGTCGCTGGCGATCACGTCTGGCTCACCCCGCCTGCGGAGTGACGACTCGATCCTTGCCAGCCACTCCAGCGGGTCAGCCGGGGCGGTCGAGGGCTTCGACTTCAAGGGGCGGCCCAGGCGGCCGAGCGTCCCTTTGCGCTCGCTCCCCGCTCCCCCATCGGCACACCTCGATGCTCCCTCCTCCGCGTCCGGCCATCGTTTGCCGCACCAGCAAGACGCACCCACAGTCCTTCACTCCCACGCACTCCTGAGGGACCCATTGCCGTGTGGCCGGCCACTCGTGGGACGTTCGTCAACCGATCACCAATGGCAAGAGCAACTCGACAGGCTCCTCGGAATCGCCTCGTACGATCCGGATACCCAGACATGGCACGCCCGCCTTGGCGCGCTGGACCTGGCGGGCATGCTGATACTGCAAAGTCTTCGACGCCGCGCGCGTGCACGGCACCGAGGTGCACCTCGCACCCGTGCCGGGCCCGGTGTACTGGGGCGGCCCCACCTTCCCGATGGGACCGGACGTGGCCGCGTTCGTGGAGGCACAGGCCGACCGTGGTCGGCCGCTCGGCCAGCTACCTCTGGCCTGAGGAGCCCGGGTTCGGGTATCGGGCTGCGACGCTCGGCCGCCTCACCGACGAGCCGGGCGGCGCGGGGCCGGTGCGGCCCACGCCGCCAGGGCGAGGCGGCGCAGCCGGCGAATCTGTTCGGCCGGCTCTCAGTGCCCGGTGGCGCGGGTGGGGTGGCCTTGGCCCGCTCGCCCCGGGCCTGTGGTGAAGTCGCCGGTGGCAGGCCATACAGTTCATCGGCGACAGCGTCCAGATCCACCCTTCCCTCCCAGTAGCCCCGATCTCCCGCCCCGTTCCCGCGCTCGCACCTGGTGGCGGTGGACGCAGCCAGCGACGGTGCCGGAGCCGTCGCCTACTTCGGCACGGAGCGGGGCCTGTGGAGGTGCTGTCTCCAGTACCTGATCTTTTTGCGCATGGAGTTGGTGAGCCACGGGGCTGCCTGTCGGACTTTGTCCCCCAGCCGGGCGACCAGGCGCTGCTGCTCGCCGGATGCCGCGCAGGCATCGCAGCTCCTCGACCGCCGGAGTGGGCAACCCCCACGGCAGGAGGCGGCATTCAGACTGAACGAGGCTGGCGCTGTGGCTGAACTGCTCCAGCGGCGTGCGGGCCACCCTGGCGGTGGTCCCGCTCTGCACACCGCGCAGTAACTCCCCCGGGAAGGCGTGCCGGGGAGATCCCAGTGATCGTGAAGCCAGTCGTCTGTGCGGGCGCCAGATGGCGCGTGTCACTGCGGTGTGCAGATCGCATACGCCGCTGGTGCGCGGGAGCCGTTCGTATCGACCTTGCCGATCCGGTTCCGCCTGGCAGGTGGCGCCGGCTGTCGGCGCACTCGGCGGCGGCGTGAGGGTGGCCGTAAACCGCCTCTCCGGGTGTCTACTGACGCTCGGATTCCATCCGTAGCCTGCTCGCCATGAGCATTCCACGCAGATCCCTGTTAACGGGATTAGCCACCGCGCCCTTGGCTGCGGCGACCGCAACGGTTGCCTTGCCCACCCCTGCAGTGGCTCAGCAACCGAGCGACTACCGGTTCAGGCGGCGCCTGTACACCTCCCGGGGACCTGGGCGCACCCTGTACAGGGAAGCGATCGCCGGCTTGGGGCGGATTCTTCCCAGGGCGTCAGAGGCGCAAGTGCTGGCGGACGCCAACAGGACGGGGGCGCTGGTCGATCCGGCCGAAGGACGGGCCAACATCGCTGAGGAATACGTCTACGGTTTCAACTGGGACGTCCGCCACGACCAGTCGACCGCGGGCTGGCGCCCGCAGGGAGTCACCACCGCGTACGACGACGCCGGGGCAGGTTCCACTCTGCTCGTCTCGTGGTACGACCTCGGCGGCGCGCAGAACCAAGGGATGCGGGTCAGCTTCGTCGACTGGAGTCCCGCCGGAACACCAAGGTATCGCCACATTCTCCTCGTGGAGCCGTACAGGAATGCCGACGGCCTCTACACATACGGCCCTGTCCGCATTCACGCGGGCGGCATCGCCGCGTACAACGGCTACCTGTACGTCGCGGACACGTACAACGGGCTGCGCGTCTTCGACCTCAGCACGATCCTCGTGGCCAGAGACGACAGGCCGACGTGGGTCGGACTGCACGGGAACGGAGATGCCGGGGACTACTACTCGTACGGGTACAAGTACGTCCTCCCTCAGGTGGGCGCCTACGACAACGTGGGCCTCAGGCTGCGCTTCTCCGCGGTCTCGGTGGACCGCACGACCTCCCCCCACAGCCTCCTTGTCTGCGAATACGACCAGGACGGAACCATCAGCTACGACAGTGATTTCCGGGGCAGGCCCAACAACAGCCGCAAGCCGAAGCTCGTCCGCTGGCCGCTGCCACCGGGCTGGTCGGACACGACGGGCTCCCTCGTGGCCAACGAGGTGTGGGAAGTCGGCCGGCGCCAGATGCAGGGGGCAGCCAGCGTCAACGGCACCTACTACCTCTCGGTCAGCGCCGGCCGGACCAGGCGCGGACAGCTGATGTCCTGGAAACCCGGCGGCGGAGCGCCCGCACGGCAGAGCCGCCTGTCCACCGGACCGGAGGATCTCAGCTACCACGGGTCCGAGAAAGTGATGTGGACGGTCGGTGAGTGGGACGACTTCCGCTACGTCTACGCAGTGGATCCGAGCGCCTGAGCGAACCGCACGTACCTGCGTGAGCGGAGGGACCAACGGGCCCACCGGAGCCGCCATGGCGGCACGGGAGGCCGGGCGGTCGGGTCCGACCGGCAGATGTACAGCCGCCGCAAGGAGGCCGAGCGGGCGATCGACCTGCTCAAGCACCCCAGGGGCTGTTGCGACGCGATTCAACAGGCGCGCCTGTGTCTTCCACGGCACTGTCACCACCGCCGCCTCGGTCCGTCTCTGGCTCAAGCCCTGCCATGCGGCAGTGGTGCCCTGCTCGACCTCCTCGCCACGAACGACGAGAAGCGGCACACCGGGGCCGTCGAGTACCAGCTCGCCCTGCTGGACGACGGCAACGCACGCGGCTGTCGGCCCCACTCGTCCACTCCGGTCTCTTCTGAACCTCGATGAGTTCCCGGTCGAACAGCTCGACGACTTCGTCTCCGCCGGCCGGGACACAGGGTGCACTGGCGAAGATCGGTCACGGCGGGGCGGCCGGCGCGATGGGGGCATCAAGCCCGGCCGCCCGCCAGTGTGGACGCGGCGGTAGTTCACAGACGGCATACGGTGGCGGCCCGGACGGGCGCCCCGTGGCGGAAGGTTCCCGAAAGGTACGGCCCATGGGACCGGGTCCACGTCCTGTTCCGCCGCCGGCAGCGGGACGGCACCTGGGCCCGGATCATCAACCATTTTCAGGCCGAGGCGGACGCGAAAGGGGCTGATCACCTGGGACGTGAACGCCGACGCGACGGTTTGCCGGGCTCACCGGCGTGCCGCTGGGCGGCGAAAGGGAGCTCTCCGGAAGGAGCCGCCCGGCGGGGTCCTCGCCGAGCCGGCCGACCACGGGCTCGGTCGGTCCCGGGGCGGGCCGTACCAGCAAGATCCACTCGACGGTCGAGCAGGGGCAGAAGCCGCTGTCGGTGGTGATCAGGGCCGGGCAACGCGGGGATTCACCGCAGTTCGAGCCGGTCCTGGCGGCGAGCCGGGTACCCCGGCCCCGCCTGGTACGGCCGCGCAAGCGCCCGGACCGGGTGCGGTGCGAGCTGACAACGCGTACGACTCCCGCAGAACCGCGCCTACATGCGCCGACGCGGGATCAAGGCAACGATCCCCTTCCCGGCGGACCGGGTTTGCAACCCCAAGAATCGCGGCTATCACGGGGGTCGGCCGCCGAAGTTCGACACGACCGACTACCGCGAACGCCACGCGGTCGAATGCGGGATCAATCGCCTCAAGCGCTACCGTGCGGTGGCCACACGCCCTGACAAGTCGGCCGTCCGCTACGAGGCCACCGTGCTGGTCGCGGTCCTGGACGAATGGCTATGACCAGCAGCGGAATCGTCCTCATCGCTCACCTTGTAGCCGGGGACCGAGGGCCAGCGGACCGTCAGAACCACGGACTCCTCCTCCGCGAACCAGGAGTGATCGACGCCTCGGCCCCAGACGACGTAGTCCCCCTGCTCAGCCAGGAGAACACTGCGCCCGGGCAGTTCCACTCGGAACCGCCCGCTGATGAGGACCAACAGGGCGGTGCGCTCTTCACCAGTCACCCACTGTGCGCGTTCATCACCCTGCGGGTGGACCCCCCATTTGATCTCCACGTCCTCACTGTGACGAGGATCGGAGGCATCCTTGAAATGTCCCAGCAGCCACCCCCGGTCCAGCGCCGCGTCCCTGCCGGCATTGCCCACATACACGTTGTCGGTCATGGCTCCGGAAGCTAGCAGCCGGTCGCATCGCACTACAGCAGCAACCACCGTCGCTTCGGCGACAGGCCCTCAGCGGGGCAGCCGAGATCTTCAAGAAGTGGTGCTGGCGACGAGCAGTCAGATCACCCGCAGGGACGCCGACGCCTGCCCGACCACGCCCCCGGAGGTGGTGCGGGCGGTCGACTCCACCCGACCGCCGTCGGCGACGACGGATGGGGCGATGCAGTCGTCCCGCCCGAGAGCACCGAGCACGCGGTCTACACCTTCCTGCTCCAGCACGACCCGAGCACGGGGCAGGCCGTGCGGCCTCTACACCTTCTTGTCGTGGCACCCCTTGTAGACGACGTCGCCGGCCACCACCGGCGCCGTCCCGGTCCGGTCGCCCCTGTCATAGGCCCACCTCTTGGTGCCGACGGCCGTGTCCAAGGCGTAGACGCGCTTGCTGCCGCCGACGTAGAGCGTCCCGTCGGCCACTGCCGGCGACGTGTAGCCCAGTTCTCCGGCGTTTCGTACTGCGGTGGACAACCCGGCCAGGACCGCAACGACGATCCCACGGCGGCCGCGTGCCCACGGGCAGGAAGACAGAATTCATGTCACCGATCGGCCGCCCCGCGCCCGGAGCCACTCGGTGTTCCCCGCGCGGAGCGTGCCGGCTCACCTCACTGGCTCCGGCCGCCCACCTGAAGCGGTCGGGCCTGGCGAGTGGCAGTCGCACAGCAGCTCCCGGATGGACCACGTCGGCAGAGCAGCTCCCACCCACGCCTGGCTCCAGTGCTGCCCGCTCCTGGTCGATATCACTGGCGACCGGTTCGACGCCCTGCCGCTGCGCCTGGGCCCCGCCTTCCCCGGCACCCCCCGGCGCGCCGGCACGGCCAGGGAGCAGTTCTGTAGAGGCCGGGGTTCGGAGCGGATGTCGTGTAGACGGCTTCAGCTGGGGCGTTGAGGGTCACCTGATGAAGAAGCCGGGCTCCCCGGGCGCCTGTGGCGGTGATGGCGAGGCTTCTGGTCGGCGTTGGCCGAGGACGCCGTCCTCACCGCTCTGATGTGGACACTGGCGTCGCCGGGCACGATCGGGGGGACATGACTTGTCCTGGATGTCGTCTCGCAGGACGAGACGCAGGGCACTCCCGCGCCATGCGGCGGAAACCGTCGTCGAGGAGACCGACCGCGGGGCCCCGCTTCGCCCGGCCTCACGGCCCGGCCGGCGGCGGAGCCGCAAGCGATCATCGGTACGCTGCAGCGGTGCGCACCGTCGAACTCCTGTTGGATGAGGCGGCAGAGCTGGCGGTCCGGGAGGCCTGGCGGCGGCTCGCGGACGCGGGGCTGCCCAGCCAGGCGCGCCACCGTTCACCGACCAACAGTCCGAACCTCACCCTGACAGCCTGTCCGGAGCTGACCGCCCCGATCCGCTGGAAGCTCGCCGAGGTGGCCGCCACCCTGCCGCTGCCGGTGCGGTTCACCGGCCTGGTCCGCTCGGGATGGCGGCCGGCGGTTCGGCGTTCAGCGTCGCGGCCTCCATCTGACGCGGCAGGCTGTGCCGGCAGGCTCGGCCAGCCCGCGTGCGCTGGCCTTCCCGCGCGACCGCACGCGTCAACGAGGGCCGCAAGCAGGTCTACGGAATCAGATCGCCGCCGTGAAGGACGGGGCGCCGCTTCCGTGGCCCTGTGAAGGGCCCGAGCGCATGGACGAACTCCGTACGGGAGTCGGCATTCGAGCTCTTCGACGAGTACGTCGGCAAGTTCTCCATGGCCTCACGCTCCCTTCCCGGTCGCGTCCGATGGATCACTGCCCGGGGTCACCTGCCGCCGGCAATGATCCGCCGGACAGGCCTTAAGGTGTGGAGCAGCCTCCGCAGTTCAGAGGGTTCCGATCTGGAAGGCAAGCAAGGCACGCGCTGATAGGCCTGCGGCCATCATGAGAGGGTTCGAGAGGCCGAGGAGGGACATCACCGTGCGCGACGACCTTGGAGATTTCGAGGTCGAGGACTTCGCCTGCGAGGTTGACCTGGGGACCGGCTGGGTCGAGGACACCGAGGATGACACGACGGGCGCGCTCATCACGGCCAGGTATTACCCCGGAGACCCCACAAGCCTGCGGCGGTTCCTCGCCGGACCGGTCGCAGCCCTGACCATCGACTGCTACGGCGAGGACGGTGGTGCCCAGCCCACCCTGGCGGAGGTTGTGGACATGCTGTTGCAGCGGCCGCACTTCGTGGGGCGTCCCGCGGTGTCGTACCAGGATGTCCCGGCCGGGCCCGCGGTCCGCCTCGCAGGGCCGTTCACCCAGCGTGTCTGGGGCGGCTTGCGACGAAAGAGGGGGTACGTGGTCACTTACGTGGTCGCCCCACCCGGCCGCCACCACATCATCGAGCTTGCTGTGGTATCGGGCGACCGGCGCCACAGCTCCGACTATGCCGGGCTCGCCGACGCTCTGATGCCGACTCTCCGGCTCGTCCCGGTGTCCAGGCAAGATGCGGCAGACCATCCCGCGCAGCCCTGAACGTGCTCGCGCGAGGCTTTACTCCTGCGTTCGGGCGGCGTCCACAGCATGTCGGTCGAGCAGAGCCTCGTTGATTTCGGGGGACGCCGCGTGTCTCACCACAGTATCTATCGACGGACCCCGGCGGTCCGGGACCACTCCGACGGAACCCGCGCACGCGAACCAGGACGCAGTTGGACCCAGGTACGGCAGCGCTCCGCAGACGTTCGGCCGGGCCGTCGACCTCGCCACCGCGCCGCGGCTGTCGTGGTGGACACGTCGCCGTGCCGCGCGCACGAGCTGACCGTTGCGGGCCTTCCGTCGGAGGCGAAACGGCGCGCCCCCCGGCAGCTGCAATGCCGGTGTGCCGAGGCTCTGTAGTCGTCACCGGCGGCACCGCGGTGCGGCATCCGGCACCGCACCGCCCGCAACGTTCGACACACCACGATCTTGGGCACCGTCTTCTCACCCCGGGGTGGCAGGCGAGACGGTGGCTGCTCAGTCGAGGTCAGAGGCTCGGCCTGGGAAGAAGTCGGCGCTTTGGACGTACTCCATCGCTTGGGTGAACTCCGGGTCGTCGAGGCGGCGTTCCATCTCCTGCGGGCTCAGGTCTTCCACGTGGGTCTGGATCCAGTACAGGTTGCCCAGCGGGTCGCGCACCCGCCCGACCCGGTCGCCGAAGAACAGGTGGGTGACCTCAGTGACCGAGGTGCCGCCGGCCGCAACGGCCTGCCGATGCACGGCGTCGGCGTCCTCGACGTAGAGGCGGAGGAAGCCGGGGGTCGGCGGCCACTCCGGCCGCGCGTCGAACATCATCACCACCGAGTCGCCGATCCGCACCTCCGCGTGCTCGATGCTTCCGTCTTTGCCGGCCAGGCAGGCGAGTTCCTCCGCGCCGAACGCCCTCTTCATGAAGTCGATGAGCTGCAGGGTGTCGCGCGAGATGATCCACGGCGTCACGGTGTTGTAGCCCTGGGGAACCGGCTTGACGGACATCTGACTGCCTCCTGGGGGGCGAGTGCCTCAACGTGGTGATGACGCTAGTTCCGCTTTAGGTCAACTCCTGTCCTAGAGGTGCCCGATGGAGGACGACGCACGTCACCCAACAGAGTCGTCCGGGATGAGTGCACCGCTGACAAACAGGATCCCGCCGGACGGGCCAGTCATGACCGGCAAGACACCCCTAACCCCGGGCCTGCTCGGCCGCGGCGATCTCGGCCGCCGTCGCCGTGGCCCGCCGGCCCGCCTGGACCTGCTGGAGTCGCTTGATCGTGGCAGCCAGCACGTCATGGGCGTCCGTGGGATCCCCGCCCGCGTCCTCGACGCGGACTCGGGCGATGACCGTGCCGGACCGGCTGTAGCCGTAGACCGTGCCGCTCGATCCGCTGTGCGCGAGGAAGACCGATTCTTCTCCGATCGAAGTGCGCACCTTGACGGGAGCCGATTCGTCCCTGTCGGGCCACCGGTCGTACGCGGCCTTCGCGTGGGCGGCGGTGTCGAACTGGCAGACGTCCAGGTCGATCCCACGTGAGAGGGTCGATCCCTGGTAGTCGTAGTCGCCGCTGCCCGCTCGCTGCCAACCGGCCGGCGCGGGAGCCTTCAGGGGAGCGCAGTCATCGGGTTCCCCGAGCATGCTCTTGTGCAGGCTGCCGGGGTAATAGCCGGGGACCACGTCCTCGGCGTCGGGAATCGCCTGGGTGAGCTCACCCCGGTCGAGCTGCCTGGTCAGCGGCACGTCGGTGTCGTCCTTGAAAGGCTGCGGCTCGCCCTTTCCGCTCGCGGACGGCGCCCCGGCGGGCGGCGGTGCCCCCTCCGAAGCCTTCTCCGCCGAACATGCGGAAAGCGTCAGGCACGCCAGAAGAGCTGTGGTTATCGCGGTGTTACTGCGTGTCATGTGATCAACATAGCCCGGCCCATGGTTGCCGGACGGCCGAAGCCGGGAGCCGTCGCTTTGGATCTCGCCGAGGGGGCACGGGCGCGGGCACGATCCGAAAGGGATGTCCTAGAGCGTGTCTCTTTGATCGGCTGGTCAGTTGATCGGATGTGTCCGTCCGGTTAGTGATCACCGATGCGATGTGGGGCCGGATCGAGCCGCTGATGCCGGCTGATCCGGTCCGCGGACGGCGGTGGGCCGATCACCGCCGCACCTTGGAGGCCATCGCGTGGAAGTACCGCACCTGCTCGCCCTGGCGGGACCTGCCGAAAGAACTCGGCTCATTCCAGACCGCTCACAAACGCCTGATCAGGTGGGCCGTGCACGGCACCTGGGAACGCATCCTTGCCGCGGTCCTGGCAGCGGCCGACACTGATGCCGACATCGGCTGGACCGTCTCGGTGGACTCCACTGTCTGCCGGGCCCACCAGCACGCCGCGGGAGCCAGGAAAAAGGGGCTCCAGGCCAGGCCGAACCCGGCGACCACGCGCTGGGACGCTCGCGCGGTGGCCTGAGCACGAAGGTCCATCTCGCCAGCGACGCCCATGCGCGGCCCTTGGCCCTTCGCGTCACCGCAGGCCAGGCGGGCGACGCTCCGGCCTTCGAGATGGTCATAGCCGCCTTCCGTGTTCCGCGAAGCGGACCCGGACGGCCGAGAACTCGCCCGGACGTCGTCCTGGCGGACCGCGCGTACTCATCCCGAGCGATCCGGAGTCACCTCCGCCGACGCGGAATCCGCGCGGTCATCCCCCAGCCGTCCGAACAGGTCGGCCACCGGCTGCGGCGAGGCAGCGCGGGCGGTCGCCCGCCGACTTTCGACGCGGCGTCGTACAAGCAGCGCAACGCGGTCGAGCGATGCATCAACCGCCTCAAGCAGTGGCGCGGCCTGGCCATGCGAACCGACAAACTGGCCGTCGCCTACCAGGCCGCTCTCCACGTCGCCGCCATCCTCATATGGGCACGACGGTGACCAAGGACGGAGGAAGTCTAGGAATTGGGGGGCTTGGGGATGACTTCGCGTAGGCGGTCGAGGAGAACGCGGGCCGCGGGGCTCGAAGGGCCGCCGGCCTGCCAGGCGAGCGCGATGCGGGCACGCATCTCGGGCCGGACGATCCGTAGGGTGCGAAGGTGTCTGTCGAGGGGAGACTCGTTCTCACCGGCAGGTAGCACGGCGATGCCGAGGCCCCGCGCGGCAAGCTGCGAGAGCACGTGTGGGGCTGCCGCCTCGAAGGCGACCCGGGGCCGGAATCCTGCCTGTGCACAGCCGCGTTCGAGCGCCGTGCGCACCCCGGTGCCGCGCGGCAGGCAGATCAGCGGCCGATCCCGCAGCTCGGCGAGCGGGACGCTCGTACCGTCGACGCGGTCGAGAACGGGATCGCTTGGCGCGACAGCGGCGACCAGCGGGACATCGATCACCGTCTGGAAGGCCGCTCCGGGCGGGGGCGCCTCCTCTGCCGTTCCGAGGACGGCGATATCGAGCTCGCCGGCCAGGAGCGCGGCCTGCATCCGCTCCGTGGTGTCCTCGGTGAGAGCCACCTCGACCGAGGGGTGGGCGTCGTGGAAGTCCGCGAGTAAAGCGGCGATATCGAAGGCATGGCCAGTGGCGCCGGAGACCAGTCCGAGCGTGACCCGGCCGCGCAGCAGCCCCGTGTACGCATCGACCGTCTGCCGCACCGACTCCGCCGCGGCCAGTGCGGCCCGGGCGTACGGCAGGACCGCCCGGCCCACCTCGGTCGGTGTCACCGACCGGGCGGAGCGGTCGAGCAGGGGCTGCCCCAGTTCCTTCTCCAGCTGGCGGACCTGGGCGCTGAGGCCGGGCTGGGCCAGATGCAGCCGGGCGGCGGCTCTTGTGAAACCGCCTTCCTCGACGACACAGACGAAGTAGCGCAGCTGGCGGAGTTCCATAAGCAGCGATTCTAGATTGCAGCAGAACTATCTACTGGCACTATCGATCTGCTGGCCTCAGGCTTGATCACATGGGGAACTCAACAGCCCGCAAGGGGAAGAGTGTCGAGGTCAGGGCGGCGATCGCGGCGGAACGCCGAGAACTGGCCGATCTGTTCGACACATTGAAAACCGATCAGTGGAACGAGCAGAGTCTCTGCGCGGGATGGCGCGTTCGCGAAGTGGCGGCGCACATGTCGATGGGGTTCCGCCTCTCCTTGCCCACGATGCTCGGTGAACTGGTCAAGGCACGCGGGAACCTTCACCGCATGACCGATCAGGTCGCGCGCAGGGATTCGGCCGCCCACTCCACCACCGCGCTCGCCGCCTTCCTGCGGGACAACGCCCACCATCCCTGGACACCACCGGTCGGCGGGCTCACGGCGGCGCTCGGCCACGACGTCGTGCACGGGCTGGACATCACCGTGCGCCCTCGGCCTCCACCGGCGCGTCCCTGAGAACCGGCTGCGCATCCTCCTCGATGACATCCGGCCCAGCGGCCTGAAGTTCTTCGGTGCCGACCTTGACGGAGTGCAGCTGTGCGCCGAGGACCTCGACTGGTCGTACGGCTCTGGCTCACCCGTCTTCGGCGCCGCCCAGGATCTCCTGCTGTTGGCCTACGGTCGCAGGCTTCCGGACGGCCGGCTACGAGGAGAACCGAGCGATCGTTTCACGCGATCCGCCGAGGAGGCATGAACCAGATGCACACCCGCCTCCTCCTGGGTCTGTCCCTGTTCTCCACCGGTCTGCTTGCCGGAGCCTTCGGTTACGGCGCCGCCAACTTGGTCCCCACCTTCAACTCCGTGCCGATCGACATGAGACTCGACTTCCACACCGAGCTGATGAAGATGAACGGGATCACCGTGCAGGGGGCGATGGCGGTCTCGGCCCTCAGTGCCCTCACCCTGGCCGCCCTGACACGCGGACGAGCCCGGGTCCTCGCAGCCACTGCAGGGCTCCTGACTGTCGCGTCCTTCCTGATCACCCGGTTCGGGAATGTCCCGATCAATGGCCGCATCAAGCAGTGGGCCGCCACCGCGCCGCCGGCCGACCATGCGGAGATCCTGAGCCGCTGGGAACTGTTCAACGATGCCCGTACCTGCACTGCCGCAGCTGCGTTCGCCATCCTGATCTCTGTTGCCCTGCGCCAGGCAGGCAGGCAGGCAGGCAGGCGACCGAGCACCACTGAACCCACCGCCGTCATCTCGACAGGCCGATGCGTCGACCCTGGGGAACCCGTATGAGGGCGCGATCCGTGCCACACCACATTGGTCACCGATCACCGGGTGCGGCTGATCCACTGGCAATCCGTCAAGGGGACACGACCTAGGGGCAGCAGTGGGGCGTTCAGTTTGCTGCACACCCGTGCACGGGTGGGTCATCGTTTGATGCGTCCGAGGATGGCGAGGACTCCGAGGGCGAGGAGGGTGGTTCAAGGAGGCAGGAGGGCCATCTCGATGTAGGTGCCGGTGGTGGTGAGGTTCTGTCCGCTGGAGCGGAACACGACCGAGTTGACGGCGACACGGCTGGCTTTCTCCGCGCGGGCCCATGTCATGCGCCTGGACCAGCCCCCTGCACGGTGGGGTGGGCGGTGCTGGTGTTGAGGCTGATCCTGCTGCCCTTCAGGGTTCCGGTGGTGGTGGATCGGGATCGTGGGTGGGCAGGTCGGCACCCATGAGGAGAAGCACGGTGAGTGTCATGGCGGCGAGCAGCCAGGTGAAGGCGCGGGAGGCACGCAGGCCGTAGCCGGGCAGCAGCAAGTACCCCCTGCTGCATGTGCGTCCTCCTTCAGGCCTCGTGTCCTGCCGCTCGCCCCCTGCTCGTCCTGCCTCTCGCCCTCCCCTGCGCCTTACGCGGTCTGCCGCTTGAGCGTCCTCGCCGTGACCGCGATCCCCGCGAGCACCGCCGCCGCCAGCGTGCCGAGGATGGCGGTGGCGATGGTGCCGGAGTTCAGGTGCAGGCTCACGTCCGAGGAGGTGGCCTCGGACAGGCCCGCCGCCATGCCGGCCAGCGGGGGCAGCGTGACCAGGACACCGAGGGCGGCGCCGATGGCGACGACCAGGGTGGTCTCGCCGGCCGAGATGAACAGGAGCTGGCGGACGGTGCCGCCGGCCGACTTCATCACCCCGAAGTCGCGGCGTCGGCCGTGGGCCGCCATGGCCATGCTGTTGGCGACGGCGATCACGCTGTAGCCGACGGCGATGACGATCAGCATCATGGCGAGGGAGTCGGTGAGTTTGGCGTCGGTGTCGTAGTCGGCCAGGGCGAACTGGGCGGCGTCGTGCAGCGCCACTCCGGGCACCACCGCCGAGGCCTTGGCGCCGGCGGGGACGAAGATGTCGTCGGTGAGCGCGGCCGGGTCGTGGGCGCGGACCAGGTCGCGGGCGACCACGAAGTCACCGCGGGCTGGGTCGTCGGGCATCACCTTGGCGACGGTGAGCGTGACGGTGGCGCCGTCCGCGAACCGGACCGGGACTTCCTGGCCCTGCTTCAGACCCAGCTCGCCGGCCGTCTTCTCGCCGAGGACGGCCTGTCCCTGCTTGTTCCACTTCGGGTCCCGGCTGCCCAGGACGTCCAGGGCGGTGGCCGCACCGGCGGTCTCGCCGTCCCGTGCCTTCTTCGTCTCGACGAACGCGCGGGTCGGCAGGGCGGCCTTGCCGACCGGGTTGGCGGCGACGACCTCGTCGGTGTTGCCCGGAGTGCCGTCCGGCGTGACGATCGTCTGGCCCGCGACCTTCAGTGCCTCACCGGCCGGGTAGGCGACCCGCATCGTCTCGACCATGCCGCTGAGCAGCACCGCGAAGCCGACGGCGGCGATCACCGGGGCCACCAGGGAGGCGGCGCGGCGCGGGTTGGCGACCAGTTCGGCCCGGACCAGGACCGGAGCGGCCTTGCCGCCGCGTTGGAACGGGGCGGTCAGGATCCGTCCGACGGGTCCGACGAACACGGGGGCCAGCAGGGCCGCCGCGACGATCAGCGTCATGGTGGCGAAGATCGCCATGTTGGTGCGGTTGTCGGCGGTGGTGGTGGCGGTGCCGATGGCGAGCAGGACACCAAGACCGAGGACGGACAGACCTGCGATCCAGCGACCGCGCCCCATGCCCTTGTTGACCGAGCGGCTGTCGAGCAGTGCCTCGATCGGGGCGACCTTGCCGGCCTTGCGGCCCGCGCTCCAGGCGCCGATCACGCTGACGCCGATACCGACCACGGAGGCCACCAGCAGCGGCCAGGCCGCGATGCTGATCTGCATGCCGGGCGGGGTGACGTCCAGGCCTTTGAGGATCGAGAGCAGCAGGGGCGTCGCGGCCACACCGGCCGCGCAGCCCACGATCGAGCCGGCCAGGCCGACCACGGCGGCCTCACCGAGGATCATGCGGCGGATCTGCTTCGGTGAGGCGCCGATGGTGCGCAGGAGGCCGATCTCGCGGCGGCGCATCCCGGTCGACAGGACCAGCATCGAGGCCACCACGAACGCCGTGGTGAACAGGCCCAGGAGGGCCATGGCGCTGATCAGCTGGACGCCGAGGAACCGCTTGTGCTCGATGTGCGCGGGTTGCAGCTCGGCCCGTCCGTCACCGGAGACCACGCTGCCGTGCTCGCCGACGGCCTTCTTCGCGGCGGCGACGATCGCACCGGTGTCGGCGCCCTTGTCGGGGATCAGGGCGATGGTGGAGACACCGGGCTGCTGCTTGGCGGCGAACTGCTCGCTGAAGTAGTAGCCGGGGCCGTCCACGGTGCCGACGACCTTGAACTGCTCGCGGCCCTGCGTGATGTTGACGGTCAGTTCGCTGCCGACCGCCGCGCCGAGGGCGCGGTCGACCACGACCTCGTCCGCCGCGGCCGGAGCCCGGCCGGAGACCAGCTTGTACGGTGCCATCCGCGCGCTGGAGAAGCCGTGCCCGGCCTCCAGGGCGCCCTCGTCGGTGACGGGCTTGCCGTCCTTGATCGCCTGTGCGTAGAAGGAGCGGTCCACCACCGCGTCGGCGACGCCCGGGACCTTCTCGAGGCCGGAGACCAGCGGCTCGGCCTCGGACGTGCTCCAGGGCATCCGGTCCTCGGGGTTGCCGTCGGTGTCGACGGCCTGCGGTGGCAGGGCGAGGGCCGCGGTGCCTTCGTAGCGCGGCTGGACCTTGGCCTTGGCTGAGTCGTAGATGACCAGAGTGGTGGTGATCAGGGCCACGCCGACCAGGACGGCGACGAAGGCGCCGAGGAAACCGGACCAGCGTTCACGGACGTTCGCGAGGATCAGCACGTCTCTCAGGCCTCCAGCCGGGCCATGTGGGTGGCGATCGCCGCGGCGTTGTCCACACCGGCCTGGCGGTCGAGCGAGATACGGTCGGCGATGCGGCCGTCCTTGAGGAAGACGACGACGTCGGCGTGGGCCGCGGCCACCGGGTCGTGGGTGACCATCAGGGTGGTCTGGCCCTCCTGGTCCACCAGCATCCGCATCATCCGCAGCACCTCGCGCGAGGTGACGGTGTCCAGGGCGCCGGTCGGCTCGTCCGCGAAGAGGACGTCGGGGCGGGTGACGAGGGCACGGGCGAGGGCGACGCGCTGCTGCTGGCCGCCGGAGAGCTCACTGGGACGGTGTCCGGCGCGCTCGGCGAGTCCGACGGAGGCGAGCGCCTGCTCGACCTGCTCGCGGCTGACCTTGCGGCCGGCGAACCGGGACGGGAGCTCCACGTTCTGCGCGGCCGTCAGGGACTCGACCAGGTTGAAGGCCTGGAACACGAACCCGACGTGCTTACGGCGCAGTTCGGTGCGTTCCTTCTCGTTCTGCGGGCCGATGTCCGTACCCGCGAGGATGATCTTGCCCTCGGAGGGCTGCTCGAGGCCGGCCGCGCACTGCAGCAGGGTCGACTTGCCGGAACCTGAGGGGCCCATGATCGCGGTGAAGGTGCCGCGGGGGAAGCCGAGGGAGACGCCGTCCAGAGCGGTCACCTGGCGTCCGCCGGTGCCGTGCACCTTGCGGAGGCCGTGGAGTTCGACCGCGTTCTGTGTGGGGGTGAGGTGGCTCGTCGTCGTCATGCGTCGATCTCACCGTGCGGGGGGTGGTCGGGGCACTGGCCTGCTCTCTACTCCTGAGGTAGAGCCAGCTCTACCTTCCCGCCCCCGGACGGCCCGGCGCAGGGGGCCTGCTGTGCCCGCGCGGATCCGGTAGAGGTCTCCTGGATACGGTGATCGCATGCAACCCACAACGGCCTGGCAGGCCATGGCTCAGCGTCCCCTGAGCTTTCTGACCTCCAGCTGGCCCTGGCGGTCCCTCGCGTATCTGACCGGCGGCGTCCTGGTCGGTGCCGCGGCGGTCCTCGTCTTCGCGCTCGGCCTGGCCGCGGGCCTGGCCCTGCTCGTCGTGCTGATCGGCGTGGCACCGCTGGTCGGCCTGGCCCTCGCCTCCACCGTGGTGGCCACGGTGGAGCGCCGGCGGCTGCGTCTGGTGGACCTCGACCGGCTGACCGACCCGCACCGCAGCCCGGACTCTCCGGGCCTGCGCGGCTGGGTGGCCACCCGGCTCAAGGAGCAGGCCACCTGGCGGGAGTTGGTGTTCACGCTGCTGTCGGCCGCGGCCCTGTGGTGGCTCGACCTCCTTGTGCTCGGCTTCTCCTTCGGGGTGCCGGCCACGTTGATCGCCGCAACGTCCGAAGAAACCTGGCCGTGGACGGTGTTCGCCGTGATCGTGCTGCTCTCCTCGCCCTACACGGTGACCTCGTGGGCCGGAGCCCGCGCCGCCATGGCCCGCACGTTCCTCGCCCCGCGGGACAAGGAGCTGGGCGAGGAGCTGCGCGAGGTGCGCGCTTCGCAGTCGCGCCTCCTGGACTCCTTCGACGCCGAGCTTGTGCGGATCGAGCGTGACCTGCACGACGGGGCCCAGCAGCACCTCGTATCCCTGGGAATGACCCTGGGCCTCATGCGCCTGGACGTCGAGGAGGGCTCCGCGCAGGACGAGCTGCTCACCAAGGCCGAGAACCAGCTCTCGACCGCACACCAGGAGTTGCGTGCCCTGATCCGGGGCCTCAACCCGCCGGTCCTCGCCGACCACGGACTCGTCGCCGCCATCGAGGACTACGCGGGCCGCTTCCCGATCCCGGTGACCGTGGACCTGAAGCTGCCCCAGCGGCTGCCCAGAAAGCTCGAGACGACGATGTACTACGTGATCAACGAGGCCATGACGAACATCGCCAAGCACAGCGGCGCCACGACCGCGCACGTCCACGGTCGCTACCATTCCGACCTGTTCATCCTCGACATCACGGACGACGGCCGGGGCGGACTCGACCCCGCGGGCAGTGGCGTGACCGGTCTCGCGGACCGGGTCGCCGCTCTCGACGGCCGGATGCGGGTGTCGAGTCCGGTCGGTGGTCCCACCCTGGTGCACGTGGAGGTCCCGTGTCGCTTCGCCTGATCGTGGCCGAGGACGCCGTGCTGCTGCGCGAAGGCCTGGTCGGACTGCTGGAACGGGTCGGCCATGACGTGGTGGCGGCCGTCGGCGACGCCGACGCCCTGGTCGAGGCGGTCCGCGCCGACCGGCCCGACCTGATCGTCACAGACGTCCGGATGCCGCCCTCGCTCGGCGACGACGGACTGCGGGCATCGGTCGAGTTGCGCACGGAGTTCCCCGGACTGCCCGTGCTCGTGCTCAGCCAGTACGTGGAGAGGTCCTACGCCCTGCGCCTGCTGGACTCGGGCGGCGGCGCCGGGGTGGGCTACCTGCTCAAGGAGCGGGTGAGCGCGGTGGCGGACTTCACCTCCGCGATCGAACGGGTCGCCGCCGGCGGGACCGTGGTGGACCCGGAGGTCATCCAGCAGCTGGTCCAGCTGCGCCAGGACCCGCTGGAGCGGCTCAGCGCCCGCGAGCGCGAGGTGCTCGCGCTGATCGCGGAAGGCCACAGCAACGCGAGCCTGGCCAAGCACCTGTTCATCAGCGAGGCGGCCGTGAACAAGCACATCGGCAACATCTTCAACAAGCTGGATCTCCCGGTGGACACGGAGGGGCATCGCCGAGTGCTCGCGGTGCTGGCGTATCTGCGGGCGTGAGGGCCCACGACATGCGGGCGCCCGGCACGAGGTGTCGTGTCGCGTGGTCAGTCGCGCTCCGGCTCGATCTCCACGAACTCCTCCTCGACGGAGGCGATCAGGCGTACCGGCCGTGGGAAGGCGGGGAGCATCACAAGGTGAAACGGTAGGCAGGCGCCGGCGGCAGGCGACCCGCTCCGCTGCTCGCCCTCCCGCACGGCAGAGCCGTGGCCTGCTTCGGCTCCGTCCGCCGGCGCTGGCCGACACCGTCCGGCAGATGCTCCAGCGTTACCTGGCCACCACGGAACCAGTAGTGGTTCGTTACGTTGGTGATGTCGGCGCGTTGCGCACCAGCTCGCTCGGGCCGTTCCGCATGACGGTGGGGGCGGGCCCGGTCTTTCGCGAGGCCCGCCCGCGGAAACGTCTCAGGCGCCGACGGGCTTGGCCGGACCAGGGACGTTGCGGAAGCGGAACGGCTCCGGTTCGCGGCCGGCCTGGACGAACCAGCACTCCCCCGCGCCGTCGCCGGTGACGATCCGCAGCACGGTGTCCGCGACGACCTCGGCCGGGATGACCGGCAGACCCTGGTCGGAGAGCATGCCACGCAGATGGTCGATGATGCGCGACTCGGCGAAGCCCGGACAGACCGCGTTGAAGCGCACGTTCTGCGGCGCGAGAGCAGGCCCCAGGGAGCGTGCGAGGCCCACGACCGCGTGCTTGTTGGCCGCGTACAGCGGGTCGAGCGGCACCGCCGCCAGGCCCGCCAGGGACGCGGTCGCCACGATCGCCCCTCCGCCACGGGCCCGCATGGCGGGCAGCACCGCGTGGGTGCCGAAGACCACACCGTCGAGATTCGCGCCCATCGCCCGGCGGTAGCGTGCCGGGTCGAAGTCCTCGCCGACGCCGCATCCGGTCGCCACCCCGGCGTTGAGCAGCGCGATGTCGACACCGCCGTACTGCTCCTGGGTGTATTCCACCAGTGCGCGGTTGGCGTCCAGGTCGGAGACGTCACAGGCACGGAAGCGGCCGTCGACCATGTCGGCCACCTCCCGCCCGCCCTGTGCGTCGAGGTCGGCGACGACCACGCGCGCGCCCGCCTTCGCCAGTGCCAGCGCCGAGGCCCGGCCCAGTCCGCTGGCGGCGCCGGTGACGATCGCCACCTTGCCCGCGAGCGCGGCGCCGTCCGTCTGCCCTCTTCGAAGGGCCTCGGCGGCGGTCATGCCAGCTCCAGCACGAGCTTGCCGACGTTCTCGCCGCGGAAGAGCATCTGCAAGGTCGCGGGGAAGTCGTCGACGGTGCCCCTCACCACGTGTTCCTTGACCTTGATGCGGCCGGCACCGATCAGGGCGGAGATCTCCTGCGTGGCCTCGGCGTAACGCTTGGCGTAGTCGAAGACGACGAAGCCCTCCATGCGGGCGCGGCGCACCAGCAGCGACAGGTAGTTGGAGGGGCCCTTGACCGGCGTGTCGTTGTTGTACTGGCTGATCGCGCCGCAGATCACGACGCGCGCGTGCATCGCCAGCCGGGTGAGGGCGATGTCGAGGATCTCCCCTCCGACGTTGTCGAAGTAGACGTCTATGCCGTCGGGGACGTGCTCGCGCAGCGCCTTCTTGACGTCTTCGGCCCGGTAGTCGATCGCCGCGTCGAATCCCAGTTCGCCGGTGAGCATGGCGCACTTCTCCGGCCCGCCGGCGATCCCGACGACGCGGCAGCCCCTGGCCTTCGCGATCTGACCCGCGATGGTGCCGACCGCGCCGGCCGCCCCGGACACCACGACGGTCTCGCCGTCCTGCAGCGCGCCGACGTCCAGCAGGCCGAAGTAGGCGGTCATGCCGGGCATGCCCAGCGCTCCCAGATACGTCGAGGGCGGGGCGAGGGAGGTGTCGATCTTCACGGCGCCCCGACCGTCGGACACCACGTACTCCTGGACGCCGAACATGCCGACCACGTGGTCGCCGGGCTGGAAGTCGGGATGGTTCGAGGCCGTGACCTCGACGACCGATCCGGCGCGCATCACCTCTCCGATGCCCACCGGCGGCAGATAGGAAGGGCGGTCGTCCAGCCAGCCCCGCATGGCCGGGTCCAGGGAGATCACCCGCGTGCGGCCCGCGAACCGGCCCTCGCCCGGTTCCACGAGCGGTTCGGCACGGTGCTCCCAGTCTTCCGGTGTCACTTCTCCCACGGGGCGGGCTGCCAGACGGATCTGGCGGTTGGTCGTGGACATCACGCCTCCTCTTGTCGCGGCCTCCTGCGACCATACCGACCAGTAGGTACGCGGGCGACCGTGATATTCCCCACAGATCATCGGTGCGATCGGTGGCCTAGGGTCCGGGGGTCGACCCTCGGCGGACCGCCATCGACCGCATGCCGCGTCGAACCGAAACCGTAACTCCCGGCAGGCTTAACACGCATTCCAACCAGTCGGTATCGTGCGCGACCACACCGATGCCTCACCGCCACCTCCCACGGATCCGAGCCGCACCGGAAGGCCAAGCGATGACACACCCCGACGACGAGCGGTACCCGCCGCCAGGACCGCCGAGCTGGACACAGCCGCGGACCGAGCTCCCTGGCCACACCTCTCGGCGCGGGTCGTACGGGCAGGATCCCTGGCAGGAGGTGCCCGGACACGACGTCCCGCAGCGCACCTCGTATGGGTACGACGCCCCCTCGTACGACTCGTACGGGCAGTCCGGGCAGCACCCACTGCGCGGACACGAGCCCCATCCGCACGATGCCGACCTCGCCGCGCTCCGCTCGGCCTACCGAGTGCTCCGCCGCGTCTCGACACTCACCGCGCTCGGCTCCTTTGTGGTGTACGTGGCGCTGTCCTGCGGTGCGCCGGACCTGATGGGTTCCGGGATCGCCGGGGAGCTGAGCCTGGGCATGGGCCTGGGGATCCTCCAGCTCCTCGTCACCTTCGCGGCCGTCTTCTGGTACGGACGCAGCGCCCGGCACTCCGTGGACCCGCTGGCGCGGGCAGTCAGGGAGCGAGCGGCCCGGCCGGGCCGGGAAGCCGGAGCGGCGGGATGAACGACTACGGCTCAGGGACGCAGGCAGTCGTCCTGGTCCTGTTCAGCACCCTGGTGACCCTCACGCTGCTGATGTGTGTGATGGCGGGGCCGGACCGCGACGACCTGACGAACTTCTACACCGGCTACCGCTCCCTCACCCCTCTCAAGAACGGCCTGGCGATCGCCGGCGACTACATCTCCGCGGCCACGGTGCTGAGCACCACCGGCATCATCGCGCTCGCCGGGTACGACGGTTACGTCCTGGCGGTCAGTACCGCCCTGTCGCTGGTGCTGCTGACGTTCCTGCTGGCCGAGCCGCTGCGGAACGCCGGCAGCTTCACCATGGGCGACGTCCTGGCCCGCAACATGCCCGGGCGGGCCGTCCGCGTCGCCTCCTGTGTGGTGACGCTCTCGGCGACCCTGCCCTTCCTGGTCGTCCAGCTGTCGGGAGCCGGGTCGCTGCTCACCTTCATCCTGGGCATGTCGCACGAAGCCGGCGTCAGGACGGTATGCATCGTCCTCGTCGGCAGCCTGATGATCATCTACGCGGCGATCGGTGGCATGCGGGGCACCGCGCTCATCCAGATGATCAAGATCGTGCTGCTGCTCGGCACCAGCATCACCATCGCCGCCCTGGTCCTCAACCGCTTCGACTGGAGCCCCGGCCAATTGCTCCGGGCCGCCGAGCGCGGCAGCGGCGCGGGCCCGGCATTCCTCCAACAGGGCCTCCAGCTCGGTACCTCGGCATCTCAACGGCTGGACTTCGCCAGTCTCCAGATCACCGTGATCCTCGGCGCGGCCTGCCTGCCGCACATCACGATGCGGCTGTACTCCGCACGTGACGTGCCCGCCGTGCGCCGCTCCATGTCCTGGGCGGTCGGTACGGTCACCACGTTCTGCCTGCTCGTGATCATCGTGGGCACGGGCGCGGCGGCCCTGGTGGGATCGCAGTACATCACCGCCGCCGATCCGCACGGCAGGACGTCGGTGCTCATGGTGTCCCGTGCGCTCGGCGACGGCGCCGGCTCCACGAGCACGACGGTTCTCTACGCGGCCATCGCGGGCACGGTGTTCATCACCCTGCTGTCCTCGGTCGCGGGGATGACCCTGGCCGCCGCCTCCTCGCTCGCCCATGACCTGTTCGCCCATGCGCTGCGGCGGCAACAGGCAACGCCGCGCACGGAGATGACGGTGGCGGCGTGGACGAGCGTGGCGGTGGGGACCGTCGCCGTCCTGCTCTCGGTCCTGGTCCAGAACTGGGACGTCGGTGTCCTGACCACGCTGGCGATCTGCATCGGGGCATCGGCCGTTGCCCCCGCGTTGACCTACTCCCTGTTCTGGCGAGGGTTCACGCGCACCGGCCTGCTCGCCGCCCTGTACGGGGGCACGGCCTGCGCGCTGGTGCTGATGGTCTTCTCCAAGGCGGTGTCGGGCACGCCGTCCGCCGTCTTCCCGCACGCGGACTTCGGCTGGTTCCCCATGCAGTCAACAGGCCTGGTCTCCATCCCGTTCGGCTATCTGGCGGGCTGGCTGGGCAGCCGCCTGGACCACCGGCGCCGCGCCGCCGCGAGCCGTGAGAGCCGGCGACTGTACGAGGAGAGCGAGGCACGGCTGCTCGCGGCAGCCGAGTGAGCACGGCAGCCGGGCGGACTATGGGAGCGGTCATGGCGCCGCCCCTGTGGTCCGCCACGGGCCCACGTCCCGGCGCACGGCCTGGACGGTCAGGTGAGTGTGCCGGTCAGCGGTTGTTCGGTCCAGACGGTCTTGCCCTCTCGGGTGTAGCGGGTGCCCCAGCGCTCGGCCATCTGGGCCACCAGGAAGAGGCCGCGCCCGCCCTCGTCGGTGGTGCGAGCGCGGCGCAGGTGTGGTGACGTGTGGCTGGTGTCGCTGACCTCGCACACCAGACTCCGTTCACGGATCAGCCGCAGGGTCGCGGGGCCGCTGGCGTACCGGTAGACGTTGGTGATCAGTTCGCTGGCGATCAACTCGGTGGTGAACGCCAGGTGCTCCAGACCCCATTCGGTCAGCTTGGCCGAGATCAGCTCACGAGCCCGGGCCGCGCTGGCAGGCTCCAGCGGCAGCTGCCAGGAAGCGACATCCTCCGATGGCAGCATGCGGGTGCGGGCGATCAACAGCGCGACGTCGTCGTTGGGGCGCGACGGCACGAGGGAGTCGACCACCGCTTGGCATGTCCGTTCCAGTGCGTCCGCAGGGCGGGTGAGCGCTGCGCACAGCATGGTCAGGGCAGTGTCGGCATCGACGTTGCGTTCGCCGATGAGTCCGTTGGTGTACAGACACAGCATGCTTCCCTCGGCGAGGTCGATCTCCCGGGCCTCGAACGGCAGGCCGCCCAGTCCGAGCGGTGGGCCGGCGGGCAGGTCGAGCGGAGCCACCGGTCCGTCCGGAGCGGTCACCACCGGTAGCGGGTGACCGGCGCGGGCCACGGAGCAGCGCCCCGAGACCGGGTCGTACACGACGTACAGGCAGGTCGCGCCGACGACCTGCTCGCCCACCGACGGTTCACCGGCCGCTTCCTGTTCGGCCGACAGCAGGTTGACCAGGTCGTCCAGCCGGGAGAGCACCTCGTCCGGTTCCAGGTCGAGGCTGGCGAGCGTGTGTACGGCGGTACGCAGCCGGCCCATGGTGGCGGCAGCGTGGATGCCGCGCCCCACCACGTCCCCGACGACGAGGGCGACCCGGGCCCCGGACAGCGGAATGACGTCGAACCAGTCGCCGCCCAGACCGGGGGCCGCGCTGGCCGGGAGGTAGCGCAGGGCCACCTCGACGGCCGACTGGTCAGGAACGGCCCGGGGCAGCAGGCTGCTCTGCAGGGTGAACGCTGTCTGCTGCTGCTGGGTGAAGCGCCGGGCGTTGTCGATGGCGACGGCGGCGCGCGAGGCGAGTTCCTGGGCGAGGGTGAGATCGTCCGCCTCGAAGGGATCGGGGCGACGCGAACGCCACAGGGTCATCACGCCCAGCACCAGGCCACGCGCGACAAGAGGCACCACGATCAGCGAGTGGACGCCCAGGTCCGGGGCGTGGGCCCCCTGGCGGCCTCCCACCGAGAACCAGTCGGGCGGGAGAACCCGTTCCAGGACGGGCCGACCCTCGGCCAGGCACCTGGCCTGGGGTGTGTCGGACCCGAACTCCACGGGCTCCCCCTGGGGGTGGGGCGGGCCGGTTTGCTGGGCACCGACACTGCAGACTCCCAGCCGAACCAGGGGCTCCGCCAGGGCGCGCGTCGGTTCCTCACCGCGCGTCACCGGCTGGAGGAGGTCCACCGATACGCGGTCGGCAAGGTGAGGCACCATCACCTCGGCGAGCTCCCGGGCGGTCTCCGCCACGTCGAGAGTGGTTCCGATGCGGCTGCCGGCCTGGTCGAGGAGCGCGAGCCGACGCTGGGCCCGGTGGCGTTCGGTGATGTCCTCGATCATCTCGGCCACACCGAGGATGCGGCCGGAGGAGTCCTCCAACGGGAAGGACGAGACCATCGCGACCCGCTCTCGTGCCGGATCCCACTCCAGGCGGACGAACTGTTCGGAGTAGACCATCGGCCTTCCGGTCTCCATCACCCGGCGCACACGGTCCACGGCCTTGCGTGCGTCGTCGGGGACGAGGAAACGACCGGTGGGCAGCCCTCGAAAGTCTGCCGCGGGGATGCCGCTGAAGCGTTCGATGGCCCGGTTGACCCGGAGAACGGTCAGGTCGGGACCGTGGACGACCAGGCCGATCGGGCACCGTCGGTACAGTCCGTCGAGAATCGCGCGGTCTCGTTGCCACTCCAGGACGTCCACCGCGGGTGCGCCGGCGAGAATCCACTCACGGACCCGGTCACCGCGTGAGAACGCATGAGCCCTCAGCCCCATGTCCACGAGCCGCCCGTCGCGGTGCCGCAAGGGCAGCAGGCCGACCCAGACGCCGACTCGTCTGCACTTCGCCGCGGCCTCCCTGACGACCGGCACATCGCGAGGATCGACGAGGACCTCGAATGCCCGACGACCGAGCACGGCAGCGTCCGGATGGCCCAGCAGTTCCTGTGCCCGCCGGTTCCATCCGACCACGACTCCCCGGTCGTCGAGCACCGCCAGGGCGGCGAGGTGCAGGGCGAACGGATCGTCGTGGCCTTCGCTGAGCTCCGTCATCCGCTTCTCCACCGCTGGACACCACCTTGTACGAGGCCACCGATCGCCTATTGAAACCCGGTGCAAGCCCGGCCTCGTGGAGGTGTCCCCCGTTCGCGTGCCGCCAGGGCCCGGCCCGGGCTCCACCGCCGTGTCCGGAGCGGCCGGACTGGTGACGCCGACGTCTCCGCCTTCGCCGCGGCGGCCACCGCCGCCGCCCTGGTCGGCGAGGAAGGTGGTCGTGGCCCCCTGATCCGTGACGCCGCGGATCCCGGCGCTGCCTGCGATCGTCGGCGCAGAGGCGATCATGTCCCTCGTGGGGGTCCGCCGGGACCGAGGCGGCATGGCAACTGCCGGGCGGGCAGGGAGCCATGGGCCTGCAGGCGGGGCAGGCGAGGCAGGGGGGGCAGGCGGGACAGGCGGGGCAGGCGGGGCAGGCGGGGCAGCGGCGAACGGTCAGGCGGGCGCTGCTGGAGGCCGCGCTGGAGGTGTTCGCCGAGCGCGGTTACACCGACGCCGGCCTCGCCGAGGTCGCGGCGCGCTCCGGCATTCCGGTCGGCGCCGCTTCCAGCACTGCAGCGGAAAGCGAGGGGGCGACCCCAGCGCCCTCTTCGCGGCGGGAGCCAGGGCGTACCTGGAGGGTGCCTGGGACAACCGGCGGCTCGGCAGACTCCTCGCGGAGGACAACAGCCCCTCGGGCCTCGACGCGCTGCGCCGCCAGTGGGACCGCGCAGGGGTACGGCGCAACGCCCGGCTGCTGCAGGTGCAGGACCATGACCGACGCCATCCCGCCGACCGCGCCCGGATCAGCGGTGGCCGGGAACCCGCAGGGCGTTCACCCAGAGCCGGGTGACCGTGGACACGAGTTCCTCGAAGTCCACCGGAGGGCCTGTTCCTGCTGTGCGCCGAGCACGAAGGCGTTGTAGGCCATGACGCTCACCATGCCCGACAGCGCACGGGAGGCCATCATCGGATCGATCTCCCGGTCGGCGATCCCCCGCGCCTGGAGGTCGGCGATGCCGCGGGCGTCGCGGCGGACGAAGTCGTCAGCGCGCCGGCTTCGGAAAGCACGGAACTCCGTCGACCGCCTCGCGCTCGCCGAGGCGACCGCCGCCGTTGACGCGGGCGACCGGGAACACTTGCGCACCCTGCTCGCCCGCATCCGCGACCACACCGTCTGACGTGGGGTTCCTGGCGATGGCGGACTGGAGTCCGGCTGGTTGTGCGCGGGCCCTCTCCTCGTGGTCGTTCCCGCCCGTAGCGTTCCTTGCATCCTCGGCCCAGGTGGTGCTTCGCGCCGCGTCCGGCGGTGACCCGGGCGCTTCCGCGCCGTTGGGCGGCGAGAGCGTAGACGCGCGCTGTCCGGTCACGCCGGCACGGATGAGCGTGCTCCATACGGTGGAGCCGGTGACCATCGCCGCGCGGAGGAACCGACCACCCACAGCCGCGCATAGGGAAAACCCCCGAAGAGCAGCCGCCTTCTTGCGGCTGTCGTCCTCAGGCGCTTCACTGGCGCTGCTCCACCCCCCCACAGGAGAACCCCGTCCCATCGGTAGAAGGGTTCCTCTTGACCGCTCTACGCGCCTCCGCCGTCACCGCCGCGGCCTGTGCCGCCGTCCTCGCCGCCGCGCTGCCGTCCTCGGCCATCAATTCGTACAACGCGACACCCGCTCCCGAACGCACCGAGGTCGGCGCCCTCGTCGCGACCTGGGACAACGACGGCGACCCCACGACACCCGACCGGGTCGACTGGGTGTGTTCCGGCACCATGATCGACGCGGACACGTTCCTGACCGCCGCACACTGCACCACCGACTGGCCCGACAACGTGAGGTTCTACGTGTCCCTGGACCAGAACGTGCAGGCCGGCCTCGACGCCGCAGCGCAGAAGTATCCCGGCGATCCAGCCGCGCAGGCGAGCGCCGTCGCCGTCCAGGGCACCGCCCACAGCCATCCCGACTATCCCGGGCCCGCGTCCGACCCCCACGACATCGCGGTGATCGAGTTGTCCGCGACCAAGGTCAAGGCCCGCTGGACCTTCACCCCGGCCAGGCTCCCCACCGCCGGCCGACTCGGCTCACTCGGCCCGCAGAAGCTGAACTCCACCGACTGGTTCGTCGCCGGGTACGGCACCCAGGAGGCCCAGCGCGGCCCCGGCGGGCAGACCCACCCCGGCGGCGGCGTCCGCATGAAGGCGCCCGTCACCTTCGACGCCCTCAACGACGCGTGGGTCCGCCTGGCGATGACCGAACCCCAGGGCAACGGCGGCGCCTGCTACGGCGACTCCGGGGGCCCCAACTTCGCGGTGATCGACGGCCGTAACGTGCTCGCGGCCACCACCATCACCGGTGACGGCCCGTGCTACGCGACGAACGTCTCGTACCGCCTGGACACCCCGGGCGCCCGCGCCTTCCTAGCGCCGTTCGTGAAGCTGCCGTAGCTCCCGCCCGGCGGAGCGCGCACCTCCGCAGCAGCTCGGACCGCTGACAGTCAGTCATGGTCGGTTCATACCGCGACGGGCCCGTGCACGGCGGGCCCGCTCGTCCGGGTCGGTCAGAACGCCGTCCTTGCCGCGGTGGAGCACGGTGTTCATCGCTGTTCCCGTGCGCCACGGCCTGCCGGCGAACCCAACGTGGTCCTGTCAGGGAGCGTTCTCTCCCCGAACCCCACGTGCGGTGCCCGCGGTCCGGCATGAGACGGCGGCTTGGCGCGGAAGTCCGGTCCGTGGCTGACCGAGGATGCGGTCGCTCGCGGCGGGCTCGGGCGTCGAGGCCGCAGCCGTGCCAGGGTGTCGGACCGTAAGGGCTGAGGCACTGCGTTACCAGGTAAGAACAGGCTGCGGCCAGCTGCCCGGCCCAAGCCATGCTCGTCGACTCCTCCGACGAACCGACGAGGTGGGCGAGCCGACCGATGTCGGCCGACAGCGGCGTCGAGCACGGGCCTGGCCCCTGCGCCCGAGAACGCCCTGCCCGACCGAATGGCGATGGGGTGAGCACGGCAGGAGTCCGAAGCCGCTGGTCAGCTACGGTGACGGAATGAACGACAGCCTTCCTGCCGACGTAGCCGACGCGCTGGCGGCGGTCCTGAGCGCGGACAATCCGATGCATGTCGCGCTCCGGAGGCAGGTCCCCCACCTCAGCGTGCGGGCGCGCTGCACATGTGGGTGCGGCACCGCCTACTTCGAGCTCGACACCAGCGAGGTGGAACCTGCGCCCACCGGACCCGGCACTGTCGTGGCGGCCGAAGCACAGCTCGTCACCGAAGCGGGCGAGTGCCCCGGTGAGGTCTTGGTCTTCGCCCAGGACGGCTACCTGTCATGGCTGGAAGTCTGCTCATGGAGCGACAGCATCGAAGTGACACTGGCCACCGCGCGTCATTGGCTGCAGGCACGCTCTTGACCCCCAACGACCAGCAGCGAGCGGGCCACGCGGCACCGCCGGCATTGCAAGTCCACGTTCAGCAGTTCGAGAAGACTGCGCCACCCGCCGCACATCAGGCATCGGGCATCGGGCACGCCTGGGCCGGTGCCAAGCCGGCACAGGTCTCCTGCACACCGTCGACGCCTCGAACACCGACCGGGGTTGCCGTATCAGTCGACCAGTCAGGTCTCGTCCGCAGGACGATGTCGTACGGCGCCTCCGCCTCGGCCAGCAGCACGTTCATGTGCCCGGGCAGGCGCCCGGCCACGGGGTGGACGCCGAAGCGGACCTCCACCCCTCACCCACGCAGCCGACGCGTCAGCTCGGCGACCAGGTGCTGAGCCTGGACGACGGCCATGCCGTAGCCGGGGGTGGTGATCTCGGAGCCGGCCCTTGCGGGCAGTTCGGCCGCCTCCTCAGCGCCGCGGGGTGACAATCAGCAGGGCGGCACCTGGTCGGGCCACCTGGCATCCGTCTGGTTCCCCGCCAAGTCGTAGGTGTACGGCTGCGTCCAGTGTCCGGCGGTGACGTCGAGCGGTCGGCCCGCCGGGCGAGCTCGAATTGCCAGTCGACACCGGTGTGCCGGTCCGTGATCCGGGTCAGGGATCCGTCGGCTCGGTAGGTGCAGGCCCGGTGCCGGAGCGTAGCCTGATCACCCACTGACAACTGAAGTCATCGAGCCCTTTCCAACCTGGCTGCGGCAGGGACCCGGCAAGGCTGTCCTGCTGCGCGGTTGACGGACCTGCAGGTGACGGAATTTACGGCGTGCTGGGCGACTCTGTGAGCTGCAGGCGTGGTGCTGGCGGCAGCGGCGTAGGCCCTCCCGTCTCTGGCGCGGCGCGGAACGCCTCCACCACGTAGGCGGCGAAGCGGCGGGACGCCGTGGCCCGGGCGGCACGCGGCGTGCCTTGGAGGCCCCGGTGGGCCATGAGCATGAGGATCAGGTCGTCGACGACGAAGCCGGGGCGCAGCTGGCCGGTCTCCTGGGCGCGGCGGGCCAGTTCTCCGACCGCGCGCAGAGTCTGCTCTTGGTCGGCGGCGAAGTCCATGGCACGTGCGTGGCGTGCTCTGTGACCGCTGTCTCGTCCGGCATCAGGGTGCGCCGCCGTGCGGGCGCCGGGTGATGATGCCCTGGATGGCCGTGAGTCACTTTTCGACTCAGCGTGATGTCACCCGATGGAGGGCGAGGGTGGCTTTGACCAGGTCGGTGATGCGCGTGGTGCTGCAGCGCAGCTTGCGCAGCAGCCGCCAGGTCTTCAGGGCTGCGATGGCCTGCTCGCCGAGGGCGCGGATCTTGGCGTGGGAGACGTTCACGGCCCGCTGGCCTGCGGAAAGCTTGTCCCATGGCCATGGTAGGGAACGCAGACGGTACCGTCGGCTCCCTGGTAGCCCTTGTCGGCCCAGCAGCGCACACCGGCGTCGGTCAGGGCGTCGACGATGCCGTGCGTGCGGGCGGCTTTGACGTCGTGGACTGCGCCGGGCAACGCGGTCGAGGCCCACAGCAGCCGACCGAGGGGATCGGCGATGACCTGCACATTCTTACCGTGCTTCTTGTGCTTGCCAGAGTGGAAGGGGCGGTCGGCAGCGATCCGATCGATCGGCAGCAGGGTGCCGTCCAGGATCGCGAACGCCTTGCGGTCGCGGAGCGGACGGCAGTTGCGAGGTCGGAGGCGTGGTGTGCGCGGGGAAATCCCGAGCTGACCGAGAGGCCTTGATTTAGCAGGCGCCGCATTTTCAACCTTGCCCGGCATACGGGGCCCGAGGGCCTCGGCCGCGTGCCCGCCGGAAAGAGAAGGGCACGGTGGGGGTATCAGACCATGGCGAGCCGGTCCACCAGCAGCTCCACCCTCGGCTCCGCGTACTCGGGCAGCAGGCGACCCGCACGGGTCAAGGTGGCGAGCCCGTGCAGGGACGCCCAGAACACCTCGGTGAACAACCCCGGGTCGATGCCGTTCCCGGCGACCTCAGCCAGGCTCTCCATGAGCGCGGCGAAGGCGTCCTTCAGCGGCTCCGGGGTGTCCTCCTGGGCGTACGCCAGGCCGCCGTCGAGCTGGAAGATGGCGTCATACACCGCCGGGTTGCGCTCGGCGAAGTCGAGGTAGGCACGGGCCAGGGCGGCGACTCGCTCACGCCGGCCGTCCACGCCGGCGGTCGCGGCACGCACCGCCGCGGCCAGCTCGGCGGCGCCCTCCAGGGCGACGGCGCCGATGATCTCACGCTTGCCGCGGAAGTGACTGTAGAGGACAGGCTGGCTGTACTCGATGTGCTCGGCGAGTCGGCGCGTGGTGACCGCGTCCCAGCCCTGCTGCTCTGCGAGTTCGCGGGCCGCCGCCACGATGAGGCGTTCGCGGGCCGCGCGTTCGCGCTCCTTGCGTTCCTTTACCGACATGAATTGATCCTAGCATTGCTAGACAACCGAGCGGCAGTAGCACTAGCGTTGCCTCGTTCGCTAGCAACGCTAGCCCAACGGAGGGATCGTCATGCTCGACACGCTCGAAGTCGTCACCACCGTCGTCGTCGGCCTGATGGTGGGGGTGGAGTTCTCCGTCGCCTTCATCATGAATCGGATCCTGGACGCGCTTCCCGAGGACAGCGGCCAGCTCGGCCACGCCCATGGCGGCCGGATGCTCGGCGCCCTGATGCCGTTCTGGTACATAGGCTCGCTCGTCCTCAGCGCGATCTGGGCTGTCGCCGGATGGCACCACCCCGGCGCCGGACTCGTCGTCACCGCCGCCGGCCTGCTGATCGTCAGCGTGGTCATGTCGATGCTGCTGCTCGTCCCGATCAACAACCGGAACAAGACCTGGACCCCCGAAAACCGGCCCGCCGACTGGAAGCAGCAACTGAACCGCTGGGGCCGCTACCACTACGTCCGCGTCGCCGTGATCATCGCCGCCTTCACCCTGCTGGTCGCCGCACTCACCTGACACGACCGCTGCCCCGACATGCACCGGTTCACCCCTGTGCATCGAAGGTCTTCGCGCCATCGGGCTGAGCTCGATCGGACGCCCACACGCACGTCGACTTCCGGTACGTGTTCACGACCGACGTCGAGGACATCGCCCGTCTCCAGGTCGAGGAAGCCGCTGACGCCTGCTGGCTGCCCGTGGATCAGATCGTGTCCGCCGGGCTGCGCGGCCAGCTGGCCGCCGCACTGGCGTAGCCGGCCGCCACGCACGACACAGAGGGGCCTCGCGGACCTTGTGGTCCGCGAGGCCTCTCATTGCGCGCAGCGGCTGTACCCGAACGCTACGGGATACCGGGCGGTGCGCCGCCTGATGTCGCCAGGCTGAACGCGTCCTGGTCGATGACGCGTTCCTCGCCGTAGAACTTGCCCAGCAGACTACCGCTGTGCGAGTTCTGCTTCGCGTCGATCATGCAGACGCTGTATCCATCAGGGCCGGTGGTGATTGCCAGATCCTTGACGTTGCAGTTGTTGTGAACGGTGCGACCCAGGCCGGGATGGGCGGCTGCGCCTTCGTTGCTGGACGCGAACGGGTATTCGTCGCAGGACCGGCCGGTCAGGCGCCGGGCGTCAGCGACCGCGCCCTTACGGGGGCAGGAGTACTGGCGGTTGATGTCCCGCTTGGACTTGTCGGCCTGCCGGTGAAGAGGCCTGCCGGCCGAACCAGGAAGACCGGATGCGATCGCCTCGGCGACGTGCCAGGTCTGCTCGGGGGTGACGGACGTCAGCTTGAACTCGGGTGTCGCACCGGGGAACACGCACCCCTGCCGGAACGTCCCGTTGGACAGCTTCATCGTGGAATCGCACCGTACGTTGGCGACGCGGATGTTGCCCCACTGCCGACCAGGGACGATCTCGGGATCCAGATTCCCGAAGTTCCACGCGATGTTGACGACCGGGTACTTCAGCGCCTGGTCCGCCATCGCCTGCTGCTTCCACTTCACGACGATGACTTTCGACTGGCCCGACTTGATCAGCGACCCGTCGTCGGCTCCGTCGACGCTGTAGGACCCGGCAGGCGCGTTGTTGTACGTCAGCTTGTACCGGAACGTCGGCTTGCCCGTCTTACCCGTCAGGCCGTGGAAGTCGACGCGGAACTCCTGCTGGAACTCGCCCGACTTGTGTGAGGTCAGGACGCCGGTCTTCACGGTGAACGGGATCGACCCGACCTCAGCGCCCTTGGCGTCGATCACATCGACGTCCAGGTTTTTCCAGATCATGCACGCGTGCTTACGCCCCGTACGCCACTGCCCATCCCACGGCTGGTCAAGGCACAGCGGGGAGATGAACGTCCCCTGTGTGTCGGGGCCGTCGATGATCGGATCGTCCGGCGGGTCATCGTCGGCGACCGTCGTCGCGCCGTCGTGCATGCAGGACTCGCCCGCGGTGCAGGGCTCCAGCGCGCCGGGCCTGTCCTGGATCACCGGTCTGCCGGCACCTTCGGTGTTGGCGTCGGCGGCGAAGTCCACCCATGTCACCGGAACCTGGTCGCCCACGGTCGGGTCCGCGTCCCCGTCGTCGGGGTCGACGGCCGCGACCGGATCAGTCGGGAACCCCATCGTCCCGAACTGAAAGTCCTGATCCCACGACGATCCGCGCGGCTGCTGGTCAGCGACCGGATACCCGTACGGGCCCTTCTCGTAGCCGGACAGTTCCCACTTGGTCAGCAGCCCGCCGCTGACCGGATGCGCCCCGTACGCGGCAGTCCAGTAGATCATTCCGTGCTCGAACCTGGTGCCGCGGCCGATCCCGTCCGGCGTGGCGAACTCGTCGGATGCGGGGTACCCCAGGTAGCCGGCCTCCCATCCAGCTTCGGCCCACTTGTCGCGGATCGCGCCGCGCACGGCGTACGCCTCGTTCAGCTTCCAGTAGATGTCACCGGATTCGAAGTGCTGACGGCGGCCGACACCGTCAGGGTTCACGATCTCATCCGATATGGGGTAGCCGATCGGTCCGGCCTCCCAGCCGTTACGGGCCCACGCCGCGAAGAAGTGGTTGACGACCGGGTGAGCGCCGCCTTGCGGGGACCAGTAGATCGGCCCGTTGATGAACTCGGTGCGCTTGCCGACCCCGTCGGGGTTTGTCAGCTCGTTGGAGTTCGGGAATGACAGGAAGCTGCCCGGGCCGCCGAGCTCGTTGTACTTGTCGCGGATGGCGCCACAGACTTCGTAGGGGGCAGGCCAGTACACCTGGCATCCGTCCGTGGCGCGGGCTTCCATCGTCTCCGCCTTGTCGGCCTGCGCCTTGCTGAACCCCTTGGGTAATTGGTCGCTGTCGGACCGCATCTGTCCTGGGGTGATCGTGGCGTGCGGCCGTACGGTCGGCTTCCACCTCTGCACTTTTGAGGTGCCGCTCTCGGCGGTCGCGGTGGTCGTCGTCGCGATGATCAGCAACGCCGACGCCAGGGCAGCAACTGCGGCTTTCACCAAGGGCACCGCATGGGGTGATTGTCTTCTTCTCGTCATCCCACCAGTAGCGAGATGAACAGTCCCGATGGCAAGACCCTGTGCCCGTTGCCCCCAAGATGGGCGTGCGCAATCGTCGGCCGGGGACAGTGCCGTTCAGCGCCCCACCCGTCGCGATGTTCATGTTGTCCCGGCTGTCGGTCCAACGGCCCGGCCCGCGCCACGGAACCTGACGCGGGCAGGCCCGCTGAACACGGAAGCGGGGCCTGATACTAGTGGGCTCCCCCATTCAACTGACTATCAACGACATCGGCATTCCAACCACCGCCAGCCGCACGGCTGCGATCCGACAACACGTTCCACCTGCGCGGTCCTGGAAGCCCGCACCGGTCGTCGTTGAGTCTCTTGGCTACCACCGAGTCACGACAGCCAAGCTGGCCCCCGAAGCCGGAGACACCTGGAGCCGATACACCGCTGGTGAGCGTGTCGATGTGGACGGCCGACCGCCATCTGACGGGTGATGGCCTCCGGCCGATTCGGTTTCATCGCCCAGGACGGCGGCGGACCGGACGTCTTCGCCCACTACTCCAACATCTCGGCAACGGCTACCGCGAGCTGGTCGAGGGCGGGCCGATCACCTTCGACGTCACTCAAGGCCAGAAGGGCCGCCAGGCGGAGAACATCGTCCGTGGCTGACGCCCCGCCCGCTGGCCCAGGGAGCCTTGTGTAGAGTGGTACCACCGACGCGGGGTGGAGCAGCTCGGTAGCTCGCTGGGCTCATAACCCAGAGGTCGCAGGTTCAAATCCTGTCCCCGCTACGAAGAGGGGGCCCGGCATCAGCCGGGCCCCTCTCGCTTTCTTCCACTTGAACAGTTGGGCACCCGCCTCGCCGGGGTGCCGGCCTCGCCTCCTCACCGGATGTGAAAGCCACCCCGTTGGCCGGGGCCTGCCGCTCGCCGGCCCTGTCGGCGTCGTTGGAACGACGGTGGGCACGGGCTCGTCAGGAGCGGACTTCACCGAAGCGTGAGAGGGCGATGGTGCCGACGGTCGCAACGACGAATCCGGTCAGGGCCGCCCAGCCGTATCCAGGTCGGGGTTCATCGTGGAGGAGCAGGATGCCGACGAGGCCTGGAACGCAGACTTCCACCAGCGTGCCGGAGGCTGTCGCCGCAGTCACCGATCCGTGGTGCAGGGCGAGCGCGTAGCTGATATATCCGCCGAGTCCGCCGAGGATCAGGGCGTATGTCGCTACGTCGGTGAGGACCGCGCCGACGCTGGAGGCGTCCATCACCCGGACCGCCAGGCTGGTGACGCCGAACCCGATGCCGGAGAGGGCACCCAGGACCACCGCTGCCCCGTCGCCGTGCAAGCGGGCAGCCAGCGCGGTCAGTACCAGCGCGACCAGCGGTGCGGCCAGCAGCACCAGGTCGAAGGACAAGCTTGCGGACGTAGCGCCCTCCCGGCCTGCCCCGAAGGCGAGCAGAACGAGGCCGACGACCACGGTGCCGACTGCCGCACTGTCCCGAGTCCGCATCCTGATCCCGAGCAGCCAGACCGCGGCCAAGGCCGTCACCGCGAGGCTGGCGTTGGTCACCGCCTGCACGACGAACAACGCCAGACTGCGAAGAGCGAGCACGCTGAATGCGAAACCGACCACGTCCAAACCCGCGCCGACAAGGAAAGGCCAGGACCGCACCAGCCTGGCCGCCAACCTCAGACCACCCCCCTGCACATGCTGGTCTGCACGTGCACCACGGGCCTGGACGACTGATGCCACGCCGAAACAGACGGTGGCCGCGGACGCGGCGGCGAGTCCCCCCAGCACGCCCCCCATCAGCCGGACGGCTCGCTGGCCCGCAGCGCGCGCCCACGCCGGTCTCGCCCCGCTGATCCGGCCAGCAGCAAAAGCCAGACGCCGACCAGGAGGAGGTGAATCCGCTGCGCCACACCATGCCACCCGGGCAGACCGATCAGTGCGCCCACCGTGCACAGCGCGCTCACCAGGCTGCCGGCCAGCAGCCACGGCCCCCACCGCCGGACCGGCCGCAGCCCTTCACGCCCCATCCTGGCGGCCACGATGAGCAGTCCCATGGAGGCGAACAAGCTGAAGTGGACCAACGCACTGGTCACCGTGTGCCAGGGGTGAACGGCCCTGCAGCCGGCATCCACAGACGGCGCGCACCCTATCGGCACGGCCACGTCCGCCATAGACCATGCCGCAAAACCGACCAGCGCCCACCAGCCTGCGGCCTCGACGCCCGAGCCCGCCGCGAGCGACCGCGCACGCCATGCCCCCAGGCCCACCAGCACGGCACAAAGGACCTCGACAGTGCCGAAAAGCGCCCGGTACGGCTGACCCACCGCGTAGAGCTCGCTGACGTACGCATGGCGCGGATCGATGCCGGTGGGCAACACCAGCTCAAGCACCCAGCTGTTGTAGAGCACACCCGCGACGGCGAGCGCCACCGCGGCCCTTACCAGCGAGGTTTGCTGTGATGCCGCGCCGTCTCGTCTCCGGCCTTCTGCCTCAGTGCCAGGAGAAGTGCCTTGTCCGGCCAGTGGCCACATCGTCCACTTCCTCAGTCAGTCCCAGATATTCACAAAGCGTCAACTACAGTAACTGTAAGTTACAGGGCTCATGCTCCAGCCATCAGCCACTCAGCCGTCGGCACACCACCGAAGCGTCCTGGCATGCAGTGACTCGGCGGGTGGCCGAAGGAACAGGCCAGCCTTCGTCGTCCCGCTGTCCAGGCCCTTCCCGGGCCTCACGCTTGTGCCGCCTCCGTGCACCGCTGTGCCGTCCGAGTCCCGCGACGCGGCGGTGCACCGCCCTCGTGCGGTACGCCGTTCACGCTGAGCGCTTCCCGTCCTGTCAGGGCCGGGGCGCTGATCGCAGCGGGGCGCCGGCCTTTTTGTCTCCGAACACTGCGATGGGCATGGTGCAGCACGCTGGGCCCGTTGGGTGGCATTCGAGTCGCCGACCTGTCCCGAGGACCCGGCGCTGGCGCGTTGCTGTGACGGCGAGTGATCCCTGTGCGCCGGGGCGCACATTGCGATGCCTCGAACGGGCGGGCGGTGTGGGCTTGTCGGACCGACGTAAGCCGGGAAGGTCTCGCGGCCGCACCCTCCCGTGCAGGAGACAGCTATGGCTCTCAGCGCTGCCGCGCTGCGCACCCGCTGCTCCCGCGCGGGCGCGAGAGCAGTGCGGCTGCCGGGGTGATCAGTAGAAGCGGCGGGCGAAGACGTCCGACTTGCCGTTGGTGTCGCCGGGCACGATGTCGTCGGCCGTGGACTGGAAGACCACGTCGCGCCCACCTGCGCTGACCGCGCCGGTCTCGGCCGTGGCGGGCTGGGTCGAGACGACCTCGTCCGTTCCCGTCCGCAGGTCGCGCAGCGTGAGCGACGACGGTCCGCTCGCGCCGGACGGGGCGTACAGCAGATAGTGGCCGGAGGGATCGATGGCCACGACCCGCACGTTCGGCACCAGTTGGTCGGTGTCCGAGCTCACGTCGTAGACGTGGGTGTCGGAGCCCGAGAGGTAGACGACCTTGCTGCCGTCCTCGCTGAGCTGGACGAGTGTCGCCGCCTTGGACGGGCCCTCGATCGGGTCGGAGGTGGTGCCGTCGGTCCGGTTCCACAGCCAGACGTCCTCCGCCTCGCCGTCCTGGTAGGCGACGTACTCGCCGTCGCCGCTGACGGACGGCCGGGCCGGGAGGGTGTGTTCGAACTCGGTGACGGTCTCCTTGGTGTCGGCGCGCCAGTCGATCACCTCGACGCTCTTCTTCGTGTCTCTGAACAGCTGCCCCCAGTGGGCGGCGTATTGCCCGTCACCGCTGATCACCGGGGACTGGATCGGGGTGGTGATGGACGACATCAGCTTGGTCTGACTCGTCCGCTGGTCGCGGACGTACACCTTTTTCGTCCCCCCGAGTTGCCGGGTGCGAGGTTCGTCGCCGACGACGAGAAGGCGATGCGGCGGCCGTCGGTCGTGATCGAGGCGCCGGCGGAGTCACCGTCGGCCTGGGTTCCGTCGGTCGCGACACTGATCCTCTCGACACCGGCTCCGCCGTCGCTCCCGACGCCCGCCGCGGCCGCGGGCTCGGCCGAGGCGGCTGCAGGCAGTACCGCCGTGACCGCGCAGACCGCGACCGCCGCGCTCAGGACGCCCCGCACACGTCTGGTGGTGCTCCAGTTCGCGTTTCCCCTCATTTTCCCCCATACAGGACACGGTCCCGCCTCCAGCTCCCCACCAGAGGCCCACAAGCATGCAACCGTTACGGTGTTGTGGGGTCAAGGCGGCACATGACGTATGGCGGCCCGCAGTGAAGGCGGGCGGCTGCGGCACGCGGCCCGGCCGTGCGTGGTCGGCATCGGGCAGCACGAACGGTCGTACGCCGTGCGGTGTTCGTTCCTTTCCTCAGGAGTTGACAAGGGACTCAGCGGGCCTGCCGGACACCTCGCCGCCAGACAGCAGTCACGTTTCCCAGGGCCGACACGTCCCGCGTGGGGTCGCCGTTCACAAGGAGCAGGTCCGCGCGCAGACCCGGCGCGATGCGGCCCCGGTCGCACAGGCCGAACCGATCTGCCACCGCACTCGTGGCCGCGACCAGCGCCTCTTCGGCACGCAAGCCACCCGCCCCGGTGAGCAGGGCCAGCTCGCGGTGGAGGCCCGCGCCGTGGGCCGGCGCGAACGGCGTGGCGTCGGTCCCGGCGAGCAGCGGGACGCCCGCCCGGTGCAGCGCCCGCAGCGCCCCGACGGCGTTGGCGTAGTGGCCCGGGTGCGCACAGCCGGCGGCGACGTCGGGCTGCTGTTCGTCGATCGCTTCGAAGTAGGCGAGCGTGGTCACGACGAACACGCCCTGCTCGCGTACGCGTCGGGCCAGCCGGCGGGACTCCGGGTCCTCCGGTGCGACATCGGCCCACACATGGGCGAGGCCGTCGACGCCTGCGTCGAGCGCGATGGCCGCCTCCGAGGCGGTGATCGCGTGGGCGACGACCCTCAGCCCGGCGTCGTGCGCCGCCGTCGTGAGCGCGGCAGCGGCCTCCAACGTCACAGCGGGCAGATCGGTGCCGTGCACCGTGCCGTCGTCAATGACGATCTTCAGAAAGTCGGAACCCT
The DNA here is from genome assembly GCF_055564915.1 of Streptomyces sp. NPDC028928. NCBI lineage: Bacteria > Bacillati > Actinomycetota > Actinomycetes > Kitasatosporales > Streptomycetaceae > Streptomyces > Streptomyces sp. NPDC028928. The sequence goes on from NZ_JBVHVI010000001.1 coordinate 71,735, forward strand.
CCGCGATCCGGGCCTTGACGAACGCCGGGGCCTGCGCCGGGTCGGCGACGGTGTCGATCTCCGTTACGTCACCCGGGTCGAGCACCGTACCGGTCAGCGCCGCGATCAGCTGCGTGGGATGGCCGCCCGGCGCGGTCGCGATCGTGCCCGCGCTGCGCAGATCGGCCACATCGTCCCGGTCGGCCGCGAGCCGCCGCTGCCGGGCCAGCGGGCGCGGCAGGCAGAACATGTCGATCTCGGTGGTGACCCCGTACCGCAGAGCCTCGGCGAGACTGCCGTCGAACACGTGGGTGTGCGCGTCGATCAGCCCCGGCAGCAGGGTCCCGCCCCGCCCGTCGATCTCGACGTCGGCCCGGCCGCCCGCCTCGGTGCCGACCGCGGCGACGATCCCACCCTCCACGACCACGTCGGTGATCCCCCGGATGTGTTCGCCATCGAACACACGGGCGCCGTAGATCCGAGTACGCATGGTGAAGTCCTCCCTCTGGACGTCGTGGAGGCCCTTCCTCCCCGACGACATCACAGAGCGGACTCCCGCCGACCACTGTGACATCAGCGCCCGTAACCGTGGCGTGGCTCACACCCGGCCGCCCCCATGTCACACTCGCGACGCGACGGACCTCTTCGGTCGGAACACAGTCCGGGGAACAGGAGGAATACATGACCCCTACACCGCCGTGGCATCCCGTCCAAGACGCCGTCACCGAACAGTTCCTGGACCACCGCGAGCTGCTGTTCTCGGTGATCTACAACATGCTGGGCAGCGTCACCGACACCGAGGACACGCTCCAGGAGGTGTGGCTGGCCTGGGCCGCCCGCCACCGCAACCCCGACGGCAAGCCCGTCGACAACGCCCGCGCCTACCTCACACGCATCGCGGTCAACCAGGCTCTCGCCCGCCGCGCCCACCTGAGCCGCCGTCAGGAGACGTACCTGGGCCCCTGGCTGCCCGAACCGCTGCTGGCCGCGCAGGACGACGCGCCCGACGGCGCCGAACGCGCCGAAGCACTGTCGATGGCTGTCCTCGTCGTTCTCGAAACGCTCTCGCCGTTGGAGCGCGCCGTGTTCGTACTGCACGACGTGTTCGGCTTCGCCCACCCGGAGATCGCGCAGATCCTGGGCCGCTCACCCACCGCGGTACGCCAACTCGCCACCCGCGCCCGCCGCCACATCCACGCCCGCCGCCCACGTCACCGGCCCCCGCGAGACCAGCACGCCCGGGTCACCGAACGCTTCACCGAAGCCGCCCTGGGCGGCGACCTGCGGGCCCTCCTCGAAGTCCTCGCACCCGACGTGACCCTGTGGACCGACGGCGGCGGCAAAGGCCCCGCAGTCAGCCTCCGGCCGGTGCACGGCCGAGACCGAGTCGCTGCCGTGTTCACGGCGATTGCCCGTGCCCTGCCTCCCGAAGGCGTCGACGTCCGGTACCGGTTGGTGGCCGGTGACCCCGGCGCCCTCGTCTTCTCCGGCCAGAGCCCGCTCGCCGTCGTGGTGGTGGACCTCACCCCGGACGGCGAGCACATCGCCGGCATTTTCTCGGTCACCAACCCCGACAAGCTCACCGGCATCCACTCCCCCACCATGACGTAGCTTCGTTCCACGCCCCAGCCTTGCCTCCCAGTCACCGGTAGGCGCCAAATCATCACGCGAGGTGTCCTAACCACCAGATGAAGATGTCGCGTTGGCGGGCTGCATGCCGTCGGTGTCGTCGTGGGGCGAACCCAGGCGGGCGCGGATGCTTTGGAGGAGTCGGTGAACGTAGCGCGGCATCTGCGGCGTCGGCAGGTCCCCACCCTGCGAGGTTCTCGTCCAATGTCAGCTCGACGCCTCCGGTGCATTGTGTGGACATGTTGTAGATGAAAGCGGCCAGAGTGAGGAACGCTGTGCCGAGCACTACCTCCAGCATGGCGACGAGGGCGGCGATGCCCAAACTCCAGCCCAGAGACGGCCATCCCGGGTCGATCACCGCCAGGATCATCCACAGACCGGCCACGGCCACGATGACGCCCGAACCCAGACCGCACAGGACAAGAAAGCTCGTTACCATCACCGACCAGGGATCGGCCTGCGATAGTCGCAGCCGTATCAGCCGTGGCCGGTGCACGGCGCCCTCTGCCTGCGGTCGTTGATCGCTGCCGGCCGGACCGACAGAGGCGGAGTCGCGAGCGCGGTCGGCAGCCAGCGGCTTTCCCGCAGGTGGTTGCTGCAAGCAATGGGCAGGAGGCGTGCGCTCAGTCGGCAGGGGCTGCCGTTTCTCGGCCTGGTCCTGCGCACGAAGGCCCTTCGGGTTGACGGGCTGCGGCCTGTCCGCGACAGGTGAGTGGGTGTCGACGGTTTTCGCCGGTGCCGCCTTCACAGCAGGGCGGGTTCCGGCCTGCGAGCCTGCTTGCCGGAAGTGATGAGGAGCTGAGGCACTGCTCTGGCGTGAGGTCTTCTGCTTGCCGATCCCCCGGCGGATCCTGCGTTTCGATGGGCTCATGCTCTGTGATCTTCCTGCCTGACAAGGCCGCCCTGCCTGGTCCCGCTTGGTTTGGTGGGCGCTAGCCGGTAGGTCTCCGACGCAGCCGGGCAGTGCGTTGCTCCCAGGTATGTGCACGCATGTGGCGTGTCGCCGCGCAGGGGATGGGGGTCTGCACCCCGAAGGATGCATCAGTGCAGCAAACCTTCTCGGCCTCGCGGCATCCTGCAGTTGTCCAGGTTGGTCAACTTGTACGCGCATTAGACGGTATGCGGGGGATGGTCATCGCGCATCCGGAGTACGGTCCATGAGCGGGGTCTCACCAGTGCGCAGCCGTTTTACCGTCCCGGGGAGGCGGTAGTGACGGCCAGGGCAGCAAGGATGACGCCGTAGGCCAACACCATCATCACCTTACGCATCACGCCCGGGCGCGGTGCGGCCGAGCGGTGGCACTGCCGATACAGCCGGGCCGGTCTCACGCACACGGGGCTCGGGCCAGTAGGCGCCCAGCAGTCGCGGACGCAGGGCCGCGCGATCGTCACTCACGCTCTGCCCCAAGACCGGCAGTCCGCCAAGGTAGCGCCGCTACGGCCCTCGGAGCACACGTAGTCCAAACTGGTACTAAAGGTATGCTGGCCGACTGTCCATGCCTGGGCCGCGCCCGACCGCTTCAGGCCCGCAACGTCCCAGAACATGAAGCAGGTGTCACCCGAATGGCACTGCCAGGCAGTGTACTCCACGCGGGTGAGGTCTCCTTGAGGCGAAAGGCATCCCTGCAAGGAGGCCACCATGTACGAGATGCGCCCAGGGCCCGCCACGTCCGATAGCACCGTGGTGTGGCACGTGATCGCCAAGCAGGCACTGGCCGCCCTGTGCGGTCAAGAAATCGCCCAGCGTACGGAAGCCGCACAGGTGGAGCAGGCACGTTGCTGCAGAGCGTGCATGGCCACCTTCACCGAACTCGTGAGGACCGAGCCAGACGTCGGCGGCCAATCCGCCCCAGCAACAGCTCAACCCACGTAGTCGCCATCGGAGGAGCACCGTACCCCGCTACACCGCCCTCCTGCTGGGGACGAGCAGCCCCCCCCCGGTGACCCTTGTCCGCCTGCCCGCGCCCGTGACCAATCCTGCCCAGAGCAGGAACAAGGCCAGGCAGACCGCTGCTTCGTACGAGGTGGCGGTCTTGTCATACCTGGTCGCCAGGCCGCGGAACGTCCTGAGCCGATTGAAAACAGCGTCCGATGCCTCCGCGTCGGCCGCGGTTTTGTCGATGCCCATTCTGGTCTTGCTTCGTTGGGATGGTGGGGCCGATACCGCGTCTGCGCAGGTAGGCGCGGAGGCCTCGGGAGCTGTACACCTTGTCCACGATCACGTGGTCGGGGCGGCAGCGTGGCCGTCCTGGTCCGGTGCGGGGCACGCGGATACGTTCGAGCAGGGGGCGTCCCCAATCGTCGCAGCCCAGGTGGATCTTGGTGGTCAGTCCGCCTCGGGATCGACCGAGGGCGTGATCGTCCGGTTCTTCCTGCCCGCACTTCCACCTTTTCGGCCGGTGGTGACCGCGTGCTGGTGGGCGCGGACGATGGTGGAGTCGATCTGGACCAGCCAGTCGATGTCGCTAACGGCATCCGCGCGGGGCTGGTTCTGCTGCAGAGCTCTGGTGAGTACGCGTCGAGCGCGTAGCGGCGGAAGCGGGTGTAGACCCCGTCTGCCAGGGCCCGTAGCGCTCCGGTAGGTCGCGCCACGAGATCCCGGTTCGGATCTTGTAGACCATGCCGTTGATGACCTGCCGGTCCTCCACGCGCGGCCGTTGCGTAGCGGCCCGAGAAATAAGCGGGGCGAGTAACTCCCATTCCTGGTCGGTGAGTTCATGGCGCCTGGGTTGCGGTTTCGGTAGTGCACCGGCGGGGGATGGCCCGGCGGTGTCTTCTCCAGGCCGACCATGTCAGTGCATGGGTGACGGGGTCGTGAATGGTTCGGGGACGGGGCAGGAGAGCGTCCAGGCCTCGCCGGATCTCCGCCACGGTGAGCGGGATGAGGGCTGATGCGTTTCTGCGGCCCTCTTTGTGTCGTTGCCGGCTGGGCTGCAAGTGCGGTCAGGACTGCGTGGGCGAGCATGGGCAGGGTGATGTGCCGATACCAGCCCGCGTATCGGCGGACCTTGTACTCGTCCAGGCCGCATTCGTTCTTCGCGGCCTGGAAGCACTCTTCGATCTTCCAGCGGCTGCCGGTGATGCGGGCCGGCGCGCTGATCTCGATGCCGACGGGTGCGTAGGCCAGGTAGTAGGCGATCTCGCCGGGGTCGGACAGGCCGCGGCGGGCCAATACCCAGCGGTGATGGGTCGGCGGGTCGGGATCGAAGATGATGTCGGCAGGCAGTCTGGCCGCGGCCCAGTCGTGGACTCGCGGGCCCTTCGCTCCGTCGCCGCAGGACAGCCGCTGCCAGGCATCAGCAGGAGCATCCCGGATGAGTTGGTCGATGCGCCAGATCCCGGCCAGGGACTTGATCTGCTGGGATTCGGGCACCGCCACCACGTATCCGGCGCCGAGCTGCTCGAGCAGGCGGCGGGAGTGCCAGTCCTGTCCGTAGGCCTCGGCCGCGGTGACCCACGCGGCGGGCAGGCCTGCGGCCAGGCAGCGACGGACGATGTCCCGGGCCAGCTCGCCCTTCGTTGCGAACGTCCGCTCATCAGGGATCTTCGCTGCCCGGCACCGCGCGAAGTCGGAGGTCCAGGGTTTGGACAGGTAGAGCTCCCGGTCGACCACCCCCAGTCGTTCCGCCACGTAATCGCGGACATCGTCACGCAGGGCGTCCGCGTCTCAGACGCTGCTGTTCAGCACCCGCTGGAAGCCGTCCGGAGTGCGGTGGCCTGCCCACTCCGCGAGCTGCCAGCCGTTCTTGCGCGTCGCCTGCCCCAGCAGACCACGGACGTACGCCCGCATCCGCCACCACAGATCCACCCTGCCGAACCCGCCCGCCACCCGGGCGAACACCGATTCCAACTCGGCAGCCAAGAACGCGACTTCAGTCATCCCCTCCACAGCAGGACAACGACAACTACCAGCTCAGGGCGCGAACCGCTGCTGGAGTACTAAGACGTCGTTTCCTTTGGCGGTTTGGCTCGTTGTGCTGGACATGACCAGTTTTGCCGAGCGGTTGGTGCTTGATGAGTTGTGGGAGTTGTTCCGCAGGGTGGTCCCCGAAACGGTGGTGGTGCGGCCGCAGGGAGGTGGCCGTCGACGAGCCGGGGATCGTGAGTGTCTGGCCGCGATCGTGGTGGTGGCCACGTCGGGCTGCACGTGGCGGCAGGTGCCGCCGTTGTTCGGCCGGGCCTGGCCGACGGTCTACCGGAGGTTCGCCCGCTGGAGCAAGGAGCGGGTCTGGGCCCGTCTCCACCGGGTCATCCTCGATGAACTCGGCGCCCGGGGAGGGCTGGACTGGTCGCGTTTCGCCATCGACTCGGTGAGTGTCCGAGCCCTCAAAGGGGGCTTTTGACCGGACTGAATCCGACCGATCGCGGCAAGAACGGATCCTTCACCGACACCGACCCGTCGGTATGCAGCGTGACCACACACCGTCCGCCACCCCGGCTCACTGCCTCGTCAGCGGCGTAAGCAACTCGAGATCAAGGTGTTCGGGTCCGCCCGGCGCGAACTCTGCGAATCCCTGGCGGATCCGATCGATATGGTCCGCGTCCACGGTGCCGGCCCAGTCGTGCGTGGTGTTTACCCAAGAAGCCCTTGATCCATCCATTCGGCAAGTATCCGTCGTGCTCTCGTTGAGGCTGCCGCAACGAACCGGTCAGCAGTGATCGTCAGGGCCGGGGTCGATGCTCTCGCCAAGGTCGGCGAAGAGGTTGCGGATCCGGTCGGTGATGGCGTTGTGCCGTTCGACCTTGCGGGGCCAGCCGCGTTCAACGGCATTCTGGGCGAGCTGCTGTTCACGGTCGAGCTGGGACCGCAGGCGCGGTGCGTACTCACTGGTGGTGAGGAACTTCGAACAACGGAGGTAGAGGTCGCACTCGCAGCGGCCCTCGACGGGCGCCCGCGAGGGCCTGGCCGCCGCCCGCGCCCTCGGCAAGGTCGGCGGCCGCCCCACCGTGGTCGACGAGAAGATCCTGAACATGGCCCGGGACCCGCACGCTCTACAACCACATCCGGACCTGCGCGAGCTGCGAGCCAGCCGCATCCCCGCCCAGCTCGACACCCCCCGCGAGGTAGCCGAAGCGAGGAAGATCAATCTCACCGGGATTTCCTGTACGCCGACTACTCACACCCGACCATGCTGGTGGTCCAGGCTCCCACCACCTTCGAAGGCCAGAAGCAAGCCCTGACCCAGGTCAGGAACCGCCAGCGGGCCCGCCCCGAGACCGGGGCGGCCCGCACTGCGCAGCTACACCATCAGCGTGCCCTGCTAGGGACTGTCCGGCGAGTCATGAGCGGATCCCCCCGAGGCGTACCGCAACAACGGTGACGGTGCCGTGGACGACGTAGGCACGCTGCACCCCACGGACGACGGTTCAGGAACCGTAGGTGATGGATACCTGCGCCGATCCGGTGGCGGGGCTGGAAGTGCCGCCCGCCGGGACGAGGTTCGACCCGCCACCGCCGCCGCCGGGCCCGCCGGCGGCGGCGGTGACCAGGAAGCAGCCTCCACCTCCGCCGCCACCGTGCCAGCCGCCGCCACCACCGCCACCGCCGAATCCGCCACCGCCCGTGCCGCCGGTACCGGGCCTGCCGTCGGTGCCAGCCTTGGGGGAGCCCTCGGGGCAGGCGGCTCCGCCCTTGCCGCCGTGGGTCTGGGTTCCGCCGCTACCCCCGCCGCCGCTTTCCGGTCGCTCGCCGCCGGGCTTCCCGGTGTCGCCCGCGTTTCCGCCGGTGGCCTCGCGGACGGGACCGGTGAAGCTGGAGCCGCGTCCGCCGCCCCCGCCGCCGGCGGCGACGATGAGGCGGGGGTCGGTGCCGGGAACGCCGGTCAGGGCACAGTTCGCGCGCGCCGAGCTGCAGGTGCGGACGTCACTGGCACCGCCGCCGCTGCCGCCGGGGCGCTGACCGGTGACGGCTCCGCCGCCCGTGTCGACGTTGACGTAGTAGGTGGTGCCGGGCACCACGGTGAGGGTGCCGGTGACGGTGGCGCCGGTCCCGCCCGCTCCGCCCTCGATGGCGGACCGTCCCGGCTCGCCTGTGGCGGTGACGGTCAGTCGGGTTACGCCGGCCGGTACGACGAACCGCTGGTTGGCGCCGGCGGTGAATGTCTTGGTCACGGGCACCGCTGCGGCGGGCGCCGCGGGCACCACCAGGACCGCTGGCAGCGCCGCGGTGGCGAGCAGGAGCGCGACCCGTCGGGCCGTGCGCTGAGGGCGGTTGGATTGCTCTGGGGTCAAAGTCACGATGGGGACTCCTGGACAGGGCCGTCGCCCCCCGGACGCGCGGACGTAGGTAGATGGTCCGGCCCCTGCACGGGACCGTCCGCCGCAGACCGTCCGGCCGCAGCGGTCAGGTGTCATGCTCTCCCTCAGTCTCCCCGTTTCCCGGTCCGCCCGCCTCCCGGCGTCCCGGTCCGTCCCGGCGGACACCTTCGAGCAAGCCGGCCGGGCCCCGGGGGAACGCTCGTTGGAGGGCCGGGCGCGGGCGGCTGGCGGGCGTCGGCGCGCGCGTTGGAGCGGGCCCCGCGCACCGCCCGGGGCGGCGGCGCGATGGTGGTCCTCACCCTCCTGGTGGCGCTCGTGGAAGCGGTGGAGGCCCCCGCCTGTGGCACGAGGCGCAGCAGCACCGCGCGCAGGCGAAGGCCGCCGAGGCCGGGCGGCTGCTGCGCGAGGCCGCCGCCGCGGCCGGCGCACCCCCGAAGAAGCCGGGCCCGCCTCGTACCACGCGGACGTCAGCGGCGGCGGGCCGTGGCCCGAGTACGCCCGGCGCCGTTACCGGTGTGCCGCCCCGTGCTCCGGGTCCGCCCAAGCCGGGTGCGGGGAACCCGCTGACCCGCCCGCAAGGAGCCCCGCCCGTGTCCAGCCCCGCCCCCGACCCCGCCGCCGTCGACCCCTTCGCCGAGTCGATGGCGGAGGCCGCCCAGACCACCGCAGCGGCCTTCCGGCTCATGCTGACCATCTCCGACGCCGTACGCCGCGCCGCCCAGAAACACCGCCAGGGCCAGGAGGACGACCTCACCGAGCAGGAGGAGAAGCTCGCGCCGCGCTGGGCCGCCGACGCGCTGCGCCCGCTCCTCGACCCGGGGGGTGCTGGAGGGGCTGATAGCCGATCCGGGCCGGCCCGCGACGGCGCGCCAGCTGTTGCTGCTGCAGAAAGCCGCCCCTGGCAGTTCTGCACGCCCTCGAAGCACGGACCGGCTGGTGGTTCACGCTTCCTGGATTCTTGAGGCCGGGGGTGCATGGGAAAGCCCCGCACCTGGCGGTGCGGGGCTTTCTGCTGCGACCGGACTGGGCCAGGCAGGTCCGAGCCGTGTCGAGCTGGGCCGGGCCGAGGGCGGCCGGTCAGGCCTTCCGGATGTTGTAGCCGAGGGTCGTGCCGACGCAGCTGGTGCTCCGGAACGAGCCGCTGACGACCCATCCGGTGGGGACGGGGGAGTAGGAGCACACGGTGGCGTAGCTCTGGCCGGCGGTGTTGCCGATGTTGTAGGCGACGCCGGTTGCGGTGCAGGTGCTGGTGCTGTACGAGCTGGTGATGACCCAGTCGGCCGGAATGGCGGCGTCGGAGCAGACGTTCGCGCTGCCCGCAACCCGCTGAGGGGCGGCCTGCGCCTGCGCGGTCGCGGCGGTCACGACCGCTATATCGACAGCGAGGTCGAGGAGCCTCCGTCCGAACGCATAGCGGCATACGTCGCGGCGCTTCTTGAGCGGTGGTGCGACCTCACTGAGGACGAGGAGGACACTTCGCCCTGGTCGACGGGCCCGTTGATCGGCGAGGCCAGTGGTCCGTTGATCTACTTCCCGATGCGGTGGAGCATGGCCGAGGAGGCATTGGCCTACGCGGCATCCGCGGCGGAGTCCATGGGTCTGGTCTGTTTCGACGTGCAGCAGGACCGGCTCAGGCCTTGAGTAGGGTCGCCAACCGGCGAGAGCCGATGAGGGCTGCGGCTATGCCGACGAAGGCGAGGAAGTGTTCGGCCTTGCGCTCGTATCGACGGTGGAGCCGGCGGCAACCGGCGAGCCAGGACACGGTCCGTTCGACCACCCACCGGTAGGGGCCGAGACCTTGTGAGGACTCGATGCCCTTGCGTGCGATGCGGTGGCGGATGCCGCGTTCGCGGAGCCACCGACGCAGGTGGTCGTAGTCATAGCCCTTGTCTCCGTGGAGCTTGTGGGGGCGCCGTCGACGAGGTCCGCGTCGGGACCGGATCGGCGGGATGTCTCGCACGAGCGGTTCGAGACCGAGGCTGTCGTGCATGTTCGCGCCCGAGACGCCCAGTGAGAGCGGCAGTCCATTTCGGTCGGTGATCAGGTGGATTTTCGATCCAGGCTTGCCACGGTCGGTCGGATTCGGTCCCGTCAGAGGCCCCCTTTTGCAGCCCGCATGCTGACGGAGTCGATCGCGCAGCGCGACCAGTCCAGTTCCCCGCGGGCGCCGAGTTCGTCGAGGATGACGCGGTGGAAGACCCGGGCTCGGCTCCAGTGGGCGAAGCGTCGGTAGACGGTCTGCCAGCTCGGACCGAACACCGGCGGGAGCTGCCGCCAGGTACAGCCCGAGGTGGCCAGGAAGATGATCGCGGCCAATGCTTCACGGTCACCCGCCCTACGCCGACCGCCGCCCTGCGGGCGTATGACCTCCGTCGGCGGTACCACCCGCCGAAACAGCATCCACAACTCGTCCGGCACCAGCCGCTCGACCAAGTCCGTCATGCACGGCTCAACGAACGAACACGCCATAAGAAACGACGTCTAAGGGGTGCCCGAGGTGGATCAGCTGGTGCGGCATGGCGCGTATGCAGGCGGAGCCAGTGCCCTGCGAACCGGCCCACAGAGTCATTCCGAGGGAATGCGGAACTCGAATTCGGGACGGTCCCACGGCACGGCGGGCGGGTTCGCGCGCACGGTCCCGATCCGCACTGCACCGACGCGGTGGTAGAAGTCCTCGGCGGGAACATGCGACACCACCTTGAGACGGTCGAGCCCGGCGGCACGGGCCTCGGACTGCATGTGCGCGACGAGCAGCCGCCCGATACCCCGTCCTTGCGCTTCATCGGCGACGAACAGCAGGTCGAGCTCCGGTGGAGCGAGGACGAGCGAGTAGAACCCGAGGATCCGGCCTCCATGCTCCTCGGCGCCGACGGCTACGAAGGCGCGGTGGGCCTCGATGTAATCAGGACCGACCCGGTAGCCCGCGACTGCGGCTGCGTACTTACCCTCGTACGCGCCCGAGCCACGCACGAGCCGCGTGAGCCGTTTGGCATCCCGCGCCACGGCCCTCCGTATCGTGATCGGCTGGCCGGTCGGGGAAGTGCGTGCATTCATCGGGAGAGTATTTCGCACCGGGGACTGCCTTCGTACGGCGGGTCGGCTGCAACTTGGTCGGGAGCAGCGCAGGGGGAGGCACTGTGGCGAGCGAGATCTCGGCACGCCGGGGACAGTACCCGGACGAAGACGCTGGTCGGCGCGGAGGTGAGGAGCCTGGACCGGTTCGCCGGCCGGCACCGTCCTGCTCGGCTACAGCACCGTGCGCAGCCCGGTCCGCACGCAGGGCTTCGGCACCCCGGTGGTGACCAGGACGGACGACCGCGAGCCCTACGGCGTCCGGCGCGGCTGGTCCCCGCCCCGGCCGGCGGACGTCCACGATCGCATGCCGTGACGCACTCACCGGCCCCGGTGGGGACCCAGGGGCGGCTGCGCGGCACCCTCGTCCGCCGGCAGGGATGCCGGCTGCTCCGACGGCCGGGGGACGTGGGAGCCGGGGGTGGGTGTACGGGCGGTGGAGTGTGCCGTCCGGGGCTCGTCCGTCCGGCGGGTCCGGTGCAGGGCCAGGTGCAGGGCCGGGATCAGGACGCAGGTGACGGCGGCGCTGTGCCACAGCAGGGCGTCGAGTCGGCCGGCCGTGAGGTACGCGCCCGCGGCGACCGCCGCGAGTGCGCACACCCCGCGGTCCACGATGCTCTCCACGGACAGCAGCGTGGCGCGTGGCGCGTCGGCCGGGACGGCGTCGTTGACGAGCTTGCGCTGCACCGGGTACACGAACCCGGTGATCGCGGCGAACGCGCACAGCAGCGCGACCACGGCCCACGGTGCGCCGAGGGTGGTGGCGGCGAGGGTCACGGCCAGCGCCACGCTCAGCAGGGACACCCACTGGGCGGCGGACAGCCGGCGGCTCAGCCAGCGCGGACGCGCCGAGGCCACGGCCTCGGCGACCGTCATGGCCGCGAGTATGCCGCCGTGCGCGCCCTCCCCGATGCCGTGGTCCAGGAGCACCGGCTGGAAGAGGTTGACCTGGCATATGCGGGCGAGCGTGAACACCGCGACGCCCTGCACCATGAGCAGCGGCAGCCACGGTGAGGCGCGCAGGGCCCGCAGGGCGGCCCCCGTATCGTGCAGGAGGGTGCCGCGCCGCCGTCCGCCCGCGCGGGGCCCGGCGGCCGGGCGGGGGGTGAGGCGCGGCAGGGCCAGCGCGCACAGCAGCGACCCGGCGGCGCAGGCCGCGCTGAGGACGTACGGGGCCGGCCGGACCAGCCTCATCAGCGGGCCGACCAACGGCCAGCACAGGACCTTGCCGGCCAGCCCTAGGGAGCGCGCGGTGCCCTCGGCGTCCAGGTAGTGCGCGTCGGCCCCTTCGGCGCGCAGCGCGTCGTAGAGGTAGGCGCTCGCCGCGCCCGACGCGAGGGAGCGCCCGGCCGCGATGGCGAGGAAGTGCACGAGGAAGCCGGTGTAGGAGGGGGCGAGGACGGGGGCCAGGTTGGCGGCGGTCATGACGACCGCGCCGGCGCGCAGGCAGTTGCGGGCGCCGATGCGGTCGGCGACCACGCCGGTCGGGATCTCGAAGAGGCAGAACGCGGTGTAGTAGATGCTCTGGATGCCGAAGATCTGGCCGTCGGACAGTCCGGCGTCGCGCTGGTAGGCGTAGAAGACGGGCATCCACCACAGCAGGTTGAACAGCAACTGGAAGGCGTTGTTGAGGCGGATGACGCGGCGGGCGGCCGGGGAGGGGACCGGGCCGGCGCGGCGGGCGGTGCGGGCGGGCATCGGACGGCTCACCGGGCGTAGGGGCGGATCTGGACCAGCCGGAAGTCCCCTTCGCCGGTCATCAGCCACTCGATGTCGAGGGCGTCGTCAGGGTCGTCGGCGCTGAAGTGGGACTGCAGCAGGCGTCCGGTGAGGGCCAGCCGGGCGAGCGCCGCGCGGGTGGGGGCGGGCAGGTCCTCGCCGGCGGTGCCGACGTCGAGCGTGCGCCCGCCGCCCTCGACGGTGTTGTACAGGTACTGCTGGGGCAGCACCGAGCCGTCCACGACGTGTTCGGGCGAGCCCGGGGTGCAGTTGACGTACACGTTGCGGAAGTCCTCCCGGCGGGTGGGGTTGCAGGTGACCAGGACGCCGCCGAGGCTCGCGGGCAGGTACTCCTGGACGATCACGCCCATGTAGGTGTCGTCCAGGCAGATGCCGACCTGGTGCCGCAGGCGCACGCTGCGCGGTGACAGCAGGGACGCCCACACCTGCCGCACCGCGTCCATGAGTTGTTCCGCTCCCCGCACGGTGGTCACGGAGTCGTAGATACCGGCGGCGGAGAAGCCGGGCAGGTCCTCGGCGTTGGAGGAGGAGCGCACCACCATGCGGCGTCCGTCCGCGAGCAGCCGCGGCACCGCGGAGGTGATGGCGCGGGCAACGTCCGGGGGTACGGGCGTGGCCCGTACGAGCTGCTGGAGGTTCAGGCACAGGGGGTCGACGATGTCGAACGCCTCGAGTTCGAGGGCCATCTTCAGTTTGCCGATGCCCTGTTGGAGGGCGGGTGAGGAGGTGAGGAACAGGTGGTGCAGGCGGAAGGGCAGCGCCACGCCTTCGGGTGCGCGGACGGTGTCCGCCACGTACCGGGCGGCGGCCGCCCGGAGGTGCTCGCGTGCGGCGTCCCGCTCGCCGAGCCGGGCCGCCAGGTGGCCGAGGAGGTCGTGGCGCGGGGGGCGGGGCCGGGCGTGGAACACCGTCAGGTCGGCGGTCCGGCTGTCGAGGACGTGGTGGAGTTCCCCGAGGTTGGCCGCCTTGGTGCCGTAGCTGTCACGGTCGGAGCGCCGCAGCCGGTGCAGGGCCAGGACCGGCGCTTCTTCGAGCAGGGGCGTGTCGATGCGGATGCGCTGCTGGTGCCAGGCGGGCTTGGTCAGCCGGGGCGGCGCGGCGAGCGGCTCCAGGGTGACGGCGTCCTCGCTCACCCGGTAGCGCACCCAGGTGCCGTCCAGGCCGCCCCGCCCGTCGAGGGCGTCCGGGTCGTCCAGGGCGTCGAGGTCGCGCACGATGGCGTTCGGGATGCCCCAGCCGGAGGCGAGCACGTTGGTGTGGGACAGCGGGGTGATGGGCGCGGTGTTGATGAAGCCGGCCACCCTGGGCACGTCGTCGGGCAGGCGGGGCATGGCGACGATGTCCGCCCAGCCGAGGTCGGAGGCGGCGGCCTCGTACGCGGCCGTGGTGCGGAAGTGCCGCAGACGGCCCTCGGCCTGCCCGGGGTTGAGGCAGGTGCGGGTCCGGTCGCCGAACAGCTTGTGGCTGAGGACGCGGGGGACGACCGCCTCGGGGATCGGGGCGAGTTCCCCTTCCTGCCCGTGGTTGGCCGGTTTCAGCAGCAGCGGGAGGCGTCCGTCCACGCGTCCGCGCACGTAGAGGTAGAACTCCTCCAGCAGGGCGCCGTGCATGGTGTCGGCCTCGGTGGTCTCCAGGACCAGGAAGGGGCACTCCGTGCCGTCCGCCGCCCGGTCGGTGTGCAGGGACAGCACGCCCAGCAGGAAGCGGCGGTCGGGGTCGGTGTATACGGAGGCGTTGAACGCATCCAGGCGGGCGTCCAGTTCGTCCACCGTCATGCCGAGGATGCGGGTGGCGATGTAGTTGACGTGGAAGGGGTGGACGCGGGTGTCGAGGAGGTGCCAGGTGCAGGCGTGCCGGTCGACGACGACCTTCAGGTAGGGGTGCCCGGCGAGCACACCGGACAGGGTGCGGAACAGTGGCAGGGTCAGGTTGGCGCCGACGACGGTGCGGTCCCCGCCCGTCTCGGCCGGGTCGGTGCGGTCCAGGGCGGAGGTCATGCCCGCGCTCCTTCCGTGGCGTGCAGGGGCAGGAGGTCCGGCAGGGCGTCCACGAGGGCGCTGAGGTCGTGGACGACGGTCTGCGGGCGGTCCGCGGACAGCAGGCACAGCGCGGCCATGGTGTTGGCGCCCGCGGCCGGGTCGTAGACGGGAACGGGGGCGCCGTCCGGCAGCGAGCTCTCCTCCACGACGCGTAGCCTGCTGTGCGGTCCGACCGGGGCGGAGCGCACCACCGCGGTGGAGTCCCACAGGTGACGTCGCGGCCACGGCGCGCCCGCGCCGTCCACGGCGAGGACGACGAGGGAGCCGGCCGCGCTCCGGGCGTCCTCGGGGGTCAGCGCCCTGGCCGGCCAGTCGGGTGTGCCGCCGAGCAGCTGGTCGGTGAACAGGCCGACCAGGTCGAGTCCGAAGACCTCCTCGATCTGCGGCACGGTCATCGCGCCGCCGAAGCGCGCCGCCGTCTCGATCACCCACATGCGGCCGCCTGCCCCGAGCTTGATCTCCGTGTGGGTGCCGCAGTCCTCCAGGCCGAGCGCGTCCACGGCCCGCCGGGCCAGCGCCACGATCGCGTCCTGCGCCTCGCCGGTGACGGCGGCCGGCGTGATACCGGCCCGTTCGGTGAACGGCGCGACGGTCGGCATCCGGCCGCTCACGCAGACCGGCCGGAAGACGCCCTGCGCGACCACGCCCTCGACGCTGACGTAGTCTCCCCAGCCCGGTCCCTCGAACCACTCCCCCGCGCAGCCGGTGACGATCTCCTCGACGAGGAAGTCCTCTCCGGCGCCGGCGACATGGAGCTCGGCGTATCCCAGGCGCGCCGACTCGATCATCACCGCGCGCGAACGGGCCCATGCGGCCGGGGTGTCGGCGGGGGCGGCGATGATCTGGTGCGCGGTCGAACCGGCGCTCCAGGCCGCCTTCAGCAGCAGCGGGCACCGCAACTCGCGTGAGGCGCATCGCAGTTGGTCCAGTGTGGCGACGGGCCGGAAGCGGGGCTGGGGGATGCCACGGCGTTCCCAGGCCGTGCGCATGAGCCGCTTGTCGCGGGCGAGGGCCGCGGCCGGGCCGGCCCCGCGCAGCCCGAGCCGGCGGGCGGCCTCGGCGACCGCGACGACCGCGTACTCCGAGAAGGTGACCACCGCGTCGGCGCCCACCTCGCGGGCCCGGGAGGTGATGGACGCGACCAGGTCGTCCGCCCCCGTGCCCCCGGCGGCGACGGCCGAGGCACACCACGCACGGGTGCGCTCCGCGCTGCCGGCGGGCAGTTCGCTCAGTGCCAGCAGGTGCACCTCGGCCCTCGCGGCCACCCTGGGCAGGGCGTACCCGACCGGGGGACCACCCTTGGCATGCACGTACAGCACCTTCGCCACGGGACTTCAACTCCTCTTCTTGGGCGGCTTGCTCGGGTGTCGCTTCGCGCGGACGGACGGCGGGGCAGCGCGGCGACGAGTGCGAGGCGACGAGGCGGCGGGGTTCCGGTGCGCCGGCTCTGTATCCGCGCCTGCCGTACGGGCCGCCGTCCGGCCTGCCGTCCGGGTGCGCCGTGGGACGGTTCCCGTCCAGCGAAGCAGTCGGGTTTCCCGGCTCTCGCCGCTTCGAGCGCGGTCGTCTCAGGCACATGCCTGAGTGGGCTCGCGGCCCGGGTGCCACGCGGGCCGGAGGCAGCCGCATGGCTCGGCATGTACGGGACACGGATGAGATGTCACACACCGTGACACCCGTACGCGATTCAAGGAGTTGGGCTGTGGACGAGGCCGATTTCAAGACACTGCTCGCCCGTCTGCCGGTGTCCTGGTGGGAGACGGACGCCGACTCTGGGCGGGTCCGCAGCGGGGGCGGCGCCTTCACCGACGAGCACACGGCACACCGTTTCCTGGAAGCCCTTTCGGCGGAGGCCGGGGGTCTGCCGACTGCCCGGTGGGGTGACGGCGCACGGCTGGGCGAGGGTGCCCGGCCCGGTGACGGCGCACCGTCGGGTGACGGCCCCCGCCGCACCCGGTTCGAAGGCCGCACCTTCGACGTCACCTGGTCGGCCCGGGGTGGCGACGCCCGGCGTCGTGGCATCCGGGGCGTGGCGGTGGAGGTGGGCGGCGGCACGCCGGCGGGCGCCGGTGCCTACGCGTCGTTCGCCGATCTGAGCCCGGCGGCGATGTTCGTGCGCGACGCCGCCGGGTGCTACGTGTGGGCCAACCACGCCTACGCTCACCTGTACGGCACCACTCGCGACCGCATGGTCGGCCGTCACCTCGGCGAGTTCGACGCCCCGGACGACGCGGCCCGGTTCCTGGTGCTCGACGACGAGATCCTCACCGGCGGCCACTCCCTGCGCCACACGCTCACCTACCGGCGCCCGGACGGCTCGCCCGGCCACGCGGCGGGATACCGCTTTCCCGTGTCCTGGGGGGCGCTGCGCTGTGTGGCGGGCACCTATGTGGACGTCAGCGAGTACACCCACGCGCTGGACGGCAGGCGCCGGGCCGAGGAGGACCTGCGCGCCCTGCGGGACCACAGCGGCCTGCCCTGCGTACGGCTGTCCGCGGACGGGGTGGTGGGCGAAGCGAGCGCCGCGGCCGCCGAGTTACTGCGTCTGCGGCTGTGCGACCTGGTGGGCTCGCCGGCCGACGCCTTCCTGGCGGAGACCCCGGAACGCGCCGCGCTGCACGCCGTGTGGGGCGAACTGACCGGCGGGCGGCGCAGGAACGCGCAGTCCAGTGCCGTGCTCGTCGACGGGGACCGGCGCCTGCGCCGCGTGTGGGTCCACCTCAGCGTCGTCAACCGCACCCGGGGGCGGGACGCGGGCGTGTGGGCGGTCGTCACGCGGCTCGGCCTGAGCCACGAGCCGCATCCCGCGCTCACGCCGGCCCAGGTGCGGATACTCGCCCTGCTGGCCGCGGGCTACGACAACGCCGGTGTCGCCGCGGCGCTGCGCCTGTCGCGGCAGACGGTCGACTACCACCTCGCCCGCCTCCGGCGTCTGCTGGGCGCCGCCACCCGTCCGGCGCTGGTGGCGCGCGCCTACGTGCTCGGCATCCTCTCCCCGCACTCCTGGCCGCCGCGCTCCACCACGGCGGCGCATCCGCTCAGCCCCGCCTGACCGGCCGTGTTCCCGGTGCGCCTCGGGTTCCGGCCGGCCACCCATGTGTGCCCCGGCTGTGAAGGGTCTGTGGGAGAGTTGTCGGACCTTGGAAACGGGCGTAGCGCTCCCCGACACGTCTGCGGTTCTGTCGTGTTCACCTCTCCAACCCCCCACAATCCATGGAGACTTCATGCGCCGCGCTGCCGTCAGACTGTCCACCGCCCGAGTGACCCCGGGTCACTCGGCGAGCCCGGGCCCGGCCGGACGACCGTAGCCGCCGGGGCTGCCGCACACGTGCCACCCCCTCGCGAACGCGCGGGGTCGACCGTCAACGTTCGCAGCACCTCACATGGTTGAAACTTGTCATGCACAGGACAGAGGGCCGGGACGTGAACAGGCACGGCCGCGGCGCCGCATCGACCACCCCCCACGCCCAACCGGCCGGCACCTGCCGACCGGACCACCCCCCACACCCCTCCAGAGGAGTTTGTGTGACCTCCCGTTCCCAGCGTCACCAGCACACCCTGCTGGCCCTCGCCACCGCCGTCGCGGCCGGAGCACTGCTGAGCACCACCCTCGGCGGCCCGGCCACGGCACAGCCGGTCGCACAGGACCGGCCCGGCGCGGCTCCGGTCGCCCTGTCCGCCACGGCCCGCACCACGCTCCTCCAGCAGGCCCGGTCCTCGGCCGCCGCGACGGCGGAGGCGATAGGACTCGGCGCCCAGGAAAAGCTGGTCGTCAAGGACGTCGTCAAGGACGCCGACGGCACCGTGCACACGCGCTACGAGCGCACCTACGCCGGGCTGCCCGTGCTCGGCGGCGACCTGATCGTGCACACGGCGAAGTCCGGCGAGCGCAAGGGCGTGACCAGAGCGGCGCAGGGCTCGCTGAAGCCCGCCTCGCTCACGCCGCGCATCGCCCCCGACCGGGCCGAGCAGCAGGCCCTGGGCGCGGCGAAGTCCGTCGGCTCCGAGAAGTCCCGCGCCTCCCGGGCGCCCCGCAAGGTCGTCTGGGCCGCGTCCGGCACGCCCGTCCTCGCCTACGAGACCGTGGTCGGCGGCTTCCAGGACGACGGCACCCCGAACGAACTGCATGTCGTCACCGACGCCGCCACCGGCCGGAAACTGTTCCAGTACCAGGGCGTCGAGACCGGCGTCGGCAACACGAAGTACAGCGGGAAGGTGGACCTGACGAGCACGCAGTCCGGCTCCTCGTACACGCTCACCGACGCCTCACGCGGCGGCCACAAGACGTACGACCTCGCCCACGGCGAATCCGGGACCGGCACCCTGTTCTCGCAGGACAACGACACCTGGGGCGACGGGACCACGGCCTCGGCGGCGACCGCCGCCGCCGACGCGGCCTACGGCGCACAGGTCACCTGGGACTTCTACAAGAGCGCCTTCGGCCGCAACGGCATCAAGAACGACGGTGTCGGCGCCTACTCGCGCGTCCACTACGGCAACGCCTACGTCAACGCTTTCTGGGACGACACCTGCTTCTGCATGACCTACGGCGACGGCGAGGGCAACAACGGCCCTCTCACCTCGCTCGACGTCGCCGGCCACGAGATGAGCCACGGCGTCACGTCCAACACCGCGGGCCTCGAGTACTCGGGTGAGTCCGGCGGCCTGAACGAGGCCACCAGCGACGTCTTCGGTACGGGCGTGGAGTTCGCGGCCGGCAATTCCAGCGACGTCGGTGACTACCTCATCGGCGAGAAGATCGACATCAACGGCAACGGCACGCCGCTGCGCTACATGGACAAGCCCAGCAAGGACGGCGGCTCGGCCGACTACTGGTCGTCCTCCGTCGGCGACAAGGACGTGCACTACTCCTCCGGCGTCGCCAATCACTTCTTCTACCTGCTGGCCGAGGGCAGCGGGAAGAAGACGATCAACGGGGTCGACTACGACTCCCCCACCCAGGACGGCTCCACCGTCACCGGAATCGGCCGGGACAAGGCCCTGCAGATCTGGTACAAGGCCCTGACCACGTACTTCACGTCCACCACCGACTACGCCGGCGCCCGCAAGGGCACCCTGTCGGCGGCCGGCGATCTCTACGGCGCCGACAGCACCGAGGCGAAGGCGGTCGCCGCGGCCTGGAGCGCCGTCAACGTCAAGTGACAGCGCGGGCCTGACGGGCGGCACCCGGGACTCCCCCGGGTGCCGCCCTCGCGTACGGGTGGTCGCCGGGCGGGCGACCGACACCGCCGTCGGCGTGCCGGCCTCCTCCTTCCTCCCGGCGCCGGAGCCGGTGAAGCAGGCCGCCCTGGAGTCCGCGCAGAATCGGGAAGGTCAGCGCTGCCGGGTGAGGACACCCGGCCGCCACGGCAGCTGGTCGTAGGGGCCGCCCGCGGTGGGGGACTTGCCCTGATAGAGGAACTGCAGGTTGCAGGGGTCGATGGTCATGGTCTGGTCGGGGTTGTCGCGGACCAGGTCACCGTGGCTGATGTCGTTGGTCCAGGTGGCACCGCTGTTGGCCTTGCCCGCGAAGGGGTTGCTCTCGGTGGCGGCCTGGGGGGTCCACGAGCCGCTCAGGCTGGAGGCCGTGAAGGAGCGGAAGTAACGCCCGTTCGCACCCATCGCCTCGACGATCATGAGGTACTGGTTCTGGCCCTGAACCTTGTAGACCTGCGGCGCCTCGAACAGGTTGGCCTTCGTGTCGCTCATGACCGTCGTGTACGACGAGCCGAAGTTGCCCGGGAAGTTCCCGATCGGCATGCTCGCGCGGTAGATCTTGCCGTTGTCACCGGCGAAGAACAGGTACATGTTCTGGCCGTCGGCGATCAGCGTCTGGTCGATCGGGCCGGTATCGGAGCCGGAAATGCTCCCGGTGAACAGCGGCTGCGGAGCGGACCAGCCGTTGGGGTTGGTGGGGTCGCTCGATGTGCGGTAGAGGAAGGGCCACGCACCCCACTGGTACGCCAGCACCCAGATGTTCTTGGGCGCGAAGTAGAACAGCGTGGGCGCGACCGCCGCCTGACTCATTCCGGTCTGACCGGCCGACGCCATGTCCGACCAGTTCGTGAAGGGACCGAACATCATCGAGCCGTACGACGATCCCGACACGTTCGACGCGTAGACCAGGTGCTTGCCGTTGTACGTCACGGTGGTGAAGTCCTTCAACGCGGCCCACCCGTTCGCCGGCTGGGCCAGCACACCGGTCGACGTCCACCGGTACGTCGACGGAAGAGAACACGTGCCGTCCGTCGGCGGCGTCCCGGGCAGGCCGGTCCACTTCTGGTTGCTGCCGCCGTTGCACGCCCCGATCTGTACCGCCGTGCCGTTGGCCGTACCGGCGCCCGCGGCCTCCAGGCACAGCCCGGACTCCACGCCGACGACCGTACCGTCGGAGTTCACCCGCCACTGCTGGTTCGTACCGCCGGAACAGGTCCAGATCTGCACCCGGGTACCGGCCGTGGTGGCGTGACCCGGAACATCCAGGCACGAGTTGCCGTACACGGTGAGCTGGTTGCTGTCCGTCAACGTCCACTGCTGGTTGGCCCCGCCCCAGCAGTCGTAGATCTGCAGGTACGTGCCGTTGGTCTGGCTGCCGCCCAGCACATCGAGACACCGGCCGGAACCAACACCGCGCAAGGCGCCACTGGAAGCCGCCTGAGCCGGGGCGGCCACGAGCATCGCCGCCAACGCGGCCAAGGCCGCAACCACCGCGGCGAGCACCACAGACGGATGCCTGCGGCTGAAACTTCCTCTGCGCATAGGAACTTCCTCAACCTGAGCGGCAGCAGAAATTAGCGAGGTCATGACATGACGTTCGTGGTATCGAACAATCGTCGGAGTGCCGAGCAACGTGAATGATAGGGAGCCGATGAACGGCGTCAATACCTCTCGCATGTATCGCCACTGGCGTCGAATTATTTCGTGGGTTCGCTGCACTGCAACACTCGAGGACGACTAGCGCGACCCAGGGGTCAGGGAGGTCTGCGCAGCCCTCAGCAGCAGCCGCGAGTTCGAAAGTTTCGAGTGAGGATCGGAGACTTTTTCGGTGGAGAGTATTGACGGCCAATCGCCCCCACCTCAATCATCCCAGTCTGAGAACCGGGCGTAGTTCGAGATTTCGAACCACATCGCACGGCAGATCCACGCACCGCTGCACACCTGCGCCACCCCGTTCCGTTCCGTGGGCCCGGGCTCCGTTCCGCCCCGTCCGGCTGCCGAGTGGGAGCGGACGACGCAACCCCTGTCCTTCCGTGATTTCTACCTTGGAGGCACAGTCATGGGCTCGTACGCCCTTGCCAGACCCGTTGTCCGCCGGAAGTTCCGCGGCCTGCTGTTGGCGCTGCTCGTCGGCGTCCTCGGTGCGGTCGTCGCACTGGTCGCGCCGCCGACCGCCCATGCAGCTGAGAGCACGCTCGGCGCCGCGGCGGCGCAGAACGGCCGCTACTTCGGCACCGCCATCGCCTCGGGGAGACTGGGTGATTCGGCGTACACGACGATCGCGGGCCGTGAGTTCAACATGGTGACGGCCGAGAACGAGATGAAGATCGACGCCACCGAACCGCAGCGGGGCCAGTTCAACTTCACCGCCGGCGACCGCGTCTACAACTGGGCCGTCCAGAACGGCAAGCGGGTGCGCGGCCACACGCTGGCCTGGCACTCCCAGCAGCCCGGCTGGATGCAGAGCCTCAGCGGCAGCACACTGCGCCAGGCGATGATCGACCACATCAACGGCGTGATGGCCCACTACAAGGGCAAGATCGCCCAGTGGGACGTCGTGAACGAGGCCTTCGCCGACGACGGTTCGGGCGGCCGACGGGACTCCAACCTGCAGCGCACCGGCAACGACTGGATCGAGGTCGCCTTCCGCACCGCGCGCGCCGCCGACCCGGCCGCCAAGCTCTGCTACAACGACTACAACATCGAGAACTGGACCTGGGCCAAGACCCAGGGCGTGTACAACATGGTCCGGGACTTCAAGCAGCGCGGCGTGCCGATCGACTGCGTCGGCTTCCAGTCCCACTTCAACAGCGGCAGCCCGTACAACAGTAACTTCCGCACCACCCTCCAGAACTTCGCCGCCCTCGGCGTCGACGTGGCCATCACCGAGCTCGACATCCAGGGCGCCTCGTCCTCGACCTACGCCAGCGTGACCAACGACTGCCTGGCCGTCTCGCGCTGCCTCGGCATCACCGTCTGGGGCGTGCGCGACAGCGACTCCTGGCGATCCGGTGACACGCCGCTGCTGTTCAACAACGACGGCAGCAAGAAGCCCGCCTACACCGCCGTCCTCAACGCGCTCAACGGCGGCTCCACCACGCCTCCTGCTGATGGCGGACCGATCAGGGGCGTCGGCTCCGGCCGCTGCCTGGACGTGCCCGGCGCCACTACCACCGACGGTACCCAGCTCCAGCTGTGGGACTGCAACAACGCAACCAACCAGCAGTGGACGTACACCGCCGCCGGTGAACTCAGGGTCTACGGCAACAAGTGCCTGGACGCCGCCGGCACCGGCAACGGCACCAAGGTCCAGATCTACAGCTGCTGGGGCGGCGACAACCAGAAGTGGCGCCTCAACTCCGACGGATCCATCGTCGGCGTCCAGTCCGGCCTCTGTCTCGACGCCGTCGGAGCCGGCACCGCCAACGGCACCCTGATCCAGCTCTACTCCTGCTCGAACGGCAGCAACCAGCGCTGGACCCGCGCCTGATGGGACCTGCCGCGAAGGAAAGGGTGAGTCGATGAAGACCTCAGGTGCGGCTCCTCCGGCCCCGCCACGAAAACACCGCTGGTGGTCCCGGATCGCCGCCGTGGTGGCGGCGACCCTCGCGATCGGCATGCTCGCCGCGGTGCATCCGGCGCCCGCCGAGGCGGCGACGGTGGACACCAACGCCTGGTACGTGCTGGTCAACCGCAACAGCGGCAAGGCGCTGGACGTCTCTGGCGCGTCCACCGCCGACGGCGCCCGGGTCAGCCAGTGGACACGCCATGACGGAACCAACCAGCAGTGGCAGTTCGTGGACTCCGGCGACGGCTACTACCGCCTCAAGGCCCGCCACTCGGACAAGGTTCTCGACGTGGCCGGCCCCTCGACCGCGGACGGTGCCGCGATCCAGCAGTGGGCCGACCACAACGGGACAAACCAGCAGTTCCGCCTGGCCGACTCCGACGCGGGCCACGTCCGGCTGATCAACCGCGCCAGCGGCAAGGCGGTTGAGGTGCAGGGCGCGTCCACCGCCGACGGCGGCAACGTCGTCCAGTACACCGACTGGGGCGGCGCCAACCAGCAATGGCAGATGATCAAACTGTCGTCCGGCGGCGGCGGATGCGGCAGCGCTCCGACTCTGGCGAGCGGTACGCACACGATCCAGAGCGGCGGCAAGAGCCGCAGCTTCATCCTCAGGGTTCCCGCCAACTACGACAACAGCCACCCCTACCGGCTGATCTTCGCGTTCCACTGGCGGGGCGGAACCGCCGGCGACGTCGCCTCGGGCGGCACGAGCGGGAGCGCCTGGTCCTACTACGGCCAGCAGGAACAGTCGAACAACACCGCGATCCTCGTCGCCCCCCAGGGTCTCGGCAACGGCTGGGCCAATTCGGGCGGTGAAGACATCACCTTCGTCGACGACATGATCCGGCGCATCGAGGGCGGCCTCTGTGTCAACCCGGCACAGCGTTTCGCCACGGGATTCAGCTGGGGCGGCGGCATGAGCTACGCACTCGCGTGCAGCCGGGCCAACGTCTTCAGGGCCGTCGCGGTCATGTCCGGCGCCCAGATCAGCGGGTGCAGCGGTGGCACCCAGCCCATCGCCTACTTCGGCATCCACGGCGTCAGCGACTCCGTCCTCGACATCGCGCAAGGACGGTCCCTGCGCGACAGATTCGTCGGCAACAACGGCTGCACCCCCCAGAACCCGCGCGAGCCCGCGCCGGGCAGCCGAACACACATCACCACCACCTACGCGGGCTGCCGTGCCGGATACCCGGTCCAGTGGGCGGCGTTCGACGGAGGACACATCCCCGGTCCGGTCGACGGCTCCCCCAACGAGAGCGGCGTCGCCACCTGGACCAAGGCAGAGATCTGGAGGTTCTTCGCACAATTCCAGTAACACGCCCGCACGACGGAGTGGAATCAGGATGATCCTGGCTCCACTCCGTCGACGTCTGTCCCAGATGGAAGGAGGGGGATGCCCCGGATCACGGACTCCCAGGTCAGCGAGCTGTCCCAGCGGGCCCGGGAGCGGCACGGGGGTGGCATCGACGGTCGGTCGGCCCTCTTGCAGGCTCCACGCGATCGCGGCTCGGGGACTCCTGCTGAGCCAGGGACTGGACCGCATCTACACCGAACCGCTGCCCGCCGTGGCGCCCGGCATCGCCATCGTCTACGCCGCATCCGGGGGAAGAGCCCGTGGCTCACCCGAAGCGCGCCGACCGCGCGGCATCAGCGGACCACATGCTGGAGGTGGACGATCTGCGGGTCGTCCTTCCCACTGCGGACGGGCTGGTCCGGCGCGTCCGCGGTGTCACCCTCACCCTGCGGCGTGGTGAGATGGTCGGCCTGGTCGGTGAGCCCGGCTCCGGCAAGTCGCTGACGGCGCTCGCCATCGCCGACCTGCTGACGAACGGCGCCCCCCGGGACCTGGTGCACCCACCGGTTCTTCGGCGCGGACGCCGCGTCGTCGACCCCCGAGGAGCGACGCAGGCAGTTGGCGACGGAAATGAGGTTGATCTTCCAGAATGCCAGCCTCGGCCTTCAACCCGTCGCTGCGCATCGGAACGCAGATGACGGAGGCGGCGCGCACACACTATGGCACCCCTCGTGCCGAGACCGTCGAGCAGGCGCTGTGCTGCGTTGTCTGGCCGTCATGGTGGTTCGCCTCGCGCGTGGTGACGTGCTGGGCGGATGGCACCGACCTGCCTGGCCCTGGTCTCCTATCCCTGACCCAGGGTGCAAGGTGGCGGCGGCCACGGAAACTCACCATCGCTGCTCGGCCGTCGTCGAGAGGGCTCGACCCGAGACGAAACGTACGATTGGGCATCGGGCCGAACGTAGAGCTGCGAGGACTCAAGTGGCTGGCGAAATGAGCAAAGAGCTGATCATCAGCCCCCGCAGTGAGCGCGTGCGAGAGAAGCTGGCGGAAGCCGCTGCCTGGAGTGCGTACGCGGCGGAGCTGCGCGAGGTACTGGGAGCCGCGATGGAGAAGAGTGGCGCAGACCTCCTGGAGGTGGACGGGCTGCTGGTGAGCGAGCCCCTTCCCGAAGAGCACCGCGGCCTGCGCAATGGTGCGGAGGTCCGGCCGCCGCAAGCGATAGCTCTCGCCGAGGGAATGGCAGCCGGGCGCGGGCCGTATTGCCAGCTCGCCGCACCCGGGAGCCTTCAGATCGAGTCGGGATGGGACGGAGCGGTACACCTCTACACCACTCCGGCGGTGGCCGCTGATCTGGCGAGACTCCATGGGGAGAGCGTGACGTTCCTGTGGCGGGACGCGGCTCCTGAAGCCATAGAGGTCTCGGATCCCGTCGACGCCGTCGCGGACGCGGGTTTCTGGGCGAGGGTGGCGGAGGCCTCCGAGCGCCTGACCCTGGTCTGCGAGCGCTGGGCGTACGGCGCTCACGGGTGCAGATGGTTCCGCGTGACGCCGGAGAGCACAGCCGAAGTGGCCCGACTACTGCGGCCACGCTCGCTGGTTTGCGTGGCCACCGAGCCGCAGCTGAACCCCAGAGCGGAGCTGCTGCAAGACGACTTCACCGCTTTCGTGGCCCCACTGCCGCACGGCGAACTGGCCCACCGGAACTACCCCGGTGGAGCCGACACACTCTCCGAGGTCACGGATGACGGTTTCTCCCTCATGCTGGCCGATGCGGCGCTGGGCGACTGGTGCGCTGTCGTACCGGACGCGGACGGGGTGGCCAGGGGGCAGTGGGAGACTCCGGGTGAGTAGTTGAGGTGCAGGAGGCGATCGAGGTGATGGAGCGGCCGGGGTCGGGCAGCAGGTCGCGGGCGGCCTTGATGACTTCCTCGGGGACGACACTGGGGCGCCCGCCGACTCGACCGCGGGCGCGGGCGGCGGTCAGGCCCTCGTTGGTGTCGATGACGGTGAGTTCGCGGATGAACTCCGCGAGGGCGACGAAGATGTGGAGACGAGCCGGCCACCGGGGGCGGTGGTGTCCAGGTTCGCGGTGTGCAGAGCGTCGAGGCAGGACGCGTGCCGCGTGTGGGCCGCCTTCGCCAGTGCGGGGTTCCGGTAGAGGAGGGCGGCGCAGTCGAACGGGGCGAAGAGCCACTTGTGCGGGTCGATGACGAGGGA
Source organism: Streptomyces sp. NPDC028928 (assembly GCF_055564915.1). Taxonomy (NCBI): domain Bacteria; kingdom Bacillati; phylum Actinomycetota; class Actinomycetes; order Kitasatosporales; family Streptomycetaceae; genus Streptomyces; species Streptomyces sp. NPDC028928. The sequence continues at coordinate 98,757 of NZ_JBVHVI010000001.1, forward strand.
GTCGGCGTGCTCGATGCCTTGGTAGCGGTGGCGCACGCTGCGGGCGAGCAGGCCGGCGCCGTCGTAGGCGCCGTCGACGTGGAACCACAGGTTGAAGTCGCGGGCGACCTGGGCGATGCCGTCGAGGTCATCGATGATCCGGCGTTGGTCGTGCCGGCGGTCGCGACCACGTCGATGACGGCGGCGGGGTCGACGTCCGCGCACAGCGCTGCCCGGAGGCTGTGCCCTGTGAGGCGGTGGTCTCTTGTGGGCACCTGTAAGGGCTCGACGCCGATGATCCGAAGTGTGTTGTGGATGGAGGAGTGGGCCTGGTCGGACAGGGCGATCCTGACCGGTTCCCGGTCGCCCAGGCCGCGGGTGCGGCGTGCCGTATCGCGGGCGGTCACGAGTGCGGACAGATTTCCGGCCGAGCCGCGGGAGACGAAGCAGCCGCCGGCGCGCCGACGGCACCCCGGCCCTGGCGAGGACAGCAGCCTGGGTGGGGGCGGCGGGATGAACGACAGGAACCGCGGGCTGTCGCAGCGAGGGCCGTCGGCGCCAGGTGCTCGGCGTACAGGCGCAGAACATCCTCCGGGGCGATTCCGCCGTCCCTGATGAGCCCGTCATCAGACGCTCGCGCACGTGCGTGAGGACCAAGCCGGTCAGGGCGGGATCGTGCGTGTGCATGGGGGACTTTCGCATCGAGGGTGTGGCTGCCGCCCCCGGAAGTGCAAAGGCAGGCACCGGATCCGGAGCAGTACCGGATACCGGTGTCACGCACAGTCGATCCGGCCGTCAGCCGTCCCGTTCGGTGGGCTGCACAGCTTTGAGCCCTCGGCTCTGTCGCCTGGACCCAGCCGCTGTCCGGATGCGTCGGCCTGTTCCGTGCCGGTGCCATGGACCAGGAGCCGACTGGATACGCGTACCAATTCGGGTCGAGGAATTCGGGCCGGACGACGACCTGCCGTGCGGGGCCGAGAACCAGGATCAAGCGATCGTTCCGGTTTCCTGAGAGGCCGTCCTTGACTCACCTGTCCTTCCCGTCCAGGCCCCGGCTGGTCACCCACGCGATGCGGTATCCCCTCCGGCATGGGGGCGGTGGGGCGATGAGCCGAGTTCGCCCCGCCCTGGGGATCCTCGGCGGCATGGGGCCGCTGGCCACCGCTGACTTCTATCGCCGGCTCGTCATGCGTACCCCGGCCGGATCCGACCAGGGGCATCTGCCCGTCCTCATGTGGGCCGACCCTGCCGTTCCTGACCGGACCGCGGCACTGCTGGGGGAAGGGCCCTCGCCGGTGCCGGCGCTGGTGCAGGGCGCCCGCTGGCTGCGGCGGGCCGGGGCCAGCTGCGTCGCTGTGCCCTGCAATACCGCACACGCCTACCTCGAGCAGGTCTCGAAGGCCACGGGTGTCGAAGTGCTGGACATGATCAGAGCGGCGCTGCAGACCGCAGCGGGCCAGACGCCCCATGTGGAGAGAGTGGGCATCCTTGCGACGCGAGGCACACGTCTGGCGGAACTCTATGAGCGCGCCGGGGCCGTCCTGGGGATCGAGGTGATCCAGGTCCCGTCCCGCGTTCAGCACGAATACGTCGACAGCGCCATCCTCGCGGTGAAAGCGAGTGGCGACCTGAGCGATGCCGAGCACCGGATCGCCACGGCCACCGAGACCCTCAGGGAACAAGGCGCGCAGGTGGTGATCGCCGCGTGTACGGAGATCCCGCTGATCAGCAGGGCGGCCGGGCACGTGCTGCCGCTGGTGGATTCGACCGACGCCCTGGTGGACGCCGTTCTCGATCGGCTCTGGAAACCTGACGGGCCTAGTTCGTTCTGAGCGACGAAGCCGTCGGCATATCCTCGTTCTGAGGAACGAAGTCGCAGGGACCTCGCCGGTCCTAACCTGCGGAGATGATCAGGCACATGTCGACGCACCCCGCCAGGAGCCTGAGCCGGGTGCTCGAGGATCTTGGCTCCACCCTTCTCGACCTTCTTCACGGTGATGCGCAGACGGCGGGGGAAATCGGCGGCGTCGGCATCCATGACCCGTACGACGAGCAGCACTATCCGGCGCACGCGATCGTGCTCGGCGTGGGCGTCCACAGCGGCGGGGACATCGCCGCGCTGCTGCGCGGTCTCCAGGTCCATCAGGCCACGGCCCTGGTGGTGCGGGGACCTGTCGAGGACGCGGACGAGCTCGGGCCGGTCGTGGCCGAGACCGGCGTGGCTCTGCTGGCCCTGACCCGCGGGGCGTCCTGGGCACAGCTGGCGGCGATGCTGCGCACGCTGCTCTCCGAAGGGGACATCGGCGAAGCCGAGGCACACACGCTCGGCGGGGTTCCGTCCGGTGACCTGTTCGCCTTGGCGAACGCGGTCGCCACCCTGCTGGACGCCCCCGTCACCATCGAGGACCGGCGTTCCAGGGTTCTCGCCTTCTCGGGCCGGCAGGACGAGGCGGATTCCGCACGCGTGGAGAGCATCCTGGCCCGGCAGGTACCGGAGCGCTACCTGCGCATTCATGAGGAGCACGGCGTCTTTCGAGAGCTGTACCGCAGCGACGGGCTGGTGCACGTCCCCGCGCCGACGGTCGGTGATGCGGTGGCGCTGCCGCGGGTCGCGGTCGCCGTGCGTGCCGGGGACGAGTTCCTCGGTTCGGTGTGGGCGGCGCTGCGCAGGCCGCTCACCCCCGAGCGGGAACAGGCGTTCCTTGAGGCGGCCAAGCTCGTCGCCCTGCACATGCTGCGTTTCCGGGCGGGTACCGACGCGGAGAACCGGCTGCGCGCCGGCCTTGTCACGACCGTGCTGGAAGGCGGCGCGGGGGCCGTCGAGGCGCTGGGCCGTCTGGGACTCGTCGATGAACCCACGCTGGTCATGGCCATGGGCCTGGCGCCCGACCACGATGAGGACCACGCCCACATCACCGCCGAGCGACAGCGCCTGGCCGGCGCCCTGGCCGTGCATCTCACCGCTGTGCAGCCGCGGTCCGCCGTGGCCCTGCTGGGCGACGTGGCCTACGCGCTGTTCCCGGTGGCGAGCAACACGGCCCAGGCCCGGGAACGCGCCGCTCAGGTGGCGTCGAACTTCCTCCAGCGCACCGGTGAGCGGACGAGCGCCGTCATCGGGATCGGATCGGTGGCCCAGGAGCCGGCCGCCCTGCCGCGCTCACGCACCAACGCCGATCGCGCGCTGCGCGTGCTGTTCAGCGGCCAGGCCTCTCAGCGTGTCGCCTCGATCTCCGACGTGTACGTCGACGCCCTCCTGCTGGAGATGCGGGATCTGGCAATCGCCAACCGCGACGAGCTCTCCGGCCCGCTCGCCAGGCTGGCGGCCTACGACGCCAAGCACAACGCGCACCTCGTCGAAACGCTCCGGGCCTGGCTGGACGCCTTCGGTGACGTGATCGCCGCCTCGGCGAGCGTGTTCGTCCACCCCAACACCTTCCGCTACCGGATCCGCCGGGTCGCCGAGGTGGGGCAGATCGACCTTCAGGACCCGTCCGCCAGGTTCGCCGCGATGGTGCAGCTGCGCCTGATGGGCGTGGCCGACAGCGGTGGGGTCCGCCCTCGAGGAACGGGCCGCACGGGTCCGGCCGGCTGAGATCGGGGTCATGCCCTCAAGTAGCGGACCCGACGGGTCCAGTCGGCTGAGATCGGGGTCATGCCCTCAGTGACGGACCCGGCGGGTCCAGTCGGCTGAGAGTGGGGTCCGCGCGCGGCACGGACCCCACCGGTTCAGCCGGTGAGGTTCACAGCCGCACGCCCGGCGGGGCCGTCAGGTCGCGGTGCGTGTCGTGGAAGGCGTCCGCGGCCTCGATGGTGCGGACCCAGTCGTAGAAAAGTTCCTTGGTGGACAGCGTCTCGATGCCCCGGCCGGCCAGGCGCCGCAGTCCCCGCTCGTGTGCCTGGCCCGGCGAGTAGACGGCGTCGTCCACGACCACCACCCGCTTGCCCGCGTGGTGCAGCTGGATCGCCGAGTGGGCGACGCAGATGTCGGTCTCGATGCCGACCAGGACCATGGTGGTGCGGCCGGTTGCTTCGACGGCGGCGGCGATGTCGGGGTTGTCCCACACGGAGAAGGCGTTCTTGGGCAGGGTGACCGCCTTGGCCGGCAGCGCCTCGCGGATCTGCGGCACGGTGTGGCCGCTGTCCTCGGGGGCCTCCTCGGTCACCACGACCGGAATGTCCAGGCGGTCGGCCACCGAGGTGATCCAGACGATGCGCCGCACCATGTCGTCGAACCGCTGCCGGTCCACGTCGAGCCGATGTGGCGGGTAGAAGTTGCTCTGCACATCGATGATCACCAGCGCGGAGTCGTCACGGTCGATCAGCGGCATCTCGGTCTCCTCTTGGCCGTGGGGTCACGTCACCCTAGAAACCGCGCGGCACGTTCGAGTTGTCCGCGCGTCCAAGCCGTGACCTGCTGGTTCGTACCGCCGGACCACGCATTCGGGGCCGGCCGTGCCTACGCTGCGGCCAAGTGGACCGAGCCATCCGGAGGCGTGTGTGAAGGCCGATATGAAGCACTGGGCGAGCCGTCTCGAGGCGCTGGCCGCCGAGTCGAAGGTGCCGGGCGCGAGTCTGGCGTTCTGGTACGGCGGTGAGACGCACGAGTGCGCCACCGGTGTCCTGAACACCGCGACCGGTGCCCCTGTGCTCACCGACTCGCTCTTCCAGATCGGCTCGGTCACCAAGGTCTGGACCGCGACCCAGGTCATGTCGCTGGCCGAACAGGGACGTGTCACGCTCGACACGCCCGTCGCCGAGGTACTGCCCGGGTTCCGGGTGGGGGACGCCGAGGCGACCGCCGCCATCACGCTGCGCCATCTGCTCACGCACACGTCGGGCATCGACGGCGACCTGTTCCTGGACACCGGCCGCGGCGACGACTGTCTTCAGCGGTACGTGGAAGCCTGCGCCGGCCTGGAACAGACCTTCCCGGTCGGGGACTCGCACTCGTACTGCAACTCCGGCTTCGTCATCGCGGGCCGGGTGATCGAACAGCTCACCGGCCGGACGTGGGACCAGGCTGTGCGCGAGCAGATCTGCGCACGCCTGGGGCTGACGCACGCCTGGACGCTGCCGGAGGACGTGCTTCGCTTCAGCGCCGCCGTCGGCCACGACGAGCACGGCGCCGTGGTGCCGTCATGGGGGCTGCCACGGTCCATCGGCCCCGCGGGGCTGATCTGCGCCCGGGCCGCGGACGTGGTCGCCTTCGGCCGCGCCCACCTCACGCCCGGCGTCCTCCTCGCCGACCCGGCGCTGATGCGGCAGGCCCATGTCGACCTGCCCAACCCGTACGCCGGCGGGCGGCAATGGGGCATCGGCTGGAGCCTGGACGAGTGGGACGGGCACGAGGTCGTCTCCCACACCGGGGACGCCATCGGCCAGCACGCCGCCCTGTGGGTGCTGCCGGGCCTGGAGACCGTCATCACCGTGCTGGTCAACGGCGGCCACAGCGTCGAGTTCCAGCACCGCCTCATCAGCGAGCTGTTGCGCGAACTGCACGATGTCAAGGTGCCGGAGCCCCTCGCTCCGCCCTCCGAGCCCGTGGCGGCGGACGTCGAAGCCTTCACCGGCGTGTACGAGCGCGCGGGCAGCCGCATCGACGTGACCTCCCACGAGGGCCGGCTTCGGCTGCGTACGGAACCCACCGGCATCCTCGTCGGGCTGGCGCAGCCGCGGACGCTGGAGCTCACCGCTGTGGACGCCACCACCTTCGTCGGCCGCCGCGACAGCGAGGCGATGTGGGACGCCGTGGTGTTCGAAAACCGTCCTGACGGCCGTTCCTACCTGCACTACAGCGGCCGTGCCACCCCCAAGGTCCGCTGAGCGGACCACGATCGGAGTCCCATGGAACCACTGTCCGCCGACGACGAGGCGGCAGCCGCCCTGCAGGCGATCTTCGCGGAGGCGGGCGTCGAGGGCTTCCTCCACGCCCGTGACATCGACACCGGCCGCGAGGTGGCCTTCCGGGCCGACGATCCCGTCATCGTGGCGTCGATCCGTAAGATCCCGGTCGCGCTCGCCTATGCCCGCCAGGCGGCGGCAGGGCAACTCGACCGGGCGGCACGGCACACGATCACCTCGGTGAACCGTGAGGGCGGCGGTATCGGCACCGACAGCTGCCTGCACGACGTCACGATGAGCACGCGCGATCTGGCGTTCTTCATGCTGTCCATGAGTGACAACGCGGCCACCGACAAACTCATGGAGATCCTCGGCGTCGATCAGGTCCGTGCCCTCGCCGCCGAACTCGGCTGCCCGCGTCTGCCGGTGGGCCGCTACCGCGACCTGTGGGACCCGGTCTGGGAGGAGCTGGGCCTCGACCCGGACGGCGACATCGACGCCCAGCTGGAGAAGACCGGCGAGGAGCAGCTGCGCGGCCTGGCCATGCTCGACCCCATGCGCTCCGCCTCCAGTACCCCGCGCGAGATCACCTCCCTGCTCACCGCGATCTGGCGCGGCGCGGCCGGCCCGGCGCAGGCGTGCGCGGAGGTGCGGGAGCTGATGAGTCATCAGTTGTCCACGCACCGCCTCGTCGCCGGCTTCGACACCGACGTGAAGGTCGCGGCGAAGAACGGCGCCCTGTGGGGCGTGCTCAACGAGGCCGGCGTGGCCGAGTACCCCGACGGGAGCCGCTACGCCGTGGCGGTCTTCCTCCGCCTCCCCGCGCTGAACGGCCGTAACCCCGCCGCCGACGCCGCGATCGGATGCGCTGCCCGAGCCGCGGTCGACCACCTGCGCCGAGACCGGCCCGACACCACCTTGTGAGGAGACGTCATGCCCACAGCCGCCCACCCGACCGGCGAGGAGCAGGTCCGCACCCTGCTCTCGTCCCTCTTCGAGCAAGCCGGGGTCGACGGCTTCGTCCACGCCCGTGACATCGACACCGGCGATGAGTTCGGTCACGGCGCCGACGCCCGGGTCGTCCTCGCCTCTGTGTTCAAGATCCCCATCTGTCTGGAGTACGCCCGCCAGGCGGCCGACGGACAACTGGACCGGGCCGCACGGCACACGGTGACGGCCGCCTACCGGGCGGGCGGCAGCGGCACCGACGGATGCGCCCACAACGTCGAGATGAGTGTCCGGGACCTGGCGTTCATGATGATGACGATCAGCGACAACGCGGCGACCGACCTGCTGCTGGACGTCGTCGGGCTCGACCGGGTGCGCAAGACCCTGGACGAGCTGGGGTTCGAAGGGTTCGGTGTGTCCTCCTGCCGCGCCCTGGACGACGACATCCGCCGCGAACTCGGGCTCGACCCCGACCGCTCCATCGACGACCAGCTCGGCGACGTCCCCGCGGAGCGGCTGATGACCCTCGGCGCCGGCGACCCCGAGCGCAGTCCGTCCAGCACTCCACGGGAGGTGACCGCGCTGCTGGCCGCCCTCTGGCGGGACGAGGCGGGCCCGGCGCAGGCGTGTGCCGAGGTGAGAAGCATCATGAGCCAACAGGTGTGGCAGCACCGGCTCGCCGCCGGTTTCCCGGAAAGCGACGTGCGGCTGGCGGGCAAGACGGGCACGGATTTCACCGTCCGCAACGAGGCGGGCGTCGTCCGGTATCCCGATGGCAAGCGGTACGCGGTGGGCGTCTTCCTGCGGACCTCCTCCCCCGCCGACCGGCAGCCACGCGCCGACCGTGCCATCGGTCTGGCCGCCCGCGCCGTCATCGACCACCTGCGATCCTGACCGTCGAGCACGTCATGAACCGCACCCTGCCTGCCCCGGACCGCGATGCGCGGTCCGGGGCGTCCGCGTCTTTGGGAACCGCGCCGCACACCCCGCGAGCCCGCACTTGGGGCAGCGCTCCGAAAGCGCACCTTGGGCTTTGTCGTCCCGTCTGAATCATTTCCGGCCGGCACTCGCGAATGTGGGGCAACCTTTCCGCCCCAAGGAGCTCCCTATGAAGAAAGCCCGAGCGGTTGCCGCCTGTCTCGCGGCGTCGCTGCTGGCCGCCGGATGCGGCAGCGGCCAGGCCGGGTCGGCCGGTGGTGACGCCTTCAGCTTCGCGATCAAGAGCGATCCCGGACTGCTCGATCCGGCGCTGGTGCAGAACACCACCACCTACACCGCGCTGTCGCTGGCCTACGACACCCTGGTGAACGTCGACCCCGAGGGCCGTATCGTCTCGGGCCTGGCCGACACGTGGGTGGTCAAGCCCTCCTCGGTCACCTTCACCCTGCGCCGGGGCGTCAGGTGCGCGGACGGCAGCCCGGTCACCCCTGACACGATCGCCGCCAACGTCGCCCACATCACCGATCCGGCCACCAAGTCCCCGGCGTACGGCGTCGTCGTCCCCGAGGGACTGACCGCGCGGGCGAACGACGCCACCGGCACCGTGACCCTGTCGACGCCCAAGCCGTTCGCGTTCATCCTGCAGAGCACCCGCTATCTGTTCATGGTGTGCGGCGCCGGACTGAAGGACCGCTCCCTGCTCAAGAGCGGAACATCCGGATCGGGTCCCTTCCAGCTGACCTCGGCCCAGCCGAACCAGAGCTACACCTTCACCCGGCGCACGGACTACACCTGGGGCCCCGGCGGGGCCACGGCATCCCACCCGGCCATGCCGGGTTCGGTCGTCCTGAAGGTCGTCGGCAGCGAGTCGACCGCGGCCAACCTGCTGCTCTCCCACCAGCTGAACGCCGCACAGTTCGCCGGCCCGGACCGCGCCCGGGTGACCGACGTCCCCGGCGTCACCACCACCGACCAGCCCAACGGCACACAGGAGTTCTTCTTCCACCAGGGCGCGGGGCACCCGGGCCACGACCCGGCTGTCCGCAGGGCTCTGCTACAGGCAATCGATCTGCACGATCTCGGGGCGATCGCCACCGCCGGAACCGGACAACGGCCCACCGGCCTCGTCATGCGGCCACGGCCCTGCCCCGGTGACACCGTCACCGGGCACCTGCCCGCCTTCGACCCGCACGCGGCCGAGGCCGCCCTCGACACGGCCGGCTGGCACCGATCGGGCCACGGCGTCCGCACCAAGGACGGCAAGAAGCTCACGATCCGGATGATCTACGGCACGTCCGCCGGCGAGACGATGGCCGCCGCGGCCGAGTACCTGGCCGACGCCTGGAAGAAGGTCGGCGTCGAGGTCCGGCTGCGTGCCCTGTCGGACGCCGCCTACGGCGAGGTCGAAGCGGTCACCCAGGACTGGGACGTGGACTGGGCGCCGCTCGGCGTCACCCTGCCCACCCAGTTGCTCGGTGCGCTCTCCGGCCCCTTCACCCCCGACGGCGGCAACTTCGCCCACCTCACCAATGAGAAGTACGAGCAGCTCACCGCTCACGCAAGCAACCTGCCGGGGACGCGGGGCTGTGCGAAGTGGGCGCGGTCGGAGAGCGCGCTGTTCGACAGCGGCGACCTCGTCCCGGTCGTCGACAAGACCCTCACCACCGCCGCGTACGACGCCACCTTCCGCATCACGGCGGGGCTGTTCGACCCGACGTCGATCCGCATGACGGGAGCCGAGTCATGACCACCTTGCACGAACCGGCCACACAGGCTCCCCCGCGGCCACGGCGGGCCCGACGGCTGACCCCCTCGTTCCTCGCCCGGCATCTGCTGCGGCTGGCCGTCTCGCTCACCGTGCTGATGGTGGCGTCGTTCGCGATGATCCACCTGATCCCCGGCGACCCCCTGCGCCAGATGCTCGGCCCGACCGCCCCGAAGGAACTGGTCGACGCCCGCCGCGCGGAACTCGGCCTGAACGACTCGCTGCCGACCCGGTTCGGGCACTACGTCCAGCACGTGTTCAGCGGCGATCTGGGCACGTCGTTCTTCTCCTCCCAACCGGTGAGCGACATCATCACCCAGGGCCTGCCCAACACCCTGACGCTCGCGGTGCTCGCCACGCTCCTCGCGCTCGCCGTGGCGATCCCGCTGGGCATGTGGTCCGCCGTCCGCACCCACCAAGGGCGCCGACACAGGACGGAGACGGCTTTCACCCTGCTCACCGGGGCCGCCGTCGCCATCCCCGAATACCTCTACGGTCTCGCGCTGCTCCTCGTGTTCGCGCTGGGCCTGGGCGTGCTCCCGCCGGCCGGTCTGACCGGACCGGCCTCCTACGTCCTGCCCGTCACGGCCCTGTCGATCGCCCCGGCCGCGATGATCGCCCGGCTGGCTCGGGTGGAGACCCTGCGCGAACTGGACACCGACTACATGCGCCTGGCCCACGCCAAGCGGCTGCCCGCCCGGCGGCTGTACGCGGTGCACCTGCTGCCCAACACCCTCACCGCAACCCTGACCATGGGCGGTCTGCTGCTCGGCGGCCTGATCACCGGCAGTGTGCTGGTGGAGAACGTCTTCGCCTGGCCGGGACTGGGACAGCGGACGGTCGAGGCCATCACGCAGAAGGACTATCCCGTCGCCCAGGCCATGATCCTGGTCTACGGCGCGCTCGTCCTCGTCATCAACTTCCTCGTCGACGTCCTCCTCGGACTCCTCGACCCCAAGTCCTCCCTGTCCGCCTCCACCCGCAAGGAGGGCTGATGCGCCGCCTGCTGAGAAACCCGGCCGGCCTGCTCGGCGCCGTCCTGGTCGCCGTCATGGTCCTGCTCGCGCTGATCGGCCCGCCGATCTGGGAGGACGCCGCCGGCCGCATCGACCCGCAGCAGATCAACCAAGGGGCGTCCGGTGCGCACCTGCTCGGCACGGACGCACTCGGCCGGGACCTGCTCGCCCGCACCCTGGTCGCCACCCGGCTCACCCTGGGTCTCGCCTTCCTCGCGACTCTGATCGGCACCGTGTGCGGAGTCCTGCTCGGGGCCCTGCCCGCCCTGCTGCCACGCAGAGCCGGGCAGGCCGTCGTGGCCGCCGTCGACATCCTCGTCGCCTTCCCCGCCCTGCTGCTGGCGATGTTCACCGCCGTCGTCTCGGGGCTCGGCGCGCAAGGCGCCGTCCTGGGCATCGGAGTAGCGCTCGCGCCGGCCTTCGCCCGCCTCACCCACACCCTGACCGCCTCCGTCGCGGGCGCCGACTACATCGCCGCCGCCCGCATGCTGCAGGTCCCGCGTCACCGGATCCTCACCCGGCACCTGCTGCCCAACATCGCCGAACCCCTCATCCTCAACACCGCGCAGTCCATGGGCGCCGCCCTGCTCGGCCTGTCCGCGATGTCCTTCCTCGGCATGGGCGTGCAGGCACCGTCCTACGACTGGGGACGGCTGCTGAACGAGGCCTTCGGGCACGTCTACGTCACCCCGTCCGTCGTCGTCGCGCCCGCCACCGCGGTCGCCCTCGCCGGGCTGGGGTTCATGCTGCTGGGCGACACCTTCGTCAAGGCCGCCGCGACCACCGGCGACCCGGTCGGCGAACCCGTCGAGCCCGGGGTGCTCACGGCCCAGGGCATCCCGGTGCGGGACGCGGTGCTGGAGGTCCGCGACCTGACCGTGTCCTTCCCCGGCGGCATCACCCCCGTCCGCCAGGTCTCGCTGACCGTGCACCCGGGCGAGATCGTCGGGCTGGTCGGCGAGTCGGGCAGCGGCAAGAGCATGACGGCCGCCGCGATCGGGCAGATCGTGCCCTATCCCGGCCTGGCCGGCAGCGCCCGGACCCGGCTGTGCGGGGTGGACCTGGACGGCCTGAGCGACGCCGAGCGCCGCAAGCTGCTCGGCTCGTCGCTCGCGATGGTGTTCCAGGACCCCACCTCCTCCCTCAACCCCGCCCTGCGGGTGGGAGCCCAGCTCGCCGAGGTGGCCACCCTGCACGACGGCGCCACCGGCACCGAGGCGCGGGCCCGTGCGGTGGAGCGGCTGGAGCGCGTCCGTATCAAGGAGCCGGCTCAGGTCGTTCGCCAGTTCCCGCACGAGCTGTCCGGCGGCATGCGCCAGCGCGCCGTCATCGCCATGGGCCTCATGGGCACACCCCGGCTGATCATCGCCGACGAGCCGACCACCGCCCTCGACGTCACCGTCCAGCGTGAAGTGATCAAGGTGCTGCGCGAGGTCGTCGACGACACCCGGGCCGGCGCTCTGTTCATCTCGCACGACATCGCCGTCGTCAGCGAACTGTGCGACCGCATCGCCGTGATGTACGCCGGCCGGATCGTCGAGGAACTCGACGCCGACGCCCTGCACACCGCCCGCCACCCCTACACCCGGGCACTGATCGGCTCGCTGCCCGACATGGACACCGACCGCTCGCGGCCGCTCACCACCATCCCCGGCCGGCAGCCCTCACCGGCCGATGTCGGCGCGGGCTGCGCGTTCGCCGACCGCTGCCCGCTGGCCACCGCCCGCTGCCGGACCACCCGCCCCGAACTCGCCACCACCGTCAACGGGCACGCGGTGGCGTGCTGGGAGGCATGATGATGAACATCAACGATCTCACCGTCCGCTTCGGCTCCTTCAGCGCCGTGCAAGGGGTCAGCCTTCAGGTGCCCCAGGGGTCGGTCTGCGGGCTCGTCGGGGAATCCGGCTCGGGCAAGTCGACCCTCGCCCGGGCGGTGGCCGGCCTGACGCCCTACCAGGGCACGGTCTCGGGCGTCGAACGGGGCCGCGCGCAGATGGTGTTCCAGGACCCGTACTCCTCGCTCAACCCGCGCATGAGCATCGGCGACGCCATCGCCGAGGGCACCCGGCTGCCGCGCGGCCGGCGAGCGGCCGAGGTCGAACGGCTCCTGGACCTGGTCTCGCTGCCGGTCACGTACGCGTCCAAGTACCCCCGCGAGCTCTCCGGCGGCCAGCGCCAACGCGTCGCCATCGCCCGCGCGCTCGCCGCCCGTCCCGAGGTGCTCATCGCCGACGAGATCACCTCCGCGCTCGATGTGTCCGTGCAGGGCGCCGTGCTCAACCTCATCCGCGACCTGCGCACCGAGCTCGGCCTGACCATGCTGTTCATCTCGCACAACCTCGCCGTAGTGCGCTATGTCTGCGACACCGTCGCCGTCATGCGCCACGGACGGCTCGTGGAGTTCGGCCCTGTCGCATACGTGATCAGCACGCCACGGCACGAGTACACACGTGCCCTGCTGGACGCCGTTCCGCGGCTGACCCACGCCTGACCCTGCCCACCCGGCCCGGCGGCCCGTCACGCGGACGGCCGCCGGGCCACACCTGCCCCCTCATCACCCGAAAGGCCCCTGTCGTGTCCTCGGACCTGCATCGCCGTGCCGTCGTCGCCGACGCCCACAACGACCTCCTCATGGCCGTCGCCGCCCGCCCCCCGAAGCGCTGGGGCGGCTTCTTCCGGGAACACTGGCTGCCGCAACTACGCGAGGGCGGCATCGACATCCAGGTCCTTCCGGTGTTCATCGACGACCAGTACCGTCCCGAAGGCGCGCTGCGGCAGACCCTCCGCATGATCGAATGCGCGCACGTGCTCGCCGAGGCCAATGCCGACCAGGTCGCCCTGTGCCTCGACGGCGGCGACATCGACGCGGCTCTCGCAGAGAGCAGGCTCGCCCTGGTCCTCGCACTGGAGAGCGCGCCCGGCATCGACGCATCCGTCGAACTGTTCTCCACCCTGTTCCGGCTCGGGGTGCGGATCGCGTCCATCGCCCACTGGGGCCGCACCCCGCTCGCCGACGGCAGCCGGGAGGACGCCACCGGCAGCCGGCTCACCGCACCCGGTGTCGAGGCGCTGCGGGAGATGGAACGCCTGGGCATCCTCTTCGACATCTCCCATCTGGGAGCGAGCGGTGTCGACCACGTCCTGGAACTCGCCACCCGTCCGCTGATCGCCACCCACTCCTGCGCCCGAGCCCTGCGCGACCATCACCGCAACCTCACCGACGACCAGATCCGCGGGGTGGCCGACACCGGCGGCGTGGTCTGCGTGAACTTCGTACCCGATTTCCTCACCGACGACCAGGCGAAGGTGAGCGTCGAGCGGGTCGTCGACCACATCGAGCACATCGTCTCCCTGGCGGGTATCGACCATGTCGGCCTCGGCTCGGACTTCGTCCGCGAGGTCATGCACGACGTCACCCCGCCCTGCTGCGAGAACCTCGACGACGAGGACCCCCTGTTCGACTTCCCCGGCCTGGAGGGGCCGGCCGGCATGCCGCTGGTCACCGAGGCACTGGTCCGTCGGGGCCTGCCCGAGGAGGACATCCTGAAGATCCTCGGCGGGAACACGCGACGCCTGATGAACAAGCACATGGGCTGACGGCACATCCGTCCCAGCGGTGCCCGGCAGGTCGAACGACCCGCCGGGCACCGCCGAACGCCGGCGTTGGGTTCCCGGCACGAATCGGCCGCTCAGGTTGTCACCGGGCCACCAACTCGGCCGTGGCCTGCATGCCTAGCGTGGCGTTGATCCCACCCTGGAGGACACACTCGTGCCGCACGACCACGCACCCCTCTCCGCACCAGCGGACCAGGCGGCCCTCGACGCCATGCTCGCAGACCTCGAAGAACTCGTGAACTGCGAGTCATTCTCCGCCGACCACGCGGCCGTCGCCCGCAGCGCCCAGGTGGTCGCCGCGCAGGGCAGCCGCCTGCTCTGCGCCCCGCCCCGCCTGCTGGACATCGGCGGCGTCACCCACGTCCAGTGGACCTTCGGCACGCCGCGCATCCTGCTGCTGGGCCATCACGACACCGTATGGCCGATCGGCTCCCTGGCCGCCCGTCCCTGGTCGGTGGAGGACGGCGTCGCCCGGGGCCCCGGCGTCTTCGACATGAAGGCCGGGCTGGTCCAGATGTTCCACGCTCTCGCCTCGCTGCCCTCGCTGGACGGCCTGTGCGTCCTCGTCACCGGTGACGAGGAGACCGGCTCGGCCACCTCCCGCGCGCTCATCGAGGACATCGCACGCCAGTGCTCAGCCACGTTCGTCCTGGAGCCCTCGGCGCCCGGCGGAGCCCTGAAGACCAGCCGCAAGGGCGTGTCCCTCTACGACATCACCGTCCAAGGCCGCGCCGCCCACTCCGGGCTGGAACCCGAGAAGGGCGTCAACGCCGCCACCGAACTGGCCCATCAGCTCCTCGCCGTGCGGGCCATCGCGGACACCGTCTCGGCCTCCACCGGCCTTGGAACGACCGTCACCCCCACGCTGATGTCGGCCGGCACGTCGAGCAACACCGTGCCCGCACGCGCCGAGTTGAGCGTGGACGTCCGCGTGCCCAACGCCGCGGCGCAGGAAGCTGTCGACCAGCTCATCAGGACCCTGCAGCCGCAGGTGCCGGGTGCCCGCCTGCAGATCGACGGCGGCCACAACCGGCCGCCCCTGGACCCGGGAGCGTCCGGGAAGCTGTTCGCCCTGGCCGCCGAACAGGCCGAACGGCTGGGCCTCGGCCCGCTGCGGCAGGCGGCCGTCGGCGGTGCCTCCGACGGCAATTACACCGCCGGAGCCGGCTGCCCCACGCTCGACGGCCTCGGCGCGGTAGGCGACGGCGCGCACGCCGACCACGAACACGTCGTCACCGCCACCATGCCGGCCCGCGCCCGGCTCCTGGCCCACCTCGTCGGAGCACTGCGATGAACGCACCCGTCATTCGCGAACTGCACACCATGGATGACTTCGACACCGTCGCCCTCCTGTACGCCGGCATCTGGGGCACCGAACCCGGCAACGGGCCCATCTCCGCGGAGATCATGCGGGCGCTGGCCCACGCCGGCAACTACGTCGCCGGAGCGTACGAGGACAACCAGCTGGTCGGAGCGTCCGTCGCCTTCTTCGGCGAACCCATAGGCGCCAGCCTCCACTCGCACATCACCGGCGCGACCATGGGGCGAGGCGTGGGCCTCGCCCTCAAGCTCCACCAACGGCAGTGGGCGCTCGCCCGCGGGCTGAAGCGCATCACCTGGACCTACGACCCCCTCATCCGCCGCAACGCCTACTTCAACCTGGTCAAACTCGGCGCCCGTCCCGAGGAGTACCTGGTCTCCTTCTACGGGGAGATGGAAGACGCCATCAACGGCGGGGACGACTCCGACCGCGTCCTGACCGCCTGGGACCTCACCGCGCCTGCGCCGCCCGAGCTGTCCGAACTCCCCGCCGACGCCGCCCACGGCCTGCGCGACCACGGAGGCCGGCCCGTGCCGGGGACGACCGATGCCCAGACCGTGCTCATCGACCTCCCCGACGACATCGAGGCCCTGCGCCGTACCGACCCCGGCGCCGCACGCGCCTGGCGGCTGGCCCTGCGACAGACCCTGGGCGGCCTTCTCAGCGAAGGCGCCCGCGTCACCGGCTTCCACGACCGCCGCCGTTACGTGGTCCAGCGCACCACATCCCTTTCCTGACATTCTGCGAAGGAGCCCCCTCATGAAGTCGAAGATCTCCGGAGTCGAGCTGCGCCGCATCGCGATGCCGCTCGTCGCCCCCTTCCGTACGTCCTTCGGCGTGGAGACCAGCCGTGATGTCCTGCTGGTCCGCGTCGTCACCGCCGACGGCGAAGGCTGGGCCGAATGTGCGGCCATGTCCGAGCCCCGCTACTGCTCCGAGTACGTCGACGGCGCCCAGGACGTCCTGCGCAAGTTCCTCATCCCCGCCCTGCCGAAGGACGGCGTGGACGCGAACGCGGTGGGACGGATCCTGGCACCCTTCACCGGCCACCACATGGCGAAGTCCGCGCTGGAGACAGCTGTGCTCGACGCCCAGCTCCGCAGCGCCGGCGAGTCCTTCGGCTCCTACCTCGGTGCCGCGCGCGACCGCGTTCCCTGCGGCGTGTCCGTCGGCATCATGGACTCGATCCCCGCACTCCTCGACGCCGTCGAGGGCTACATCGCCGAGGGCTACGTCCGGATCAAGCTGAAGATCGAGCCCGGTTGGGACGTCGAGCCGGTGCGTGCCGTACGCGAGCGCTTCGGTGACGACCTGCTCCTACAGGTCGACGCCAACGCCGCCTACACCCTCGTGGACTCCCAACAGCTCGCCAAGCTCGACGACTTCGGCCTGCTGCTGATCGAACAGCCCCTCGCCAACGACGACATGGTCCAGCACGCCCAGCTGGCCAAGCTGCTGCGCACCCCCGTCTGCCTGGACGAGTCCATCGAATCCGCCGCCGACGCCGCCGCGGCCATCTCCCTCGGCGCCTGCTCCGTCATCAACGTCAAGCCGGCCCGGGTCGGCGGTTACCTCGAAGCCCGCCGCATCCACGACCTCGCCCGCGCCCACGGCATCCCCGTCTGGTGCGGCGGCATGCTCGAGACCGGCATCGGCCGCGCCGCCAACGTCGCCCTCGCCGCGCTGCCCGGCTTCACCCTCCCCGGCGACACCTCCGGCTCCCGCCGCTACTTCGCCACCGACATCACCGAGCCGTTCGTCCTCAACGACGGCCACCTCGACGTTCCCACCGGCCCCGGCCTCGGCACCGAGCCGCTGCCGGACGTACTGGACGAGGTCACCACCTCCAGCGAATGGATCGCGCTGTAAGCACACCGAGGGCTGGGACGGCGGCCTGGCACAGTTGGCCTGCGGGACATGGATGAGGACCAAGACGTGTGTCCTGCCGCCCCCTTCATCGTCCGAGATGAATCCGTGGCCTGGCATTCAGTCCAGGCCACCAAGAACAACGGCCCTCGGACTTCCATATTCGAACCACCCCGACAAGGCGGCCAAGTCCAGCTGCGGCACCGTTCCGTACTACTCGTGACGGTCCCGTTACGGCACCGGTCCGCCACCGCGCGCGAAGCCCACACCGACAAGGTCCAGGCCGACCTCGCCCTGCCTGCCCGCCCCCAGCGGACCACCCACCGCGGCGGCGGGCAGGTTTCGCCCGGGCCCTGGCGCGACCGCTGAGTACGGCCCGCCCGGCAGCCTGCGCATCGAGCGGGTCCGACTTCCCTGCCAGACGGCGGGCTGTGCGGTCGGGCCGGTTTACTTCGTACCCCTGGACGTGCTGGGCCAGCAGGTCGCGGTACAGGCCCGCTCCGAAGGTGCCGGTGCCCTCCACACCGGCCCGGCGCATCGTCCCCAGTTTGCGGGCCCAGACGCGCAGCCGGCGGTAGCCGGTCGCCGTGGCCAGGAAGGACTCGGTGCCCAGGACCCTCCCCAGCGGGGAGACCATCACCGCGGGCGCGGGGTCGACTCGCCCGACCCGAACCGGAAGGTAGTCCTCGGCCCGACTCCGCCACCGCGTCATCGCTGTCGGCGGTCGAACCGCCGCAGTCCGCCTCCGTCCGGCACTGCCCTGTCACCTGCCTGGCGCCGTCGTACCGGCAGTTTCGCGCGCTGTTCCTGCCATCGGCTTGTTGGGACACGCGAGACACCGATCGGCTCTGGCCCGCTGACCAGTGCGGCAGACGGTAAGGGCCCGGCGTCCCGAAGCCGGGCCCTTACCGAGGCGCGCGATCAGGCGGGGCGGATGTTCTCCGCCTGCGGGCCCTTCTGGCCCTGCGTGACGTCGAACTCGACCTTCTGGCCCTCCTGCAGCTCGCGGTAACCCTGGCTGGCGATGTTGGAGTAGTGGGCGAAGACGTCGGGGCCGCCGCCCTCCTGCTCGATGAAGCCGAAGCCCTTCTCGCTGTTGAACCACTTCACAGTGCCCTTGGCCATGGCTGTCTCCTTCGAGGGAAACCGGGCACGCACCCTGCGCGACCGGGAGGTGATCGCCCTGGTCCGGAGAGGCGCTGAACAGCAAGAACGCCCGTGATGGCGATCACGGGCGAACGGAACTTCGGAACCACGACTGCTGATCACAACGCTATAACGGCATGACGGAAGCCGCTAGTGCGGGTGACCACAAACGATCACCGGATTGGTCACGCAGCCCGGGACCGGGGACGACCCCGCGTGTCGTTCACTCCGTACCCGGGCACGTTCCCGACGCTGCGCGACCAGCACATCCGGATGCCGGTTGTTCGCGTTGGGCCACTGCAGATACGCATGCAACTCCCACCGTCGCCTCCCCACCGGCCGAACTATGATTCGGCCTCGGGCCTCCAAAATCCTTGGAGAAGACGCATGAGCGATGTGAGCATCGGCACCGGCAAAGTGGTCGTGAACAGGGCGATGTCGCTGGACGGGTTCATCGCCGGTCCTGGCCACGCGATGGACTGGATCTTCGAGTACCTGACTGCGGACACGTTCCCGGAGGTCATGGCGGCCACGGGCGCCATGCTCATCGGACGGGGCACATACGAGGTCGCCAAGCGTATGGCCGACCAGGACACCACCTACGACGGGGGAGCACAGTTCGTCCTCACCCACGAGCCTCCCGACGAGCCGGACCCTACCGTCACGTTCCTCACCTGTGACATTGAGGAAGCCGTTGCCACGGCACGCAGCGCCGCGGGCGGCAAGAACCTGGAGATCCTCGGTGCTGACGTGGCCGCCCAGTGCCTGCAGCGCGGGCTCGTCGACGAGATCCTGGTGTATGTCCTACCGGTGCTACTCGGCGACGGTGTCCGCTTCTCGCCCCCAAGCCTCGACAGGATCAACCTGGAACCTTTCAGCAATACCCAGTCGGGCGCCGTCACGATGCTCCGCTTCCGCGTGCCAAAGTAGGCGGTGGGGGCGGCCCAGCGGTGTTGGCGTTCTGATCGGACGCGGGAGCGTTCGCGGCGTTGCTGCAGTCCCAACCGGATGACCGCTATCGCCGCCGCCGTCCTCACCCTGGAGTGGCAACGCTGAAAGAGCTCACCCCGAGCTCACGCGCCCACCCAATAGGCAGGCCGTAGCCGGACGCGGTGGCAGGAAAGCCCGCGGTGCCGAACACCCCGGTGCGTGTCCACGCCCAGGACAGCCTGCCCTGCGGTCCGCGGCAACGGGTACCTCACAGGAGCGGTGAGCGTGCTGGTCATGTATTGGCAGGGCCCTAACGGGCCACACCCACAGGCTCGGTACGGCCACGCACCGTCCCATACCCGAAGATCGGCACATCCGATAAGTACTCAGCAGCAGTCGCAGCCCGGCCCTGCCAGGCGTCGCGGTCTTCCTCGACGGCGATGGCGGCGATGGCGGCGATCACGAGGGCGGCGATCGGGTCGGCCCAGGTCCAGCCGAGGGTGATGGGCACTGGCCCGAAGCCCAGCCTCGTCCTGGGCCCCTGCACCAGGGTGAGGCTCACTGCAGAGCGGCCACAACCACATGGTCAGCCGCCGAGCAGGGTTCCCGTGGCCAGTGCCGCGGTGACGGGGTGGGACGGTGAGGTGAACAGCCGTGCGGTGGGTCCCGACTCGACCACCTGCCCCTCGGACATCACGATCAGGGTGTCCGTGCGGTCGGCGACCAGGCGCAGGTCGTGGCTGACCAGGACGAGGGACAGACCGCGCCGGTCACGCAGATCCGTCAGAAGGTCCATGACGGCGACGGTGGTGTCCGCGTCGAGGGCTGAGGTGACCTCGTCGCAGAACAGCACATCCGGGTCGGCCGCCAGGGCGCGGGCTATGGCGACGCGTTGGCGCTGTCCGCCGGAGAGTTCGTGGGGGTAGCGGTCGGCGAATGCGGCGGGCAGGCCGACCTGGTCCAGGAGTGCCACAACGCGGTGGGGAACCTCGGCTCGTTTGGCCCGGCGGTGCAGCAGCAGCGGGCGGCGCAGAGTGGCCCCGACGGTGCGGCTGGGGTTGAGAGTGCCCAGGGGGTTCTGCGGCACGAGTTGGAGGCGGCGGCGCTGGTCGCGCGAGCGGCGGTGTGCCGTGGGGGCGAGGCGGGTGCCGTCGAGGCTGACGGTGCCGGCGGAGGCGCGGTGCAGGCCGACGAGGGTGCGCAGCAGCGTCGTCTTGCCGGAACCGGAGGCGCCGACGACGCCGAGGCTGCTTCCTGCGGCGAGGGTGAGGTCGATGCCGTGCAGCACGGGGACGCGACGGCCGCGGTGGAGGTGGGCGGCGTGCAGGCCGGACGCGGTGAGCGTGGGCGAGCCGTCGTGCGGTGCCTGCTCGCGCGGCTGCGGTGCGGGGCGCGCGTTTTCCCTCAGGCGTGGGCCGGTCAGGTCTACGACGTCGTCAGCGAGCCGGGTGACCAGGTCGGGGTCGTGGCAGGACAGGCCGATGGCTATGCGGTGGCTTTCCGCGAGGTGGCGCAGGAGGTCGGCGATCTCGTCGCGCAGAGCCGGGTCGAGTCCGGCCGTGGGTTCGTCGAGGAGGAGGACGGCGGGGCGGCGGGCCAGGGCGCGGGCGAGCGCGACCCGGCGTTGCTGACCGCCCGACAGAGCGCCGATACGGCGGTCGGGCAGGCCGTTGTCGGTGAGCAGCCGTACCTCGGCGAGCTGGGCCCGGATCGCCTCGGGGCTCTTGTCCACGGCGACCTCGGCGAGCAGACGGCGCACCTTCATGCGGGGGTTGAGAGCGGAGCCGGGGTCCTGGCCGACGTAGGCGAGGCGGTGGTGGCGCAGCGTGCGCAGGGCCGCTGCCGGGAGGGCGAGGGGGTCTTGGCCGAGGACGGTGACGCTGCCCGTGGTGCGCTCGGTGCCCGGGGGCAGGGTGCCTGTCACGGCTCGCAGCAGTGTGGTCTTGCCGCAGCCGGAGGGGCCGACGACGGCGGTGATGCGGCCGGAGGCCAGTTCGAGGTCGGCCCGGTCGAGCAGGAGGCGGCCGTTCGGAGCGGTGACGGTCAGGTCGGAGACACGCACCGCGTTCTCTCCGTCGGCCGTGTGGCTGTCGGAGTACCAGTGGGGCATGTGGTTCACAGCGTGGGCACCGCCTTCCGGCCGGTTGCGGGGACGAGGGCGGCGGCCGCCAGGTTGACGCTCATGGCGAGCAGGCCGATGGCGATGCTGGGGGCGAGGACGGCCCAGGGGTTGAGGACGATGCCGGCGGAGTTCTCGCGGATCATCAATGCCCAGTCGGCAGCGGGTGGTTGAGGGCCGACCTGGAGGAAGCCGGCGGTGGCGACGAGGTAGACGGCGGCCACGAACCGCAGCCCGAACAGTGCCAGCAGGGTGGCCCGCAGGTTGGGCAGCACCTCCCGGACCACCAGGTACCCGAGTCGCTCGCCGCCGACGGCCGCCGCCTCCACGTACCCGGAGGCCGCCACGGGTGCGGCGGCCCCGGCGACCAGCCGCACCGCGTAGGGGACGCCGAGGACGATGGACGCGGTGACGACGGCGAGGCGTCCGCCGTCCGGCCAGGACAGGGTGACCAGCAGGATGCCGAGCACGGCGGGCAGCAGCATCAGCACGTCGGCGGTGCGTTCGACGATCCGTCCGACGGCCGGGCGCAGCGCGCTGACCGCGCCGAGCACGGCGGCCACCGCGGTGACCAGGATGGCGACGAGGAGTGAGGTGACGACGAGTTCTCGACCTCCGGCGAGTACGCGGCTGAGCACGTCGCGGCCCAGTTGGTCGCCGCCGAGCGGGGCGTCACCGCCGGGTTCCGCGTACGGGGCGACAAGGGGGGCGTCGATGGTGTGCGGGGCGAGCCAGGGTCCGGCCAGGGCGAGGGCGGTGAGCAGCAGGGCCGGGAGCACCTGAAGGACGACCCGGCGGCGGGCTCGGTGCACGGGCGGGGTCGTCTTCGCGGGGGTGGTGGTCGCGGTCATGTGCGGCCTCCCGAGGCCCAGGCGCGTACGAGGTCGGCGAGGAGCAGCACACCTGTGATGACGGATCCGGTGACGGCGACGACCCCGGTGATGACGGGGCTGTCCCGGTCGGCGACGGCTCCGGCGAGGACGGAGCCGATGCCGGGGTAGTTGAAGATGGTCTCCACCACGACCGCGCCGCCCAGCAGCATGCCGGTGGAGGTGGCGATGCCGGCCGCGATGGTGGGCAGGGCGCCGGGCAGCAGATGGTAGGTGAGGATCCGACGGCGGGACAGTCCGTCGAGTACGGCGGTGTCGATGTGCGGGGCCTTCGCCTCGTCGGCGAGCGCGGCCCGCACGATCCGTACGTTCCAGCCGATCTGCGGGATGGCCAGGGCGAGGACGGGCAGGACGAGCATCCGCCACGAGGCGGGCGAGCCGTCGGCGTCGGTGAGAGTGACGGCGGGCAGCCAGTCGGTCCGCAGCGCGAGGACGAGGACGAGGGCGACCGCGACGACGAACTCGGGCAGCGCGAGGATGCCGGTGGCGCTCGCGGACACCACCCGGTCGACCGTCCCGCCGGGCCGGGCAGCCGCCCAGCAGCCGAGCGCGACCGAGGCGAGGAGGGTCACCAGCAGCGCGAGCCCGCCGAGCAGCAGGGTGTTGGGGAACGGGTGGGCGAGCAGGTCCGCGACCGGTTCCCCACGTGCGGAGGTTCCGAGGTCGCCGGTGGGCAGGCCGGTCATCCAGTCCCGGAACCGTTCCGCCACCGGCCGGTCCAGGCCGAGCAGATGGCGCCGCGCGGCGAGGTCGGCCGCGCTCTCTCCGCGTTCGGAGGTGGCGTGGGCGGCGTCGCCAGGAAGCAGTTCGACGGCGGTGAAGACTGCGGCGAGGAGCACGGCCAGCAGCAGGATCCGGCGCGCGAGCACACCGGCCGCGTACAGGGCCGTACGCATGACAGCTGGACCCGGCAGCGGCCCGGAGGCCGCGGCCGGTTCGTCCCGGATCAGCGAGTCAGCCATGCCTGCTCGAGCTGGACGCGCCCGTAGCCGGGCAGGGTGGGCAGGTTGCGCACGGCCGAGACGGCGAGGTCGATGCCGTCGGCCATGCCCCACAGCACGTAGCCGGACTCGTCGTACTCGATCCGCTGGAGCTCGTGCAGCACCTTGGCGCGCTCCCCCGCGCCCTTGGTCGCCATCGCCTTCTTGTACGCGGCGTCGAATTCCTTGTTCTTCCAACCGGCCTCGTTCTGGCCGGAGTCGGACACCATGGTCTTGCTGGCGAAGAACACCACGGAGTCGTTGGTGCCCCAGTACGTGGTGTACAGGTCGCCCTTGAGCCAGGTCTTCTCCCAGAACGTGGCCGACTCCTGCTTGACCACCTCCACCTTGACCCCGGCCTCGCGGACCTGGGAGGCGAACAGCGTGGCGGACTCGGCGAGGCCCGCGATGTCCTCGGTGGTGAGCAGCGTGTAGGTCTTCGACGTGTCGAAGCCGGCTTCCTTCAGCAGCTGCCTGGCCTTGGCGAGGTCGCGCCGGCGCTGCGGGATGTCCTTGGCGAAGGCGGGGTCGCCGGTACCGAGGATGTCGTTGGCGACCGTGCCGTAGCCGGACAGCACCTGCTTGACCATCGCCTCGCGGTCCGCGGCCAGGCGCAGCGCCTCACGCACTTTCGCGTCCGCGAACGGTCCGTCGGCCGTGCGCATGACGATCGGCATCGCCATGTCGTTGGGGCGGCGCACGATCTGGATGTCGTCGCGCTTCTCGGCCGTACGGGCCGCGACCGCTCCGACGTTGGAGGCGACGTCGATCTGTCCGCCGAGCAGGGCGTTGGCCATCGCCTGCGGGCTTTCGAAGATCTTGACCTCGATGGCGTCGAGGTGGACGTCGCCGCCGTACCAGTCGTCGTTGCGGACCAGGCGGGCGTTGCCCGAGCGGAACCAGTCCAGCTTGAACGGGCCGGTGCCAGGTGCCTTGCCGAGGTCCTTGTCCGCGGTGTCCTTCTTCAGGACGAACGTCGTCAGGCGGGTCAGCAGGGGCAGTTCCGCGTTGGCGTAGTCGGACACCAGGACCACGGTGTCGTCGCCCTCGGCCTTGATGTTCTCCGGCTTGATGCCCGGCAGGCGGGACGCGCCGGAGGGGGTGTTGCGCAGCCGCTTCAGCGACCAGACGACGTCCTCGGCGGTGACCGGAGTGCCGTCGTGGAACTTCGCGCCCTTGGCGAGAGTGAAGCGCCAGGTCTTCAAGTCGTCCGACGCCCGCCAGTTGGCGGCGAGGCGGGGAACGGTGTTCGGCTTGGTCCCGGGGACGGTGAGGGTGTCGTAGATCAGCGAGATGATCAGGTAGTCGCTCTCGTTGGCCTGGGTGCCGTGCGGATCACGGGTGATGGCCGACGCTCGGCCCAGCGCGCCCACCCGCAGAGTGCCGCCACGGCGAGGCTTCTCGCTCGCCTTCGCCGACGACTTGGCCGAGTTCTCGTCACCACCCCCGCAGGCGGCGAGGAGCGCGGCCGCGCCTATTCCGCCACCGGCCCACAGCACCTGGCGTCTGTTCAGGTTCACGTCGTACGACCTCGTTCCACTCGTGCGGGGCACATTGCTTAGGTTTGCCTATCCTAAGAAGATCCTGTGTGCAAGGCTCGCCGAGGGCTTCCCCGCTCTCTGCCGGCGCGTCAGATCGGCGCACGGATGCACGCAACGGCTCACGGAGGGCGGGCAGTTCACCACAGAAGCACGGCAGGTTAGTAAGGCTTGCCTTACCTAACTACGGCTGATACGTTCCGCAGCGACCGCCGAGCCGACCCACAGCAAACTCACAGGTCCGCGTTCCGAGCTCCACCGCACCCGCACCCCGCACCCACGCCCGAAAGGGATGTCTGCGCCATGCCCACAGGAGCCGCACCCGTACGACAGCTCGCCCCGCACGACGTCGAGGAGCTGACCGAGACCGCCCACAAGATCCTTGCCGAGTCAGGCAGTTCGGCCGCACGGCCCGAAGTGCTCCGCCGGGTCGCGAGGTCCGCCACCCGCCTCAGGGAAACGATTCGTCAGGCGTGTCGCCCGGTCGACACCGACGACGGCCTGTACGTCCTGCGCGGCCTGCCCGTCGACGACGGCGGAATCGGTCCCACGCCCGGCAGTTGGGCCACGGCCGGTGACCGCGCCGCCGCCTGGGACGTGATCCTGCTGCTACTCGCTACGGCCATGGGCCACCCGATCGCCTGGGACGGGCAGCAGGAAGGCCGCTTCGTGCACAACATCGTGCCCGCGCCCGGCCACGAGGACGAGCAGACCGGCGCGAGCAGCACGGTGCTGCTCAGCCCGCACACCGAGGACGCCTTTCACCCCGGCCGCGCCCACCTGCTGCTGCTCGCCTGCATGCGCAACCACGACGCCGTCGCCACCACCGCCGCCAGCATCCGCAAGGTCCGCCTCGCTCCCGACGATGTCGCGCTGCTGTCGCGCCCGGTGCTGCCGATCCTCCCCGACGACGCCTACGCGGAGGCACAGGGCTTCGCGGGCGAGCCGCCGAGGGTTCCTGTCCTGTGGCACACCGAGGCCGGCCCGACCCTGCGCTACGACCCCGCCTACACCCCGCTCGACGAGGCACCCGCCGACTACCGTGCCGCCTACGACCGGCTGACTGCCGAACTGGAACGCGTCTCGGTGGCCGTCGTCCTGGAGCCCGGCGACGTCCTGGTCGTCGACAACGACCAGGTCGTGCATGGCCGGGTCGCGTTCAAGGCCCGCTACGACGGCACCGACCGCTGGCTCAAGCGTGCCTCGGTGCGCGTCCCCGGCCGCCGCAGCCGCCCCCTCGCCGAGGCGGACGAGCACGGCTACGGGCAGGCCGCGATCGTGGCCGTCGTCTGATTCCCGTCAACATCCTCTGCACCGCACTTTCTGGTCCGAATCCCCCGGCATGAAGGGAACAGCCGTGACCGGCACCTCCGCACGCACGGACGCAACCCCGGTCGACATATCCGCGGACGACAAGGCCCTGCGCATCCTGAGCACCAGCGACCTCGCGGGCATCGACATCTCGCTGGCCGACGTGGTCGACGTGGTCGAGCAGGCGTACCGCACCCTCGCCGACGGCAAGTCCGCCAACCCGCGCAAGCTCACCGTCAAGCCCGAGGACGGCCACTCCGTCTCGTACGCCATGCTCGGCCGCGACGGTGTCCGCGAGGTCGTCGCGATCAAGACGTCCTACAAGCACGGCCTGGACCGCTCGCGCGACGAGCAGCACTACTACACGACCCTGACGATCTACGACGACATCACCGGACTGCCGGTCGCGATGATGGACTGCGGCCGCATCGGCTCGCTGCGCACCCCGGCCGTCTCGGCGCTGCTGGCCCGCGAGTGCGCGCCGCCCAGCAGCCGCAGCGCGCTCGTCATCGGCACCGGGACCCAGGGCCGGCTGGCCCTGCCGTTCCTGCTCACCACACTGCCGGACCTGGATCGGCTCATGGTGTACGGCACCCACCCCGACGGACTGACCGCGGTCCGCGAACGGCTCCACCACTACTTCCCCGAGCGGGAGGTGGAGGTCGTGTACGACGTACGGGCCGCCGCGGCCGACGCCGACATCGTGGTCGCCACCGCGGGCCGGCACACCCCGGCGGCCGTGGAGTCCGACGACCTGAAGCCGGGCGCCCTGTCGATCCTGGTGGGCCACGGCATAGCACCCTCGACGCTGCAGCGGGCGGACCGGGTCGTCGCGACCAGCGAGGCCCAGATGAAGGTCACCGGCACCGACATGGCCGACGCCGACGGCAACTTCCCCGCCGTGGACGCCGAGTTCCCCGAGGTCATCGCGGGCCGGACCGAGGGCCGGCGCTCCGCCGACGAGCGGATCTTCGCCTACAACAGCGGCCTGGTCGTCACCGACATCGCGCTCGGGCACCGCTTCGCACAGCTGGCCATCGAGCAGGGCCTGGGAACGCGGGCGCGGCTGTGGCAGTGACGTCCCACACCACGTGTGCTCCGCCGCTGCCCGCCCATCCGGATCCGCGTCTCGACGCGATCCTCGGCAGCGGACTGCCGCACGAGCTGTCGTACGCGCTCGGCGGCCCGTTCCACCTGCTGCTGCCAGACCGCTTCGACGCCAACACGGCTTCCTTCGCACACGTGTTGACCGAAGCCGGTGTCGAAGGCCAGGTGTACTACGCGAAGAAGGCCAACAAGGCCGCCGCCTGGATGGACCGCTGCGCCTTGTCCGGCACGGGCGTGGACGTGGCCAGCGCGGGCGAGCTGCGTGACGCGCTCGCACACGGCGTGCGCGGCGAGAACATCGTGATCACCGGGCCCGCCAAAGCCGAGGGCCTCCTGCGGGTCGCCGTCCTGCAGGGCTGCCTGATCGCCGTCGACGCGCTCGACGAACTGGAACGCGTCATCGCGCAGGCGCAGGCCACGGCACGCCCGGCACGTGTGCTGTTGCGGAGGCTGCCACCGGCCCAGCCGCACAGCCGCTTCGGGCTGGACGACCAGGAGCTGACCTCCGCCCTCACCCGGTGCGCCGAGGCCGGCGAGACGATCGCGATGGAGGGCTTCTCCTTCCATCTGTCCGGCTACGACACACATGCGCGCGCCGAGCTGGCGGGCGACCTGGTCGACACCTGCCTCAAGGCGCGGGTCCTCGGGCTGCGCGCGGACCGGATCAGCATCGGCGGCGGCTTCGCCGTCGACTACACCGCCGCGGAGCACTGGGATCACTTCCTGAAGGAGCAGCGGCCCGACCACTACCACGCGGGCAGATCCTTCACCGCGTCCGACTTCTACCCGTACCACTCGCCGGTGGCAGGCCCCGACGCCTTGCGCGCCGTCCTCACCACCAACCGTCTGGCCGGGCGACTGCGCGAGGCGGGCGTGATGCTGCTCCTCGAACCCGGCCGGGCGCTCCTCGACCGGGCCGGCTGCACGGTGTTCCGCGTGCAGGGTGTCAAGGACCGGCCCGGATACGGCATCGTCACCGTGGACGGAAGCAGCCTCAGCCTGTCCGAGCAGTGGTTCAACAGCGAGTACCTGCCGGATCCGGTACTGCTGCCCGCACCCGCCGCAGGGGAAACGGCCGAGCCGTACGTGGCCTGCGTCGGTGGCGCCACCTGCCTGGAGTCCGACATGCTCACCTGGCGGAAGGTGCGCTTCCCCATCCGCCCGGCCGCAGGGGACCTGCTGGTCTACCCCAACACCGCCGGCTACCAGATGGACTCCAACGAGTCCCCCTTCCACGAGCTTCCGCTCCCCCCGAAGGTCGTCCTCGACACCGCCGGCGGTATGACCCGCTGGCGGTTCGACCGCCATCCACTCGCCTGACTCTCTCCCCGGAACCTGGAGCCATCCGATGGACAAGGCGCTCTCGCGTCCCGCCGTGGTCAGCCGTGTCTCCGACCTCATAGGCCACACCCCGCTCTTCGAAGTGTGCCGCACCGGCACCGGCAGCCGACTCCTGCTCAAACTCGAACAGTTCAACCCCACCGGCACCGCGAAGATCCGCATGGCCCGGCAGATGGTCCTCGACGCCGAGGAACGCGGCCTGCTACGCCCAGGCGGCCGTATCGTCGAGTCCACCTCCGGCAACACCGGCCTCGGCCTCGCCGTGATCGCGGCCGAGCGCGGCTACACCTTCACCGCGGTCGTCGACCACCATGCCGCCGCCGACAAACTGCGCGGCATGAAGGCGCTCGGCGCCGAACTCGTCTACGTCGCCGACGAGGGGGACGAGGAACTGGCCACAGCCGCCCGCGAGGAGTTCGCCGAGAAACTGGCGGCCGAGAGCGACAACGCCTACTTCACCGAACAGCACAACAACCCCGCCAACGGCGATGGTTACCGGCCCGTGGCGCACGAGCTCGACGCCGCGCTCGACGGTCGAATCGACATCCTGATAGGCGCTGTGGGAACCGGCGGCGGCCTCTTCGGAACCGGTGGGGAATTGCGCAAGACCGTGCCCGGGGTGCGGATCGTCGGTGTCGAGCCGAAGGGGTCGATCGCCTTCGGACCGCCCGCCCACGACTACTACCAGTCCGGCACGGGCACCCCCGAGGGCGCCACCATAGGCGCCATGGTCGACTACGACCTGCTGGACGAGGGCGTCAAGGTCGGCGACATCGAGGCGTTCGCCACCGCGCGCGTGCTGGCCCGCCGTACCGGTCTCCTCATCGGCGGCTCCGCGGGCGGAGTCGTGTACGAGGCGCTGACCCGGATGTCCGCCCTCGCCCCGGGCACGACTATGGTCGCGCTGGTCAACGACGGAGGCGAGAAGTACATGGACACCGTCTTCAACGACGACTGGATGAACGCCCGCCATCTCATCGACCCGGCCGTCGAGCGTGAAATCGACGAGCTCCTGACCAAACTCCGTGAGAACTGACACCGATGCCGACACCGCTCACCACCCTGCTCCGGGACAGCCGCGCCCTGGCCACCCTGGCGGTACCACTCGCCCTGACCCAGCTCGCCCAGGTCGCCCTCACCACCACCGACACGGTGATGATGGGCCTGATGGGCGCCGAGGCGCTGGCCGGCGGCGGCCTGGCGATGGTCATCTTCAACCAGCTGCGCACCATGGGCGTCGGCCTGGTCACCGCGGTCGGCAACCAGGTGTCCGCCGCCTCCGCCCGCGCCGACGAGGACGAGGAACTCACCGAGGCGGCGCAGGAGGAGGTCCGGGACGTGGTCCGTGCCGCGCTGGCGCTGGCCACCCTGGCCGGTGTCCTCGGCGCCCTCGTCATCCTGCTGACCGGCCGGGCCGTGGCCTACCTCGGCCAGGACCCGGAGGTGGTGGACACGGCCTGGCCGGTGCTGCTCGCCCTCGCCCCCGGACTGATCCCCTGCCTGTGGTTCCAGGCGATCCGCCAGTTCACCGTCGGCATGCGCCGCCCCCAGGCCCTGCTCCAGATCACCATCGCCTCCGTCGCCGTCAACGTGACCCTCAACTGGGCACTGATACACGGCACTTGGGTCCTCCCGGAGCTGGGCCTGCCCGGCATCGGCATCTCCACCTCGCTCGTCTACCTGCTGACCTGCCTCGCCCTGTACACCTCCGCCCGCCGCGATCCCCGGCTCACCCCGCTGCTGGACATCCGGATCTGGAAGGCCCGCCCGGCCACCCTGCGCCGGCTGACCGGCCTGGGCATGCCCATCGCCGCCACCTACGGCTCCGAAGCGGGCTTCTTCTCCGTCGTCGCCCTGCTGATCGGCACCTTCGGCAGCGCCGCCCTGGCCGCCCACACCGCCGTCAACCAGGTCATCTACATCGTCTTCCAGATCGCGGTCGGCCTGTCGCACGCCGCGTCCCTCAACGTCAGCCGCGAACTCGCCCTGGACCGGATCGACGCGGCCCGGCGCATCAAGAACACCGCGCTGACGTGCGCGGCGGCCGTGATGGCCGTGGTCGGCGTCGTCTACCTCACCGTGCCCAGCCTGGTCCTGCGCCCGTTCCTCGACCCGTCCTCCGCCGACGGGCACAGCGCGACCGACATCGCCACCCACCTGCTGCTCGTCGCGGCCGTCCTGCAGTTCTTCGACTGCACCCAGAACATCGGCGTCGGACTGCTACGCGGCCTGGACGACACCAAGAGCGGCTTCCGTATCACGCTCGTCGGCTACTGGCTGATCGGCCTGCCCGCAGCCTGGCTCTTCGGCCACCTCGCCGGCCTGGAGACCGAAGGCGTCTGGCTCGGCCTCCTCACCGGCCTCGCCACCACCGCCCTGCTCCTGCTGCGCCGCTACCACCAGGCCCTGACCCTGCGCACGGCCGAACAGTCAGCCGCCGCCTGAAGCTCACCGCTTCACCGACCCCACACCTTCGAACCGGCCCGCCTCGGCCTCCTGCCGCAATCGACCATGACTGGCTGGGGGCGAGTCCGGGGTCGCGTAGGCGAGCAGTTCGGGCCCGGGGTACGTGCGGGCGATTGCGGCGTCACCTGAGCTCGACGGAGTACGCGGCGCCGGGAAACTCCCATCCGTCGGTGCCTTCACCGATGTCCGCCACGATGACGTCGTCGATGAAGTGGTCCTCGAACTCGTCGTCGGCGAGCTCGCCGGCCAGCCAACGCGCTGGTCACAGATCTGTTTTCCGGGGCCCCGCTCGAGCGCGTTCCCGTCTTCGTCGCCGAAGGGCCCACGTCGCCGCTTTGCTCGGCCGACCTCCTGTGGACGTGGACATGCGCAAGAGGGCAACCCCAGCCGACGTGCGGCTGGGGTTCCTCGAGCCGTGGGTTCGGGCAGGTCAGCGCTGCAGGGTCAGCAGGCCCGGCCGGTAGGGCAGTTGCACGTAGGGGGTGTTCGGCGGGGTGTTGGGGGACAGGCCCTGGTAGAGCAACTGCAGGTTGCAGGGGTCGATGGTCATGGTCTGGTCGGGGTTGTTGCGGACCAGGTCACCGTGGCTGATGTCGTTGGTCCAGGTGGCACCGCTGTTGGCCTTGCCCGCGAAGGGGTTGCTCTCGGTGGCGGCCTGCGGGGTCCACGGACCGTTCAGGCTGGAGGCCGTGAACGAGCGGAAGAAGCGCTGCTCGGTCGCACCCCGAGCCTCAACGATCATGAGGTACTGGTTCCGGCCCTGGACCTTGTAGACCTCCGGCGCCTCGAACAGGTTCTTCACCGTGTCGCTCATGACCGTCGTGTACGACGAGCCGAAGCTGGCCGGGAAGTTCCCGATCGGCATGGTCGACTTGTAGATGCTGCCGTTGTCACCGGCGAAGAACAGGTACATGTTCTGGTCGTCGGCGATCATGGTCGGGTCGATCGGGCCGCCGGTGGGCAGGCTGCCGGTGAACAGCGGCTGCGGCGCGGACCAGCCGTTGGGGTTGGTGGGGTCGCTCGACGTGCGGTAGACGAAGGGCCAGTTGGTACCCCACCCGTTCGAGGCCAGCACCCAGATGTTCTTGGGCGCGAAGTAGAACAGTTTGGGCGCCACCGCGGACTGGCTCATGCCGGTCTGTCCGGCCGTGGCCATGTCGGACCAGTTCGTGAAGGGACTGAACCCCATTGATTTCCACGACGATCCGTCAGAGGCGGTCGCGTAGACCAGGTGCTTGCCGTTGTACGTCACGGTGGTGAAGTCCTTCAGCGAGGCCCACCCGTTCGCCGGCTGCGCCAGGGGACCCGTCGAGGTCCACCGGTACGTCGACGGCAGAGCACACGTGCCGCCCGGCGGCGCGGACAGGCCGGTCCACTTCTGGCCGCTGCCGCCGTTGCAGTTCCAAAGCTGCACTGGCGTGCCGTTGGCCGTGCCGCCGCCGCTGACGTCCAGGCACAGCCCGGACTCCACGCCGACGACCGTGCCGTCGGAGTTCACCCGCCACTGCTGGTTCGCACCGCCGGAACAGGTCCAGATCTGCACCCGGGTACCGGCGGTCGTGGCGTGGCCCGGAACGTCCAGGCACTTGTTGCCGTACACGGTGAGCTGGTTGCTGTCCGTCAGCGTCCACTGCTGGTTGGTCCCGCCGTGGCAGTCCCAGATCTGCAGGTTCGTGCCGTCGGCCTGGCCGGCGCCCGGCACATCGAGGCACCGGCCGGAACCGACACCGCGCAAGGCGCCGCTGGAAGCCGCCTGAGCCGGGTTGGCGACGAGTGCCGCCGCCGAAGCGACCAGGGCCGCGAGCACCATCGACAGATGTCTGCGGCTGAAGATACGTCTGTGCATGGGGTCCTCATTCCTTGAGTAAGTGCTTCCGGTTGGCGGTGGGTGGCTTCCGCGACGCCACGGCGGGGGCGGACAGGTCAGGCCCAGGGGCCGACCACGGCCAGGGACGATGGCAAAGGTGGCGTTCTGCTTGACAGCCGTGGCGCTGGAGGACGTCACCGGGTCGAGGTGGCAAGTAGGTGTCGCCGAACCTGATGATGTTCGGGTCGGCGGTGAGCCCTGGCAGGACCGGGCTCCTCATGACGGCCTGGGTGTTCTGCTCGGCGGACGGGTTCCCGGGGGCGCAGGGGCGGATACGGCCGGGCCGCCGAAGCCCCACAGCGGCGAGGCGATGGCCACGGTGGCCGGAGCGGCCGGCCGGAATGTCCGGCGGCCGGGAAGTCTCACGCTGTGCATGGGTCACCTCCCTGAAGAAGACATGGCTGTGGCGAGGCGGGTTCGGGAGTCGGGGTCGCCCTGAGGGCGCCGGAATGCCTGTCGGCGTCGGGTCAGCTCGTCACGCGGAAGGTGGCGTCGCTGCGGGCCGTCGCGGTGGTGATCGGGTCGAGGCGGAGTTGGTAGGCGTAGTGGCGGATGTAGCGGTCGGGGTGGTTGTACGACTGGAAGGACGACCAGCTCGAGTCGGCGAGCCCGGCGACCTGGCGGAAGGTGGCGTCGGCGGCGAACTGGGTGGTGCCATCGTTGTAGGCCAGCTGGAAGTCGAAACCGGAGTGCCGCAGGAAGTAGCCGGGGTAGTTCACCGACTCGTAGGAGACAGTGCCGGAGCCCGCCAGGCCGGACCTCAGCCGGAACTGGGCGTCCGGGCCGGTGATGTTCTGGTCGATGCGCACGTCGAAGTCGGCGTGCCGCACGTACCGGTCCTGGAAGTTGTACGACTGGAGCCGCTGGGCCGGGGTGTTGGGCCAGCGGGCGAGCACGCGGCCCTCCTCGGCGGCCGTCAGGGTCAGGATCGAGCCGTGACGCTTCTTCGTGCCGCCCATGCTGTAGCTTCCCGACGCCGGAAGCTTGTAGGTGCTGGAGGCGGAGGGGTCGGTCGTCGTGACCGGCATGTACCCGCGGCCGGAGGCGTACTGGTCGAGGTAGAGGGTCCACTCGTTGCGGTCCCGGAACTTCATCCACATCGGGCCCTCGACCTGGGAACCGGTCAGGCCGATGCCGGAGAGGTTGCCCAGGTTCGTCCACGTACCGAGGATCGAGTTGCTGCCTTCGAGGGTGATCTGGCCGTCGCCGGAGGCTCGTACGTAGCGGTAGCTGCCGACGCCGGCCGGCAGCTCGACGATCTGGGTGTCGATGATTTCCTGGGTGCCGGGGCGCTCGATGTAGATCTGCGGGGTGGTGATGGTGCGGAAGTCGCGGGTGTGGGCGGAGTAGATGCGGTGCTTCTTCACGCCGCTGACTGGCTTGTTCGTCGCCCAGTACAGGACGTAGTCGTTGGTGGCCGGGTTCCAGATCGCCTCTGGCGCCCATGCGTTGCGCCCGTCGGGGATCGCCCCGGCGACATTGAGCAGCCACGGCTCGGACCAGGTGACCAAGTCCGTCGACTCCCACACCACAAGGCTGCGGCTGCCGTTGTCAATGGCGGTGTCCCAGTCCTGCCCGCAGCCGATGCACAGGTCGGTCGCGATGATCCAGTACTTGTCGCCGCCCGGGGAGCGGACCAGTGCGGGGTCGCGCACGCCGCGGGTGCCCACCGTTGACCGCAGGGTCATCCCGCCGCCGTTGAGATCACGCCAGTTGAGGCCGTCCGTGCTGTACGAGAAGTAGATCTGCTGCCCGGTCGCCCCCTCACCGATGAAGTGCGCCATCAGGTAACCCGGGTCGGCAGCGGCCGCCCGGTCCGGTGTGATCAGGACCTGGCCGGTGAAGAGGAGGCACGCGGCGAGCAATATCGCCGACAGCCGGGCACGAAGCACGGACATGCACATCTCCTGTCGTTCTGCCGTGGTGACGGCGGGGCCGGACGATGCGGTGGGCTGATCCGAGCGCGGGTGGTCGCTGCGCAGCAGGACGGTTGGCGGTTTCCCGGCGACGGCTGTTGCGCTCGGCGGCGTTCCCTCCCGGTGGTCGGCCGGGGGCAGCCTCCGCAGCCAACTCGCTGTCCCGCCAGCCGAGTTGTGCGACATATCGAATGGTGTTCGTAAGATCGCGCAGACAATAGGTGGGAGAAACAGGGTGCGTCAATACATCCGACGTGACCGAGCTCGGGCGCCGAAACCTCCGTCTCCGCCACCGTCGAGACCTCGGACCGCCTTTTGTGACGCAAGCGTTGACCCGGGCAGGTGCAGGATCTATGTTCTGGCCGAGTTTGCGAACGGCGTTCGAAATACCGGCAGCAGAGGGAGTATTCCGTGAGACCTGCGCTCACCCGTCGAACGGTCCTCGGCATGATCACCGGCTCGGCCGCCGCCACCGTCACCGGTGTCTCGGCCGGTACCGCCCACGCCGCCGTGCCCGCGTCACCCGGTGTCACGTACACGAACACCATCGCCGAGCAGCGGGCCGACCCGCACATCCACAAACACACGGACGGCTTCTACTACTTCACCGCCACGGTCCCTGCGTACGACCGGATCGTGCTGCGCCGGGCCACCACGATCCAGGGGCTCGCATCGGCTCCCGAGACGACCCTCTGGACGAAGCACTCCACCGGTGTGATGGGCGCCCACATCTGGGCTCCGGAGATCCACTTCATCGACGGCAAGTGGTACATCTACTTCGCCGCCGGCGCCGCGAACGACATCTGGAGAATCCGGCCGTACGTCCTGGAGTGCACCGCCGCGAACCCGATCACGGGAAGCTGGACGGAGAAGGGGCCTATCGCGCTACCGCTGGACACCTTCTCCCTTGACGCGACGACCTTCGTCGTGAACGGCACCCGCTATCTCGCCTGGGCTCAACACGACCCGGCCGTCGGCACCGGCACCAACCTCTACATCGCGCGGATGTCCAGCCCATGGACCATCACCGGCACACCGGTCATGATCAGCCGGCCGACCGCCTCGTGGGAGACCGCCGGAGGTCAGACGGTCAACGAGGGCCCGGCTGTGATCCAGCGGGGCGGCAAGGTCTTCATGACCTTCTCGGCCGGCGCCACCGACGCCAACTACTGCATGGGCCTGCTCACCGCGTCCGCCTCGGCCGACCTGCTGAGCGCGTCGTCGTGGGCGAAGACCGCGAACCCGGTCTTCGCCAGCTACGCCGCCACCAGCCAGTACGGCCCCGGGCACAACCAGTTCACGGTCTCCGAGGACGGCAAGTCGGACATCCTCGTCTACCACGACCGCGGCTACAAGGACATCAGCGGTGACCCTCTCCGGGACCCAAACCGTCGCACCCGCGTCCAGAAGATCTACTGGAAGGCCGACGGCACACCCGACTTCGGCATCCCGGTCGCCGACGGACTCACCCCGATCCGGCTCTCCTCGTACAACGTCCCCGACCGGTTCATCCGGCACTGGGAGTACCGCGCCAGGATCGAGCCGAACGTCTCGCCGCTGTCCGACTCGCAGTTCCGTGTGGTCACCGGTCTCGCCGGCACCGGCACCGTCTCCCTGGAGTCGGCGAACTTCCCCGGCTACTTCCTGCGCCACAAGAACTACGAGGTGTGGCTAGAGAAGAACGACGGGACGTCGCTGTTCGCCGGTGACGCCTCCTTCACGGCCCGGGCCGGCCTCACGGACTCCGCCGGCGTCTCGTACGAGTCGTACAACCTCCCGGGCCGCTACATCCGCCACTACGACTACCTGCTGCGGGTCCAGGCCCTCAGCACGGCAACCGACCGGGCCGACGCCACCTTCTCCACCCAGTGAGCCACAACTGCGGCCTGTTACCCCTCGGGCAGCTTCGACGGACTCTCTCGTCACGAAAGGGTGCAAGATGTCTTCCTCCGTCAGCAGACGGCGCCTCCTGCAGGTAGCCGGGGCCACCGCCGCCGCCTCTGCCACCGGATCCTTGATCGGCAGTTCTCCCGCCCACGCGGCCCTCCCCCCAGCAAGGGCCGACATCGGGGTCTCCGCGCACCCCTTCGAGCTCGGCCAGGTCCGGCTCACCGCAAGCCGGTGGCTGGACAACCAGGACCGTACGCGGAACTACCTGCGGTTCGTCGATGTCGACCGGCTGCTGTACAACTTCCGCGCCAACCACCGGCTGTCCACCAACGACGCGGCTGCCAACGGCGGCTGGGACGCACCGGACTTCCCCTTCCGCACCCACGTCCAAGGGCACTTCCTCACGGCATGGGCACAGCTGTACGCCGTGACCGGGGACACCACGTGCCGGGACAAGGCGAACCACATGGTTGCGGAGCTGGCCAAGTGCCAGGCCAACAACAGCGCCGCCGGTTTCAACGCCGGGTACCTCTCCGGCTACCCCGAGTCCGACTTCACCGCTCTCGAGCAGCGGACCCTGAGCAACGGCAACGTGCCGTACTACACCATCCACAAGACCCTCGCCGGTCTGCTGGACGTATGGCGCCACATCGGCAGCACACAAGCCCGGGAGGTGCTGCTCGCCCTGGCGGGATGGGTCGACTGGCGCACCGGCCGGCTGAGCAGCCAGCAGATGCAGACCATGCTGGGCACCGAGTTCGGCGGCATGAACGCCGTGCTGACCGATCTCTACCAGCAGACCGGCGACGCACGGTGGCTCACCGTCGCCCGGCGGTTCGACCACGCCGCGGTGTTCGACCCCCTGGCGTCCAACCAGGACCAGCTGAGCGGACTGCACGCCAACACCCAGGTACCCAAGTGGATCGGGGCCGCCCGGGAGTACAAGGCCACCGGCACGACCCGCTACCGGGACATCGCCACCAACGCCTGGAACCTCACCGTCAACGCGCACACCTACGCCATAGGCGGCAACAGCCAGGCGGAGCACTTCCGCGCCCCGAACGCCATCGCCGGCTACCTGAACAAGGACACATGCGAAAGCTGCAACACCATCAACATGCTCACCCTCACCCGCGAACTGTTCGCCCTGGACCCGAACCGAGCCGAGCTGTTCGACTACTACGAGCGGGCGTGGCTGAACCAGATCATCGGCCAGCAGAACCCGGCCGACAACCACGGCCACGTCACCTACTTCACCCCGCTCAATCCGGGAGGCCGACGCGGTGTGGGCCCGGCGTGGGGCGGCGGCACCTGGAGCACCGACTACGGCACCTTCTGGTGCTGTCAGGGCACGGGCCTGGAGATACACACCAGGCTGATGGACTCCCTCTACTTCCGCAGCGACAACACGCTGATCGTGAACCTGTTCGTGCCCTCGGTGCTCAACTGGTCGGAGCGCGGAATCACGGTCACCCAGACCACGTCGTATCCGAACAGCGACACCACGACCCTACAAGTCACCGGCAACGTCAGCGGAACCTGGGCGATGCGCATCCGCATCCCGAGCTGGACCACTGGGGCCACTGTGAGCGTCAACGGCACAGTGCAGAACATCGCCACCACGCCCGGCAGCTACGCCACCCTGAACCGCTCGTGGGCCTCCGGCGACACGGTCACCGTCCGCCTGCCCATGCGGATCGTCATGCGAGCGGCCAACGACAACCCGGACGTCGCCGCGATCACCTACGGCCCGGTGGTCCTGTCCGGCAACTACGGTGACTCCTCGCTCAGCTCTCTCCCGTCACTGGACACGTCCTCGATCAGACGGACCAGCAGCGGTTCGCTCGCTTTCACCGCCATCGCCAACGGCTCGACCGTCGACCTGGGTCCGTTCCACGACGCGCACGGCCACAACTACACCGTCTACTGGGACACCAGCGGCAGAACCGTCCGTCTCGCCAACGTGGGCAGCGGTCTCGTGCTGGGCATCCAGAACATGTCCACGGCCGACGGTGGCCGCGCGCTGCAGTGGCCCGACTCGGGCACCGCCGACCACGACTGGCACGTGATCACAGACGGCGACGCGGTCCGCTTCCGCAATGCCCACAGCGGCAAGGTGCTCGGCGTCCAGGGCATGTCCACGGCAGACGGCGCGACCGTCCTGCAGTGGTCGGACAACGGCACCGCCGACCACAAGTGGACGCTGCTCGACCAGGGAGACGGGACCTACAAGATCCGCAACGTGCACAGCGGCAAGTTGCTGGCCATCGCGAACAACTCCACCGCTGTCGGCGCGTTCGCGGTCCAGGACTCGGACCATGGCACTGCCGACAACCGGTGGCGCATGTTGAGGGACTAAGAGGGCATCTGATCTGGGGGGGTTGGTGTTCTGGGATGTTTGTGTGACCGCGTTGGCGGCCGTTGCACCGTGTGTGAGTGATCGCCGTCCGTACCGCAGCGATGTATCCGATGCCCGCTGGTACGGCAGCCCGAGTGCACGACCTGCTACGTGACAAGACCCGCCAAGCCCACGGCCGCAACGTCGAGCCGACCGCTGCCGTGGTCGACGCCCAGAGCGGCGTCATTGGCCCCGCGGCGCGTACATGATCACAGCCATGCCGATGAGGCAGACAACCGCTCCGGTCAGGTCCCAGCGGTCCGGGCGGAAACCGTCGGCGATCACGCCCCAGGCCAGTGACCCCGCGACGAAGACACCACCGTAGGCGGCGAGAATGCGGCCGAAGTTCGCGTCCGGCTGCAGGGTGGCGACGAAGCCGTAGATGCCGAGGGCGATGACACCCAGCCCGATCCAGGCGACACCCTTGTGTTCTCGGATGCCCTGCCACACCAGCCAGGCACCGCCGATCTCGAACAGAGCGGCGGCGAGGAACAGGACGACGGATCGGGCGACGAGCATGGCGGTGGAGTCTCTTCTCTGGGTGGAGCGGGAGGGTCAGCAGGTAGGTCTGAAGAGTTCGGCGAGCATGGCGGCGCCTTCTGCGGGTGCGCGGACCTCTAGACGGAGTGTGCGGCCGTCGAGGCGGATACGGAAATCGTAAAACGGACAACATTGCTGTTCGGCGGCGGCGAGCTCGGTGACAGTGCCCGCTCGATCGATGGGCAGGGTGAGACTCAGACCGTCATCGATGGGTTCGGCGGTGGCCCCCGCCAGAGCCTCGTGCCAGCGCCTCGTGCGCTCGCCCAGTGCGTCGGCGGTCAGGGCGCAGGACACCGGGGAGGAGCGCCATCGAGGCGTGGCGTCGGTGGGAGGGGCGGTGGCCAGGGTCTCGATCGGCTGAGCCTGCGCCGGGGCGGCGAGGAAGTCGCAGGCGGGATCGCAGGGGCCGGACCGGACAGGGAGCCCGTCGAGGTGCTCGACCGCTCGGCGCAGAGTGGTGACGAACGTGCCCAGGTCGGCGATATGCCGCTCGGCGTCGTCGATGCGCGCGTGCAGCCGTGCACGCAGTTCCGTCTTGACGTCTGCGCAGGCCCCGTCGTCGCGCACCTTCAGAAGCTCGGCGATCTCCTCCAGGGGCAGGCCGAGCTGCTTCGCGGTGTTGATGAAGGAGAGCCGCTCCACGGCATCGTCGTCGTAGATCCGGTATCCAGAGGCGGTTCGGCCGGCCCGGAGCAGACCTGCGGTCTCGTAGAACCGCAGCGTGCTGGCCCGCACGCCCGTGCGCTCGGCCAGCTGGGAGATCAGCATGGTGCTCACAGCACAGACGGTAGACCTTCAAGTCGTCTTGAAGGTCAAATCCGGCTCGCCGTCCAGAGTGACGCCGCCCTCGATCAGTCGGCCCCGTGAGCTTCCCCGCTCGATGCCTCTTGGCGCGCTCGGCGGACCCGGGCGTCACGGTGCCGGCTGACCGTGACTGCGGTGGCGAGCATGGCGAGGGCCATCGTGAAGAGAATCCGGGCGACGGCGTCGTCCGTCGTCGTTGCGGTGCCGGCGAGCGTCGCGCTGGTCGCCGTGGCGACCAGCAAGACAGCGATGCCGACCTTGGACCGTAAGTCTCGTTTGTGCAAGGGTCGCCGCCTTGGCTAGAGCCTGCTGTTGGGCATGCGGGCTTGTCGACCCGCGGTTTCGGTGGTCTGGGTGTGGGTCCCGCACTCAGGGGGGTTGTCCCCGTTGCCCGCCGTGATCGCACCGGTGAGCGGCGAGTGCGCGTCCGCCGTGTGGTGGCGGAGCAGGTTGGCCATCTCTCGCTGAAGTTCTCTCAGCCGTGCCATCTCGGCCTCCAGCCTGCCGAGGTGCCGTCGCAGCAGGTTCCCGGCCACAGGGCTCGGTCGGCCGTCACGGACGGACAGCAGCTCGGTGATCTCCGTCAGGCTGAGGCCGAGACGCTGGGCGGAGCGGATGAAGCGCAGGCGGTCGAGAACGGACTCGTCGAATCGGCGATGGCTTCCCCGGGTGTTGTTGTGTGCGGTGAGCAGTCCCAGCCGGTGGTAGTAGCGCACGGCGCTGGCGCTCAGCTCGGAACGGGCGGCTACTTCGGCGACCGTCAGGAGGCGTGTCACGGCAGTCGTTCACTGCCCTTGAGGAGGCAGGTCCTTGATCCACTGGGGATCAGCACTGATCTCGCCCAGCTGCGAGGCCCCACCCGGCGAACCGATGGTCTCGAAGAAGTCCACGTTGGCCTTGACGTAGTCCTGCCACTGCTCGGGCACGTCGTCCTGGTAGAAGATGGCCTCGACCGGGCAGACGGGCTCGCACGCTCCGCAGTCGACGCATTCGTCCGGGTGGATGTACAGCATCCGTTCTCCCTCGTAGATGCAGTCCACGGGGCACTCCTCGACGCACGCCTTGTCCTTCACGTCGACGCAGGGCTGGGCGATGATGTAGGTCACGGAACCTCCGTTGTGACCGGCTGAACAGCGATCAGGAGAACGCGGCGGACGCGAACCCAGGAGTTCGCGTCCGCCGGGAGCGTCTATGCGGCAGTTGCTCCGAGGTCGGCCCGGCATCCTCTCGCCGGTCGCGCGCGCAGCAGGGTGACTTCGGCGTCAGCAGCCGCAGTCGGACGAACCGTTGCTGCCGGCCTTGCCCACGCTGACCGTTGCCGGCTCCTTGGCCGGGGCGCCGTCGGCGCGCCGGACCGCCCTGCCGATGGCCATCGCCTCGATGAACTCCCAGGCTCCCGGCATCTTGGTCTCCTGGAGGTCGGTTATCTCCAGTGAGGAGTTGGCCAGCGTGTCGAGCGTGGGGCGGTTGCAGTGGCACTCGTTGCCGAACCAGTACCAGCCGAGCTGTATGAGGTCCTGCCGCCGCGCGATCCGCGGGTCGCGGTTGCGCACGTGCTCCAGGAACAGGTACTGACCGCCCGGCTTCAGGACCCGCTCGATCTCCTTCAGTACCACGTCGGGATCAGGGACGGTGCAGAGGATCATCGCCGCGGCCACGGTGTCGAAGCTGGCGTCGGGGAACGGAAGGCGCTCCGCACCGGCGACCGTCAGCTGGATCCGCTTGGGGTTGTCGCGGATCTTCTCCTCCAGCTTGGCCACCATGGGCGGGTAGGGCTCGGTGAGGACCAGCTCGGTGACCGCGTCCGGGTAGTGCGGCAGGTTCAGGCCGGTCCCGGTGCCCAGTTCGATGGTGCGACCGTATGCCGGCGCCAGCATCTCCGCGCGCTTCTCCGCCAGGCCGTGCTTCTCCACGTGGGCCAGGAACCTGTCGTACATCCCGGCGAAGACGTACTTCCCCCACGTCGCGTTGTAGGCCTTCTTCAGAAGATTAGCCACGTCGCTCCCTCATACCAGTCACTTCGGCTCCCCGTTTTGGGGAACTCTTCAACAGAGTGCTCGTGTCGATACGTTGCCGTGCGCACTTTCGAGGGCCTAGCCATGTGCCTCAAGAGATCGCGTCCATATGCACAAAGACTCGCCTATGCACCATCCGGGCATCCCGCCCGAATGCCCCCCATCCGCGAGTAGACAGGGTGGCACCTGTCCTTTCTGCCTGGAGTCAAGACCTGGATGGCTGATCTCTCGGACGGTAGTCTTGCCGTTGAAGTCGGCTTCAAGTCAACACCGCGGGGGGCGACATGGGTGACGAGTTGCTGTCGATAAGCGAGGTCGCGAGGAAGGCCGGCATAGCCACCTCGGCCTTGCGGTACTACGAGCGATGCAGCTTGATCCCCATGGGGGTCAAGGTGGCAGGTCGCAGGCACTACCCGCCCGCTGTACTGCACCGGCTCTCGGTGATCAAGATCTGCCAGAGGATCGGGTTCAGCCTCGCCGAGATTTCCGATCTGCTCCAGGGCAACATGACCGGCGACGGGACATGGCGGTGCGTGGCCACGGCCCGCCGGTCCGAGATCGAACGCGAGATCGCCGCACTGCGTGACCTGCTTCGACTCATCGACCGGACCCTGGACTGCGACTGCAGCGCGCTGTGCGACTGCCCGCACATGGGGCCGGGCGGCCAGTTCGCCGTCGGTCTCGTCATGGAGACCGAGGACGGCTGCTACGGGACCGACTCCTTGTCTGCGCAGGCGTCGGGCCTGTGACGCACACGTCGAGGCTCGACGCTCCAGGGACGGCCGCCGGGGCGTCGGGCTTCCACCTTCCGGTCAACTGGTCACAGGTAAGGGTCTTTCCTTTTGAAGGATCAACCTTTGGCCATCAATCGGTCCGCCAAGCGGAACGATTGACACCCATTTAACGTCACACGGAGGACCGTGCCGGCGTTCGGCGGTCCTCTTCTTCAGTACTGCGTCAAACCGGTTGTGGAATCCTCCGCCGTGGTCTAGCTTTCTGCCCCGTCGAGCGTTGCTGCCCGTGATGCCTCACGGGCACTTACAGCCATCGGTCTTTCGATGCGCTGGATCACTCCTAACCCCACGGAATGATCGCTGCCGCGTTCTGTAGGCGGCACTTCTGTCTTTCGTGCCTGTTTCAGCTGTCACCACCGCTCAAGTTGACGGCCTTTCCGTGCCGTCCATCTCGGCTGGAGCAATGATTTGTTCGGAAACGAATCCGAAACAGTGCTGCCCAAAAGGCGGGGCACGTCCACTGAGGACCCGGACGCCCCGGTCTTCCCCGGCCGCAGTGGCCTGCCCGTCACCTCGTCGTGGATGACCGCGGTGCTGGTCGCCACGGGCGGCTCCCTCATGGTCGTCGTCTCTCTCGGAGCCATGGCCGCGGAACTCGGCAACGTGTCGATCTGGGTATGGATCGCCACGGCGGCCCTGGGCGCCGCCCAGTGCCTGCTGATCGCGGAACTCGCGGCCCGCTTCCCTGAACGGGCCGGCGGTACGGCACAGTTCGCCTACCGCGTCCGCCCGCAGGGTTCCCCCACGATGGGTGCTCTCTCGGCCTGGTGCTACTGGTTCGCCTGGACCCCCGGCATCGCGGTCAACCTCGTGCTCGCGGCGACGTTCCTGCGGGACCAGTGGCTGCCGGGCTTCTCCCCCATCCTGCTGGCGCTCGCCATGGCCGCCGTCCTCTACTTCATCACGGCGATGGGACTGAAGCTGTCCACCGTGATCAACGGAGTACTGGCCCTGGTCGCCGTGGCCGTCGTCCTGGTGATCGTGCTGAGCCCGGTGGTGCGTCCCCACGCCGCCGACCTTTCCCAGGCGTTCCCCTCGGTCATGCCTCACGGCACCGAACACGGACTGGGTGCACAGATTGCTCTGATCGCCAAGTGGAGCTTCGTCGCCACCTGGTCCTCCTACGCGGCGGAGATGGCCTCGACGGTGTGCGCGGAGATCAGGAAGCCCGAGCGCACGATGAAGCGGGTGATGTCGACGTCCGCCATCATCTGCTTCATCGCCTTCGCCGCCGTACCGATCGTGATGTTCGCCCTCTCGGGTGTCCGTGGAGTCCAGGAGGACCCGTTCAAGGTCTTCGCCAACGCCGGCCATGTACTGCTGGGGTCCACCGGGGAGGCGTTCGTCCAGATCGGGCTGACCGCCGTCCTCGTCCTCGGGGCGGAGACCTTCATCATCGGTTCGTCCAGGACGATCTATCAGATGGCCCAGGACGGCCACCTCCCGAGGGCCTTCGGGAAAGTCAACAAGCGTGGGGCGCCGGTCGGTTCGATCGCCTGGGACGCTGCGGTGATCGGACTGCTGCTGGTCGTCTTCGGTACGGACGTGGTCGATGTCGTGGCCGCCGCGAACTTCGGCTACCTGGCCGTCTTCGTCCTCCTGCCCATCGCC
Source organism: Streptomyces sp. NPDC028928 (assembly GCF_055564915.1). Taxonomy (NCBI): domain Bacteria; kingdom Bacillati; phylum Actinomycetota; class Actinomycetes; order Kitasatosporales; family Streptomycetaceae; genus Streptomyces; species Streptomyces sp. NPDC028928. The sequence goes on from NZ_JBVHVI010000001.1 coordinate 143,710, forward strand.
TACCTGGTACTGCGCCGGCACCCCGCCGGCCGCGCCGGCAGCTTCCGCCTCGGCAGGTGGGCCGGTGTCCTGGGGGTGGCGCTGTGCGCGGTGAACCTGGTGCTCCTGGTCTACGGCGGTGCCCAGTGGGGCGGTTCGGTGATGCTGACCGGGCTGTGCGTCAGCCTCGCGATCCTGCCGATCTCCTTCTTCACCCGTCGTCAGCGCGCCAAGGCCGCATCGTCCACACCGCCGGAGGCCGCGGTTGCCTCCGGCCCGTGACCCGGACGTTCGAAAGGAGGACACCGTGGCCGACCCCGTACAGTCCTTCAGCGCGGTGCTGCCCCAGGGAATCGACGCCGTCGCCAGGGGAGGGATCGCCCTCAGCCAGGCGCAGTTGCCTCCCGCCCTCCGTACCGTCCACCAGCACCTGCTCCGCCAGTTCCTCGCCACCGGTGAAGGACCTTCGGCCGAGTGCGTCCGCGGCCTCGCACTGCGCCACGCGCTCGATCCCGAGGAGACCGTCAAGGTGCTCGCCGACGCGGACCTGGTCCACTTCGACCCCGCACACGAGCAGGTCCGGATCGCCTATCCACTGTCCGCGGCACCGTCCCCGCACAGTGTGACGCTGGAAGGCGGGCCGACCCTGGCGGCCATGTGCGCGATCGACGCGCTCGGGGTTCCGCTCATGGCCGGCACGGCCGCCGCGATCGTCTCCAGCGATCCCGCCACCGGCAGGCCGATCCGTGTCACGAGAGACCGCGACGGCGGCTGGACCTGGGAACCCGCGACCACGGTCGTCCTCCTCTCGGCCACCGAGTGCTCCGGACCGATCGCGTCCGCCTGCCGTCACACCGAGTTCCACGCCGCGCGGAAACTCGGCGAGCGTGAGCTGGCCGCACATCCGGACCGCCAGGGCCAGGTCCTCACCCAGAGCGAGGCGGTGGCGATCGCCGCAACGGAGTTCGGTCCGCTGCTGGCGTCGGGGGCCTGACATGCGGCGCGGGCTGTTCACCTCCGAGTCGGTCACCGAAGGCCACCCCGACAAGGTCTGCGACGCGATTCTCGACCGGCTGCTCGCGGCCGATCCGCTGTCCCGGGCGGCCGTCGAGACCATCGTCACGACGGGGCTGATCCACGTCGCGGGCGAGGTCTCCTCCACGGCCCGCGTCGACATCGCCGCCGTCGCCCGGGGCGTCGTACTGGGGATCGGCTACGACTCGTCCGCGAAGGGCTTCGACGGCCGGTCGTGCGGTGGGCACGTGTCGTTCGACGGGCAGTCCCCCGACATCGCCCAGGGCGTGGCCCGCTCCTACGAGTCCCGGACCGGAGGACTCCATGAGGGTGCAGATCGCCAGGGAGCGGGCGACCAGGGGATCATGTTCGGTCACGCGTGCACGGACACCCCCGAACTGATGCCCCTGCCCATAGCCCTGGCCCACCGGCTCGCCCGCAGGCTGTCCGCGGTGCGCAGGACGGGCGGGCTTCCCTGCCTGCGGCCGGACGGCAAGACGCAGGTGACCGTGTCGTACGACGGCGACCGGCCGGTCAGCCTCGACACGGTCGTGGTCTCGGCCCAGCACGCCGACGACATCGGCCTCAAGACGCCGGCCGCCGATATCGACCAGCACGTCCTCACCCCCGAGCTGCCCGCACTCGACCTCGACTCCTCCGGCACGAGACTGCTGGTGAACCCCACCGGCAGGTTCGTGGTCGGCGGCCCGATGGGAGACGCGGGTCTCACCGGCCGGAAGATCATCGTCGACAGTCACGGAGGGATGGCCCGGCACGGCGGCGGGGCCTTCTCCGGCAAGGATCCCTCCAAGGTCGACAGATCGGCCGCCTACGCGATGCGCCGGGTGGCCAAGGACATCGTCGCGGCTCAACTGGCCACCAGGGCCGAGGTCCAGGTGGCCTACGCCATCGGCCGCGCCGCACCCGTCGGCCGGTTCGTGGAGACCTTCGGCACCGAGACCGTCGACTTGGCACGCATCCAGGCCGGCGTCGCCGAAGTGTTCGACCTCAGGCACGCGGCCGTCATCGCCGACCTCGGCCTGCTCCGTCCGCTGTACGCGCGGACGGCGGCCTACGGCCACTTCGGCCGGCCCGACCTCGACCTCCCCCGGGAACGCACCGACCGCGTGGCCGACCTGCGCGCCGCGGCCGGGCTCTGACCTCATCACGTACTGGAGATCTCCCATGTCCTCAGCACACGTGCCGGACGGCACCCGTGCACAGTCGCTCAACGGCATCGACTTCGCCGTCGCCGACCTCTCGCTGGCCGAGTTCGGCCGCAAGGAGATCCGGCTCGCCGAGCACGAGATGCCCGGCCTGATGGCGCTGCGTCGCGAGTACGCCGGCACCCGGCCGCTCCGGGGCGCCCGGGTCTCGGGCTCGTTGCACATGACCATCCAGACCGCCGTCCTCATCGAGACCCTCGTCGCACTGGGCGCGGAAGTGCGCTGGGCCTCGTGCAACATCTTCTCCACCCAGGACCACGCCGCGGCGGCGGTCGTGGTCGGCGCCGACGGCACGCCGGAGGCACCGCGCGGAGTGCCCGTGTTCGCCTGGAAGGGCGAGACCCTGAAGGACTACTGGTGGTGCACCGAGAAGATGCTCACCTGGCCGGACGGCCGGCGGGCCAATCTGATCCTCGACGACGGCGGGGACGCGACCATGCTGGTGCACAAGGGCGTGGAGTACGAACGCCAGGGGCGCGTCCCGGCGACCGAGGAGACGGACTCCGAGGAGTGGTCCGTCGTACTGGACCTGCTCCGCGCCTCCCTCGACACCGCTCCGGGCAAGTGGACGGCGATCTCCTCCGAGATCCTCGGCGTGACGGAGGAGACCACCACGGGCGTCATGCGCCTGGACCGCATGGCGGCCGACGGCGAGCTGCTCTGGCCGGCCATCAACGTCAACGACGCCGTGACCAAGTCCAAGTTCGACAACAAGTACGGCATCCGCCACTCCCTCATCGACGGCATCAACCGTGGCACGGACGTCCTGATCGGCGGCAAGGTCGCCGTCGTGTGCGGATACGGTGACGTCGGGAAGGGCGCCGCGGAGTCGCTGTCGGGGCAGGGCGCCCGGGTGGTGGTGACGGAGGTCGATCCCATCTGCGCCCTCCAGGCAGTCATGGACGGCTACCAGGTCGCCCGGCTGCAGTCCGTCCTGCCGATCGCGGACATCGTGATCACGGCCACCGGCAACAGGGACGTGGTGATGGCCGAGGACATGGCGCACATGAAGCACCAGGTGATCCTCGGGAACATCGGACACTTCGACAACGAGCTGGACATGGCGGGGCTGGCACGGTACCCGGGGGTCCGCCGCGTCGAGATCAAGCCCCAGGTGGACGAGTGGATCTTCCCGGACGGGCACTCGGTCATCGTGCTGTCCGAGGGCCGCCTGCTCAACCTCGGCAACGCCACCGGCCACCCGAGCTTCGTCATGTCCAACAGCTTCTCCAACCAGGTCATCGCCCAGGTGGAGCTCTTCACCCGGCACGCCGACTACGAACGGCAGGTCTACCGGCTTCCCAAGCACCTGGACGAGAAGGTGGCCCGCATTCACCTGACAGCGCTCGGCGGTGAGCTGACCGAACTCACGAAGGAGCAGGCCGACTACATCGGTGTCGATGTCGAGGGTCCGTTCAAGTCCGAGCACTACCGGTACTGACGACGCCGGATGACGCACGGGCCGATCCGCGGGGCTGCCATCCCACGGGTCGGCCCAGCGGCATTCGCCCATACCTGAACTCACGGGGAGGAACGTAGACTTGGAAAACATGGAGTCCACAACGCCGGGTCAACAGGGGATGTCCGTCGCGGTGTTGGCCCGCCTGGCGGAGACCACACCCGACACCATCCGCTACTACGAGCGGCTCGGACTGCTGCCCGCGCCACCCCGTAACCGTGCCGGCTACCGCCGTTACGGCAGCGATGCGGTCGACCGCATGAAGTTCATCCAGGGCACGCAGCGGCTCGGGCTGCGGCTGAGCGACATCGCCGACCTGCTCAGCATCCGGGACACGGGCACCTGCCCGTGCGGCGATGCCGCGGTGGTGTTGCGCAAGCGCATGGACGAGGTCCGCAGCGAGATCGACCGGCTCTCCGCCCTCTTCGGGGAGCTGGAGAAGATGGTCGGGCAACTGCCCAGCCAGGACTGCCCGGATCCGGTGCCGGGTGTGTGGAAGCCCCTGACGGCCGAGTCCGCCTGAATGCGGTGACGGCCGGCCTCGTGATCTGCCGGCCGTCACCGCTGGGGCCGCGTTCCGAGCGCACGACGCTCCCCGCTCGGCCGCTGCCGGCCCGGGCGGGACACCTATCGTCCGTGGGGGTGCTTTCCGCCCAGCGCGCTCTCGTGCAGATCGCTGCGGCGGATGAGAGTGAACACGAGCACCGCGCCGACGGCCGCGACCAGAGCACACACGCGGATCACCTCGGTCAGGCTGTCCACGTAGGCGGTGCGGGCCGCCGCCGTCGCCGCGTCGAGCATCGACGGCGGCACGAGGCCGCTCAGGTCGCTGGTCGCGCCGGTGGCCACCTCGTGAGCCACCGAGTCGGCCCGGTCTCCCAGCTGCCGGCCGGCATCGGATCCGGTGAACGCCGATACGACACACTGCTGGAACATGGCGCCGAAGCCCGAGACACCGAGGGCGACACCGGCCTGCTGGAAGGTCTGCCCCATGCCGGACGCCATGCCGGCCCGGGCCGAGCCCACCACGCCGACGGTGACCGCGGCGCGGGGCGGGTTGAACATTCCCATGCCCGTCCCTGTCACGATCAGGCTGGGGAGCAGGGCGGTCCAGTCGCTGGTCGGACGCACCAGGCTGACCAGCCCCAGCCCGACGGCGATCAGCGAGATGGCTGTCCCGAGCAGTACGCCCGGCGCGACGGCGCTGCCGAACCGCCCGGTGAGCAGGGCGACCACGAACAGCGTCAGGGTCAGGGGCAGGAAGCGGAGCCCGGTTTCCCACGCTGAATAGCCCAGGGCGTTCTGCATGTACGAGATGAGGAGGAAGACCGAGGCCAGGCCGGCCGCGTTGTTGAGGAAGGTGCCCCAGGCGACGCCGTTGAACGACTTGATCCGGAACAGCGACAGGTCCAGCATCGCCGCGCTGCCCTTGGACCGCTGGATGACGACGAAGAGCACCATCAGCGCCGTGCCGATCCCGAACGCGAACACGATGGGCGGGCAGTCCCAGCCCAGCGCGTTGCCCGCCATGAACCCGAACAGCAGGAGGGCCAGGGACAGCCCAAAGGTGATCATGCCGGCCCAGTCGATGCCCCGGGCATAGGGGTCGCGGAACTCCCGCAACCGGAGTCTGGCGGCGGTCAGCGCGACGACACCGATCGGAACGTTGACCAGGAAGATCCACCGCCAGCTCAACGACGTGGTCAGGAAGCCGCCGATGAGCGGGCCGAACGCGAAGGCCAGGCCACCGATCCCGCCCCACACCCCGAAGGCGGTCCCCCGCTCGCGCGCCCCGTGGAACTCCTGCCCGATGAGCGCCAGTCCCACGGCGAACAGCATCGCCGAGCCGACGCCCTGGACGCCACGGGCGACGTTGAGCATCAGCGGGTTCACGGCGAGGCCGGCCGTGAGCGAGGAGAGGGTGAAGACAACCAGCCCGAGAGTGAAGACGCGCTTGCGGCCGACCTGGTCCGCCAGCGACCCGCTGGTGAGGAGAAACGCGGCCATCGACAGCGTGTAGGCGGCGATCACCCACTGCTGGTCGGCGAAACTGGCGTCCAGCGCGTCTCGCACACTGGGCAGACCGACGTTCACGACGGTGACGTCGAGGAGGAGCATGAACGTGGTGACGCAGACGATGCCCAGGGTCCATCCGCGCACGTGCGAGGGGACGCCGTCCCCGTCCCGCGCCGCTTCCCCTCGCAGGACCGCATCAGCTGCCATCTCGTTCTCCTCCTGGGGCGTCCGTGGGTGGGAGTGTCGTCGTTGAACCTGGCTTCAAGTCAACGGTGCTCATGCGGTAGGGGCCCGGCTGCCGGGGGATTACAGCCGGGCCCCTGGTCGGGAGGCGGTCAGGTACGACGCTGCGACCTGGCCGCCGGGCTCGCGGGCGTGGACGAGCACCCACAGCCACCGTCCGCGGAGCAGCTGCTCACCTCGGCCTCCGTGAGGCTCAGCTGCGGCAGCTCCACGACCTCGGGCTGCCGCGTCCCGCAGCTCGGGCCGCAACCGCACCCGCCGTCCGAGCCGGTCCCCTGGGGCTCGAAGAGCTGATCCACCACAGGGTGCAGGGCCGCCTGCTCCTGTGTCGCGCAGGCCGGGCCGCAACCGCACGCGCCGTCGGAGGCGGTGGTGCCGGGCTCGGACAGCAGATTCACCACGGGCAGGGGGGTGGTCGCCTGCTCCTGTGTCCCGCAGCTGGTGCCGCACCCGCAGCCGTCATCGTCGGAGGCGGACTGTGTCGAGGCCGCGAGTGGCTTGACGGAGCCGCCGGTGATGGCGCCGGCCGCACGCAGCGACGAGTGCAGCCGGAGGAGCCGCAGACCGTTCGCGATGATCACGAGAGCCCACGCCTCGTTGATCAGCACGCCCTGGGTGAGAGAGAACTTCCCGCCGACCGCGGCGACCACCAGGAACAGGATGACGGCCAGCGACAGGGCGATGTTCTGCGCGATGACCCGGCTCGCCCGGCGCGCCAACGCCACCGCGTAGGGCAGCTTGTTGAGGTCGTCGGCCATCAGCGCGACATCGGCCATCTCCAGCGCGACGTCGGTGCCGGCGGCGCCCATCACGATCGCGACGTCCGCCGTCGCGAGGGCCGGAGCGTCGTTGACGCCGTCGCCGACCATCGCCGTGATGCCGGACTCCTTGATCGAGGCGACGGCCGTGCTCTTCTCGTCGGGCATGAGCTGGGCACGCACGCTCTCGATCCCCACCCGGTCGGCGATCGCGGTCGCGACCCGCTCACGGTCGCCCGTGAGCATGGTCGTGTGGGTGACGCCGAGCTTCCGAAGGGACGTCAGGGCGGGGACGGCTTCGGGGCGCAGCTCATCGGCGACGCCCAGCAGGCCGAGGAGACGGCCGGCCGACGTGACGGCGACGGGAGTCCCGCCGGCGTTCTCTATGGCGTCGAGGGCTGCCTGTGCCGCCGCGTTCCCGTCCAGGTCGCCGACCCGGCCGACCACGACCATCGCACCGTCCACGACCGCCCGCGCGCCCACGCCGGGGATGATCTCCCCATCGGATGCCGGGCTGACGGTGATGCCCCGCTCCCGCGCCGCGCGCACGATCGCCTCCGCGATCGGGTGGGTCGCCCCCGCCTCGACGGCGGCCGACAGCCTCAGCAGCTCGTTCTCGTCGGAGCCGGCCAGCGGGTGGACCTGGAGCAGTGTGGGCCGGCCCAGTGTCAGCGTTCCGGTCTTGTCGAACGCCACGGCCTGGAGCTTGGACAGCTGCTCCAGGTACGCACCGCCCTTGATCAGCACGCCGTCCCGTGCCGCCCTCGCCACCGCCGATACGACGCTGACGGGCACGGACAGCACCAGGGAGCACGAGCAGGACACGATCAGCACGACCAGCGCGCGGTACAGAGCGTCCTTGTAGGAGATGTCGAAGACCTGCGGGCCGAACGCCGCCATGAGGACGGCCAGGCCGATCATGATCGGCGTGTATATCCCGGCGAACTTGTCGGCGAACCTCTGGGCCTGGCCCCGGTTCTGCTGGGCCTCCTCCACTTCCTTGATGACCCGGGCCAGCACGGTGTCCTGGAAGGGCTTGGCGACCTGGATCCGCAGGGCGGCGTGGCCGTTCAGCGTCCCGCCGTACACCTCGGCGCCGGGCGCGACCTCCACGGGCATGGACTCGCCCGTGATCGCGGACGCGTCGATCCAGGAGGTGCCCTGGGTGACCGTGCCGTCGGTGGGCAGTCGCGAGCTGGGACGGACCAGCACCACGTCGCCGACCTGGAGCTGCTCGACGGGCACCTGCTCGACCGCGCCATCGATGGAGAACCGTTCCGCCATGGCGGGGCTGAGATCCATCAGCTTCTGGATCGACTTGCGTGCCCTGTCGGCGACGTAGCTCTCCAGTACGACACCGAGCGAGAAGATCACCACCACGCAGGCGGCCTCGGTCACCTTGCCCAGCGCCAGCGCCCCCGCAACGGCGACGACGAGCAGGACGTTGATCGACACCCGCTTGGCCTTGAGCATCATCACGGCTGTACGCAGCGGGAAGACGATGCCGACCGCCACGCAGAAGTACGCGATGATCTCCGCGGTCGACTCGTACTGCGCGTAGCAGCCGAGCGACTCCACGAACACCAGCAGGACCGCCGCGATCTCGAGGAAGATCATCTCCGGACGCAGCCACCAGCGGGACCGCCGCCCGGTCTGTTCGGTCACCTTCTCCCCACCGGGGTTCTCGGGCTCAAGGACCAGACCGGAAGCGTTCGCCGTCCTCAGCAGGACGTCGTCGTCCAGCGTGGTGGGCGCCTCGACCACGAGGGTCCCTGTCGCGGACAGCACGCGTACGTCGCGTACGCCGGGGACACGACGCAGCGCCGTCAGGTCACTGGCGCACTCGACACAGCCAGAGATCACACGGTAGCGGCGTGCACCGACATCGGCTTCGGGCGGGACAGCCACGTTGCTGCCGGCCCCGGCAGCGAACTCGTTCACCCTCGGTCACCTGCCAATCGGTGAGAGATGGGAGCCAACTGCGCCGAGCGTAAAGTTTGGACCCGACACCAAGGTCAAGCCCTCAGCCGATCATTTTTCGCCGCGGTGAGGACGTTCCCCAGCCCAGGAAGGTGCCGGGCGGAACAGGGTTGACTTAAAGCCGAGTTCAACAGCAAGACTCGCGCCCTGACAGCTGCCCGGCCCGCGCCGTACGCGGCCGTGTCGATCACGAGCGTCGTTTCGCACCGCCCATGGTGACGTTCATTCAGCAGGGCCTGGCATCCCGGGCCCGGCCTCGGAGGGGGGAAGGGAAATGGACGATCGTTCTGAGTCATCCATCGAGCGCGCTGTCGAGACGATGGCGCTGGGCACCGGATCGAGCGGAACGCCGGAAGACCGGCGCGCGTACATCTGCGTAGGTCTGATCGATCTGTTGTCCTCGATCACCGGGATCCCGACCGGCGACGTGCCCGAGGAAGAGCCGCTGGCGGTCGACTCGCTGCAGGCGACCCAGATCCGCGCGGTGCTCGACGCGGCCTTCGGCGTGCTGGTGCCCCTGCGCTCCCTGGTCGCCGGCGTCAGCGTCCCCCAGCTGACGGAACTGCTCCTCGCCGCCGCACCGGACCCGGCCGGCGCTCGTACACAGGAGGCCCTCGCCGACCCCGCGAGCAGCTATGAGCCGTTCGACCTCACCGACGTCCAGCAGGCGTACCTGTACGGCCGCGACAGCAGCCACGAACTGGGCAACGTGGACGCCTCCTTCTACGTCGAGCTGGCCACGGTCGATCTCGACGTCGACCGGTTCGAGCGGGCGGTGCGCGCGGCGATCGCGCGCCACGACATGCTCCGCGCGGTCGTCCTGGACGACGGTCGGCAGCAGGTTCTGCCCGAGGTGCCCGACTTCACCCTCGTCAGAGAAGACCTGTCGACGCTGCCGGCCACGGAGCAGCACGAGCGGCTCGAAGCCCTCCGCACCGAGATGACGGGCAAGCGACGCGACGTGGGGCAGTGGCCGCTGTTCGACCTGCACTTCAGCCGCCTGGACAGCCACCGGGGCCTGCTGCGTTTCGGAATGGATCTGCTGATCTGCGACGGCGCGTCGTTCGCGGTGCTCATCGAGGAACTCGCCGAACGCTACGCGGATCCCGACCGGCAGTGGCCGGCGGCGGGCCTGGCCTTCCGGGACTACCAGCGGGCGGTCGACGGCCTGGAGCTCGCGCGCAGGGACGAGGCACGCAAGTACTGGACTGACCGGCTCGACACGCTGCCCCCGGCCCCTGTACTGCCCCTGGCAGCCCCGCTGACGGCCATCGACAGCCCGCGCTTCCACCGCCGCCACCACGCCCTGTCCGCGCAGCGTTGGCAGACCTTCAAGGACAGGGCCGCCGCGCGCGGACTCACCCCCTCCACCGCTCTGGCCGCGGCCTACGCCGATGTCCTCGCCCGCTGGTCCCGGTCGGCGGACTTCACCTTCAACGTGACCGTGAACAACCGCCGCCCCGTGCACGAGCAGGTCGAGAAGGTCATCGGCGACTTCACGACGCTGACCTTGCTGGAGGTCCACTCGGACGCCGGCCGGCCGTTCACCGAGCGCGCCACGGCCCTCCAGACACAGCTGTGGGAAGACCTCGACCACCGTGAGTACAGCGGTATCCGCGTGATGCGCGAACTCGCACGCCGGTCGGGTCCCGCAGCCGCCGTCTCACCCGTCGTCTTCTCGACCTTCGTGGGCTCCGGATTCAGTGACGACTTCGCCCCGGACTGGCTGACCGGCATCCACTACACCCTGGCCCAGGCGCCACAGCTCACCCTCGAGTGCCTGACTCTGGAGCACCGAGGCGAACTGCACATCACCTGGGATTCCGTCGACGCGGCCTTCGTACCGGGAGTGCTCGACGACATGTTCGCCGCCTACCGCGAACTCGTGGAGCAACTGGCCGGGGATGACGATGCCTGGGCCCGGTGCGAAACCGTACGGCTGCCCGCCCGCCAGCTGGTCGAGCGCCGCAGGGCCAACCAGACCGCCGCTCCGGTGCCGGACACGCTGCTGCACAGGCTGGGTACGGCCCTGACGGGACGGAGCACCGAGCCCGCGGTGATCACTGCCGACCGCGCCATCAGCTACGGGGAACTGGACCGCATGGCCTGCCGTATCGGCCGGGGCCTGCGCAGGGCCGGTGCCCGCCCGAACCAACTGGTCGCCGTCGTCATGGAGAAGGGCTGGGAACAGGTCGTCGCCGTCCTCGCCGTCCTGTACTCCGGTGCCGCGTACCTGCCCATCGACGCGTCGCTCCCGGGCGACCGCATCCGCCGGCTCCTCGCGCTCGGCGAAGTCGACCTCGTCCTGACGCAGACGTCGGTACGTGACCGCCTGGAATGGCCCCCCGGACTCACCGTGTTCGACGTCTCGGACCCCAGCCGTTGGGGACACGAGATGGACGCACCGCTGACGGACGTACAGAGCGCCACCGATCTCGCCTACGTCATCTTCACCTCCGGCTCGACCGGTGAGCCCAAGGGCGTCATGATCGACCATCGCGGCGCGGTCAACACCACCTGGGACATCAACACCAGATTCGGCGTCGGCTCCGGCGACCGTGTCCTGGCCCTCTCCTCGCTCAGCTTCGACCTGTCGGTCTGGGACGTCTTCGGCATCCTGGCGGCCGGCGGGGCACTGGTCGTACCCGAGCCCGCGGCCGACCGCGACCCCCATCGCTGGTCCGAACTGGTCACCCGGCATCAGGTGACGGTCTGGAACACGGTCCCCGCCCTGATGCAGATGTACGTCACCTACGCCGAGGCCCAGCCGTCCCTGAAGGCGGTCGCACCACTGCGCCTGGTCCTCATGTCCGGTGACTGGATCGAGGTGACGCTGGCGGACCGCATCAGGGCACAGAAGAACGGCCCGATCGAGATCATCAGCCTCGGCGGCGCGACAGAAGCCTCCATCTGGTCCATCCACCACCCGATCGACGCCCCCGCTCCCGGCTGGAAGTCCGTCCCCTACGGCACACCGCTGGCCAATCAGACCTTCCACGTCCTGGACAACGCCATGCGGCCCTGCCCGGACTGGGTGGCCGGAAAGCTGTTCATCGGCGGCATCGGTCTCGCACGCGGCTACTGGCGGGACCCGGAACGGACCGCGGAACGCTTCGTGCCCGACCCCCACACCGGCGAACGGCTCTACGACACCGGCGACGTCGGCCGCTACCACCCGGACGGGACCATCGAGTTCCTCGGCCGCGACGACGGCCAGGTCAAGGTGAACGGCTACCGCATCGAGCTGGGGGAGATCGAGCACACCCTCACCGAGCACCCCGTCGTACAGCGGGCGGTGGCCGTCGCGGAGGGCAACCGGCTGCTCGCCTTCGTGACCACGAGCCGCGAAGGCTCGGCGGATCCCGACGCGAGCGCCAGGGCACAGGTGACCGACTGGCAGCAGGTCTTCGACTCACTCCGCACCGAATCCGCCGCGCAGACCGCCGGATGGGCCGACAGCTTCACCGGCGGGATGATCTCCGAGGCGGACATGACCGACTGGGCCGACGTCACCGCCCGCCGCGTCCTGGCCCACCGTCCGCGCCGGGTGCTGGAGATCGGCTGCGGGGCCGGCCTGATCGCCTCCCGGCTGCTGCCCGAGTGCGTGGAGTATGTGGGTACCGACCTGTCCGCGCGCACCCTGGAGGACCTGACCCGCCACCTTGAACGGGAGGGGCTGTCCGCGAGGGCCACCCTCCTGCATCGCGAGGCGAGCGACTTCAGTGGCATTCCGCGCGGGCACTTCGACTGTGTCGTCATCAACTCGGTCGTGCAGTACTTCCCCTCGGCCGACTACCTCATGGACACCGTACGACTCGCGCTGTCCACGCTCCGGCCCGGCGGGATGCTCTACCTCGGGGACGTCCGGGACCTGCGCCTGCTCCGTGCGTTCCACGCCGCCGTCGAGCGCGCGCGGTCCGGACCACAGGACCTCGTCCGTGATCTGGCCTGGCGACTCCGGCAGCGGGAACTGACCGAGGACGAACTGGTCGTGGACCCGCGGCTGTTCTGGGCGGGGCTCGGCTGCCGGACCGCGGTGCTGCCCCGTCCCGGGCGCGCGGACACCGAGATGGCCGACTACCGGTACGACGCGATGCTGTTCAACGACACGGCGGCCGCCACTCCGTTCTCCGTCGCGCTGCCGTGGACCGACAGCCTGAGCGCGCTGCCGGAACTCGCACGGCTGCTGAGCCTTCGGCAGCCGACCGTCTGCCTGAGCGGTGTGGTCAACGAGCGGCTCGAACGCGACCTCGCCTGGGCGGAGCGGCTCGACGACTCGGCGGTGGCCGGCTGCTCACTCGCGGAGTACGAGGACGTGGTCTGGCCGGAGACCGAGGCACTGCGATGTACGGCGCCCTCGACGCTCATCGACCTCGCCGAACGGCACGGCTACACATGCGAGTTCTTCTACCGTCCGGAAGCGGCCACCGGCACGTTCGACGCGGTGTTCACCCTCTCCCCCCACGACGCCGAGGCAGCAGTGCGCACGTACGCGGTCGCCCTGTCCGATCCCGTCGACGTGGCTACGGCGGCGAATTCGCCGCTCCTGGCCCGTCAGGTAGCCTCCCTGCCCGCTCGGCTCATCGACCACACCCGCCAGGTGCTGCCCGCCTACATGGTGCCCAGCGAGGTGTTCGTGCTCGCCGCGCTCCCTCTCACGGCGAACGGCAAGGTCGACGTCGGCCGCCTCCGGGAGACCGCGGCCCGCGACCGGGGCTGTTCCGCCGCACCGACCGAGGCTGAGCCCCGGGACGCCACCGAGCAGGCGCTGGCGTCCGCGTGGCAGGAGGTCCTCGGCCTGGCCGGCGTGAAGGTCCACGACGACTTCTTCAAGATCGGCGGCGACTCGCTCCTCGCCGTGCGCCTGGTCCGAGCGGCCGGCGACGCCGGGGTCGGGGTCACCGTCGCCGACGTGTTCGCCCACCCCACCATCGCTCAGCTCGCCGACCTGGTACGCCGTCGGCGACCGGCCTCCGACGCCGCCCCGGAACCGGCCGAGCCGCCCCAGGTGGTTCCGACGCCGGAGGACCGCTTCAAGCCCTTCCCCCTCACCGATCTGCAACAGGCATACCTGCTGGGCCGCAACGGCTTCTTCGACCTGGGCAACGTCGCGGCCTCCTTCTACATCGAGCTGACCGCCGACGACCTCGACCCCGACCGCCTGTCCGCGGCCGTCGAAGGGATGGTGCGGCGCCATGACATGCTGCGTGCCGTCATCGGCCCGGACGGCCAGTGGCACGTGCAGGAAGAAGTGCCGCCCTACCGGGTCCCCGTGACCGACCTGCGCCACCTCGGCCCGGCCGGGACCGAGGCGGAACTGGCCCGGATCCGCCGCGAATGCAGCGAGAAGATCTACGACCCCGGGAAGTGTCCGCTCTTCGACGTCAGGGTCAGCCGGCTCGCCGGATCGAGCCGGCTCCACGTCTGCCTGGACCTCCTGATCGCGGACGGCGGCACGGTCGCCGTGTTCCTCACCGAACTGGCCGCCCGCTACGCCGAGCCCGACCGCGGCTGGCCCGACCTGACGCTGACGTTCCGGGACTACCACCTCGCCATGACAGGCACCGAAGGGACCCCACGCCACCAGCGCGCCCGGGACTACTGGACGGCGCGGGTCCCCGACCTGCCGCCGGCCCCCCGCCTTCCCCTGGTGACCGACCCCGCAGACGTCGCCGAACCGCACTTCACCCGTCGCACCCACCGCATCACCGCCGAGGCGTGGAGTGCGCTACGGCGAAATGCCGCACAGCACGGCATCACACCGTCGGCCGCACTCGCCACCGCCTACGCCGAGACCCTGGCCGCGTGGTCCGACGGCTACCCGTTCACGTTGAACGTGACGGTGAACAAGCGCCTACCGGTCCACGACCAAGTGAGCGAGATCATCGGTGACTTCACCGCCGTCAACCTCCTCGCGGTGGCTCCCGACCCGGCGGCGGGCTTCGCCGACCGCGCGAGGGCACTACAGACACAGCTGGCCAGGGACCTCGACCACAGCGAGTTCACCGGCATCGGCGTGCTCCGGGAGGTGGCCCGACTGCACGGCCCGGCGCGCGCGGCCATGCCGGTGGTGTTCACCAGCGCCCTCGACTCGGCCGGCGCCGACTTCGGGCAGGCGGTCAGCGGGCTCGGCACCATGGTCGGCGGCATCGTGCACACCCCCCAGGTCCACATCGACCACCAGGTCTTCGAGTACGACGGAGAACTCGTACTGAACTGGGACTCGCTTGACGAACTGTTTGACGAGCGCGATCTCGACGGCATGTTCCAGCAGTACGTGGGTCTCGTGGAGCGACTGTCCTCCGAGGGCGCCGCGTGGGCGGACGCCGCCCTCCGCCGCGTACAGCCTCTCGAATGCCCGACGATCGAAACTCGCCTCCCCGCACCGTCCACCGTGCCGGACATCGCCCCGGCCGCAGCCGACAGCGCCGTGGCGAAACGCGTACTCGCCCAGATCTGGTGCGAGGTGCTCGGCGTCGACGCGATCGACGACACCACGGAGTTCACCCGGCTGGGCGGCGACTCGCTGCTGGCGATGCAGGTGATCGCCAAGGCGGCGGACGCCGGTCTCGTCGTATCCCCCCGAGAGTTCTTCGCCCACCAGACCGTCGCCGCGCTCGCCGCCATCGCGCGACCGGCCGACACCGGGTCCCGCACGCCCCGTGACGGAGAGGCCGCCCTCCTCCCGAGACAGCTGGCGCTCCTGGACGAGTGGAACCACCCGGAGAGCCAGAACTACGTCCTGCTCTTCGACGTCACCGAACCCTTGGACCGCACTGCCCTCAAGGTCGCGATGCGCACGCTGCTGCGCCACCACGAGGCACTGCGGCTCTCGTTCGTCGCAGGGGACTCCGGCTGGACGGGGCGCGTCCGGACGCTGGACCAGCTCGAGGTACCGCTGACCTGGGTGGATCTCACCGACGCTGCGGACGAGGTGGCCCAGCGCACCGTCAAGGACGTCAGCCTGAGCCTGCAGTCCTCCCTCGACATCGACGCCGCTCCCCTCTGGCGCGTCGCCGCCTTCCAGGGGGCGCGACGGCAGCAGCTGCTCATCGTCGTCAACCAGCTGATCTGCGACAACTACTCCTGCCGGATCCTGTGCGAGGACCTCCTCTCCGCCTACGACCAGGTGACCGCGACGGGAGAAGCCGCCCTCGCGCCCGCGGACTCGGTCGTGGCCTGGGCCGAGCTGGTGCGCTCCCGGGCCGAGGACCCGGACGTACGGGGCGAACTCGCGTACTGGCTCCGGCTCCAGGACGTCCCCCGACCGGTCCCCCTGAACGAGCCGACGCCGGACGAGCCGGCGCTCATCGCACTCGACCCGCAAGCGACCGCGGCCCTCGTGAAGACGTCAGCCGTCCCGGACCTCCTGCTGGCGGCGACAGCCCGCGCGGTGGCGAAGCGCACGGGAGCCGACGTGGTACGTGTCGACCTGGACGCGCACGGCCGTGATCTGCCCCCCGACGGACTGAACCCGGCCCGCATCCTCGGCAGGCTGGCCACCCGGTGGCCGCTGGACGTACCGGCCCTGCCGGACCTGACGCTGCGCGAGGCGGCAGCCGTCACAGGCGAGGCACGCCGCCGGGCCCCGGCCGCCGGAAACCACTACGAACTGCTCGCCACCTTCTGCGAGCCCGCGATCCGGAAGGCACCCGCGCCGGTGCTCTTCAACTACCTCGGGCACTCGGACGCCCTGTGGGCCCCCCGGGGAGTGACACTGAGCCCCGATCACCCGGGAGTGCTGCCGGCCCGCGACCCGAAGAACCCTCGCCTGGAGATTCTCGCGGGCCTTGTCTCCGGCCGACTCATCGTGGCCTGCACCCCCGGCGCGGACGACCTTCTGCGCGAGATCGGCGACGACATCACCGTCGGGGCCCTCGGTCACCCCGCGCCCATGGAGCTTCCGGCCGAACTCGACGTTCTGCGGCACTGGCTCGCCCACTGACGAGGAGGAACCCATCCCATGACGGACCAGCCGTCCATCGTCGAGCGTCTGGCGCCCCAACCCCATGACCGGCCGCTGATCTTCCTCGACGACCAGCTGCGGCCTGCCTCCCTCGCCCTGGGCGAACTGCGTGCCCGTGCCGAGGCCGTCGCGGGATCACTGCGCCGCCGGTACGGAGTCGGGCCGGGCCATCGCGTGTGTGTGCTCGGCCGGACGTCCCTGGACCTGATCACCACGCTGTTCGGCATCTGGCGGGCCGGCGCGGCGGTCACCGTCCTGCCGCTGCCGCGTGCGGGTGGCGTTGACGAGCTGCACGACCTCACCGAGCGCAGGGTGGCGGCAGCGCACGGGTCGCTGGTGGTGACCGATCCGCAGGCGGCATCCGCCCTGACGGGCAAGGTGTCGGCACCCGTGACCGACTTCCCGGCCCTGGCCTCTTCCTCACCCGGCGCACCTCCCCCGCTGCCGAGCCCGGACGACACGGCCCTGCTCCAGTTCACCTCCGGCACGACCGCCCTTCCGCGAGCCGTCGCCGTCACTCAGGGCCAGCTGGTGGCCAACTCTCATGAAGTCTTCGCCGCCGGAGGGCTGACGGCGACAGACACCTTCGTCTCCTGGCTCCCCCTCTTCCACGACATGGGCATGATCCTTCTGACCGGCGCCATAGCCCATGGCTACACCGCCTGCACCATGGCGACGCAGACATTCAGCGCCCGGCCGGGAGCCTGGCTCGAAACCATCGCCACCTACCGTGCCGCCGCCACCGTGGCACCCAACTTCGCCTACGGACTGGCCAACCACTACCTCTCTCTCAGGCGTGGCGGCTACGACCTGTCCTCGCTGCGGTACGCAGTGAACGGCGCCGAACCCATCGACGCCGAGGGTCTCCAACGCTTCACGACGACCGCGCTCAAGTACGGCATGCCCCGCACAGCCATGGCGCCCTCCTACGGCCTCGCCGAGGCGACCCTGGCAGTCACCATGGGCCGGCACGACGAGCTGTACACGAGTGTCACGGTCGACCGGGCCGCTCTGGAGGACGGTGTGGCGCTGGAGGTGGAGGCGGGCGGCTCCGGCCGGACCTTCGTGGACTGCGGCACCCCGATCACTGCGACCACCGTGACCATTACGGACGACAGCGGCGCGCCATTGCCCGACGGCCGGATCGGCTCGATCCGCGTTCAGGGCCCCGGGGTGGTCGACCAGTACTGGACGGCCGACGGCAGCCCCCACCCGGTACCCCTGCTGGACCACGTGGGACGTCTCGTGACCGGGGACCTGGGCTTCTCTCTGAACGGCCGCCTCTACGTCTGCGGACGGCAGAAGGACATGATCATCGTGGCCGGCCGCAACCTCTACCCCGAGGACTTCGAGTTCACCACGGAACGCATCCCCGGCATCCGGCTGGGCAACGTCATGGCGTTCTCGCTCCAGGCCAGCGAGAACATGATCGTCGTGGCCGAGACCAGCCTGACCGGCGCGTCCGCGCAGGAGCTCGCCCACACCGTGCGCGAGACGCTCTCCCAGGAGCTGTCGTACGCGCCGCACGACGTCGTACTGGTCTCACCGAAAACACTGCCCAAGACCACCTCCGGCAAGCGGCAGCGCGGCCTGTGCCGCACCCAGTACGAGGCCAATCTCCTGTCCGTTCGGGCCAGCACGCTCGCGACGAGGTAGCCGCGGTGAACTCCACAACGCCGGGCGAGTGGTTCCTGGAAGCCGACGCCCCCTCATCACTGCCGACCTTGGTCCTGTTCCCTCACGCGGGAGCGGGCGCCGCAGCATACTGGCGGCTGGCCCTGTCGCTGCGCGACCTCGTCCGCCCCCTCATCGTGCGCCTTCCCGGCAGAGAGAGCAGGTCCGCCGAACCCCGTTTCACCGACGTCCGCCCCCTGGTCCGCGCACTCGCGCCCGCACTCCGCCCTCGTCTGGGCAGTACCTACATGCTCTACGGTCACAGCATGGGCGCCTTGATCGCCTTCGAGACGGCCCGACTGTTCTCACTCGGCTACGCCATGCACCCCCGGCAGCTGATCGTCTCCGCCATGGAGGCTCCACAGGACAACCCGACAGGGCATGAGCGACACAAACTCACCGATCAGGCGCTGTGGCAAGTCGTCAGCGAGATGGGGGGTGTGCCCCCCGAGATCGCGGAGGACCGGTCGATGCGGCAGATGCTGCTTCCCACGCTCAGGGCGGACTTCGAACTCACCGACACCTACGCCTTCCGCCCCATGCCGCTGCTGTCCTGCCCCATAAGCGCGTACGCCGGAGAGGATGATCCAGAGTTGCCGGCCGGCGCCATGATCGGTTGGGGGGCCAACACGCACGGTGCGTTCGAGCACACGGTGATACCCGGAGGGCATTTCTTCAACTTGGACAGCCGATCAGGCTTTACCGATGCCCTGAGGAAACAGATCACCGAACAAGGCGGGAGTTAGGTGGTGGGTGCGGCGGCAGTACGCCGGTACTGCCGGGCGGACGGAGAACTGCCAGATCGGCTCCGAGGGCCGGCGGTCGGAGCTGGACCTGTCCAACGGTCTTGCCCGGCACAAATGGAAGCGTCGTTGCTACGGCAGCGGGGCTCACGGCCTACGCATCTACGACTGGTCCCGCGTCGAGGTACGGCCCTGGCACCGGCCCGACCGCCGCCACTGGGGTACGGGACACGGTGTCAGGACTCGAGATAGCGCAGTACCGCGAGGATGCGCCGGTTGTAGCCGGTGGTGTGACTCAGATCCAGTTTGTCGAAGACCGCGTTGAGGTTCTTCTCCACCGAACTGACCGAGATATGCAGCTGCTGTGCGATGGCCGTGTTGGTGTACCCCTGGGCCAGCGCCTCCAGCACGCTGCGCTCGCGCGGGGTGAGCCGGGCGAGCGGATCGCCGTGCGTGGTGCGGATGAGCAACTGCCGTACGACCTCCGGGTCGATCGCGGCCCCGCCCGCGTGAATGCGTTCCAAGGCGTCCAGGAACTCCTCCACTTGGGCCACTCGGTCCTTGAGCAGGTAGCCGACCCGCTCGGCGTTGGACGCCAGAAGCTGGACCGCGTAGTTGCGCTCGATGTGCTGCGAGAGGACCAGCACGCCGATCTCCGGCCGGCGCTCACGGATTTCCACCGCCACCCGCAGGCCCTCGACCGTGTGGGTGGGGGGCATCCGGATGTCGGCGACGACGATGTCCGGCTGGTGCTTGTCGACCTGCTCCAGCAACGTCACCGCGTCGCCCAGCGCCGCCACAACCTCGTGGCCTTCGTCGGCGAGCAGCCGTACCAGGCCCTCTCGCAGCAGGGCCGAGTCCTCGGCCAGGATCACGCGCATGGCAGCTCCGCGGTGACGATGGTGGGTCCCCCGAGGGGGCTGTCGACGTACAGGACACCGTCGAGCGCGGCGATGCGGCCGCGCAATCCGGTCAGGCCGCTGCCGGAGGGGTCCGCGCCGCCCTTGCCGTTGTCCTCGATCCGCAGGGTGAGGCGCTCGCCGACGAGCGCGACCCGCACCTCGATGGCGGTGGCGGAGGAGTGCTTGGCGGCATTGGTGACGGCCTCGGACACCACGAAGTAGGCGGCAGTCTCCACCGGTTGAGGCAAGGGCGTGCCGACCTCGTACCGGATGCGCAGCGGGATGCTGCACCGTTCGGCCACTCCGCCGAGCGCCTCCCGCAGACCGACGCTGTCCAGCGCTGAGGGGTAGGCCCGCCAGGCCACTTCGCGTAGTTCGGTGAGAACCCCCTGGGACTCCTCGTGCGCCTGCCGCAGCAGCGCGTCGGTCCGTTCGGGGTCACGGCTGCGCCGGGCCCGCCCGAGCAGCATGGCGAGCGCGACCAGGCGCTGCTGCACTCCGTCGTGCAGATCGCGTTCGATGCGCCGTCGCTCGGCGTCCACCGCCCGCACCACCGCGGCGCGGCTGGCTGCGAGTTCGTCGATGCGCTGTTGGAGCAGCTCCCGCTCGGAGGGTCCGAAGCACTCGAGGGCGGTGCGGGCGTCCAGGGCGGCCAGCGAGTGCAGGCCTTGGATGTCGAGGAAGAGCAGCACGCCGCCCAGCACCACCTGCGTCAGCAGTTCCTCCCAGCCGAGGCTGCCCCGCGCAAGGCCGTAGACCAGCAGCCCGGCCAGTACGGCGCCGAAGCCGAGCAGCGCGATGACGACCGCGCACAGCAGTCCGGTGTAGCAGCGTACGGCGAGGTAGCGCAGGATCTTCCGGTCGGACGCCGTGTACAGCCCGGGGAAGCGGTCCGCGAAGAACACCGAGCGGCGGCTGCGTTCGAGCGCCGTCAAGGTGCGCGCGCCGGTCATCAGTACGCCGAGGGCGTCCGTCCGGGTGCGCGGCCACAGCAGGAACGGGCCGAGCGCGGCGCCGACGACGAGGAAGTAGAGGGAACCCAGCAGCGCGGTCAGGCAGCCGAGCAGGAGGCCTGTACCGCGGCGGCGCCACGAGGGCGTCGGGTCGGCAGTCGGAGTGGCTCCGGGGCCCGGGGCGCCGAGGGCTCCTGCTGGCCCGCGGGACGCCGCGCCTCTCAGCTCCTCGTGCACGGGCGCCGAGCCTAGCGCGGCCGGACAGCCACGGACAAGATCGTCCGGGGCTGTGGGCACGAACACGGCCGGGCTATCGGGGAGCGGGCCGGGGCGCATCAGATGCGGCGGTGCTGGGCCTTGTTGCGGCCCTTGAGCCGGACGGCCAGGTACATGACCAGGGCGGCGGCCACCAAGGCCAGGACCACCTTGCTCAGTATGCCGACGTAGGTCTCCACCACATCCCACTGATCACCCAGCCAGTAGCCGGCCAACACCAGGATGCTGTTCCAGATCAGGCTGCCGAGCGTGGTGAGCATGATGAAGACGGGCATCCGCATCCGCTCCAGGCCGGCGGGCACCGAGATCAGGCTGCGGAAGATCGGCACCATCCTGCCGAGGAAGACCGTCTTGGTGCCGTGCCTGGCGAACCATGCCTCGGTGCGCTCCAGATCCGAGGTCTTCACCAACGGCAGCCTCGCCCACAGAGCGAACATCCGTTCTCGGCCGAAGAGCATGCCGATCCAGTACAAGGCGACCGCGCCGACCACCGAACCGAGCGTCGTCCAGAACAGCGCCGACGCGAGACTGAGCACGCCCTGCCCCGCGGCGAATCCGGTCAGTGGCAGGATCACCTCGCTGGGCAGCGGCGGGAAGAGGTTCTCCAGGGCGATGGCCAGGCCGGCGCCGAGGCCTCCCATCTTGTCCACGAGGTCGGCAGCCCACCCCGCAATGCCGTCCGCGGGCTCCTGGGACAGGGCCTGAGTCAGGTGAGGCATGGTGGTCTCCAAGGTGGCGCATCGACGGGGCCGAGGCGGGCGCCCCGACGATCTCCAACCTAAGAGCCCCAGTTCAGCCGCAGTACGAGGATTGCCATCGAACGGCATACCGTTCTCCGTAGCACCGGCCCTGCGGTTTTCCGCAGGGCCGGGGGCCGGTGGGTGCTACGACACTGTCCCTCCCCCGTTGCGCTGGAGTAACAGTTACTCTCCGTATCCGCTGTGGTGTCTTTCGTAGGCGGGCCCTTACACCAAGTGCTGTGCCGGACCGTTCTGAGGACCGGGTCGGGTCTCGACCGGCTTACGTGCGGGAGTAGGCCAAGAGGGCCCGATTGGCGCTGGTCAGCCGGTGACCCCCTCCGACGCCAGCTGCTTCACAGCGGCCAGGACGCAGTCGCGGGGCACGAGGACCACGGCCTCATCCTCGCCGATCGAGGCGCCCACCTCGTTCATCCGTTCCGCCTCCGGCGCGGTCAGGAGGTGAAGCGTGCCGATGACGAGGAAGTCACCGTCCTCCAGTTCCAGGACGTCAGGGCAGTTGTTCGCTCCGACGGACCCGCGCTCGGCGGGCGTCGATCCGATGCGGCGCATGAGACTCCTTGAGGTGACACGATCGGTGTTATGGACACCAATACGGACTGGGCGTACCGGGTGTTCGAGCCCCACGGGTCCGAGGGCTGGCGCCCCTACGGCAGCGACCCCGAACGGTGGCACGGCACGATCACCGCTCCCGACACGGACGAGGGCGCCAAGCACGCCATCGGCCGGATCGTCGGCGACCTCATGACCGAGTGGGAGCGGACCGGCCTGAGCCACGCGATGCACGTGCGGGTCTTCCTCTGGCACCACGAGGCGGGCGAGCTGAAGGATGCCGACTTCGTCGTGGAGGTCCGGCCCCGGTCCGACTTCGACGCAGCATGAACACTCCGGGCCGACCACGCACCAGCGACGCGCGGCACCGAGAGCGCTGAACCCTGAGGCAGGTCCGCCACCTGCCAAGACTCCTCGGCAAGGAGGGCGGCGATCACCACCCACGTGCTGACGGCACACCGCATGCGGCGTGCCGGGCGCGGGCGGACTTGCCATGCTGGCGAGGAGCGGCAGCGGTCCGGTCGGAGTTCAAGCTCGATCGCGCGGCCAGGCGCGGGGCCGCTGAGCCGGCCGGGGGTGGCCGCCGTCGAGGGAGTACGGGTCCAGCAGGCTCCCGGCCGGTCCGGGGCGAGGACCTGGTCGCTGTGCTCGGCCATCCTGGCCGGCAGGTGCGCGGCGGTGACGGGCTCGTCCGGGTGCTCGGTGACCACCCTCGACGTGACCAGGACGGCCAGGTCGTACTCGGAGGCCGGGGAGTGGGCCGTCGAGCAGTACGACGCCGCACTCGCGCCGGTCGGCTGACGCCCGCCTGGCCGGTCACGCCGCTGGTTGGTCGCCGGCCGCCTGTTCGTTCACCCACCGTTGAGCCTCCGCGAGGTTCGCGGCCGTGCCCGCAGGCGCGTACGTAAAGCCGTTCCACTCCTCCAGTGCCCTCGGCTCGTCGGGCCGGAGGTGACCACCGCCGCCGTGGAGCGGGCGGTGCCGGCGCCGACGTCCAGCGGCGGACGGCGCCGCTTGTTGTACCCCGCGAGCGGGTCGTCGGCGTCGGCGCGCAGGATCGCGCGGGACGGCTGGTCCGGCGGTCCGGCTCGGCAGTGCTTGCCCATGGGTCCGATGGTGTCAGGCCGCGACGGTGGTGGGCCGGGATGCGGCGAGATGCGCCACGCGGATACGGACGTCGTCCACCGTGGTGGTCCGGTGCGGGCGTGCGGCGTCCAGCGGAGGAGTACCTGCGCGGCGGCGGCCTCGCCACGCGGTTCGCGCGGGCTCTGCCTGGGCATCTGCAGTCCGCACTGGCCGACGTCGCCTCGGTGCTGCTGCCCAGCACCGTCGGCTCGCTCATGGGACAGGTCACCGCACGCTCGTCGGAGCCCCTGCGCCGGCGCCTTCCGGCCGCCGAGCGCGAGCATGACGTCCTGGACAGCGACATGGCCCGGCTCTCCCCGTTCCTCCACGCGAACCTCAAGGGAGAGTGGAGTTGCTGGACTGCTCGGGTTGTATGCCTTCAGCGGCTCTCAGAGCGAGGGTGAGGTTGTTCCGGCTGGTCAGTGTATGGGGATGGGTGTCGCCAAGAATCTGTTCACGTTGGGCGAGAGTCGTCTGCAGCAGGGGAATCGCGCGGCCGAGGTCTCCCGCGTCCTGATAGGCAAGGGCGAGGTTGTTCCGGCTGGTCAACGTATGAGGATGGACGTCACCAAGAATCCGTTCACGTTGGGCGAGAGTCGTCCGCAGCAAGGGAATCGCGCGGCCGAGGTCTCCCGCGTCCTGATAGGCAAGGGCGAGGTTGTTCCGGCTGGTCAACGTATGAGGATGGACGTCACCAAGAATCCGTTCACGTTGGGCGAGAGTCGTCTGCAGCAAGGGAATCGCGCGGCCGAGGTCTCCCGCGTCCTGATAGGCAAGAGCGAGGTTGTTCCGGCTGGTCAGGGCGTGGGGGTGGACGGTACCGAGGAAGTACTCGCGTTGGACGAGAGCGATCTGGAGCAGGGGGATGGCCTGGTCGAGATCTCCGGCGTCCTGGTAGGCGAGGGCGAGGTTGTTCCGGCTGGTCAACGTGTGGGGATGGGCGTTACCGAGGATTCGTTCGCGTTGGGCGAGGGTGGTCTGGAGCAGAGGGATGGCGCGGTCGAGGTCTCCCGCGTCCTGGTAGGCGAGGGCGAGGTCGTTGCGGCTGGTCAACGTGTGGGGGTCCGTGTCGCCTAGGGTCCGTTCGCGTTGGACAAGGGTGGCCTCATACAAGGGGATGGCTTGATCGAGGTCTCCCGCGTCCTGGTAAGCGAGGGCGAGGTCGTTGCGGCTGGTCAACGTGTGGGGGTGCGTGTTGCCGAGGCACTGCTCGCGTTGGGCAACGATGGTGAGCAGCAGAGGGATGGCGCGAGCGGTGTTGCCCTGGTGGTGGAGGCGGTGGGCAACAGCGCTGTACGCGTTGGCGAGCGGAACGCTGGTGGCATGTCCCGCCGGGGTGGTGGCCGCGAGGGAGATCAGGTGAGGCGTGAGGGCGTCCCACCTGATCTCGTCGGCTGTTTCCTGGCTCACCGACGGGGGAAGGGCTTGCAGAACCGCGCGCTCGGCTTGAGCACGTGCTCGTGAGAGGCGGCGTTTCCATGCCCGGGACCACCAGCGGCGAGGCATCGGTGTACGCAGGACGGCCTGGACCAGACGGTGGAGGGTGATGGCGGTACCGCTGTCGGTGACCATGCTGTAGGCAGCTAGGGTCCCGATTGCCTTGGCGATCTCGTACGGGTCGCTGTCTGGCGGGGTGAGCAGGGTGTGGGGTATGCCCTCGGGTGCCAGCCAGGCAGCGACGTCCAGCACGTGCACCGCGAGCGGACAGGTCTTGCTCAGAGTGTGCAGGGTGACGTGCCAGACGCGGGCGACGGTGCGTTCGGCGTCGATGCCATCCGCGGCTTCCCGCATGTTCGTCTGCAGCCGACGGCGGTAGGCGTCGATGCCGATACCGCGGTTCTGGCGGAGGTAGGCCCCGGCCTGCTTCAACGCCAACGGCAAGAATCCCAGCTCAGCAGCGAGCACGGCTGCGTCAGCCCGCTCCCGTGCTGTCGGCCCGTCCTTCAACGCGAGCCGGCACAACAGGTCGGTGGCGTCGTCTGGCTCGAGTGTGCCCAATGCCAGGTTTGGCGCATGGTCCGGCCATCCCGTGCTGCGGCGGCTGGTCGCCAGATGATGCCCGCCGTGCAATGCACCCGTGTAGGGAGAGAGGTCCTGCGGGTTCTCGACATTGTCGTACACCAGGAGCCAACCGGGATGCCAGGCAAGCCATTGCAACGCCCACGCTACCCGCGACGCCGGGTTTGCCTCAGCCGCCCAGCGCGGCACTAATCGCTCGGTCAGTGCGGCAAGGGACTGCTCGATGGACGCTGGGGACACGGCGTCGATCCACCACACCAGCGGATAGTCGCCGAGGCTGCGGTGGTGGTGGGCGTAGTGGAGGGCGAGCGTGGTCTTACCCACTCCGCCAAGGCCGTGCACCGCCCCACTCTGCGTGATCGCGCCCCCTCCTTGGCTCGTCAGCATGCGCCGCAGCTCGGCCAACTCTTCCGCACGTCCCAGGCACAACCCGCCTTCCGGAAGGTTGGACGTGCCGGGAGCCGCCTCCGCCTTCTTCGGAGCGTCCGGGGACTCTACGGGCAACACGTCGCCGGTGATCGCGATTCCGATGTGCTGGGCGGAGATCGACCCCTTCCCCATGGCATGAAACGAGCTTCCTTGCGAGGGCTGGGGCTCGTGTCCGTTCATGGGCGCGGCGTGTGGCCGTCCCCTGTGATCGCGGTCCCGATGTGGTGGGCGGCGATCGACCGTTCACCGGACGCTGTGATGGTTACCGAGCCTGGTGCCGAAACCGGCAGCAGAGCCGCCAATTCCTCGCGCAGGTCGGGATCGTCCCGCAGTGCCCGCTTCAGCACTGTCCTCAGTGCAGCCTCTGTATCGGGGTCCTCCGGGTCCTCGGCGTGCTCTACCACCGCCTGCTCCAGCTCAGCTCGCCCTGCCGCGTCCGCGCGCCGCCACACAGCCTGCACAAGGCGCTGCCCGCATCCCACCGTCGCATCGGCCATGGCATCCTCCGCACGCGTCAGCACCGCCGCTCCATACGCCCCTACCGCGGCCGACACCACTGGCCCCGCCTGCGCCACCCATTGCGTGATCTCCATCCCTGCTGTCCCCCATCAAACACAGGCCAATACTCGGAGCAGACCTCTGAGCGTTCGTGCGCCCTTCAGAGTAGGGATACTTCGCCCACCATGAACCGGGTTTGCGGCGCTTCGGGGCGCTGAAAGGCACACGGTTGGTGGAGCCTTCTGCTCCGGTCCGACTCCCGTCATCCAAAGGCATCGACAGGAGGAGGCCGACGAGCGTCCAACGTCCACCGTGGAGCAGGTCTTCGACCTGGTGGATGCCATGGGTCCAGGTGGCGGCTCAGGGTCCTGTTCGGCGTCTTCCCCTCATTCCGCCCCGAGGAGCTGGCGAGCTACGCCGTCACAGTGTCGATCTTGACAAGCGCTGCGCGCCGCAGCTGCTCGCTGACTCCGCCGATGACGGCCCCGACACCGCTAAGCCCTCGCTTGCTGCCCGACCTCGTTGCCGAGGCCGCCGTCCTAATGAGCAGCCGAGTCGTCGTGGGGCGCCGGGCGGCGAATCGGCAGAAGCCACGACCGCGGCAGACAACTGAAGTCATTGTGTCAGGCGTTGTTACTCGGCGAGCTGGTTGGCGAGCCGCTGTATTGCCGATCGGATGCCGTGGCCGTAGGCGTCATCGTTGAGCGCGTCAAGGTGCTCTTGGGCCTGAGCCAGATGCGTGCGGGCCTGTGTGGTGTCTCCGAGTTTGTGGAAGTCCGCGGCGAGGTTGAGGTGCAGGGACGGATAGAACCCGCGGATGGCCAAGGAGGAGTCGTGCTGCTTGGCCCGGTCGTCGGAGACGGACGCGGCGGCGTCCAAGGCCCGCAGGTCCCAGTCCAGTTCGTCCTGCGGGTCCTGCTGGAGATCGGCCATGTAGTGGGCGAGGACGCAGCGGTGGAACGGGTCACCGTCCAAGGCGATCTCCCCCCAGACCTCGGTGAACCGCTGCCGAGCGCCGTCGATGTCGCCTGCGTGCTGCAGCGCCATGGCTTCCTCGATACGCTTCATGGTCTTGTCCTCGGTGGTCACGGCAGCCTCTCCGTCGCTCGTCGATGATCGCGAGGAAGCGTAGGGGCAACCACTGACAATGGACCGGGACCAGCGTCCTTATCTCTCCGCTGCGGTTCCTTCAATCCCGCCGTATCAGGCGCTCGCGCAGTGGACCGCGGAGTATGACCTGCCCGTCCTGGACGACGTCGCCGACATCATTCGCGGCAGTGCCACCGATGGCGCCCCGCCGCTATCAAGGCGCTGCGAGCCCGTACCACGGCGGCCAATGCGGAACCGCTGGCCGACCAGGCCGCCGAGGCGAACGCGGCCAGCGAGAAGATGACCGCGCCAGGAGCTCTCTTGGCTGGCTCGGTGATGCTGCTGATGGCCTTCCCTGCGGTGATCCGCATGCTGACCGTCTGAGACCGCGAGTCCGCGAGCTGGACACCGGGAAAGCGGAAACGGATCCTCCCAGCTCATCCGCCTCAGCCTCGCCGAGATACGACGGCTGATCACCCGCGTGACCAACCGCCGACCCGCGCCCGTCGAGCACATCCTGCGCTGGTCGACCTGGCGCCGACGACGACAACACCAGGCCCGTACCAGCCACCACAAACGACGCGGACACAGCCCCTGAGCTGGCCCTTTCCTTTGGGGAGTCTGCGGTAGCAGATGAGGGCCGCTGCCAGCGCGGTGAAGGCCAGGAAGTGGCCGGGCTTGCGCTCGTAGCGGCGGTGCAGACGTCGGCAGCCGGTGAGCCATGCCTTGCACGAGCGGCTGCGGGGCTTGGCTGTCGTGGGTGTTGGCGGCGGACATTCCCACCGAGAGCAGCAGGCCACGGCGATCGACGACGAGGTGGATTATCCGATCCACCTGGAATGAGCTGTTAGGCCTGGCCCTCGATCACGGTTCACTCCATCCGCGCCCACCCGCATGACTGCGGTCACTCTTGGGAGGGACCTCTTGGGGTCGGTGGACCGATGGCGGACGAGTCAGCCGCAAGCTCACTGAAGTGCGCTGTCGTCCGACGCCGGAAAACGGTCAGTCAGCAGGACGGACCGAGATCGGTGCTGATTACTTTCAGGAGCCGCCTGAGATTTCGGAAAGGAGTCATGGATACGCCCTGTTCACCGGATCCTCATGATGCAGCGCAGCAACAAGCACCACCCCCTGGTATCGCGGTCGGCCGTGTCATTCAGGTTAGGAATCACATAGTCGTTTCAGAATAGGAAGGACAACAGGATGTCACACTTAAGGCTTTCGTCGCTGGGTTGGGCCCGGCCGGGCATGGTCGTGTTCACCGCTGTCGCCGCCATCATGGCCTTCGGCACGTCCGGGCCGGCCGCTACGGCGACGGAACGGCCCTTCGTCCCCCCTGCGCATGGCGACGGAACGGGTGCGCCCCGCGCAGGTGGCGCACCATCAGGCATCAGCACGCTCGCGGACAAGCTGACGACACCCTGGGGGATCTCGTTCCTCCGGGGCCATAAGGCGGCGCTGGTAACTGAACGCGACACCGGAGTGGTCTGGAAGATCGCCCTGGACGGTGCCAAGAAGAAGGGTGGCACCGTGCCGGGCGCGGTGTGGAGCGAGTCACGGGACAAGGGCGGCCTGCTGGGCGTCGCCGTGTCCCCGACCTGGAACGGCACCACCGACAAGGACGTGTTCTTCATGGAGACCACGGCCGCGGACAACCGTGTGGTCAGAATGCACTTCGACGGCACCGGACTGAGCGGCTACACCCCGATCCTGACAGGAATCCGCAGGGACCCCCAGGAGACCAGGCACAACGGCGGGCAGATCGCCTTCGGACCCGACGGATATCTGTACGTCACCACTGGCGACGCCTCGGAGCGCCACCTGGCCCAGGACAAGAAGTCGCCCAACGGAAAGATCCTGCGGATCACCAAGACCGGCGCCGCGGCTCCCGGAAATCCCTTCGGAACCCGCGTCTACAGCTACGGTCACCGCAACCCCCAGGGACTGGCCTGGGACCGCGCCGGACGCCTGTGGGAGACCGAGATCGGCGCCGAGAAGTGGGACGAACTCAACCTCATCAAACCAGGCAAGAACTACGGCTGGCCGACCTGCCAGGGCAACTGCTCCACCTCCGGCATGACGAACCCGAAGATGGTCTGGAAACCGGACGAGGGAGGCGTACCCGCGCAGATCGCTGTCGTCAACGACGTCATCTACGCCACCACGCTGAGCGGCCGCCGGCTGTGGCGGATGCCGATCGACGCCACCGGCGAGGACGTCGAACACGCGACGGCCTACTACAACGGCACGTACGGCCGGCTGCGGGCGATCGCCAAGGTCCCCGGCGCCGACCAGCTCTGGATGGGCACGAGCGACCAGGGCACCGGCAAGGACCGCATCCTCAAGGTGAGAATCAAGTAGAGGTCCGAAGCCGTGGCCAGAGCCAGCGGGGGCGCTTGATCGGGCCGAACTTCTCCGGCCTCGGGGACCCAATGCCGCCACGGCCGCACGATGATCCAGAAGAAACGCTCTAGTAGTGCTTCGTTACCGGCCGCGCAGCGTCTTGGGCTCGCTGATGTCCAGGCAGAGGCCGGGCGAGGGCGGCGCCCACGACCGCCTCGTCCAGGCCCGGCTCGCGGCGGCGGCCGCGCGGGACGAGAGCGAGGTGACGGCGGGCTTCAGCGAGCAAGTGCCGGCGGTGGACCGGCCGCGACCGTTCATCACGAACGGTCTCGGCGACGTCGACGGCCGGCAGGGCGACGTCGACCACAGCGGCGACCCGGACCCAGATCGCGGCCGTTGCGGCGCGGGCGTGCTCGAGGCCCACGACACCTCACCGCCTACCTGGACCGCCGTAGCAGCTGCGCGGATTGGCTGGAAAGTGTGCCGCCCATAGGGGTGATGGCGTCTTTGGCTGATGCGATTGCTGGACAGAGTCCCAGGTGCCGGACTTCCTAGAGCAAAGGGACCAATGTGATTCACCGCGCCGCCGTCATTGCCACAGCAACTCTCATCGGTCTGACTTCCGTATCCACCGTCACCGCATCGGCTGCCGACATGCGTCCAAGCAGTGTCGGAACGCCCCACGTGCGCAGTTCCCTCGCGCCCGTATGCACGGTCAATGACAACGGCGTCAACTACAGGGGAGGTCCGGGCCCCGAGTATCCTGTGCTGGGGCAAGTGAATCGGGGACAGAATCTCAACTACCGCGGCCATCAGGGCAACTGGGTCATGGGCGATCTGTGGGGCGGTACCACCGGTGTGTGGATCCACACCGCCTACCTGGACAACTGTTAAGCCCTGAGCTGTTGATTGGTGCGCCGTGGCTTCCTCCCGACGCTGTGATGGGTAGGGCGGCTGAACGCCTCACCGGTCGCAAGGCGACGGGACGGCTTCGGTGCACCGGCCGGAGAGCCGGTGTTCGCGTGCAGGCTTCTGAACCCTATGCGGACGCGGGCGGGTGTCAGTTTGTGCGGATCAGCCAACTTCTCCCAGGGCCTGCCGAGGTTGGTGGCCAGCAGGCGGGCAAGCCGGAGCTGGGCATCGGCGGCGATCACGAGCGAGGTCCACCGGTCAGCCGCTGCCGAGCTGCGGAGCCGGGTCTGGTCCAGCCGAGAGTCTGTTTGGACAGGCGGAATGTGGGCTCGATGTCGAAGCGGCGGAGGAAGGACCGCACAGCAGCAGTCGATGTCCGCTTCGGTGGCGCTGGTGCGCGACCACCACAGCGAGACCGGCTTGTTCACCCGGCCGGACGGCAGCTTCTCCATGACCAGGCGGATCACGGTGCCCTCGATCATGGGCAGCGGCCCGCCGTGGTTAAGCCATGCGGCCCGGCGGGTCAGCCGAGGGTGCAGCCGGTCCCACCCCCGGGCGGTTGCCTTCCCCGTAGAGCCTGGTGTCAGTGACCGTCATGGCTTGCTCGATGCCCCACGTGCCATGGGCGCCGAGACGAACTCGCCGCCGTGCTTGGGTGGCCGGCCACCCTTGGGGTTGGCCAGGTGGAACTCTTCGCAGGAGGGTGTAGGACGCCGCATCACCCGGTCTGAACGGAGTCGGCCGAGGACTTCGACGGGCAGGTCATCCAGTAGATGGATGATGCGCGGGGCATCGTAGCCCGTGGCCGGCACGACCAGGACCTCCGAGTCATCCGGCCGCCACAGGCCGGCGGCGACCAGCCGCTCGACGACCTCACGGATCTGCACCGTGGTCCCCGCGGCGACGTCGGCGCCGGGCTCCAGACGGGCCGCGTCCAGCACCGCCGTCCAGGACGTGCGGCCGGTCTCCAGCGCGGCCACCACCGAGTACGGCGCCATCTGATGCTTACCCTCACCCGGCCGAAGGTGTGCCAAAGGGCCCGGTCAGCATGTATTGGCGTTCGGTCGCAGCCACGGCGAGACATCCACCGCCAGCACAAGCCGACCGTCCGCCGCCCTCGGCAACGGCACCCCGACCAGAGCACGACGCAGCCGGGCGACGTCGATCCGGGCCTGGTTGAGTCCGCAGTACAGAGCTCCGCGCCCACGGCGTGTTCGGGCGCGAGCGCGAGATCGACCAGCGTCCGCACCGGGCCGCCCGCGCACAGCAGCGCGTCGCATGACTCGAACAACGCGTCGCCCCGCGCGGTCAGACACGCGTACGGTTCCGACCGGAAGTGTGACGCTTCCGCGAACGCGTCCCGCTGGACGCTCTGATACACCAAATTCACGACCACGGCCTTCGCACTGACCCACTCTGTGACGGGGCGCCGAACGAGGGGCTCAGGGCACCGCCGATGCCCCCGGCGTGGGCGGGCACTGTGACGACCAAGCGGTCCCGAGAACCGCCGTCGCGAGGCCGGCCGCCGTAATTGCCTTGCCGAAGAGTTTCATGCCCGGTGAACGACGCTTCGGCGGTGTAGGCAACGAGTCCTGAGCGTGCGCCGGTGGTCGCCTCACCGTCAGCACGCTACGGCGAGGGCGGCTGAGGTCATCAGTCTGCCTGAAGAGCGCTGCCCAGGCTGCCTGTGACGGTAAACCCGCCGAGCTGGTTCACCAGCACACCGTCCTGGAAGACGGTCACGAGGACCCCCAGCCGGCGCCGAGGCTGACCAGTCCGACAGCGAGGGCCTTCAGGGGAGCGACGGGACCGCGAGTGTAGGTACCGAGCAGTAGCCATAGTCCGAAGCACAGGATGAGTGCAATGGCAGGCAATGCCTCCTCGACGGCGGCCCCCGTGTCAGCGCTTAAGGCTGCTGTGCCACCGACCAGCACGTGCGCCGGACTGGCAGCGACCTCACGGCCACCACGATCTCGTCGGCGTGCGCGGAACCGGGGGCGCCCGACAGTGAGGGAGTGGTCCGGCCGGACGACAAATCGCTCACGGAACTGGCCTGCGGCTGCCGTAGACGCGGGCGGCAACGTTCGCTCGTCGGGGGTTCCCAGCCAGGCGTGCTGGAAGGGCAGGGCCATCATGGTGACATGTGACCGCCGTGACCGGACTGGGGCTGCTCACCTTCGCCGGCGTCGGCGTCCCCGGCGAACGCTTCACCGCCACCCGCGAGTGGACCATGCACCGGCTCAGCAGGCCCCTCACCCTCGCCACACTGTCACGGCAGGCCGAGGGCCTCGCCACGCACCTTTCTCCCAACGCTTCGTCGAGGGGACGGCTACACGCCGAGGCAGTGGATGATGCGCGCCCGCATCGACCTGCCCCCGCGAACGGCTCGAACGCTCCCAGCGCAGCGTCGGACAGATCGCCGCCGCCGTCGGGCCTCGGCGCCGGCGCGAACCTGCGCCTGTCTGCGTTTCCAGCGCATCCTCGGCACCACAGCAAGCGAGTACCGGTGTTCGGCGTTGTCTCCTCCTGGCCACCCAGGAGGCTGACGTCCGGTTCTTCCGCGGTGCGGGGCAATCAGCCCAGTGCCGGGTGGGCGCCGTCCTCGATCACCGTCGTGCCCGCCGCCACCGTCGTGCCCGCCGCCACGGCCGGCAGGTCCGGCTCGCGCCGCACATGGGCGTCTGCCTTGTTGCCGGGTACCGGCCAGGCGAAGGTCAGGCTTTCCGTGCCGGACGCCGGCCTCGTCCTGTCACGGCCAAGTGCCCTGCACTCAGGCCGCGCAGGGGCGGATCTCGACGAATTCGGTGTAGTGGTCGCGGTAGGTTTCCGTGAACGTGGAGGGCGGGCACAGCCTGGCACGGCGCCTCATGTCGTCGGCGTCCTCCGGCAGGATGAAGCCGGCCTTCTTGTAGTCCCGGAGTTTGTCGGCGAAGGCCCTGGCATAGGCCTGGTGGCTGCTGAAGCCCAGTTGCCGCACGGTGCGCACGTTGTCATAGCTGCCGGTGAACCCGGTGACGAAGCGGGCCTCGCCGAGTTCCAGGAACGGCAGCCGGGGCACGCGCCGGCCGGTGCGGTCCTCGGTGATCGCGTTGCCGTTGGCGTCGCGGACGACGCTGCCGTTCGTGGTGCGCAGTTGCGTGCTCTTCGGCGGCGCTGACCCCTTGCGTACCCAGTTGTGGCCCTGCAGGAAGTGTGCGCGCAGCTGGGGCACGAAGGTCGCCGGTGTTGTCCCGTGCACCGGGAAGGGCACGTTCAGCGGCGCGTCCAACGGATCCGGGACGTGCGGGCTTCCCGCGACGACGTAGAACCGGTACCGCTTGGTCACCTTGCCCCGGTCGGTCAGATTCGAGGGGTTGTCGAATTCCGAGTTCACGATGAGCACCTTCCCCTTGTAGCGGCCGGCGGCGATGTCGGCCTGGGGGTCGAAGCCCTCCGTGGTGATGGGCAGCACCAGGTCGAAAGCGCCTGTGGCGTCGCGAGAATGGACAAGGCGCAGGAGCGGGTACGAGCTGTCGGAGAAGCCCGTGCCGTACCGGCGGGACAGCTTGCCGACCAGAGGACGCGCTCCGGAGGAGCGGGAGGACAGTGCGCGGGCGAAGTCCGTGATGATCTCGTCGTCGACCCTCGCACCGTCCTCCTCGACTCCGCCCTCGATGAAGGTGCCGGGCACGGACGGGTCGAGGATGCGGTTACGGAGGGTGCTCCAGCCGATGCCGGCGTGCACGAAGCCCCGGCGGAACAGGAAATCCCTGCCCAGGTAGACATTGAGTGTGCCGAGGCCCGTCACGAAGTGGGACGGCTCCACGAGAGCGGTGCCGTTGCTGCGGTGCGGATCGGCAGGGGCGCTGATCCGGTACGGCACGCGGAACCGCCCGGTCGACGTCCTGCCCTCGAACACACCGTCGTACTGCACATAGCGAATGCCGCCGAACGAACCCAGGGGCGTGACCACCGGATCGCTCAGCCGGTCCTGGGCAGCGGCGGTGCTCACCGTGGGGCGGGACGCTGTTCCCGGCGGGGAGTCAGGGCGGGCCGCCTGGGCAGCTGGAGCCGGAAGGGCCGTCAGTCCGGCCACCAACAACGTGCCCACCTGAAGAAACCGCGCTCGCCAACGGCGTGCAGCGGGGCTTTTGGGTCTGGAACTCAGCAAAAGCATCGGTGCTCCTCCTTCCGCGCCCGCGGCACTCGTCCGGTGCCCCGGCGCTGGAATCAGCGGATCACCCGATGCCCGAGTCGGCCTTCCGTCGTAAGCCGAAGGAGCGAGACGGCTCCCTCGCCCGGCCGATCGCGAGGCCGTCAGACCTTCTGGCCGGTGACCTCGACCTTCATGCCCAGCCCGACCATCGTCAGCCCGACCATCGTCAGCCCGGCGACTCCGCCGACGGCCGAGCCGCTGGGACGACCGGACGAACCCGTCACGGGCGGCGGAGGCGGCGAGGAGCGTTCTGCTTGCTCTTGCCTGAGATGAACTTGTCCCGGTCCTTGCGTCCGGCTGCCGGCTGCCGGCGGCTGGCAACCGGCCACCGGACCCGGATCTCGGTGCCGTCGATGATCCCGGTCTTCCCGCTCACACCGAGATGGTCGACGACCTCGGTCAGAGACCGCAGCCGCACGCCGGAGCTCACCGTGCGTCCTCGCTCGGCGAGCAGCGGTCGTACCTCGGGATGGGGTGGGTGATGGTGGAGCGGTCCACGTCAGACCAGCAGGCCGGCACGTCGTGCGTGCGCGGGCCCGTGTCGCAGATGCACGAGGGGGGCCAGGAGCCGGTCGACAAAAACCAGCCGGTGCTTCGCGTCGGCGCCCAGGGCGCGCTTCCGCGGTCTGGACGCAAGCTTCGCCTTGTGCCTTTCATGCCACAACCGGCCGAAGCCTGCGACGAGTTCAGCGATCACGTCAGCCGACAGGCTCGTGATCCCCCGGTCCCTGATGATCGCTGCACGAGATGCGTTCCCCACCACACGACCGTGATCAACGATCAGGAAGCCGACGCCTCACCGCCTACCGTGCACGAGTTCGTCAGGGCATTTACCGAAAGTGCCTGGTGAGGATGGCGGAGAGCCCAGTGGTGATCCAGAATGATTGGATGGTCCCGCTTGACACTCCCCGTTTGATCCTGCGTCGCTGGCGCGAGGAAGACGTTGCGCCCATGGCTGCCGTCAATGCCGACCCCGAGGTCATGCGGTGGATCCGTGACGGCAGCGTCCTTGACGAACAGCAGACTCGCGGCCGGATCCAGGCATGGGAGAGCGAGTGGGAGTCGCAGGGCTTCGGCCTGTTCGCCGTGGAGATCCGGGCCACGGGCGAGCTGGCCGGGTTCACCGGCCTTTCGGTGCCCAACTACTTGCCGGAGGTACTGCCGGCGGTTGAGGTCGGCTGGCGGCTGGGACGTTCCCACTGGGGACAGGGCTTGGCCACCGAGGCTGCTGCGGCCGCTGTACGGTTCGGGTTCGAAGAACGAGGGCTGGAGCGGATCGTCAGCATCGCTCAAGTGGGCAACGACGCCTCCGAACGAATCATGACCAAACTGGGGATGCATCCGGTCCGTGAGACCGTCAATCCCAACGGCAACCGACCAGTACGAGTGTTCGCGTTGTCGTCGGACCAGTACGTCACAACCACGCGTTGACGGCGGCAACGAGGACGGTAGCCCCGTAGCGGACCGCGACCCGCGCTTCTTGCGGCTGCGGACCTGGTCGGCCTTGTCCGGAATGTTGCAGCGGACACCGCGACGCTGAGGGTAGGCGCGGTTCTTGCGGGCCGCCTACGCCTTGTCCGCCCGCACCCGTCGCGGGCGCACGCGGGGCCTACCGCACCCAGTCGGAGCACCCCGATGCGTGTTGCAACTCCCCTTTTTGACGCGCACCGGCGGCGTGCTGGTAGGCGCGCACGTCCGTGGAGTCCACGTTGAGGCCCCAGGTCATCAGCTCCTTGGCATCTCCTCGGACCTGCAACGCGGTGAAGATCCGATGCCAGGTGCCGTCCCGCTGCCATCGACGGAACAGGTCAGGTCGTAGACCCGGCTCCAGGGTCCGCACTCGGTGGGCATGTCCCGCCAGGGACACCGGTGCGGACCCGGAACCGTATGCCGTCGAGGAACTGTCGCCGGGACCACGTCAGCGGGCGGCCGGGCTTCTTGCCCCTCGGCAACAACGGCTCCAGCACTTACCGGTGATGGTTGGTGGGTCGGGGCCGCGAGACGTCGAGCGGCAGATCTCGGTGGAAGACGGCCATAGCCCGGCCGGGGCCGTTGTAGTCGTCGACGATCTTCGTGTCGAAGCCGAGGCTGCGGTGGAAGGCGATCGAGCCGGTGTTCTCGACTGATGTGATCGCCTTCAACTTCCGTGCACCGTGACGTTCCGCTGCTTCAGCGAACGCCGTGTACAGACGACGCCCGAGACCGGTGCCACGGGCATCATCCCGCGTGGCGATCAGATGCACGTACCCGGTTCCGTCTGGGGTGACGAACCCGAAGACGTACCCGCGGATTCCGTCCTCGGCGTGGGCAACCAAGCAGGTGGAACCGAACTCCTGCACCAGGGCCAGAAGGTGCAGCGACCGAAGGTCGCGTTCGCCCCAGTAACGGGAGTGATCAGTCAGGACCTGGTGGAAGTCGGCCACCGCGGCCGGTGCGATGTGTATCCCCATGATGACGATCATGGCAGGCGCCTGGCCGTTACAAGGGAAGGTCCGCGCCGTTGGACAAGTTGCGGCGCAAGCTACAAGCGACTCATCCGCCTCACCCCATAGGACACGCTCTGAGCGGCCCCGTACCTCCGGTGAGCGTGTCCTCGGTCATTCCCGCAACGGCCTCAGGACGCCCTTCTGTTCTACGCTCGCTGGACCGTGGAGCGTGTGCGGAGACCGGAGGTGCTCGTGGAAGTGATGGCGGCCGAACTGCTCATGGCGCTGGCCAGCGGTACGGCGGGGGCTGCGGGAGCCCAGGCGTGGACGGCTCTGCGGGATCTGGTGAGGCGTGACACAGCGTCGGGCACGGAGCCGGGCGGTGGCGCGGCTCAACTGCCACCGGGCGTGGCCGAAGTCGACGCCTTGGAACAGAACGTCGGGCAAGAGCGAGCCGCTGCCGACGCCCGTGCGCTCGCGCTCGCACTGGAGTTGAGGGCCAGGCACGACGCCGCCTTTCGGGCGGGCCTCGGGGCCTGGTGGCGGTCGCAGGGGCGAGCGGCCGAGGACGCGTGGGTGCGGCATGCCGGCGAGGGCGACGTCCATAACACGATCGAAGGCGGCACGCAGCGCAACGTCGTCATGGGCCGGGACTTCCATGGCCCGATGAACTTCCATTGATGGCCGAATGAGTTTTACCGGCCGGTTCCCCGATCAAGAACGCACGCCCCAACTTCCCCCGGTGCGTGGATGATTGCCCAGGATTCCCTCGCATGCTCAAAGCCGAGCCGCGATGGCCCTCCGTAGCTACCATGTCACCATCGGAGCGCAAGCGACCCACGGGGGGCCGATGACTGAGCGGGGGCCGGCCGGAGGCGATTCCCGAGGCGGTTTTCACAACGTCTTCAACGGCAACGCCGACATCGTCGTCCAGTTCCGGGACAACTACGGCGGCATCCACTTTCACATCCCACGGGCCGAGACACCCGAGAACCCTACGTCGTCGACCTGCGCCTGAACCGCGACACCCTGGAGTGTCAGTGGCGGCACCGGTATTCCTCCCGCTTCGAATGGCGGCACGTCGACGAGATCGCGTTGCACGATTTCAGACCCCGCGGCGTCAGCACTGGCCGACACCTTCTCCAGGTCCGCCTGCGACCGGACGCGTTGACTCCCGCCGAACGACGGGCGCGCGACACGGGGTGGCGTGTGGTCTGCGACCTCGGGCCGATGGCGTCCCTGCCGCCACGAATCGACGCTGCGCTGAAGGAGTACAGCGCTTACGGGCTTCAGCCGGAGAGCTTCGCCCTGTGGGAAGAACAGTTCGACTCCGACTAGTACTCCAGCGCGGTTTCGTGATCGCGTCGACGCCGGGCCGGGCGTGCCTCTCCAGGGATCGCACGGAGGCATGGCGGGAGTGGGCCAACAACATCGGCGTTGAGGTGCCGTCTTCCGCATGGTGTGTCAGTGCACTGCGGCGGAGCCGGTGGAGTGTCCACCCCTCCAGGTCGTCGAAGTTGGCGGGGGCCGCGAGGGATTGGTCAGCAGCCGGGTGCTCTTCTCGAAGACTTCTTCCGCCCGCCGGTAGGGGCAGCCGTGCGCGGCCTGTCACGGGGCAGGTGTCCAGGGTCGACGTGCTGGCGGGGTTTTACGGTCGGTGAGGAACAGCGGGCCGTGGATACGGCCGACGATGAGCCGCGGCAGGAGCTGGGCGGTACCGGAGCCAACCTGTGACCAACCGCTCATACGCGGCTCCCGTGTCGCGGTGGACCGCCAGGCTCCGAGCGCCTGCCCCGTGACAACAAGCGTCAGCTGCCCTGAGACGGCACTGGTCCGACGGGATCCAGGACATGCCCCGGCGAGCAGCAGGACGACCAAGACCGGGCGGGCATCGGCGCGGGCAGCTGTTTCCCGTACCGCCGCCTCCGATATCCAGCCGGAACGGTACAGGCGAGGTGCATGGGGTGAAGTCGTCATGACCCACTCATCGTGCAGGGCGGGTCGACGCCCCGTAGCTACCCCGGCCCCGCCGCCTGCAGGAGAAACAACCAAGGCCCGACGTCACTGAGCCCGCTCACCTCGAAGCCCGCGTACGCGACCAGGCTCTCCAGCGAGTCCACGTGGTTCTGCGCCAGGGCGCGAGCTGCTCCGCCGTGCACCATGGGGCGGCCCAGGCTCTTCCACAGTCAGCACCCACGATCAACAGGCCCCCCTCCCGGGCGGCCCTCCCCCTGTCCGGCACCCGTCGCGCTCGTCGACCTGAGAGCTGTGCCGCAAAAGACCTCGGGAGTCGGTGGGTGAGCTATCCCATGACCTCGCGGGCTGCGTCGAGAAACGCCGACCGGTTGCCCTCCAGGTAGTCCCGCACGCTCTCACCGTCGGGCAAGCCGTGCCAAACGGTCCGGTTGAGGTCAAGGAAGTGCGCGTGTGCCGCGTCATGGACGGGAAGGGGAAACTGGATGCGGAGGAGCCGATCCGCGACCCACAACCGGTACATGACGTCCCGGGTCGTGAGGTACCAGTCATCGGTGTCCTCCCACTCGGACGGCCGGGTGTAGGCGCATCGTTCCGCCTCTGCCGATACCTCGATGAACCGCTCCAGCAGCGCCAGCCGTTCCGCGCGGCGGGTCTCCGACAATGCGATCCGCTGCCGTTGCTGTTCGGCACGTTCCGCTGATTGCTGAGTCTTGTGCTGGACGAGGTAGGACAACACGCCGCCGAGGACGACGCCGCCCAACGATATGAGTGACACCCAGACCTGACCTGCCATGCCGATCATCGTTTCACAGCGTCGATCTTTGAGACGGCCTCGCTGCGGCTGCTGTGATCACGGCGTCGGTCGGAGATGTCCTATGGCGCACCAACCTCCGCTGTGCGGCATCTCGAAGTCCGCAGCCGGCCGCATCATTGACCACCTCGGCCCGTCGATCGCACTCCTTCTACGCAGGCGGTTCGGCAAGGACACCGAACTGATCGTGGACGGCACCCCGGTGCCCACCCGTGACCACACGATCGCTGAGCAGTCGAAAACTAGCGGCACCGGCCTGGTCATCCCAGACGTTCGTGAGCGCGGCGAGGCCGAACTCCCGGTCCGGAAGCGAAAACGGCTTTGCGTCCCGTGTGATCGGCGTGGATGCTGGCTCCGCCGGAGGTGCTGAAGATGACCAACGTGGTGTTGAAGCTGTCAGCCCGTGCCTTGGTGCATGCGGACCTGGCGTCGCTCGGGTGGGCAGGGTCTGACCATCACCTGGCCGGCGTCGCCAAGCAGTTGGAACGTGCCCGGATCGGGGAGGTCGACTACCTTGCGGTATGCCCTCCAACGAACATCCCTGTAGCGAAGGGCGGCGTCGACTACCAGGTCAAGGAGGGCGTCGGCACTTTGCGGCAGCTGGCAGTCCACCCCGCATTGCAGTCGTGTGGGATCGGTACGTTCCTTGTCGAAGCCGCAGAACTGCGGATAAGGAACCGCGGTCTGCGGCAGGCCGAGTTGGCTGTGGAGGAAAGCAATCCCCGGGCACGGGCGCTATACGGACGACTGGGATATGTCGCGTATGACCGCCAGCCGGACTCGTGGGACGAGCAAGCCGCTGATGGATCGTTGCGGCGGTACGAAACGATGTGCACGTTGATGCGGAAGGAACTCGCCTGAGCGCAGTCACCTTCACGGGGCTGTCAGCGGACGGGGCGTCCCAGGCCATGCGACATCGGTTCCGGACGGCGTCCTCGAAGGCTGTTGACCACGGCGGAAGCCTCGTCCTCGAATCGGACGAGAAGCTGTGGAGCGCCGGAGCGGCTCCTCCCGGAGCGCCCCCTACCGACCCCTGACCATCTTTTACGGGACAGCTCTCAGGTCCTGGCGGCGCTCTGGGGGGCCCGGTCGGAGTCTGGCGGAGTGCCGGGCCCCCGAACTCGTACTGGATGTACTCGGGCCCGGGTCCGCTGCGGCGAGCGGGGTGCCCCCTCTGAGCTACCTGACCTGCCTGCGCGGTTGGCCGACGACGTCTGAGACAACACGCTCAGACGGGTTCGGGTTGCGGTTCCGGCTGTCGTGTGGGTGCGGCCGTCGCTTCCCATAGCTTGGTGATCCGTACGTAGCCGTAGACCACAGAGGTCATCGCCAGAAGGAGAAGTGGCCCGGAAATCCCTTGGTGTCTGGCCAACTCCATCGGCAGATAGCGGTACGACACCAAGAGCGCGGCAAAGACCGTAACGCCATAGATGACCAACTGGATTCCTTGCCGGTCCCAGCCACGGTCGAACGAGCGCAGCGCTGCCTCTATGGTGAGCGCGAACACTACGCCGGCGACGAGATCCGCGCCGTAGTGGTAGCCGAAGCCCAGCGTGGCGCAGAGCGTGGCAATCAGCCAGAACGTACCTGCGTATCGCAAAAGCCGTGAGCCCTTGCGGGAGTGTATGAATATCGCGGTAGCCCACGCTGTGTGCAGGCTGGGCATGCAGTTGCGCGGGGTGATCCCGTCGTACGACATCAGGTGCGGCGTGGTGATCGACGGCGGCGTGTCCGGCCACAGGTTGGCCACCGCCCACTGCACGCCGCCGGTGCCGGAGGCGCCCGGGCCGTAGGCAAAGACCGGTCCGACCACCGGGAAGATCATGTAGATGGCCGGTCCGAGGAAGCCGATCAGCAGGAAGGTGCGCACCAGGTGGTGGCGCGGAAAGCGGCGTTCGACCGCCACGTCACGCAACTGGTACAGCGTGACGACCACCGCGGCCACCGCAAGCTGCGCGTAGACCAAGTGGAGAAGATGGGTGCCGATCGGGTCGGTTGCCCTGACGATCCGGCCTACCAGCCACGACGGATTGCCCAGCGCGTGATCGGCGGTTGCCACATACTGGTCGAGCACCGTCGGGCGGGTCTTCGACGTCAGGAACAGCCAGGTGTCACCGATCTTACGACCGGTCACCAGCAGCAGGCCCAGTCCGACGCCCTTCAGCAGCAAGACGCGTTCCGGGCCGGTGCGGCGCGTGACAGCGACGACCGCGTATCCCAACATCACCCACAACGCCCCATTGCCGAAGAAACGGTCGTCGGTCACCCTGACGTCGACCGCCCACCGCACCAGCAGGAAGCCGACATCGATCCCGATCGCGACCCCAGCCGCGATGAACCGTTGCCGCCAGGTGAGCACCACCATCATCAGCGCCAAACCGCCGTACAGCGGCCCCGGTTTGGGGGCGCATATCAGCTCTCTCACCTGGCTGGAAATCGGCCCCGGTTGACCGTATCGGCGCGCGGCGACCTCCAGCACGACCAGGAATCCAAGGGCCGCCACACCCACTGCGACCCACACCATCGCTCGCTGTTGACGCCATGCGGCCAAGACAGTTCTGACATTTTCTTGCGAGAAAACCCGCGATGCTGTGGATTTCAATCGTTTAGCCGTTTTGTTCAAGTGGGTTCGACAGATGAAAATCGATGTGGGCAACCATCGAAGTTCGAACATGCTATCGGAGCGATCCGCGCGTCCTTGTGGGGGTCGACGGTGCCACCAGATCCTCGTCGGGCGACCAGCAAGCAGGCCCCGCCGGGTCTTGTCGACGCAGTGCACCGGTCCCAGCGCAGGCGTAGCCCAGGCGGCCGACGACTTCGGCGGCGGCGGATGCCGTCATCCACACGCTCTGTGGCGTGAGCGTGGGCGAGCAGTCGGGCAGGCGGGCGGGGCTCCGTGTCAGGCCGGGCCGAGGACGCAAAACTCGTCGCCCTCCGGGTCGGCCAGAACGCTCCGCGAAGTGTCGCCCCCGCCGACATCGGCGAGCGCCGCACCCAGCTCCTTCAGACGCGCGGCATACAGCCGCACAGGCCGCCTGGACGTGCTCAGTGGTCACCCGCGGGCGGGCGCACGGGGCGTGGGAGGGGTTGACGCCAGTCGCCCAGCGTCGTCAGGAGAAACTGGCGGGCCAGAGGACGTATCTCGTCCCACGCCGGATCTGTGGCCAGGGCGTTTACCCAGAGGCCGGCGCGGCTGGCGGCATCGATCTTGCCGAGGCGACGGCCGATGGCCTGAAGATCACGCAGATTCTTGGGTTCGAAGACTCCGCGCTCCGCGAGTCCTTCGCAGACGCGGCAGAGGAGCTCCCCCTCTTCAACGACGGCCTCCGTCTCCAGCTCCCGCTCCCCCAGCCAGGCAAGCTGATCCTGGGTGTCGGCTGCGAGGAGGGCCATGAAGCGCAGCGTCCAGGTACGCACGTGCGCATCGCCGAAATGGTTCATACACCGCAGGATCGCACCTAGGGTGCGTATCAAAAGTGGATCTTGAACATGCGATGTCCGTCGGGAACCTGGCGCACCGGTCCACGGCGGGTGCTGGGAGTAACGAACGCTGCATCGAGGTACGTGCCTTCGGAGC
Source organism: Streptomyces sp. NPDC028928 (assembly GCF_055564915.1). NCBI lineage: Bacteria > Bacillati > Actinomycetota > Actinomycetes > Kitasatosporales > Streptomycetaceae > Streptomyces > Streptomyces sp. NPDC028928. Next base: position 187,610 of record NZ_JBVHVI010000001.1, read on the forward strand.
CTGCGTAACCAGTGCCGGCACCTTGACGTGCAGGCACCCGCCGACAGGGACGAGACCGGCGATGGCGTACAAGCTCGCTGGTCACTCCGTGGAGTCCGTGGGTCATGCCATGATCCGGCCTCGATGTCGGCGCGGACCAGAAACCCAGTGGCCTGGTCATCGGCTCCAACGGCGGCGGCCTGTCCTATGTCGCCGGCCCTCGTGGGGTGATCTACCGGACACGGACGGCGTCGCTGGACAAGCCCGAGCTCAACCGGGTGGCTGATGACCTGCGGCACTTTCTGGAGCTGCTGGAGCAATCCCTGACACGGTTCGCAGCCAACGGCGAGACTGGTTACCTGTAGGGAGAACTGGGCACCTCCGCTCCCCCACCTCCCCCCGGCTCCCCTCCCCTGCGGTTCCCGATCCGAGCCGATGAGCTGCGGCCGGTAGGGCGAGAGCAGCGCATCCGGTACACGCAGGGCGAAGCGCTCGTAGTCCCAGCGGGCCGCTCAGGCAGACGTTCCCCCGCCGCGTCCCAGCGCCGTACGAACGCGGCCAGGACCAGGCGCTGCAGCTCGGCCAGCTTCGATCCGCACGGCTTCGCACAACTCGGCCTCTCGTGCGGCGGCGGCCTCGACCTCGACCTCGGCGGCGAACTCGGTCTGGACGACCGCGTCGCCGTCCGGGGCGTACACCGCGCCCGGGCCGCGGCGCCGAGCAGCCAGTCCATGCGCTCCTACTCCTCGCGCTCCGCCCGGCCGCGCGTGCCGTCGGCCCCGGTGCTCATGCCGGGAGTCTTGGCACACATCGAACCGGGCGTCCTCGAAGTGATCTCACGGACGGCAAGATTCCCTATTTGCCCGACCTGGCGTACAACCTTCCGGTGCGGTAGGCCGTCTCACTCAACACCAGAGTTACGCGACCAAGGGGGACAGGATGCGACGTGTCAGAGCGGCAGTGGCGGTGATCATGCTCGCGGGCGCCACGCTGGGGACGGCGTCGAGCACCGCGGGCGCGGCCCCGGCGGAGGGACCACGCGCGGCGGCGGCCTGCCCGACAGGCTGGGGCAGCGGCGCCAAGGGTGGTGTCACCATGGGGGCCGATCACCTGGAGGACATCAGGACCGGACAGCACGAATGCTACGACCGCATCGTGTTCGACGTGCCCGGCGGCGGCGACCGGATCGGCTACCACGTCCAGTACGTGGACCGGTTCTACGCGGACCCCTCGGGCCAGTACATACCAGTTGCCGGCGGGGCGATCCTCGACATCCGCGTCGGCGCGTGGAGCTACGACCTGGAGGCCGGCGTGGCGACCTACCCCGGAGAGGTGGGCGAGGCCCTGCCCAGCGTGAACATCAGCGGGTACCGCACCTTCCGGGACACCCGGTTCGGCGGCACCTTCGAGGGACAGACGCAGGTCGGTCTCGGTACACGCGCCCGGCTGCCGTTCCGCGTGACGCAGTTGAACGACCGGATCGTGATCGACGTAGCGCACAGCTGGACGAGTTAGCTCACGCCCGGCCCGGCATGGGCACCGCACCCCAGCCCTTGACTCCCTCGCCGACCGGCTCCTGCTCCATGGACAGGTCCTCACTGACGACCTTTGGCGGGCCGGAGTCGAGTCGACGCTGCTGTGGATCGATTACACCGCCAGCCAGCTGACGCGAGGGCCGGTGGCAGGAGGTAGGACAGCGGCTGGTGGAAGGGCTCCCGTGTGACGTGGACGCTGCCGGAGCCGATGCTGAGCACTCCGGTACCCAGCCGCGCTGGCGGTGATCTGGCCGAGCCGGGCCGGTGCGTAGAGCCCGAGGACGAGCTGACGGCCTACCGAGCGGTAGCGGATCGTGCCGTATCCGCTGATGAGGAGGCCGCCAAGAAGCATGATCGCCCCTGCCGCGACGGCGCGGTTTCCGCGGTACGGTGCGAACTTGGTCACGGCTACATCAGTGATCTCCGCCGGCCCGGGCCCCGGCCGGAGCGTCCGGCGGTGCGTCAGGTCCTGCGTACAGCGGGCGGTACCCAGCGCCCGCTGAGGACCTCCGGGCGGGGGGCGTACAGGCGCAGAGTGACGCCCAGCGGGCCCGTAGGGGCGGGAAGCCAGTTGGCTTCGCGTTCGGGGCTGGGATGGGCGTGGCTGATGAGGATGTCGAGGGAGCCGTAGCCGTCGTAGCTCAGCCGATCGCGGTCGCCGAACGCGAAGCGGTTCAGCTCGTTGGGTGCCTGGAATCCGGCCGTGTCGTACATGGTGACCGACCAGAAGGCGGAGACCGGGGGCATCACCTGGTTGGCGCCCAACCCGACCATGCTGACGACAGCGCGCTGGAAGTAGTTGTCGCCGTAGAGCCCGATGTTTTCCGTGACGACCGCCCAGCCGTTGGCCTGCCGTCCCAACGAGGTGCGGGTGGCGAGCATCTGCTGTTGGGCCTTATCGACGCCCGCCTGGATCTCCCCGAGTCGCTCCGGAGTGAAGTCGCTGTCCATGAAGGGGCGGCCGGGGACGAGGCCGAGACCGGCAATACGGGCCAGGACGGAGAGGTCCGTGGCGTGCGGGGAATGCACGCGCAGCAACTCCGCACCGGGGCGGAAAAAGTCGACGGCACTGAGTCCGTTGACGAAGGTGACCGTGTAGTCGTCTCGGATCACGTTGACGAACTTGTAGTCGTCGGGACCGTTGGTCTGCGTGCGGCCGATGACCCATACACAGGGCGTCGGCGCCGGGATGGCGGTGGCGTCCTGGGGATCTCCGACCTGGTCTCCGGGCGCCACCAGGGTCTAACGCTGCGGGCGGCAGTCTGACGGAGTGGTCCGGCTGGCCGGTTCCTGCTCGCTGCGGCCGGGCGGCCTTCTACGATCCCGGCTGCTTGGGAGCCCGTCGGCATGGATGGCCCCGAGTCGCCCCGGGTCCCAAAGGCTCAGCTAGTGCTCTGACCGCATAGGTTCGCGGGGTTGGTGGTCGTGGCGGTTGGATGTGTGGTTACGTCTGATCCGACCGCTGGAGGCGCGGTGGCCGAGCCTGTCCGTGTGCGCAGACTGACCGACCAGGAGGGCAGAAGCTGCAGCACATCGTGCGCCGGGGCAGCACCGACTCGGTGCGTTACCGGCGGGCGATGATGCTGCTGGCGTCGGCCGGCGGGAACCGGGTGCCGGTGATTGCCCAGCTGGTACAGGCCGACGAGGGCACCGTGCGCGACGTGATCCACCGGTTCAACGAGATTGGCCTGGCCTGCCTGGACCCTCAGTGGGCGGGAGGCCGTCCCCGCCTGCTCAAGCCTGACGACGAGGACTTCGTCATCCAGACGGCCACCACCCGCCCCACCAAGGTCGGCCAGCCCTTCACCCGCTGGTCCATCCGCAAACTCGCCGCCTACCTGCGGAGAGTGCACGGCCACTTCATCCGCATCGGCCGCGAGGCGTTACGGTGTTTGCTCGCCCGCCGCGGCGTCACCTTCCAGCGGACCAAGACGTGGAAGGAGTCGCCCGACCCCGAGCGCGACGCCAAGCTCGACCACATCGAGCAGGTGCTGGAGCGTTTCCCGGACCGCGTATTCGCGTTCGACGAGTTCGGGCCGCTCGGTATCCGGCCCACCGCCGGGTCGTGCTGGGCCGAACACGGTCGGCCCGAACGGCATCCCGCGACCTACCACCGCGCCCACGGAGTGCGCTACTTCCACGGCTGTTATTCGATCGGCGACGACACCCTGTGGGGCGTCAACCGTCGTAAGAAGGGTGCTGCGAACACCCTGGCTGCGCTGAAGTCGATTCGTGCCGCCCGGCCCGACGGCGCCCCGATCTACGTGATCCTGGACAACCTGTCCGCCCACAAAGGCCCCGACATCCGCCGCTGGGCGAAAAAGAGCAAGGTCAAGCTGTGCTTCACCCCGACCTACGCTTCCTGGGCCAATCCGATCGAGGCCCACTTCGGACCGCTGCGGCAGTTCACCGTCGCCAACTCCAACCACCGCAACCACACCGCCCAAACGCGCGCCCTGCACGGCTATCTGCGCTGGCGGAACCAGAACGCCCGCCATCCCGACGTGCTGGCCGCCCAACGGCGCGAGCGCGCCCGCATCCGTAGTGAGAAGGGCATCCGCTGGGGCGGGCGACCGGCGAAAGCCGCGTGACCATACGAACAGCACCGGCGACACTGACGCCATGACCCTTGATCGTGAGGCAGTTCAGGCCAGCTGGAACTGCACCCGTAACCACCTCGACGCCGCTCGGGCCCACCTGACGGGCCTGGCGAACATCGACCTCTCAGCGACGCGTGAGTTCCTGGAGCACAACGAGCTGGGACTGGCCTTCGACTGTCTCGTCGATCTCGGTGACGACCTCGACCTGCCGCTGACCTTCTGGCAGCACCTCGACCGAGCAGCTCGTGAGATGCGGCTCTACAGCGATGCGCTGCACACACCCCACCTCACGGCTGCCGACCTCTGCCGCCGCCACCTCGCAGCTGCCTCTGAGAAGGAATGACCCGCCAACCCGGCGAACCTTCCCGGTCAGAGCACTAGTCATGCAAGATGAAACGATGACAGCGGAAGTGAGCGAGATCGTTCTGAGCAAGCAGGACCTTCGTGCGGTCACTGCGTTCGCCGCGACGTGTGCAGAAGTGGTGCTCAAGATATTCGAGGTCGATCAGCCGGGCGACTCGCGGCCTCGAGATGCTGTCAATGCCGCGTGGGAGTTCGCCCGGGGCGGCGAACGCGGAAAATCTCTGCGCGACACGGCGTCGGCGGCCCTCAAGGCAGCCAAGGGCACGAACACTGCGGCTGCGCGCGAGGCAGCATGGGCAGCGATGTCCGCGGCAGGTGCCGCCTACCTGCATCCATTGGCCAAGGCCACCCAGGTCAAGCACATTCTCGGAGCCGGCGCCTACGCAGCCAGAGCAGCGGAACTCCTCGCCGGCGACGATCGGAGCGTTGGCGCCAGGCACCTTGAGCAGACGGTGCACCGTGCCACGCCCATCGTAGTTGACGTACTCAAACGCTTCCCCGCGGCGCCAAGTGGCGGAGGACGAGTTGGTGAGTTGATCCGCGTGCTGGACGCTCACCTCCGTTCCCTCACCTTCCCCGAGTGACTTTCAGCGTTCGGACGGCGCGGGTCCTCAGAACCGCCAGTGGTTGACTTCGAGGGTCGTCAGTACAAGCGGGGCGCGCAGGAGGCGGGTGGCGCGGGGCTGAGTCGGAGCAGAGCTTGGTGAGGTTCGCCGATCCTGAGGTGGGTGACGCCGTACTCGACCGGGTGCACGTGCGGTGGCGAGAACCCGGCCGGCGTCCCCCTGACCGACCGTGAGCTCGTGGGCGCGGCCGGCTGGAAGCCGGTGACGATCCTGGGGTCGCGTACGTCGTTGTCCAAGCGGCGAAGGCCGAGGTCCGCGAGGGCTGCACGAGGTCCGGCCCGACTCCAGCGCGGCGACGAACGAGTATGGCCAGCCGGGCACGAACTGGTCCGACGAGCGTCCGCTGCGGCCGTAGACGGGGCAGAACAATCGGTCCGCGCTGCGCGGAGCGTCCGGCCGGAGCCAGTGGGTGACGTCCACCAAGGCCACCGCCAGGACCAGGCGCCCTTCGGCGGCCTCAGGTTGCGGCAGCCCGGCCAAGATCTGCCGCAGCCCCGGCACATCCACGTTCCCGTGGTTCAGCGCCGCGTACATCGCGCCGTGTCCGCGACGGTGCTCGGCTGTCAGCGTGAGGTCCACCGGCGTGGTCACCGGACCGTCCGCGCACAGCAACGCGTCGGTCAGCTCGAACAGCGTGTCCCCACGCACGTTCAGGCAGTCGAAGAAGTCGTCCCGGAAGTGTGACGTCACCGCGAACGCTTCCCGCCGGCATCGTGATGCAGCAGACTCATCCCCCCACGGCCTTCCTACTGGTCAAGTGCCTCTTTGGGCGGAGCACAGGATCAGACGGAGGCCGTGTTCACGTCCCCGGAATCCTCGAACGAGCGATCACTTTCGGGACATCGTGCGAGGTCAGACCAAAAACAAGCTGAGCGGCAGTCACGGGGGGAACTCTGTGAACCTCACGCTGTGGTACTCGGGCAGAGTGCCGTTGTCGCCGGGGTTGAAGAATCCGAAGATCCCGCCACTGCAGTTGCTCTGGAAGTAGACGTTGGCTACGCGGTTGGTCTGGTTGGAAATTGGGCCTCCGCCGTTTCCGAGGTTGAAGCACGTGTTGTCCGCGGGGTTGGTCAGGGAGCGTTCAAGGTCTCCGGGCTGCTCGTGGTAGAAGAAGGTGCCAGTGGCTGCCTGAGCGGTTCCCGTCGGCATGGCCAGAGCCAGCAGGGCAGCGGCGGCGGGTGCGTACAACGCGATGTTGCGGTATCGCATGACATGACCTCCGATGTGCAGGTCTGCCTAGCGAAGCAGAAATCGTCAAAATTATTGCCGCTAGTTACTTAATCCACTCAAGAGGGTGAAACCGGAAAATCGGAGTCATTACACCGGCTATCTGATCCGCCACCACAGGCGCCGACCTCCTGGCAGGGTGTGGCTGCCTGCTCCGGATCTCCTTCAGGTCCACCAAGCCGGAGTCGTCATGGCCGGAGGCGAGGAACGTGTCGACCGCCGACGCGGAGGCGACGCGTGTGAGCCTCACAGACCTCACAGGTTCATCGGGCCCCGGAGCAGTGGGCTTCCACCTGTCGCCACTGTCACGCCCCGCGCGTTCCCGGCACACTCAGCCCACCAGCGCGCGTGGACGAGGAGAGGTGCGATGCCCATGAGACCGGCACCGAGAACCCGTACGGCTACGATCCCGAGACCAACACCGTCCGGGCACGACCTGGCGCGGGCTGCTGCTGATGTTCCGTCGCTGATGTGTGAGCAGGAAACCTGCTGCTGGGGCTGCATGAAGGACTACGACTACGACCTGTCCTTCAGCCGCACTGCTGGGCCATCTGTCCCTACGGTTGCGGATCGGTACGTTCCAGGCGGCTGCCCCGCACCTGCTGCCACCAGCCCTGACGGCTCTGCCGCACCGCCATCCGGAAGCCGACGTCTCGGTCGTGGACGTGGTGTCCGGACGTGGAGCGGACGAGATCAGCGCAGGGCGCCTGGACGTGGCCATCGTCGCATCCTGGGGCACGCCGCTCACGCCGTCCCCGCACCTACGGGCCCACCCGCTCCTGCTGGACCCGATGGTCGTGGTGCTCCCCGACGACCACCCACTGGCCACCGGGCATCCCGCGGACACGGAACTTCACCTGAAACAACTGCGCAACGAATCGTGGGTTTTCCATCCTGGCCGGCCAACGCTGGCCGCGAACAGTTCCACGACGCCGCCCGCGAGGCCGGCTTCACACCCACCGTGCGGTTCGAGACCGAGTCCTACGACGTCGCCCAGGCCCTCGTCGGCATGCTCATCGACCTCCTACGCGACGTCGCCCGCGACATCACCGCCACCTGGGAGGCTCCCCTACAAGCAGACCAACAACGCTCATCGAAATCACCGCAGAGAGCTGAGAAGCCCCAGGTTCTGAGAGGTGACCTGTAGTACTTGAGGACCTCGTATGCCGGTCGCCAAAAACGGCGACCGGCCACCGGGTTTCCCTCAGTTGACCATCATCCCTGCCGGGCCGGACCAGCACGACCTGGCCTCGGCGACCGTGCGGCTGCAAGCCCACAGGTCATCACCGTCGGCCGCTCCTTGCCGTCGGCGTCCTTCACCTTCTGCTGGCAAACCGCATGTACGTGTCGATCTTCCTGGCGAGTTCCTGCGCGGAGTCGTAGCAGTACTCGGGGGCGGGAGCCTGCGGGGTGCCGTGGATCTTGCCAACCGGCACTGGCCCGCCTGTGGGCCTGCTGGAGATGGACGACTTCGCGATTGACGGCTCCCACATTCGTGCACTCAAAGGGGATCATGTCGGATCCTCTCCCGTCGACCGCGGCAGCCCCGGATCCAAGCACCACGTGATCGCGGACCAGCACGTCACCCCACTGGCCGCCTCTGTAACCGGCGCGTGCGGCTTCGAACATCATGCAGTGTTCCGGGTGTCCTCCGTTCGGGGCAGCTTCGCTTGGTGATCCTGGCCAGAGGGAACGCAGGAAAGGTCAGACAAGGCAGCAAAGTGCAGTGGAGGACGATGATGCGTGCGTCCGTAGGGGACGAGATCTATGTGCGCGGGAGGACCGTCGGCTCAGGGATCATCGTGGGGAGATCGTCGAGGTGCGAGGGGAGGACGGCGCGCCCCCGTACTTGGTGCGATTCTCGGGCGGGCACGAAAGCTTGATTTTCCCGGGCTCAGACTGCGAAGTGACCGCACCGAAGGAGTAGGCGGTGCCCGGGCCGCTTCTTTGCCGGGGAGTCCGGCACGGACGCGCCGGAGTTGGCGAGAGCGACGACGGTACGGAGCGACCCGGGCGGTTCAGACCGGCCACTCACGCTCCCTGGCCGGGCTTCCTCGTTTCCATCTCACGCTCGTGGGCCCCCTCCGCCGCAAGTGGCAATCGTCCTGCGTCCCGTGCGGCCGGCCTGCCGCCGCAGAGAGAGCGCCGGCACCGTCAGCGGCGTGTAGGTGACCGGGGCCGCACTGGCTCCAGGTCGACCTCGGCCAGGTACACCCCGTCGAACAGGCACGCCTCGCGTGGCCGCGACCCTGAGCCGCGAGCGCGCTTGCCCTGGCTGACGAACCGGCCCCACTGGCCGTGTTCTCAGTGGACATCGCCGATCGTCACCGGGCATAGCTCGCCAGCGCGCGACCGTGCTACTTGGCGGGTCTTTCGAGCAACGGGGGGAACTGAGCGAACGACTGCTGCAGGCGCTGCCCCCCGTGCTGGGGCGCCGGCCGAGGGCAGCCCCTACCCGTCGGTGGAAATGGTGGCCGAGGAGATCGCCCGAGACCGGCCGGGACAGAGCCCGTACCGGACCGGCTGCGGGACCTGACGCTGGTCTCACCGCGCTGGTCGGCGAACCGTCCACGGCCTACCTCGCGAGCTGGCGCATCGCCTTGGCCGCAGACCTCCTGCCAAAGACCGACCACACGGTGGGCACGATCGCGAGGAAGGTGGGCTATGCCAACGCCTTCACGCTGAGCGTGTCGTTCAAGCGGCTGCGCGGCACACGGCCCAGTGATCACCGGAGCCCGGAACCAGGACGGCGAGCCGGATGAGGTCCGTCGCCGCAGTCAACGACCCTAGGAAGATACTTGCGATGTAGAGTCCGGCCAGGTAGATCGTGGCGGTCTTCTCGTAGCGGGTACCATGCCGCGCCACTGCGAATAATCCGCCTGCGATGCGTAGAAGGGGGAGGGGTATGCATTGGGGCGTCTGGACGGTCGTCTGCCTTCTGCACCTTCCACTTGCCGTCGCCGTCTGGGGTGGAATCCATCTGTATGCGAAGCTGGTGCTGCGGCGACGCGGGCTGGCCATCACGGGTGACTGCGTCAATGTCCAGCGGTCGGAGAACTCCGCGTTCACCAGTTACCGCTACCGGATCGCCGGCCATGGTTCCTTCTCGAAGAAGACCCGTGGATACCGCTGGACCTATGCCTCGCCCGGCGAAGAGGTCGAGGTGACCTACGATCCCAAGAACCCCGCGCGGGCCCGCATCACGGCCGAACTGGAAGTTCTGGGAGTGGAAATCGGGATCGTCGCGGTCTGTCTCACCGCCCAGGTCGTAATGGAGTTCGTCGCGCTGATGCTCTTGCAGCTCTTCCACGTCTTCTGAGGAGGCGGTGGGGGATCGCACACCGGGTGCTCACGCTCTGGGGGGGTGTTCTCCGCTCGGGTGGGTGGTGTGGTGAACCGGTGGGAGCTTGGGGGGTGGACGCGAGCGGAAGCCGCCGTAGGGGAGCCGGACTCGCCGGCCTGCCACGCTTCATCGATCCGATCAGGACCGTACGAGGCGGCGGAAGGCGAGGCCCGTGAACGGGGCGTAGACAGTCGCCACGAGCACCGGACCGTCCATGACGAGGGACGTCTGGCTGCCGCGAATATGCGCGCGTACCTCATAGTCCAGCCTGAGGTGGACGGGGCGTCAGGCGGCCTATGGAAGGCCCGTCCCCCCGCGTCCGGCCCATGGTGCGGCAGGGGCTCATCCGACCCGGCCCTGGAGATACTCGGACAGCGCCTTGCCCGGCCGGAACGCGGCCGTGCCGTCAGCGCTGTGGACGCTGCCGAAGCTGCCCAGGCCGACCGTCTCGTCGGCCTTGAGCGCCTCGGCGATCGTCCGGGGGTGTTCCACCGTCCCGAAGAGGGTCTCCCTTACCCGGTCGATCTCCTCCGGGGCGAGTCCTGCTGCCGGGGTCTCGGCGGCGCGGCGCGCCGTGATGTCGATGAGGTGCGTCCTGTCCGTGATCGCCCTCCCGTGTGCATCGGAACGGCAGTGGTCCGGCTCGTCCGCCCTCGCGGCAACCCTCGCCGCCCGCCTCTCAGGGAGGGCCCTGGCGATCATGCCCAGCGCGCGCGGGACAGACGGTGGTGCGAACGTGGAGACAAGGCGCTGGAGCGCCCGCACCCGGACGGAGGTCGGCCATGGCTAGCACCGGTGCACACGCCCACGGGTGCGAGGACCCGCTGCGGGGACGTGTCGCCGTGGTCACCGGGGCGGCCCGCGGAATCGGCGAGGCGCTCGCCGGCCGCCTGTCCGGCATCGGCATGCGAGTCGCTCTCCTCGGCCGTGAAGCGGAGACCCTGCACCGGGCGGCGGCGTCCCTGCCGTCCCCGAGCATCTGCGTCGAGGCGGACGTCACCGACCGTGCCGCCTTGGACCGTGCCGCCCAGCAGGTCGCCGAACGACTCGGGCCCGCGAGTGTGGTCGTGGCCAACGCGGGCATCGCGGTGGGCGGGCCGTTCAGCCGAACGCCGGCCGAGCTGTGGCAACGGGTCGTCGACGTCAACTTGATCGGCTCCGCCAACACGGCCAGGGCCTTCCTGCCGCAGTTGGCCCGCACTGGTGGCTACTTCCTCCAGATCGCCTCGACCGCCGCGTTCGGCTCCGCGCCCATGATGAGCGCGTACTGCGCCTCCAAGGCGGGGGCGGAATCCTTCGCACAGGCACTGCGCGGCGAGGTGGCACCCGACGGAATCGGCGTCGGTATCGCCTACCTGCACTGGACCGGCACCGACATGATCAGCGGCATCGACGACCATCCCGTCCTGCAGGCACTGCGCCGGCACCAGCCGTGGTTCGCGCGCCGAGTGCACACACCCGCGCAGGTCGCCGACTGGCTCACCACCGGGATCGTCCGCCGGGCCCACCAGATCTACGCACCCCCCTGGCTGCGCTGGTGCCAACCGCTGCGCCCGCTCTTCCCCGCACTGGTCGGCCGGATCTCGCGACGCGAACTGATGACCCGCTCCGACACCGAACTCGCCGCCGACCCAGGTGTCCTGGGCGCCGGCGGCCGCGCCGACTGGGACGCCTTCACCTCCGCCGCACACCCCCGGCCACGGCCACCCCGATGAGCCCCATCATCGATGTGACGACCGCCTGAGCGCGGCGGGGTTCAGGAGCCGCCCCGGGCTCGGCGGCGCCCGGGGCGGGCGGGACCGTCGGACCCCGTGAAGGCGCAGACCGCCGGTGGCGCGGGGCCGGGGGAAGTAGAAGCTCAGGTCTCCTGCACGGGGGGGGGGGGTGGGGGGGCGGAGTCCTGTTGGGTGTAGAAGACGAAGGTCGC
>NZ_JBVHVI010000001.1:199219-591309 GCF_055564915.1 Streptomyces sp. NPDC028928
TGGACACCCGCCTGGGCGCGGCGGGTTTCAGGACCCACCCCGGTCTCGGCTACGCCCGGGCCGTGGGGGACCGTCGACCCATGGGAGGCCACAAACCGCCGTCGCCGCGATCGCGGCGACGGCGAGATACCAGTTCTCATACGCGGGGAGGGGCGGCGGCGCGGCGACGTCCTGCGGGGTGCCGAGAACGAGGATCGTGGTCACCGCCGTCGGTGCGAGCGCTCCGCCGGGCTGGCGCCCGACCGTGTTCAGCATCGTGGCCTGAGCCAGATCCGCCGGTCGATGGTGGCCGGCGAGGCGACCGTGGTCGGTATGAAGAGGCAGCCGATCGCGGCACCGAAGAGGAACACGCAGCAGCGGAAAGGCCACAGGCTGGTGTCCGCGTCGCCGAACGCCAACGCGGTGGAGGCCGGGAAGAGGAGACCGCCCGCCCCTGCGCGGCAGTGGACGCATTGCGTTGCGCCGACTGCCGCGCCAGGTGGAGCGGAGAGAAGCCACAGCCGTTGATCTGGATAGCGCGGACTTCACCCAGCCCCTGTTCGTGGCGGGCCTCGACGAGTCCTTCAGGACCTGCCCGACAGGCCAGGAACGTGACCCTCGTACTACGCCGCCGGCTGCCGCACGGCGGCCGCGTCCGCGACCGTCTCCGTCGCCTCCCGAGGCAGCGTCAGGAGCGCCGTCAACACCGCGCTCGCCGCGTACAGCAGGGCGAAGATCCACATGACGCCTTCCACGCCGAGCGGCCCGAGGAAGAGCCCGACGACGGCCGGCCCCAGGAACGTGCTGACGCCGGCGCCGAGGTTGAGGGCCGACATGGCCTGCCCCTTGTGCCGGGGCGCCATCGACGGCATGAGTGCCGACAGCGGGACATAACCGGCGAGCGTCGCGCCGAACAGGCTCACCAGCAGCAGCGCCAGCGGGAAGTTGTGGCCGGCGGCCACGGTCCCGTAGTACAGCAGCAGGGTCGTCACCGCGCAGCCCACGCCGCCGCACCAGGCGACGGTGCGCCGCCAGCCGATGCGGTCGCCGACGACGCCGAAGAGCAGGTTGAAGAAGATGTTCGTGGCGAACATCGCCGACAGCAGCCGCAGCCACTGCGCGAGCGAGAAGCCCAGCGTGTCGGTGAAGAACACCGGCAGGAAGACCAGGAAGCCGAACTGCGCCGCCGTGTTGATCGCCCGCACCACGGCCCCGGCGCCGATCCGCGGGTTGCGCCAGACGATGGCAAGGGAGCCGAGCAGGGTCGCCACGGGACGCTCACCGGCCGGGGCGAGCCGGGAGCGGCCCACGGGTTCGCGCACCAGCAGCAGGGCGATGAGCCCGCCGGCGATCACCAGCGCCAGCGAGAGCCACAGGGTGCGGTAGGCGCCCACCCACGGCACCGCGAAGCTGGCGAACAGCGAGCCCAGCGTGGGGAGTCCGCCGGTGAACGCGAACCAGAACCAGCCCACGGCCGAGCCCAGCCGGCGCGGCGGCGTCACGGCCGCCACCCAGATCAGGAAGCCGTAGGCGAAGAGCGGATAGCCGAAGCCGCGCAGTCCGTATGCGGTGAGCAGCAGTCCCACGTTGTGGGCGGGGATCGCGACCACGAGGAAGAAGACCTGCAGCGCCGACCAGATGCAGAGGCCGAGCAGCATGACGCGGCGCGGACCCCACAGGTCGGACAGCGCGCCGGAGAACCATGCGGCGATGCTCGCCGTCACCCCGTACACGGTGAACAGCAGGGCCACCTGGCTGCGGGGGAATCCCTGGTCGAGGAGATACGGCGACAGATATCCGGATTCGACGCCGTCACCGATCATGAATATGAGGACGCCGAGAAATCCCCAGGCAAGAACCCTGGGAATTCCGATGCGATCGAGGTTCAGCACGTCTCATCACCTTTTTCGGGGTTTTCGGCGGAGCGGAATGCCGCGAGTGGTGACGATGAAAAGAGCCGTGCCGGAGTCCGTCAATCCGCCGGTGGGAACACCTCGCGGGACGCCGGGGCCGTCGCGTGAAGTCGCCCGCCGGACGGGGGGCGGGCGGACGTGTTCGCGCAGGTCAGGGGGGCGAGTGGGGGTCCTGACCGCGCTGTGGGCCGGGTGAAGTCCGCGTGATGTTCACGTGACGGTCGGCCGGGTCAGCCGGCCACCACCCGCACCGCCACGCCCTGCTCGCGCAGCCGGCGCACCTCCGTCGCCGGGGCCGCGTCGTCCACGAGGATCAGGTCGAAGTCGGTGAGCGGGGCCAGCGCGTACAGCCCCTGGTTGGCGAACTTGGTGTGGTCGATGAGCAGCACCCGGCGGGCTGCGGCCGCCATCATCGCCCGCTTGACCTGCACGGTTTCCGGCGACATGTGGTAGCAGCGGCCGGCGGTGACGGCCGTGGTGGACATGAACAGCACGTCCGCGCGGAACGCCTCCACGCCGGCCGCCGTGTGCGGGCCCATGAAGGCGTCGTACGCCGGGAAGTACGTGCCGCCGAGGGCGACCAGCGCGACTCCGGGTTCGCGGGCGAGGGCGGAGATGGCGGGCAGCGAGTTGGTGATGACGGTGATCGGGGTGTGCGCGGGCAGGTGCTGGGTGAGGGCGAGACAGGTGGTGGAGTCGTCGACCATGACGACCTGGCCCGGCGCCAGCTCCTCCGCGGCCGCGCCCGCCAGGCGCCGCTTGACCTGGGCCATCGCCCGCATGCGTTCGCCGACGCTGCCGTGGAACTGGGTGGACGGCAGACAGCTCGCGCCGCTGCGCACCTTGCGCAGCCAGCCCTGCGCCTGCAGGGCGTCCAGGTCGCGGTGGATGGTCATGACACTGACGTCGAACTCCGCGGCCAGGTCGGCGGTCCGTACGAACCCCTTGCTGGTGACGAGCTCGCGCACCCGGCGCCGCCGGTCGGCCTGGGCGTCCACCCGGTCCATGACGTCGGCCTCCATGCGAACTCGTTGTGCGAAACTCACACGAACATAACACGGCGGCCGGTCGCCCCACAGGCCCCGCGGCCGGTGGCGCACGGTTCTTCGACGGCACGTCGGCGGCACGTCGCCGGTACTTCACATCAATCCACGTCTCCGTCGCGGGATATGCGCGGCGAGTAATTGACGGTGCTCCTCCCGCGGGTTTCCCTGAGGGTGTCGCCGGAGCAACGAAGGGACAGGGAGTGCAGCCATGTCGGTACTGACCGTCGACGTCGGCACGTCCGTCATCAAATCCGTGGTGTTCGACGACCGGGGTCGGGAATTGGCGGTCTCCCGCATCGGCACCGAGGTGCTGCGGCCGTATCCCGGATGGGCCGAACAGGACATGGAGGCCGTGTGGAACGCGGTCGTGTTCACCGTGCGCAGCGCGCTCGCCCAGCTGGGGGAGGCGCACGATCCCGTATGGCTGGTCGCCTTCACCGCGCAGGGTGACGGCTGCTGGCTGGTCGACGGCGAGGGCCGCCCGACCGGGCCCGCGATCCTGTGGTCCGACGGGCGGGCCGGCGATCTGCTGGCGCGCTGGCAGCAGGACGGCGTGCTGGAGGCGGCGTTCCGCCGCAACGGCTCGCTGACCTGCGGCGGCATGCCGAACGCGGTGCTCGCCTGGCTCGCGGAACACGACCCGGGGCGGCTGGAGCGCTCGCGTACCGCGCTCACCGCGGCGGGCTGGCTGTTCCTGAAGCTCACCGGCGTCACCGCGATCGACCCCTCGGACGCCTCCGCGCCGTTCCTCGACCACGCCACCGGCGACTACGACCCGACGGTGATCGACCTGTTCGGCATGGACTGGGCGCGGCCGCTGCTGCCCCGGGTCCTCGGCGAGAAGGAACGGATCGCCGAGATCACGCACCACGCGGCGGGCGAACTGGGGCTGCCGGCCGGTCTTCCGGTCGTGATGGCGCCGTACGACATCGCGGCCACCGCGCGCGGCGCGGGCGTAGTAACGGCCGGGCAGGCGTGCGCGATCCTCGGCACCACGCTGTGCACGGAGATCGTGCGCGACTCGGTGGACACCTCGGGTGAGCCGTGCGGCATCACCATCGCCTACGACGGTCCCGAGCGGGTGCTGCGCGCCTTCCCGACGCTGTCCGGCACGGAGGTGCTGGACTGGGCGTGCCGGACGCTGGGCATGGAGGGTCCGGCCGCGCTCGGCGATCTGGCGTTCTCGGCCGAGCCGGGCGCGCGGGGGCTGGCGTTCCTGCCGTATCTGTCACCGGCCGGGGAGCGGGCGCCGTTCCTCGATCCCCGGGCGCGCGGGGCGTTCTGGGGGCTGTCGCTCACGCACACCCCGGCCGACCTGGCCCGGGCGGTGTTCGAGGGGCTGTCGCTGGTGGTCCGTGACTGCCTGCACGCCTCCGGCACACGGGTGCGCGAGCTGCGGCTGTGCGGGGGCGGCGCGGCCAGCGACCGCTGGTGCCGGCTGATCGCCGACGCCACCGGGGTGCCGACCGCCCGCAGTACCGACACCGAGCTGGGCGCCAAGGGTGCCTTCCTGACAGGTCTGGTGCTCACCGGCGCCGTACGCGACATGCGCGAGGCCGTCGACGGGTGTGTGCGGATGGGGTCGTCATGGGAGCCGGACCCCGGGCGCGCCGCCCTGTACGACGAGCTGTACGCGGCGCATCTGACCTGGCGGGACGCGGCCCGCAGGCTCGGCTGGACGCCCGCCGCCACGCCCCGCGCCCCGGAGGCCGCCCATGTCTGACGCCCTCTCCCCCGACGCCGTCCACCTCGGTCTCGACCTGGGTACCCAGAGCGCCCGCGCGGTCGCCGTCGACGGCACCGGACGCGTCGTCGGCGCCGCCTCCCGCCCGCTCACCGGCCGCCGCGACGGGCCCCGCCACGAGCAGGACCCCGCGCAGTGGTGGTCCGCGCTGAGCACCGCCTGCCGCGAGGCCCTCGCCGGCGTGGAGGCGGGCCGGGTGCGGGGCGTGGCCGTGGACGCCACCTCCGGCACGATCCTCCTCGCCGCCCCCGACGGCACCCCGCTGACCGCCGGTCTGATGTACGACGACGGGCGCGCCGCCGACTGTGCCGACCGTGTCAACGCGGTGGGCGCGCCGGTGTGGGAACGGCTCGGCTACCGCACCATGCAGCCGTCCTGGGCGCTGCCGAAGCTGCTGTGGCTGCTGGAGCGGGACCGCCCGCCCGCCGGGGCCCGGCTGCTGCACCAGGCCGACCTGGTGACCTGGCGGCTGGCCGGCCGCCAGGTGCCGAGCGACGCCAGCCACGCCCTGAAGACGGGCTACGACCTGCTCGCCGAGCGCTGGCCCGAGGAGGAGCTGTCCGCGCTGGGCGTCCCGGCGGGGCTGCTGCCCGAGGTCGTACGCCCCGGCACGGTCGTCGGCGAGGTCTGCGCCGAGGCGGCCGCCGCCACGGGCATACCGGTCGGCACGCCGATCGTCGCGGGGATGACCGACGGCTGCGCCGCGCAGATCGGCGCGGGCGCGCTGGAGCCCGGGGCCTGGAACTCGGTGCTCGGGACGACGCTCGTCCTCAAGGGCGTCAGCCCGCACCCGGTGCGCGACCCGGCCGGGGTGGTGTACTGCCATCGCGGGCCCGAGGGCACCTGGCTGCCCGGCGGCGCCTCCAGCAGCGGCGCCGGCGTGCTCACCCGCCGCTTCCCCGGCGCCGACCTGCCCGCGCTGACCGCGGAGGCCGCGGAGCCCGCGGCGACGGCGTCGACGGGTTCGACGGGTTCGACGGGTTCGACGGGTTCGACGGCCGTGACCTATCCGCTCGCCGGTGACAGCGGCGAACGTTTCCCGTTCCGCGCCCCGCAGGCCACCGCGTTCACGCTGGGCCAACCGGCGGGCAGGGCCGAGGAGTTCCACTCCTGCCTGCTCGGCGTGGCCTGCCTGGAGCGGCTGTGCTTCGACTACCTCGACCATCTCGGCGCCCCCGTCACCGGCCCACTGCACCTGACCGGCGGCGGCGCCCGCAACCGGTACTGGTCCCAGCTGCGCGCCGACGTCCTCGGCCGCCGGGTGCTGCTGCCGGAACAGGCCGAGAGCGCCGTCGGCATGGCCGTCCTCGCGGCCACCGCGTCCGGGGCCACCCTGCGCGACGCGGCGGCGGCGATGGTGCGCGTGCGCGAGGAACTCGACCCCGACCCGGACCGTACGCGGCGGCTGCTGCCCGCCTACCTCGGCTTCGTCGACGAACTGGCCCGCCGGGGATGGCTGGAGGAGCAGGTGGCCGCCCACGCCCACGGAAAGGCCCGGACATGACCGACTTCGTCCTCGTACGGCACGGGGAGACCGCGTGGCACGCGGACAACCGCTACGCCGGCCGCACCGACGTACCGCTGACCGAGCGCGGCCACAAACAGGCGGCGGCGCTGGGCGGTTGGGCGACCGGGCAGCGTCTGGACGCCGTGCTGTGCTCACCGCTGTCGCGGGCCCGGCTCACCGCCGAGCCCTCGGCCGACGCCCTCGGCCTGCCGCTGCGCGTGGACGAGCGACTGTACGAGGTGGACTTCGGCCGCGGCGACGGGCTGACCCGCGCCGAGATGGCCGAGCTCTTCCCCGACGAACTGGCCGCGTTCCTCACCGACCCGGTCGCCCACCACCTGCCCGGCGGGGAGGACCCGGCGGCGGCCGCCCGGCGCGGCGTCGCCTGCCTGACGGAAGTGGCCGGCGAACTGCCCGACGGGCGCGTCCTGGTCGTCGCCCACTCCACCCTCGTACGCCTGATGCTGTGCGCGCTGCTCGGCATCCCGCTCGACCGCTACCGGAGCGTGTTCCCCGCGTTGGAGAACGGCGCGCTGACCGAACTGCGGCTGCGCGAGGGGCAGGCCGCGCTGCTGCGGCTCAACGCCCCCGTCCTGCCCACCGACCACCCCTGACCGACCGGAGTACCCGCGTGACCACCACCGTCCTCGCCGCCGGCGACCACTTCGTCCTGCCCGAGCTGCTCGCGCGCGAACTGCGCGCCGCCGTGCCCGACCCCGCCGCCCTCGACGTGCGTGAGCTGAAACTGCCGTGGCCGCACACGCCGTTCGGGAAGGTCGCCGAGGTCGACGAGGCGTCCGGGACCGAGGAGCAGATGATCGAGGCGCTGCGCGGCGCACGGATCTGCGTGACGCAGATGGCGCCGCTCACCGAGCGGATCCTTCAGGCGTGCCCGGACCTGGAGCTGTTCTGCGTCAGCCGCGGCGGCCCGGTCAACGCCAACCTGGAGGCGGCCACCCGGCACGGGGTCAGGGTCTGCTACGCGCCGGGCCGCAACGCCGTCGCCACCGCCGAGCACACCCTGGCCCTGATCCTCGCGGCCGCCCGCCGGGTCGCCGACGTGCACACCGACCTCAAGCGGGCTCTCTGGCGCGGCGACTACTACGACTACGCGAACTGCGGCATCGAGATCGACGGCGCCACGGTGGGCCTGGTCGGCTTCGGCGCCATCGGCTCACGGGTGGCGCGGGTGCTGGCGGCGATGGGCGCGACGGTGCTGGTGCACGACCCGTACGTGGACCCGCGGTCGGTGAAGGGCATCGCGGAGCTGGTGCCGCTGAACGAACTCCTGCGCCGCTCCCGCATCGTGTCCCTGCACGCGCGCGTGACGGACGAGACGCGCGGCATGATCGGCCACGAGCAGATCGCCGCGATGCCGCCCGGCTCGGTGCTGGTGAACTGCGCGCGGGGCGCGCTGGTGGACTACGACGCGGTGTGCGACGCGCTGGACTCCGGGCAGCTGGCCGGCGCGGGCTTCGACGTGTACCCGGCCGAGCCTGTACCGGCGGGCGCCCGGCTGCTGTCCGCGCCGGGCGTGGTCCTCACACCGCACATCGCGGGCGCCAGCCGCGAGGTCGCGCACAAGGCGGCCCGGATCGTCGCGGCGGAGGTGGGCCGCCACCTGCGCGGCGAGCCGCTCGCCCACTGCGCGAACCCCGCGGGCTAGGACCGTTTCGTACGTGGTGAGGCGGTCGTTGCTCTCTTCACGGGGCGGGCACGTGGAGTTGGCTTGTTGCCGCCTCTCGTTCGAGCGGTTGCAGAACCGGCTTGCCCGGCGCGGCGCCGAGGCGGTCCGGGTGGCGCGGGAGTGACCGGCTCACATCGTGGCCGTCGGTCTGCTGCGGCTGTCCGGGACGGAGACGACTGGACGGCGCCGCCGACGGCACCGGGCCCGCTGGGGCCCGCTGGGGCCCGCTGGGGCCCGCTGGGGCCCGCTGGGGCCCGTGTTCGCCGCCGCCCGGCAGCTCTCGCGCCCTGGGCGCTCCGCCCAGCGTGTCCGGGCAGGTAACCACGCGATGTCCGGCAGGAGTTGTGCCTGCTGTTGCGCGACCCGGAGGTCCGGGCCGGCAGCGCGGGAACGGTCTCCCGGGGGTGCCACCAGAGCCGTACGGACAGGAGCGGCAGGCAGCGGTGACCTGCTTCACGGGGTATTGACCGCGGACACTTGGAAGACCTGTTCGCCACCGAGCTGTCGCTCGGGCCGGGGCTGTGGACGTCACGCTCCATACGGCGGTGTCCGTCGACACGGTCGGCCCCGCCCGCCCCGAGGGCGACCGGAAGCAGTTTGGCACAGTGGCGAGAGACCTACGCTTGCTGCTCTCGGCTCTGCGCTGCTTTCCCGCAGGTCCTCACGCACATGCCTGTGCCACCCCCGGCAGCGGAGCCGGTGGGCGGCGCAGGCCGCTGGATGCCCACGCGTCGGCGCACAGACGCCGTCCGCGGGCCGGGCGGACGCGGATCAGCCGATGTGCCAGGTGAGGCTGCCACCATTGTTGGCGGCAACGACCAACATCACGATCATGAGAACGATGTCGAGCACTCCGAGGCCGATGTCCCACTTCGCCATCACGGAACCGGTCTGACGCAGCGCCACGGCGCCGAAGACAACGGCCAGCGGTCCCAGGATGATCGGCAGGAAGAAGATTCCGACGATGCCGCAGACCAGTCCCGCTATCGCCAGTCCGCTCGTCCGGCTCGTCCGGTGCGCGCCTATTCTGCTGTGGGACGACATCGCTATCTCCCAAACTGTCGCGGTCGGCTTTCTCTCTCCTTCGGTTCCCTTCTGGTTGCCCGTCACGGCCGGGGCATGCCTACGATGCCGGGTGCGGGCCGGCAGGGCCGAGTGGACGCCGGTCAACGCCGTCACCGTCTACGCCCGCGTCCTGGGCAAGAAGATCGCGCTCGCCTCCTCCTCCGACCCTGAGGACACCGAGCACACAGAGCACACCGAGAAAGTGGCCAAGCAGTTCATCGACACGGCCAGGCCCCGCGTCGGCTCACCCCTGCGTTCAATGGGCGGTACAGGCCCTGACCGGATGCGCACCGGCCCCGCAGACAGGAGGAGCAGGGTTCCACTGCTGGGTCTGCGGGACCGATGCACGACTCACGTACCCTGCGATGCGTCCGATAAGCCCGATCCCTCCCAGCCACTTCGCAGGCGCCCTTTCACACGAGTGGGGCCCGACCGTGTCCGGCCGGGCCCCACATATCCTGCGCGCGTGACGCGCTCCCGCGCTGGGCGCCTCCACCTACCAGCGGTACCAGCGGCCCTTACGGCCCGCACCATCCGCAGAGCGGACGACGAAGCCAAGCAGCCATACGACGAGCACGATCACCGCGATCCACCACAGCGCCTTCAGGGCGAAGCCCGCACCGAAGAGGATCAGAGCCAGCAGAAGAACCAGAAGCAGGGGAACCATCTTTATCAACCTCCTGGACACCTGGTGCCCTTACTTCAGTCCTACAAGCACACAAAATATGAGTTACTTCCATGGAATGAGGGGCATATGCGCGTCGCGCGCCATGCGTGGTTCCCCTCATTTCGCATGTCACGCACCGCAGTCATACAGCGTGTATCACCTAAGGTGATGCCATGGCCCCGGGCTTGTCGGCGCAGTACCGGCCATGCGCACAGCCAGCACCCGATACCGGCAACCGAGGCAGCTCGTGTGTGACCCGTCCGTGGACGCCGCTCATCGACTGCCGTCGCGCAGGATCCAGCGGTGCACCGTCTATGGCTCACGTTGGTGACATCCACCCACTCGTCGTTGGGTGAACGATCCCACGGCGCGGGCGGAGCGACATGCCGTGCTCGGTCACAACGCCCCCCACGAGCCCACGCCCGGCCGGTTGTACAGAGCAGTGCTGCGGCATGCCGCAGCATGAAGCCTGTCCACCGAGGCGGGCAGCCCCTCGCCCCAGAACCTCACGATCGGCACCTCGGCCTGGGCAGCGATCACGGCGGCGCGCGGGGCGACCTCCTCCAGCGCCGCCCACAGCGCGGCCACGTCCAGGTCCGCGTCGTGCTCCTCGAACAGCTCCAGCTCCTCGAACAGCACCTTCGTCGCCCGCGCGAGCGTGCGCGACGCCTTCTCCGACTGCGGCAGCGTCGACAGCCGTTCCTTCTCCGTCTTCCGCTTCGCCGCGTTCAGCAACCGCGTGGCCATCAGGACCTGGACCAGGTCGAGGGCCTCCTCGATCGCCTTTGCCTCCAGGTGCCGCATCGCCGCCGTGAGCATCGCCGTGCGCTTCGGCCCCGACGCCCGCTCCAGCAGTGGCGTCTTCGACCCCAGCGCGTACCGGTACAGCGCCGCCATCCGGTTCGGCGGGATCTGCGACAACTTCAGCCGACCGAGCGACCGAGCCGGTACGCACCGATCTCGTCCACCCGCTCCAGCGCGCGGGCGAACGCCGTACCCGTCGTCCGCGTCGGCGGCCGGCGCAGCCGCTCCAGCTCCGCGAACCGGGAGCCCTCCGGCGTCTTCAGTGTCGCCACCAGGCCCCCGGGCAGTGCGGCCAGCACCGACACCCCGGCAGCAGCACCCGGTGCCGGCGCAGCCAGCCCACCGCCTGGCTGAACAGCGCCACCGGCCCCTCGGCATGCGTCCACGCCCGGCCGTGCAGGAAGGTACGGAACCGCCGCGACCACTCCGCATCCTCGTACTCGTGGTACTCGTAGGCGTCCCGGATCTCCCACGCGTGCTCGTACGCCGTCTTCGGCCGCTCGGTGTACCGCTTCACCACCGACGGGTCCTCGATACCGAGCTGCACGGCCAGGTGCTCGACCACCGGCCACGGCGCGTCGAGCGGGTCGTCCGGGAGGAACCGACCGATATAGCGCACCGTGCCATCTGGAGCGCGGAGCCAAGTTGGTGGTGCGAGGAGCGTCGCCGGGCGATCAGGTCACGGTCGACGTCGTCCAAGAAAACGTCGTCCAAGAAGAAGAACCGCTCCGGCTCGGGGCGGGTCGGCTCCTCGGCGAACTTCCCGTACGTCTCGGCCTGCTCATCAGTCAGAAACTCCACCGGCACGAACCGACCGTAACGCCCCGAGGAGGGACACGCCGTCATGACACTGACTTAAGTAAAGCCAAAAGAAAAGCCCCGTCGGACTCCTTGACCCGGGCAGGACTGCCGGGCATGGTTCCGGAGAGCGCTCACCCACCGCGTCCCCCGGCACGCAACGGCAATGCCTCCCCTCCGGGCCGGACCCCGCCCCGCCCTGCTCTCAGGCCCGAGGGAATCGCAACCCCGTAGTCCGCGCACATGGACGGCCTCCTCCGCCGGAGCGTGGTCCGACCATCCCCACACCGCCAACCGGTTCAGGCGAGACCGAGCAGTACGGCCCGTCCAGCGTCACGGCCTGTCCCCGGCGAACCGACCCGTCAGGAGCGCCCGTTGTCCAGACCGGCTTCCACCACCCCCCTCCCCCGCCGCGCGGCCATGCTCTTCATCGCCCTCGGCGCACTCCTCGCGTCCTCGTTCACCGTCGCGATCGCCCCGGGCGCGCACGCGGCCGACACCCTCCTTTCCCAGGGCAGGCCCGCCACCGCCTCCTCGCAGGAAGGCGACGGCTACGCGGCCGCCGCCGCCGTGGACGGCAACCTCACGGGAACCCGGTGGGCCAGCCAGTGGAGCGACCAGCAGTGGCTCCAGGTCGACCTGGGCCAGGTCTCGAACCTCAGCCGTGCCGTCCTGACCTGGGAGTCGGCCTACGGCAAGGACTACGAGATCCAGGCGTCCGACAACGGCAACGACTGGCACACCCTGACGAAGGTGACCGGCAGTGACGGCGGCACCGACGACCTCACCGTCTCCGGGACCGGCCGCTACGTCCGGATGCAGGGCCTGGCCCGGTCCGGCGGATACGGGTACTCGCTGTGGGAGTTCCAGGTCTACGGCTCCACCGGCGGCAGCACCCCGCAGCCCGCCCCGGGCGCCGTGAAGGTCGAGGGCGGCCAGGGCAACTGGCGTCTGACCGTGGGCGGCCAGCCGTACACCGTCAAGGGAGTCACCTGGGGACCGGCGGTCTCCGACGCTCCCAGGTATCTGCCGGACGTCAAGGCCATGGGCGCCAACACGATCCGCACCTGGGGCACCGACGGCTCAAGCAAGGCACTGCTGGACGCCGCGGCGTCCAACGGGATCCACGTGATCAACGGCTTCTGGCTCCAGCCCGGCGGCGGGCCGGGCTCCGGGGGCTGCGTCAACTACGTGACCGACACCGCCTACAAAAACAACACGCTCACCGAGTTCGCCAAGTGGGTGGACACCTACAGGAGCCATCCGGCGACGCTGATGTGGAACGTCGGCAACGAGTCTGTCCTCGGTCTGCAGAACTGCTACAGCGGAGCGGAGCTGGAGACGCAGCGCAACGCCTACACCAGCTTCGTCAACGACGTCGCCAAGAAGATCCACAGCATCGACCCCGACCACCCGGTCACCTCCACCGACGCGTGGACCGGCGCCTGGCCGTACTACAAGCGCAACGCACCCGATCTTGACCTGTACGCGATGAACTCCTACAGCAACGTGTGCAAGGTCCGCCAGGACTGGATCGACGGGGGCTACACCAAGCCGTACATCATCACCGAAACCGGACCCGCCGGCGAGTGGGAGGTGCCCGACGACGCCAACGGCGTTCCCGACGAGCCGGCCGACGTACAGAAGGCGGACGGATACACCGAGGCCTGGAACTGCGTCACCGGCCACCAGGGTGTGGCCCTGGGCGCCACATTGTTCCACTACGGCACCGAGCACGACTTCGGCGGCGTCTGGTTCAACCTCGTGCCCGACGGGCTGAAGCGGCTGTCGTACTACGCCGTCAAGAAGGCGTACACCGGCTCGACCTCCGGGGCGAACACGCCCCCGGTCATCAGCAACATGACCGTGTCCCCGGCCTCCTCCGCACCCGCCGGCGGTGAGTTCACCGTGCACGCCGACGTCCGTGACCCGGATGGTGACGCGGTCACGTACAAGGTGTTCCTCAGCGGCAACTACGCCAACGGCGACAAGCGACTCGTCCAGGCGCAGTGGCACTCGACCGGGAACGGGAACTTCACCGTCACCGCGCCCCAGAAACTCGGCGTGTGGAAGGTCTACGTGCAGGCCGAGGACGGGCACGGCAACGCCGGCATCGAGACCGAGTCCGTCAAGGTCGTCGCCCCGCCGGTGAGCGGGACCAACCTTGCCCTGAACCGTCCCGCCACCGCCTCCTCCTTCCAGCAGTCCTACGGCGACTGCCCCTGCACCCCGGCGCTGGCCGTCGACGGCCGCGCCGACACCCGCTGGGCCAGCGACTGGAGCGACCCGCAGTGGCTCCAGGTCGACCTCGGCTCCTCCAAGGCCCTGCGCAAGCTGCAACTCGTCTGGGACCCCGCCTACGCCCAGTCCTACGAGGTGCGGGTGTCCGACGACGCGAACACCTGGCACCCGGTGTACTCCACGACCGCCGGCGACGGTGACGTCGACACCATCGACGTCTCGACCACCGGCCGCTACGTACGCCTCCAGCTGACGGCACGCGGTACGGGCTGGGGCTACTCCCTCCACGAACTGGGGATCTACAGCTGACGGCTGTGCCCCGGACGACGATGACGGAGCCCTCCGCGGCGCCTGTCCATCACCGCACCCGTCCCACCATCCGCGTGGCACGCACCGCGTGTGCGCGAACCCTCTTCCCCCTCAACGCACGGGCAGGAGATTCCCATGAGATCGAGTCCGAAACGACTCCCCGCACTCCTCCTCGGCACCGCCCTCCTCGCCACTGCCCTCGGCGTCGGCACACTCACCTCCGCCGCCGGTGACAGCCGCGAGGTGCCCGCCGCTGCGGTCGCGCACACCGGGCACACGATGGCCGTGTCCACCCAGGCGTCCGGCGACGACCCGGACGGCGACGGCTACATACCGGCCGTGCCGCAGGTCACCGGTGTCACGCCGTCCACGAACACTCCGCCACCGCGCTACTTCCACGAGTTCCAGGCCAACTGCTCCGTCACCCACACCGCTGCGGACGACCCGATCGTCTACCCGGGCCAGCCCGGCAAGTCCCACGACCACACCTTCATGGGCAACACCTCGACCAACGCGGGCAGTACCACGGCCTCCCTCTACGGCGGCGCCACCACCTGCAAGGCACCCGCCGACGCTTCGGGGTACTGGATGCCCTCGCTGTACAAGGGCGACCAGAAGCTCCTGCCCGTCGGCCCCCAGACGATCTACTACAAGGCCGGCGTCACCGACTACACCAGTGTGCGGCCTTTCCCCAGGGGCCTGCGGTTCGTCGTGGGCGATCCGATGCAGAGCGCCGACCAGTTCCGCCACCACCGCGGCTTCGTCGAGGGCTGGGAGTGCGGCGACAGCTACTTCAACACCGACATCCCCACGAGCTGCCCGGACCGGGCCGACGTACAACTGAACATCCGCTTCCAGGCGCCCAGTTGCTGGGACGGCAAGTACCTCGACACACCGGACCACAAGAGCCACATGGCCTATCCGGTCGTCAAGCCCGGAACCAACGACAACATGTGCCCCGCCGACCATCCAGTCGCGCTGCCGATGATCGAGTTCAAGATGGCCTTCCCGGTCAACGGCGACATGTCCCAGGTACACCTGGCAAGTGGGCGCGGTTACTCCTTCCACTACGACTTCTTCAACGCCTGGGAGGAACGGACGCTCAAGGCCATGGTCGACCACTGCATCGTGGGCGGCCTCCAGTGCGACGCCCGCGGCTACGACCAGACACACCCGGCAGCGGGTGCGGCCCTGAACACGGACTACCGGCTGCCCTGACCGCCGATGCCGACCCTCGGCCCGGCCGCGCCCGCGGACCGCGGGTCGGCCGGGCCTTCGGTCAGCTCCGGGCGGAAGGCGGGCATCACCCACGCACCAAGGCGTGGGGATGACTGACGACATGGACGACGACACGATCGACTGGCTGATCGACAAGGTGAGTCCGGTGCGGAAGGTGGGTACGCGAACAACTCGGCGCCGCCGAAGCGCCGGTGAAGCGGCGGGACGGGCCACGGCCGGGCCGGGGGACGCTCGGGGTGGCGACGGACAGCCTGCACCGGCGTGGCCGTCTCCGTCTCGGACCCCTCGGGAGCGGCCGGGCCGGTGACCGCGGCCGTCACTTCCGGATGGCGTGTGGTCTTCTCGTGCCGGACGGACAGGGCACGGGTCAAGGTCGGGCGAAACGTGGGGTTCCTGCGGGCACGGTCGGTACAAGCTCGCCACTGATGCGTGTCCGGCAGTAGTCGTCGCGGATCCTCCGATAGCCAGGGACGCTGACAGTGCCCAGCAACTGTGCCCATTGCGCGGCGTTCGTCTCGATCCTGCGGGTGACGCGGTCGCGGGCGGCCTGGTCGGGGGCGTCGGCGAGTTGCCGCGCGTACTCCCACGCCTGGGCGCGCCAGGTACGGAACAGCTGCTGGGCGGTGAGACCGGCGATGGGGTTCCAGCGGTCGTCGGCGAGGGCGACGAGCGGGTCGTAGCGGCTGGCGACGTCCTGGACGGCGGGGCCGTACGCGCGGTCCAGGACCGTCTGGAAGCGGTCGTAATCCGCCTTGCGGGTGCCTCCTCCCGGGCGCGTGAGACCGAGGGCGGCGAGGACGTACGGCATGTCCCGCTGGATGTGCGCGTTGGCTCCCAGGAGCACGTCCTGCCCGGCATTGACATCGGCTGTGCGCGCCGCCGCGAACGCCGCCTGCCAGGCGGCCGGGACGGGACGTCCCTCGCGGTCGGCGTCGTAGGCGTCGAGGTACAGATTGACGAAGCCGGTGTTGAGGCTTCCGGCGAGCCATGACGGCTCGTCGAAACCGCCGCCGTCGGCGACCGCGGCCTCCAGCGAACGCTCAAGGTGGACGTAGATGGCGGGGAAGGGCGCGCGGTGGTCGCAGCCCAACCGGTCCCGGACCCCCTCCAGGGTGCGGCGTGCGTCCTGCACGCAACGGATGGCCGTACTCTGGCACACCAGGTGCCCGGCCGGGACCGCGGTCGGCGCGGCGGCGGAGGCGGTGCCGCCGCTCAGGGCGATAACGCCCGCCATGGCGACGGCAATGAACGTACGGACTCCGCGCGGCCGACGGACCATGGCTCGCCCCTCCTCGTACTCCCGGCGGTAGAACTGCCGCCTGCTGGAACGAGACCAAAAGACGGGAGGTTACGGCCGACGAGGCGGACCCAAGCACGCTGCCGGCTGCGGCCCTTCGGGCGCGCGGCGCGCGGAGGACTCGAGTCCCCCGACTACGGGCTGGGCGGTTACCGCTCGCGGCGGCGGACGGTGGGCGAGTACCTCGCCGCCGAACAGCCGCTGCTGTGGTCGCTGCCGGGCGAGCCATTCGAGACGGGTCGGCTGTTCAGTCTGCGGGTGGCCGATACAGCCAGGTCAGTGTCCGCGCCGACCACCAGTCGGTGCCGGTACGGCTGATCGGTCGCACCGTGCCGGTCACGCTGTACGCCTCCGAGGTGGTCGTCGACGACGGCCGCACAGAGCTCGCCCGGCACGAACAGCGGGGAAGTTCACTCCGGTGCACGACGCGTGGTGGGCGGTAGCACCTAACCGAACGACGACTGGCACCCCTGCCACCCGATACCCGGCCGCTGCCCTCGGTTGCGGCCTACGACCAACTGCTGCGGCCCGCCGAGCACCGAGCACCGAGCCGACCTTTCCGCACCCGGAAAGGAGAGGCCCAGTGACCACATGCAAGCGCCACCGGGACTCACGGAAGAGGCCGCTGACGCGGCCGTGCTGCAGGCCTGCCGGATGCTGCGGCTGCCAACCATCCGGGCTCGGCTCTCCGATCTCGCCGAGGCAGCTGCCCGGGGCCAGATGTCCTACGGAGCGTTCCTCGCCGAACTGCTGATGGTCGAGGGCGACGACCGGGTCCGCCGCCGCTCCGAGCGGCGGATCAAAGCCGCCACCTTCCCGCGCGAGAAGTCGCTGTGCGCCTTCGACTTCGACGTCAACCCCAACGTCGACGTCACCGTCAACTCTCATCCAGACCGGCACCGAGTCCCACGGCCTCGCCGTCACCGAGGCAACAGTCGCAGCTCAGGACTCCATCACAGGCTAGCCACCCAAGGACACACATGCCCCGGATCGTTCAGCTTCTGACAGACCAGCACAACAGCACATGCCAGTCTGTCAGGATGGCAGCACGGGGGAAGCCTGGTCCTCCCTGGCAGCGTTCCCGAACCCGCTTCCGAAGGGGACGGCTGGTCAAGTAATTCCAGAAGGCGGCAGCGTGACGACGGACGATCAGACGGGCTTCGACCCCGCGCGCACCCTGGACCAGATCAATACCGCCACCGAACACCTGCTCAGAACAGCGGCCCAGCTCACCGACGACGACGTCCGGGCCCCGTCGCTGTTGCCAGGCTGGTCACGCGGCCACGTGCTGACCCACCTGGCCCGCAACGCCGACGGTGGGCGGAACCTGCTGATCTGGGCACGGACTGGGGTGGAGACACCGGAGTATCCCAGCCTGGCTGCCCGCGCCGAGCAGATCGAGGCGGGAGCGGACCGCAACGCCACCGAACTCCTGATTGACCTGCGCGAGAGCGCCGCCGCCTTCGCGGCCGAGTACCGAAGGATGCCACCCGCCGCATGGACCCGGCTGGTTCGCTGGACACGCGGACAAGTACGGCCCGCTGCCCGGGCCGCTGACTCCCGGCTGTGCGAAGTACTTGTCCACCATGCCGATCTGAACGCCGGCTACACCCCTGCTCACTGGCCTGAGGACTTCGTCCACGACATGCTCGACCAGGTCGTGGCGTCCTTCACCGCGCGTGACGATACTCCCGCCATGCGGTTACTCGCTGACGATACCGGCACCGTCTACGACATCGGCACCGCGCAACTACGGCCGACGGTTCACGGCCCGCAACGTGCGCTGCTCGCCTGGCTCATGGGACGCACCCATGGCGCCGATCTGACCGTCCAGGGCGCCTCGACACTCCCCAAGCCACCCTTCCTCTACTGATCAGCGATTTCGAACCCAGTCGCGAAGACGAGTCAGGGCCGCCGCAGTGGTGTCAGTTCTCATCGACATTCCAGAGCTGTGATCGGCAAGTGCAGGTTCTGGCTCGCTTCCGTGACGCGTGCACGGTGAGTGATCTCCGCCAGGGGAACAGTGGGACGGAAGATGGGTCTCAGGTGCAGACGATGGGGCAGCCATGTCGGATCGAGTGCTGGGCAGCGCGCAGGAACACCGCGACGTAGAAGGCTGTGTCCAGGTCCTTGCTCCACGCTCCTGTTCGAGTAGTGGCCAGCTCCTTTGCCTGGTTCCTGAACCACATGCTCAGGTCTAGGTTGTCGCATGTCGCCGGAGTCTCGGCCGGCAGATCGACGGCTGCCGCCAGCTTCTCGGCGAGCGGTAGTACCTGGGGAGCGCCGGCGACCATGGACTCGTAGTCGCCGGAGTCGATGGGCAACCAGATCTCCTCATCGAGCGAGAAGGGTACGAGCACGGTCCAACCGCAGAGGATCTCCGATTCCTCTCTTGACAGGTGCGTCTGGCACAAGGTGAGGAACCCGGTCATGGAGGAGGTCAGCTTCTCCTCGAAGGCTTGCCCTGAGCCGGGTGCGAAGTCCGTCTCCGGGGGTACGTCCTCGTAGGGCGGCAGGCCCCGCCGCCTGAGTTCAGCATTGAGCGCTGAAGCAACTTCGCCCCATCCGTCTTCCCCCTCACCGAACCATTCCTCCGCGCCGACGCTCACCAGGTACACACCCATGTGGGGAAGTTACAGCGCGCATCTGACATCGATCACAGGCCCTGGGCTCGGGGGAACGAACAACAAAAGCCCCGGCCGGGAACTTCGAAGGAACCAACGACGTCTTCGGCGACAGCTCGTTCTTCGCCATCCTCACCCCGGGACACACCGCGGGACACGTCTCCCATCTCGCCCGCACCACAGCAGGGGTCATGGCCCGCTTACGGGTGCCCCGGCCCACCGGCCGGCCCAGGACCACACGGCCTGGCCACCCGCTTACGACACGACCGCCACATCTGCCTCTCCGGACTCCACCTCCGAAAGAAGTGCCCTAGGCCTCAGGGTCAACAGAAGTGCGTCTGTAGTGACATGGGTAGGGATAGGGGTCACCACCGCCCGCGTGGACAGTCCCATCCATCTGCAGCTCCCCATGCTCCAAAAAGAATGGCAGAATCTGGACGTCGTTGTGATTCTTGAAACTAAGCACCAGATAGGGTGACAGGCCAGGATCTTTGTTGACCCCATGCCATTTCCCGTCGGATGAACGGCGTGTCACCTTCGCGTCCGGTACAGGGCCGTCCCACTCGACTGGAAAGTCTTTGCTGGAAAAAGTGTAATCGTCACGTAGTCGAACTGTCGGCGATCCACATTCCCGCTCCCCGTCCCATCGGCCCACCAATTCGGAATGAGTTACGGCCTCTGGAGTGACGACGGGTTTACCTGCCCCGCATGAGGACGGGGCGAATGCCGTCACGGTGGCAGTCGCAAGGCTTGCACTGATGCGAAATATGTCGGATTTCACGCTATCTGCTTCCGCCCATGTTTTGGATGGCGCCCAGTATGCCGGTCGATGACCGAAAGAGACGGCCTAGCCCCGGACACACAGCATCCGGCTGGCACGGCACGAGTGACGGATCTACGGCATGCCGGCCGAGTGCGTGAGCTACAGGCGTGGTGCTGGCGGCAGCGGCGTAGGCGCTCCCGTCTGTGGCGCGGCGCGGAACGCCTCGATCACGTAAGGGGCGAAGCGGCGGGAGGCCGTGACCCGAGCGGCACGCGGCGTAGCTTGGAGGCCCCGGTGGGCCATGAGCACGAGGACCAGGTCGTCGAGGACGCCGGGACGCAGCTGGCCGGTCTCCTGGGCGCGGCAAGCCAGTTCGCCGACCGCACGCAGAGTCTGCTGCCGGTCGGCGGCGAAGTCCATGGCCTCGGGGAAGGCCGTCATGAAGACGTCGGCTAATCCCCGGCTATGCGCGTAAAGTTCACAGATCCGCTCGACCAGGGTCCGGAATCCATGCCACGGGTCCGAGTCCAAAAGGGCGTCGCGGACGGCGGCATGGCAGACCCGCCGCTGCTCGGCGAAGGTCTCCACGATCAGTTGCTGCTTGGTCGGAAGTGCCGGTACAGCGTGGCGGGGCCGACGCCTGCGTGCCGGGCGACCTCGCGCACGGGCGCACTCAGGCCCTCCTCGCCGAACACCGCTCGGGCGGCGTCCAGGATGCGGACCCGATTGTCACGGGCGTCGGAACCCCCGGTACGTGTGCAGGGGCGGCGGCCGGCGGCGGCGTGGTGATCGTGCGGTAGTGGCCGCAATCATCTTCGTCGCCACCTCGGGCTGCACCTGGCGGCAGCTGAAGTCCTGGGTGACCCGCCGGTGGGCGCGAGCGCGGGTGAGGGCGTCGAAAGCGTCAGGGACAATGAGGGTGCGTCCGGTCAGGAATGCGCGAGCCCGGCTGCGCCGGTCCGGGTCCCCGGCGCCCGCCGTCACACGGCGCAGCACCGACACGGCTCCGGAGTCGGCCTCTACTGGTGGGTGGTCGAGCGAACGACTGCCAGAGAGGCGGGGCGGTGGGCCAGCTACGCGCCTACTGGGGCAGGTTGTGCAGGCTGGCGACGCCGAACCGACTCGCGGAGATCGTTACCTGCCACCGATTGCGCTGGGCGGTCTCGTCATCGGCCGGTACCGTGCGATGCAGATCGGGGAGGGGGTGGGCTGGTGCGCCCAGTGCTGTTGGTGGATGTGGACGGACCGCTGAACCCGTATGCCGCGAAGCCGCATCGACGGCCCGAGGGCTATCTGACGCACCGGCTTCTGACACCTCGCTGGGAAGCCGCCGAACGGCGCCGGCTGGCCGAGTGGGGGCTGCCGAACGGCGCCGGCTGGCCGAGTGGGGGCTGCCGAACGGCGCCGGCTGGCCGAGTGGGGGCTGCCGAACAAGCCGGCGAAGCCACTACGGGTGTGGCTCAACCCCGCTCACGGCCCGGCGTTGGACGCACTCCCCTTCGACCTGGTGTGGGCGACCACGTGGGAGGAGGAAGCCAACGCTTTCGTCGCACCGGTCCTGGGACTGCCCGAGCTGCCTTTCATCGCCTGGCCCTCGCCGCGGGCCCAGTCCGGGAACGGTGTGTTCTGGAAGACCCCGGAGATCGTCGCGTGGGCTCAAGGCCGGGCGTTCGCCTGGATCGATGACCAGATCACCGAGGCGGATCGCGCCTGGGTGAAGGAGCATCACAGCGGCCCCGCCCTACTGCACTGGGTCGACCCCCGATGCGGCCTGACCAGCGACGACTTCGCCGCACTCGCGGCATGGGCGACCGGCCTGCGCTGACCCACGGCCAATCGGCAGCCACCTGCGACGCCGTTCTCCAAACTTGTCGATCAGCCACTCGACAGTGATTCGCTCCTTCTCGACGGTGATTCGCTCCTTGTATAGGTCGGCGTCGTGGCTGAGGGGCCGACCGAGACGGCAGCGGAGCCCTTGTCCTGACCCGACCACGACCGTTTTCGCCCTGCACCCCGATCGCCCCTGAGCGGTCCCCGACCCGACCCGGAAAAGCCCCTGACAGAGGCACCACATGGACGACAGTGCACCTAACGTGACGAGGGTGCCCCGGCCGGGTCCGCACCCACAACCGCTCTCTTCACGAGGAGGATCGATGCCGTTCAGGGGCAGATCCGCACTGCGGCGTATCGCCGCGCGGGGCACGGCCATGGCCGTGGGGGCCGCCATGGCCGTCATCACCGGCTTCGTCACCGCTCCCGCCGTACACGCGTCGCCGTCTGCCACCGGGGCCCTGCGGTGGGCACCGTGTGACGACCCGGCGAGTCCGGGAGCCGAGTGCGCCACTCTGTCGGTGCCGGTCGACTGGGCCCACCCGGACGGGCCGAGACTCGACGTGGCCGTGGCCCGCCGCAAGGCCACCGACCCCGGCGCACGCGTCGGCTCGATGGTGTTCGGTCCCGGCGGTCCGGGCGACTCGGGTGTGGAGATGGTGGTGCGCCGTATAAGCCGGTTCAGCTCCGATGTCCGCCGCAGGTTCGACATCGTCAGCTTCGACCCGCGCGGCGTGGGCCGCAGCAACCCGGTGACCTGCTCCGGCGACCTGCTTGCCGAGCGGCCGTCACCGGAGCTGAAGAGCCAGGCGGACTTCGACGCCACCATGGCGTACAACAGGCGGCTTCGTGCCGACTGCCGGGCCCGTACCGGCCCAGTGTTCGACCACCTTGACACCGCCCAGACGGTCCGGGACTTGGACGCCCTCCGGGCCGCACTCGGCGAGCGGAAACTGACCTTCCACGGCAGCTCGTACGGCACGCTGCTCGGCGCGCAGTACGCCGAGACCTACCCGCGCCGCGTGCGCGCGATGGTGCTGGAGAGCGTCATGGACCACAGCGTCCCGACCACCCGTGACTTCCTGCAGTCCGAGGCGGCCACGGCAGAGGATTCGTTCCGGGAGTTCGTGAAGTGGTGTGACGGTGCCGCGGACTGTGCGCTGCACGGCCGTGACGTCCGCGCCGTCTGGCAGGGCTTGTTGGCCCGTGCCGGGCGCGGCGAGCTGGAGGACCCGGCGAATCCGGGTGCCTCGCTGTCGTCTTCGGATCTGGTCAACAAGATCGCGTTCCGGAAGTTCTACCAGGCCGACTACGCGGGCCTCGCCACGGCGATCGCGGGGATGGACGCGAGCAAGCCGCTGCCCGCGTCCCCCACCGCGATAGCGCCGCTGCATCCGGCAACCCCGGTCTTCTGCTCGGACTGGCACCTGCCCGTGCGTGACCACCGGGAGTACGCCTCGCTCGTCGCCATGATGAACACGACCGCGTCTGACCTGCCTTACCTGCTGCCGCTCCACATGACAGCGGCGTGTCTGGGCGCGCCGACCGCCAACCCGCAACATCGTCTGGACGTACACGGTGCCCCGCCGATCCTGGTGTCCAACGCCCTGCACGACCCCGCCACCGGCTACCCGTGGGCGGTCTCGGTGGCCCGGCAGCTCGGCCGCAGCGGCGTGCTCCTCACCTACGAGGGCCACGGGCACGGCAGCGTCACCAGCGGCCCGTGCATGGAGGACACCGTGAACAGCTACCTCACCGACCTGACAGTCCCGCCACAGGGCACCAGCTGCCCCGCCGTGCCATCCTGACAGCTGGCCGGTAGGAAAACGACCGTGAGGCGCAGGCAACTCACCGAGCAGCGGTGGAAGTCGATCGAGCCGTTCCTGTCGGCAGGCGAATACGGCCCGTACCCCGAGCGCCCGCGGGAGCTGTTCGAGGGGGTGATCTGGCGGTTCGGACAAACGCGCAGGGGCTGAGATGCCGGGCGAGTTCGGGCCTTGGCCGACCGTCTACGGCGCCTGCAAGTCTGGCGGAACGCCGGCTTCACCACCCTGCTGGGTGGCCTGACCGCCGAAGCCGCCCGTCAAGTGCGTCGGCTCCGGAATCGTCCCTACGCACCACGACGTCGCAGACGGACACCGCACCGGAAAACACGAAGCTGTGGTGTGCCGCCGCGGCGGTGATGGCAACCCGTGGCGGGTGGCGAGTCCGCCGCCACGGGGCTGGTTCACCCTGGGCGCGGCCCAGATCGTGTCGAGCGGCCTGTGCAAGCGTCGGCATCATCAGCGCCTTGTCGTCCTGCATGGGCCACGGCCGCTGATGCGGCACAAGGCGGAGTAGCAGACGCCGTAGGCTGACGGTCCTCTGGCGATTCGCGTCCTCCTCGTCCGGTAACGGCTGCTGTCGGTGGCCCGGCTGAACTGACAACGCCGGGGTACTCGCGCACTCAGCCGATGCCGGGCGCCTTGAGCCCGGTTCGTATCAGACAGCGACGGGGAGGTGATCGCCGTGTCGAGTACCCAGCCGTCTTCCGCGGGCCCGCCTGGCCAGCAGCCGGTGAGCGAGCTGGTGCAGCGTGCCTCGCGGCAGCTGACGGAGCTGGTGCGCGCGGAAATGCGCCTGGCGCAGGCGGAGATGAAGGAGAAGGGCAAACGGTACGGCAAGGGCGGTGGCCTGTTCGGTGGAGCCGGGTTGGTCGGCTTCCTGACGCTGCAGGCTCTGGTGGCGACCGTGATCGCCGCGCTGGCGCTCGTGCTCCCGGTGTGGGCCGCTGCACTGATCGTCACCGCGATGCTGGGTGTGATCGCTGCGGTGATGGTCATGAGTGGGAAGAAGCAGGTTGACCAGGCCGCGCCGCCCACGCCGGAGCAGACGGTAGAGAACGTGAAGGCCGACGTGGCCGAGATCAAGGAGAGTGCACGCCGATGACCCAGCCACCCCACGACGAGCCCACCGCCGACAGCCCCGAGGAGCTGCGCGAGCAGGTCGAGCAGACCCGCGAGGAGCTCGGCCAGACGGTCGAGGCACTCGCGGCCAAGACCGACGTCAAGGCCCGCGCCCAGGAGAAGGCGACAGAGGTCAAGGAACATGTCGCCGCCCGGGCAGGCGAGCTGAAGGAGCAGGCCACGCTCAAGGCCGGGGAGCTGAAGGACAAGGCAGCGCAGGCTGCCGGTCAACTGCAGGACAAGCTGCCCGATCCGGTGAAGGAGAAGGCGGTTGAGACCGCCGGGCAGGCTCGGGCCAAAGCCGCTCAGGCCGGCCAGCTGTGGCAGGAGAAGGCGCCCGAGCCGCTGAGGGAGAAGACGGCCCAGGGTGCGCAGATGGCCCGCGACAAGCGTGGTCTGCTCCTGGCCGCCGCGGGTGTGGCGGTCGTGGCCTGGATGGTCTGCCGTCGTCGCGAGGGATGAACGGTGTGAAAGCCTCGAAGATCGCTAACAAGCCGGTCGGTCTCGCATGGGCGCGGTCAGTGGCGTGATCGCTGGAGCGGCGGTCAAGCGGGCGTGCAAGATGCTCGGCCACGACGGCGACGCTCCCGACGCCCCCGACGAGGACCGCGGCTGGAGCGAGGTCCTGCTCGCCGCCATGGTGCAGAGCGCCACCTTCGCCGGGGTCAAGGCCGCGTCGACCGCGCCGGCGCCGCCGCCACCCGCTCTCTGACGGGGATCTGGCCCGGCTGACGGGCGAGACTGGGGGTGCCGGTACGCGAGTACCGGCACCCCCGTTCACGGACTGCCCCTCACACCGAAAGATTTTGCCGCCACGGTCGAAGAGGTCTCGCCGCCAGGTCGGCGCCCGCTTGCGGGTGGGTACACCCGATGATGACCACGGGTCTTGGCTGCAGCCTCCCGGACACCTCGCTCGTCCCTGCCTACCTCTGCACGGTCGCAACTTCCGCTCACAAGATCGTGTTCCGAACTCTGAGGCGTACCACCAACATCGGCCGCGCGAAAGCTGAGTCGCCCGTCCATGGTGAGGCGGCAGGTGTCGTACGGGTTGATGCTCGACCAGAGCAGCGCGGTCAGGCCCCGCCGGTCCTTCTCCGGCGAGCTTCCTCGCCCAGGCTGGTTCGGCGAGTACCTGTTGAAGTAGCAGTGTCCAGCTTCTCGCTGACGGCCAGCTACTTCTCCGCGGTGGTGCCGCAATCCGGGAGAGGGCGACAAGGTTGCGTCACGCCACGTCCACCGGCACTTGGACCAAGTCGCCAGGGCCGGCCAGAGCCGACCGCCCCGCGCGCGTCCTCCACCCTGCACGGCGCCTTGTCGGCACCCCCTGCCACCATGAGGCCCATGAGTCACATCATCACGATGACCACCGCCAACCAGAGCCATGTCGTGTCCTACCTGCAAGGCGAACTCGACGAGACCCAGCAGCGCGTACTCCAGGATCACATACGCAAGGACGCCCACTCCGACCAGCTCAACCTCGAACGCCAAGGCATCGATCTGGGCCTCACCATCCCCGAGGCGCTCGACCATCTCCTCGCGGGCCACGCCAACGCGGACGGCGCATACGTGGGCCACGCGTACTACAAGGCGCTCCAGCACATCATCGACTGGAGCGGGTCCGACCCCATGGACTTCGGCGTGTACTCCAAACCCTCCACGTTCTTCGGGCGCATGGGCGACGAACTGCGGCGCCTCGGGGTCCCCGAGGACCTGCTGCCGCTCGACTTCCTCTTCGCCGGTCCGCCCGACGAGATTCCCTTCCACATTCCGGCGCCCATAGACGGCTACCCGGCCATCGGCCGTCTGCCGCTGGCGAAGGCCAAGCCACTCGCCGACGCCTACGCCGCCGTCCTGGACCGCATGGACAACGCCTTCACCCATGAGGCCCGGAGCCTCATGGACAGGATGCGGGTCGAGCACGACGAATGGCAGAACGCTCTCCGGTACGGATACACCATGGACACGCTGTTCTTCTCGATTCAGGGCTGACCGGCTCCTGCCCCCGTCCACCGCGCAGCCGCCCCCACCCCACGCCGCTGCGCGGCCCCCGGGCCGTCATTGCGGTCCAACGCCACCCCGATGCGGCACGCTGAACAGGACCGCGAAAGGGGCAGGCGGTCGCCTAGGTCCTCGACGAGATCACCGAACCGGGGCTGCTCACCGGGGACCTGTGGACCGCTCCCTGGTCAAGTCGGCTGTCGAAGCGGGCGTTGTCGGGATCCTCACCATCACGGCGCGTGCGGGTTTGGTCCCAGGCCCCCAGGCAGCCGCACGCATCGGACTCACGGTCGGGCTGCTCCCCTGGCGGCCTGTCCGTGGCTCTCGATGTTCACGCTCCCACCGGCGCCGCTCGTTGCTGGCTCCCGCCGTAGTGTGAAAGCTTGATGTGATGAGCGTTGACTTCGTCGACTGGCCGGCGATGGCTGCCGACGGCTTCCCCTTCCCCGAGGCCGCACCGGCATCTCGGATCGCCGACGAGCTGTTGGCGATGCTGGTCTCGCCTGACCCTGAGATCCGTGACGACTTCGCCTACACGGCAGCCGCTCGCTGGATTGCGGAGGGACGTCTTGATGAAGTCCTTGAGCAGTTTGGAGACACCGCTGCAAGTCGTTTCGCCCATCCGGAGGTGCAGGCCCGGAGCTTTGCACCGCTGACTCTTTGTCTGGTTCTGCGACGGGCGGACAGCGTTCCCGGTCTCGTGACGCGGGAGGCGGCAGAGGGCTGGTATGCCGAGTTCTCGGCCTGGTATCCGGCCGAGCAGGACACCCGGGGGTGGGACGACTCCTTGGGCTGGCTGCACGCCGTCGCGCACGGCGCCGACGCTGCTGCCGCGTTCGCGAGGGTCCTGCCCGACCGCCGCGCAGAACTACTCGAGCTGTGTGCGCGCAGGATGACGGCTAGGCAAACCGACTACCGATACGTGCAGTTGGAGGATGCACGGCTTGCCCGTGCGCTGACGCGGATCCTGCAGACGCCTGGCCTTGATCACGAACAGGCCACCGGTTGGCTGAGTGTGGTGACGGAGGCCCTGCACAACGGTGAAGGGCCCGGGCCCGTCCCGGTCTGGGCCTTCAATACCTTCTCCACGCTTCAGTCCCTTCATCTGCATCTGGCCCGCGGCATCAGTGATGAAAGCGTGCCACCCCATGCCGAGGCAGTTGCCGCTCGTGTTGCCGGTCTCCTACGCCTGTACTGTTACTGGCTCGCCTGACAGAGGAGGGAGACCCGGGCAAGAGGAGGCCAGGCGAGGCTGATGTCCGGTGGGGCTGACGTCACCGTCATGAAGGGCAGTCGCACGCACGCCAGGCACCACCGTAGACCGGCTACGTCGACGCGCTGAACAAAGACCTGGCTCGCCTGGGGTCACCGCTCGGGCCGGCGGGCTCGACGCCGGCAGCGACATGGCCGTCACGCTCAACGCGCCGTCCGTGATCCTCTCGCTGATGCCCGTCACCGTCGCCGCGCTCGGCGTGCTCAACGGCGTGCCGCTCGACACCGCGAACGCGTCCGGGAGATCAGTGTCCACAAATCACTCGGCATGACGTCCCGGCAGACCATCGCTACGGTCATCACCTCGGTCGTCCTGACCGGACTGGTCGCAGGCGCTCTACGCGTCCCACTCGGCGTGGCCCTGCACGGCTGGGTCGTCCCCACAATGGGCGACGGCGTGGGAAGCCGATGTCCTGCCGGTACAGGGTCACATACTCAGTTACGGTCACCCGGGCGGGAGTCGTACCACACGCAGTGGAGCCGGCCAGCTTCTTCCCGCCCGGACGGGTCACCGCCCAGTGCCCGGACTGCCGTGATCGCATACCGCTGCTCTCGGTCGTCGGTGAACCGACGCTGCGGGTAGGTACGCGACGGATCGGCCGTGGTGTGCAGGCCGCGCTGGGCCAGTGCCTGTACGACAGGTGCGTAGTTGACGGTACGCAGCACGAACGCACTCACCCATACCGGGCGCCGGGCGCCGTCGAGCAGCGCCGCGAACGTCCGTTCCGTGATGTAGCTGCCGCCGCCTGTCAGCGTGATCAGGCCGAGGTCGGCAAGCGCCCGGCTCAGACGGGGACCGGGTGGGTGCTGTTCCAGGTTGTCCGTGAAGGCGGCGTCCAGCAGGCCCACCTCCAGTGCGTACAGCACCGCGGGCGCGGCCACGTCCAGCCCGTACACCGGCACGGCGTCGGGTCTGCGCCGCTCGGCGTAGAACTTCTTGTCCCAGGCGGCGAGTTCCGCCGTCGACATGGTCTGCGCCGCCCGGGATGTGTATCGCTGGTACAGGTCCTTCAGTGTCACGTCGTGATTGAGCAGCGCGGCGTTGATGCCGTACGAGCAGCACACGTCCAGCACAACGGGCGTGCCGGGGCGGCCGTCGTCGAGCGCTGCCCGTTCAGCCGCGGCCTGCCGGAAGACTGGCTGGGCGTGCTGCGGGATCTCGTACTCCAGCGGGGCCAGCCTCAAGAAGTACGCGCGCGGGTCCGGACTCTCGTAGACGTCATCGAACCGGGATTTGCCGTGAGCCATACCGTCCCCACCACTCCATCCCGACCCACCCAAAGCGCCCTCCTCCCACCACCAACACCTACACCTCTGCCTACCCTGCCCATAAGGCTTGCCCAACGCAGCTTCCGGACACTGAAGCCACGCCGCCACCTCAACGCACACCATGACGATGGCGCAGGGCACCAATGGCCACCAGATAGCCGGCGTTGCCATCGACCAGTAACAACGGCTGACACGACGAAGCCAGGCAAAGGTCCGCTCAACCGCCCACCAGTCGACGCCCCAGCCCGGAGCCGTGCTCGGTGCCATGTCGGGAGCCGGCGCGGCCCCGGTCGACCGGCGACGGGCCCGTCGCTGGCCCCCCTTACTACGGCCCTGACGTGCGAAGAATCAACCGCGCAACGGGACCCGTCCACCTTGCGTACGGCGTTCAGCTCGACCCGCAGGACCTCGTGCAGCCTCTGCCGGACCCGGCTTCATTCCAGTCCCCCAGCCGCCGCCGGTACTCCCACCGGACATCCGGACGGCGTCACGCCGTCAGCGCCGCCTCCACCTTGGCCAGCTCCGTCTCCGGGTCGACCGTCCGGGACAGTACGTCCAGGTCGTCCCGGCTGTAGCGGGCGCTCACGTCGTCGTCCCAGCGTGCGACGGCGGTCCGCAGCGGCTCGACGGCTTCCGCGAGGCGGCCCAGACGGTGCAGGACGAGTCCGTAGTAGCCGGCGGCCTCCGTCCTGTAGGCGGAGTCGCCGCCTTGTTCCCAGGCCCTGCGGAGAAACGGTTCCGCCTCGGCGTAGGCGCCACGCTGGGCCTTCAGTTTGCCCGCGAGCATGGCGTTCAGTGGGGAACCGTCACCGGCCGCGCGCACATACCAGCGCTCGGCCTCCTGGTAGTCCCGGTGGTACTCGGAGAGCCACCCCATCTGGTTGCACGCGTCGTGGTGGCCCGCCTCGGCGGCTGTCCGGTACCACTGGTCGCGCAGCGCGGGCCTGCGCAGGGCGCCGTAAAGCTCCGCCAGGTCGTACGCCGCCTGTGGGTCCCCGGCCAGCGCGGCGGGCTCGATCCAGCGGACCAGGTGGCGGTCATCCGCGCCGCCCCAGTCGCCGAGGATCTTCCCGTACGCGTACGACGCGTGCACGTCGCCCGCCTCGGCTCGCTCGCGCAGCCTCGGCAGCCGACGCAGGTCCTTGCCGGGCGCGACGGAGCCGCCCTCTCGGATCGCGGCGATCCGGGCGAGCTGCTCGACGACGCCCTCGGCGTCCTCGCCGACCTCCCGGAACCAGCGTTCGGCCTCGTCGTAGCGCCGCTGCCGCTTGCACAGGAGACCGAGGTTCCACTGGGCCGGCTGATGCCCGTGGGCGGCCGCGAGGCCGTACCAGTGCTCGGCGTCCCCAAGGTCGCCGCGCTGCTCGTGCAGGACACCGAGGACGTACGAGGCGCCTGCGTAGCCCTCGTCATGGGCCTGGACCAGCAGGTCCCGGGCCTCGGGCCAGGACGCCTCGCCACCGGTCTCCGTCAGGAACACAGCGTGGTCCACGCGGGCGGATGCGCTGAGCGCCGAGGCTCTGCGGTAGTAACCGGCGGCCTCGGTTGTCAGGCCCGGGTAGTCGCGGAAGTGCTCTTCCAGGGCGAACAGCGGGCGCAGCGCCTCCGCGGCGGCGTCTGCGTCCCCGTCGGCCTCGGCGGCGTCGAGCCCCGCCGCGACCCGGTCGAAATCCTCACGGATCGAATCGAAGAGCTGAGCCCAGCGGAAGACCGCGATATCGCCCAGATCGATGTCGCTCATCAGGAACTTCGACGCCTCGTCCAGTCGCCCCTCGGCCGCGAGCAGCTTGCCGAGCTCGATCTTGCAGTCGAGGTGGCGTCCTCCCTCCCAGCCGCGACGGAACCAGTCGGCGGCCTCCGGATCACCATCCTCGCGGAGCAGGACACCGAGTCCGTAGGCGCAACCGGCGTGGCGGTCGGCGACAGCGCGGTAGAGCGCTTCCGCGGCCCGCCGATCACCCCGGATCTTCCGGTACCTGGCGAGGGTGTAATGCGAGAAGGCGTCACCGGCCGCCACGGCCTGCTCCCAGTACGGGATGCCTTCGTCCACGAGCTTGCGCAGCACGAAGAAATCGGTGTGCCGGCGGGCGGTCTCGGCGTCGCCGGCGCGGGCGGCGGCGACGAGCGCCTCTCCGTGGGCCTGTATGTCCTG
This sequence comes from Streptomyces sp. NPDC028928, assembly GCF_055564915.1. Lineage (NCBI taxonomy): Bacteria > Bacillati > Actinomycetota > Actinomycetes > Kitasatosporales > Streptomycetaceae > Streptomyces > Streptomyces sp. NPDC028928. The sequence goes on from NZ_JBVHVI010000001.1 coordinate 230,369, forward strand.
CGTCATGATCGTATCGTGCCAGGTAGCGCCAAGGACGGGCCAACAGGCGGGCGTTGCCCGACCGGCAAGGCCGGTACGCGAGGGCTCGCCCCGACACGGCAGGGCGAGTGCACGACGATCGGCGCGCCGGCCCGGCCTCCCAGCGTGCGTGCCCCTGCCCCGGCTGGTTCGAGGGGCGAGTCGGCCCCGGGGCATCAGGGGTGTCGCCGGTCTGGTCGAAGCAGGCCGGGTCGCCGGGGCGCGGGTCGTGCATCGCCCGGCCGCCGACGCCGAACTGCCCCGACTGCCTGGACAGCGCGACGCCGACCGGACGCTCTCTTCACTTTCTTCCCGAAGGGCGGGGGATGTCCGCGCGCTGCTCGTTCCGGCAGCGGCCCGCCGCAGGTCTCGAAGGAGTCTCCTCAGTCGATGCAGAACTCGTTGCCCTCGATGTCCAGCATCGGGATGCACGCATCGTTGCCGTCATACAGCGTTTGCACGTGTACCGCGCCGAGCGGGACCAGTCGCGCGCACTCGGCCTCAAGTGCGGCGAGGCGCTCTTCACCCACGAGGCCGGTGCCGACCCGCACGTCGAGATGCACTCGATTCTTGACGGCCTTCCCTTCGGGAACGCGCTGGAAGTACAGTCGCGGGCCCACGCCTGAGGGATCCACACAGGCGAACCACGCATCCTGCTGCTCAGGCGGCAGCGAGCGCTTGTATTCGTCCCAAGTGGCAAACCCCTCCGGTGGCGGCGGTACGACGTACCCCAACACCTCGCACCAGAAACGAGCCAGGCGCTCAGGTTCTGCGCAGTCGAAGGTGACTTGGAACTTCTTGATCGACGTCATTGGGCCACCATATGAGCGCCTGCCCGTTCACTGAACCCCCGGGACGTCACCGCCGTGCAGGTCGAGGTCTCGCGGGACATGAGTGGCGTCAAGGGGCGTGATTCTCCGGAAACCGCAAGAGGCCGCCACCCACACCATGGCCTCCGCCGTGCGATCGCGGCAGGGGCGGGCCCCACGGGGCCGGCTCGTAGGTCACCGTTTGTTCCAGGCAACCGTTCGCCACGTCGCACAGTGCGGCCAGGCCGTGCGGCTGTGTCCGGGAGCCGGCCGGACCGGTTCCCGGGCACAGGGAGGTGTGCGTCGGTCAGGTGAGCCAGCTGTCCGCCGCGCAGGCGGAGGCCGTGACCCACTTGTGGGAGCCGATGTGGTTGAGGACCGGGCCTCCGCCGTTGGTGTAGTAGTTGTCGGACAGGTCGTCGGCGTACAGCTCGTACGGCGAGAGGCACACATATCCGTACTCGGCCCGGTAGCCGCTGGTGGCGTAGAAGGCGACCACGTCCAGCCCACCCAGGTAGCCGCTGTTCATGACGGACTTGGGCTCGCTGTAGTCGCTGCCCCGGAACGGGCCGTAGCTGTCCCCCCAGGCGTAGTCGTCACCGGCGGCGGCGCCGAGGAGCGTGCCGGTGCAGTCGTAGCCCGACCAGGCGCGGACGAGACCGTCCCGGCCGTGTCGGCTCCACTCCGCGTCGCAGTACGCCCCCTGGGGAGCGGCCTGGGCCGAGGTGGGGACCGTGGCTCCGAGGAAGGCGAACCCCAGGGCCGCCATCGCCGAGCCGAGCAAGCGTGCGCGCATGTGTGTGTCCTCCTTGACACGGTGTGCGTGAACGGCTGTCCACGCAGGACGGGTAGGAAAGTGGTGTTCGGTCCGGGCGAGCGGCGGTGCGTGCGAGCTGCTCAGGGGCTCGGCGGAACGATCGCGGCGGCTCGGGCCAGGGCGCGCAGCCGGAGCCGCGCGTAGGTCTCCAGGGCTTCGCCGTAGCGGTCGCGCAGATCGTCGGCGTAGTGCTTCTCGCGCTGCTCGCCGACGGTCCTCAGCCGGGTCGTGCGGGCGCAGCTCGCGTCGGCCACCGCGATGGTGCGTTCCGTCGCGAACTCCTCCCCCGGCGCGGCGGTCGCGATGCTGCGCTCGGCAGCCGCGCGGGCCTCGTCAGGGGTACGGTACGGGTGGCCCTCGCGGGCCATGCAGCGCGCCCATGCGGCCAGGGCATGCTGTATCTGACGATCCCTCATAAGGTGCGGGACGTAGAGGGGTTGGAGCCCCGTCGCAGTCTTCTCCGCTCGGAAGTAGGCCTCCGGGTCCCCGTACAGGTGCCGCTCGGCCTCGGCTACGCAGCCGCCCACCCGCTTGCGGACCGTGCCGCCGCTGGGGGCACGTGCGGTGAGGACGTGCGCGTCGCCCTGGTCCAGCGCCTGGTCGTAGGCGGTTCGCCGGTCGGGGGGCAGGCTGCGGCGGTAGGCCCCGTTCGGGTTCGTGCGGCGCGCCCGCTCCAGCTCGACCCGGATCCGGCCGCCGTACCCGTAGGTGCGGGCCCAGGCCACGTCGTCGGACACATAGCCGAGGGACCGGCTCTCCTCGGCGGTGGGCCGTTCGGCCTCCCAGTAGCGGAAGCTCTTGCGCTCCATGCAGCGCCGGACGAGGCGCTGTTCGGCGGCGGAGATCCGTGCGGCCTCGGCGTCCGTCAGCGGTCGGGGCCTGTCGTGCTGTGCGGCCGGGACGTGCGACGGAACCGCGCCGGACGTGCAGCCCGCTGCCGCGAGCGCGCCCACGGCGGTCACCGCCGCCAGCAGCCACGCCACGGCACCGCTCCGTTTCATGGTCCCCTCCCCCGTCCGGTCGCCCTGTTGCCGACGCGCTCCATCCTCGGGACGGCCGAAGGGGCGGGCGAGCCTTTCGATCCCTCTGCAAACGTCGCCGGGAGACCGCCTTTGGAAATTCCTCGAAAGCCTCGCGCCGGCGCGCCCGGCGACCGAGGATCACCACCGGCCCCTCGTACGGCCGACTTCACTACGGAAGGAAAAGGACCATCATGACCGGTTTATCCGGAAGAACAGCCCTGGTGACGGGCGCATCCCGCGGAATCGGACGGGCCGTCGCACAACGGCTCGCCGCTGACGGGGCGTGGGTCGCCGTGCACTACGGCAGCCGGCAGGCCGCGGCGGAGGAAACCGTCGCGGCGATCCGGCGGTCGGGAGGCCGGGCGTTCGCCCTGCGCGCCGAGCTGGGCGTGGACGGTGACGTGGACACCCTGTTCGCCGGCCTGGAGCGGGAGTTGGACGGGCGGCCCCTGGACATCCTCGTGAACAACGCCGCCGTCATCGACTACGGCGCCACCATCGACGCGGTGACCCCGGACGCCTACGAGCGGCTGTTCGCGACGAACGTGCGGGCCCCGCTGTTCATCACACAGCGGGCGCTGCACCTGATGCCCGACGGTGGCCGGATCATCAACATCTCCTCGGGGGTCACCTGGTTCGCCACCCCGGAGATCGTGTACGCGATGACCAAGGGCGCGCTCAACGTCTTCGGCCGGTCGCTGGCCCGCACGGTGGGCGCTCGCGGGATCACCGTCAACACGGTCTCCCCGGGAATCACCGAGACCGACATGAACGACTGGCTCCGCGACCACGGGGCCGCCCGGCGCGTCGCCGGTCTGACCGCCCTGGGACGTCCGGGCGAACCGGCCGACATCGGCGATGTCGTGGCCTTCCTCGCCTCGGACGACGCACGCTGGATCACCGGGCAGACCATCGAGGTCAACGGGGGTCTCCACCTGGGGCCCGCCGACACCGGGGACGGTGATCCGGAACCGCGGCAGCAGGGAGTGCGGGAGGACACGACGCCGGATTGAGACACCACAGCCCCTGCCTGATCACACACCACCGAGGAGTTCCGATGCGCATCACCCTCGCAGGACTGATCGCCGCGGCAGCGGTCGCGCTCCTGCCGACGACCGACGCGGTCCAGGCCCCGTGGGCCGACGGCCCGTTCAAGCCCGGGACGGTCGTCGCGGACGGCCCGTACAAACCCGGAGCCGTCCCGGCCGCCTCCCCCCTGACCGTGACCTCGCTCGACTGCCCGCCTCCCGCGCAACCCGATGGGATGTCGCCCAACCCGTGGGACACAAACAGCACTTGCTGAGGTGCGGGGTTGGGGCCCTAGGCGAGCAGGTCGAGCAGCCGTCGGCCGTCGTCGGTCAGGTCGAGGCGGACCTCGCGCCCGTGCCGGTGCCGGTGCAGCAGGCCGGCGCGCACGAGGGCGTCACCGTGGTACGTGACGGTGCTGACCGCGATGCCCAGGCGGCTCGCCGCGTCGCTCACCGACGGCCGGAAGCGGGCGTGCAGCAGCAGAGCGGCTCGCGTGGCGCCCAGCACGAGGGCCAGCCGGCCGGTCTCGTCGAGGCGGGGCGGAGACGTCTCGGTGAGGCGGGCGAGCCCGGGTAACGGATAACCGATCCAGACCAGTTCGTCGTCCTCAGCGCTGTATGCCGTCGCCCGGTGGCCGGAGACGAGGGGGACCAGCACCAGGCGCCGCCCGGGGACCGCGCTGTGCGTCGGGCAGCCGACCGGCAGTCGGAGGCGGCCGTCCCCGTAACGGACGGGCGAGCCCAGCGTGTTGAACACGGGCTCCATGGTGCGCGTCACGACAGCGCGGCCGATCCGCTCCTCCTCCCGTTCCAGGAGCGGAGCGGCCCGCTGCCACAGCGGCTCGAAGGCCCGCCACACGGCCTGCGCGAGCCGCCGGTACACGTCCACGACGGAGCCCGGCCGGTCCACGACGAGTTGCCACGGACGGGGCACGGCCGTTCCGAACCATGCGACGACCTCTTCCGCGAGGGTGTCGGGGCGCATCAGGTCCAGCTCGTCGGCCACCGTGACCGGCCCGGCGCCCACGCCCAGGGCCCCGCTCAGCGTGAGACTGTCGGGCAGCCACGACCGACCGGTCCGCAGGAGTGCTGCCAGCAGGCGGGCCTCCGCCCGCGGGGCCGCGCGCCGCATCTCCTCGGCCCAGGCGGACGGCATGCCGTGCCGGCTGTCCCCGAGCGCACTGATGAGCACGGAGAACAGAGTGATCCCGGGACTGCGGCCGACGGCGAGACCGGTGTCCTCCAACGACCCGACCGTGACCATGGCCGAGGGGTCGCTCGGACCGTCGGCCGCGCCGGACACACCGGTCCTGCCGTCTGCCACGACGTCCCCCGCCATGCGCGCTCCTCCCCCCGTCGCGCGCCCCCAGCGCACGCCCCGCCCATCCTGGGGCCGGTGCCGGCGCCGCGCAACGCGTTTCGTCGGCGCGCCGTGCGATGCCTCCTTCGTAGCCCGAGGCAACCTCAACGCGCTCGGCGAGGGAGTACCACGGCGGCCGAGCGCACCGGCCGGCACGCCGAGGCGGCACGGCCAGGGCTGGCCGTCGCGGAGACGCACCGGCGGCTGGGGCAGGCACGGGGGCGGCCCGCCCCTGGGAGGCGAGCCAAGCCTGGGAGGCGAGCCAAGCCTGTGAGGAGAGCTACCACACGGCCGGCGACGCCGGGGGTACGGCCGCGATGGCCTGGGTGCTGTGGACCGGCGACACCCTCGCCCGGCAGCGCGGCGCGCTCGCCCCGCCCCGGCCCGGCGGCTGCCGGCGCTCGCCGCCGACCCGGGCGAGCGTGGCAGGGACGTGGTGGTGCGCGGCTACTCACCGGTATGGCCGGCGGAGACCGGCCGGGTTCAAGGCGACCACGAGGCCGGCGGCCGGCTGCACGAGCAGCTGCCGGCCGAGGTACGGCGGCGCGGTGAGCGCGGCACACGGCGTGGGCGCTGGATCGCATGGCCCAGATGCACCGCACCTTCGGTGCTTACGACACGGCGTATGTCCTGTTCGAAGGGGCGGCCTGCTCGCCGCGCAGGCCGACGACCGGGACGCGCACGCCCGGGCGCTGCGCGGCCGCGTCACCGGCCGTGGAGTGGCACGGCCGGTCGACCGCCAGACTGCCAGGGGAGTCGATGATCACGGGTCGGCCGATATGGCCCCGAGGACATCGTCAAGGGCTTCGAGGGCACGCACCACGCATCACAGCAGACCGGTTCAGTGGGTCGTGCTGCCCGCGACCCACTCGCTCCACGGCATGTTCCAGTCACTGAAGCCGTTGTCCGGCGCCAACCTGGTCTTGTCGTCGGAGTTCTTGACGATCACGACATCACCGATCATCGAGTTGTCGAAGAACCACGCGGCGGGCTGCCTGCCGTCGCCGCCGCCCTTGACGTCCTTCAGACCCACGCAGCCGTGGCTGGTGTTGACCTTGCCGAAGACCGAGTCGGCACCCCAGTAGTTGCCGTGGATGAACGTGCCCGAGTCGGTCAGGCGCATGGCGTGCGGTACGGCCCCGATGTTGTACGCGGGCTTGCCGTCCTTCTCCGTGAGGCCGACGCTCGCGCCGTTCATGCGGATGTGCCGGAACTTCTCGGAGATGACCATCTGACCGTTGTACGTCGGATGCTCCCGGCTGCCGGACGAGATCGGGATGGTCTTGATCTTCTTGCCGTTCCGTACGACGGTCATCTGTTTCGTCGCGGCGTCGACCGTGCTGATCTGGCTCCGGCCGATCTTGAACGTGACCGTTTTCCGGACCCCGTGGAGGTTGAGCTTGACGGTGACGGTGGAGCCGGGCTTCCAGTAGTTCTCGGGGCGGAAGTCCAGGCGGTGGTCGTTGAGCCAGTGGCCGACGACCCGCTGGCCGCTGCTGGAGCTGACCTGGATCCTCGACTCCACGACGGCCTTCGCACTGATCGCCGTGTCGAAGTTGACCGCCACCGGCATGCCCACGCCGACGGTCGAGCCGTTCTCGGGGAAGAGGTGCCCGATGAAGTCGTTGGCCGGGGAGACCGTGGTGATCGTCGCGTTCTCGGTGGCGGAGCGGCCCTGGGCGTCCTGGGCCTCTGCGGCGACCTGGTACCTGGTGGCCCGCTCCAGCCGGCCGTCCGGCTTCCAGGACGTGCGGTCCGCGGACAGGGTGCCCGGAATCTCGGCACCGGTCGCGACGGCGGTCATGGTCACCTTGGTGAGCTTGCCTTTGCTGACGGTGACCTTGACGGAGTCCTCGATCCCGACCTCGTAGGCGGCTTGCCCGGGCGTGATCTTTATTCGGGCGTCGGAAGCATCCTGGGCCGCCGCCTGACTCACTCGCGCCTGTGGTTCCGGATGCTTCCCGGCGGGGTCGCGGCTGGTCGCAGCGTTGCTGGTACCGCCGAGGGCCGTCACTGCGAGTACGCCGCCGAGTACGCCGGCCACAGCCACCTGCCCGGTGCGTCGTTTACGTACCGTGATCAAACGCTTCTCCCATGCCACTGGTCTTTGCATAACTGCGTGCTGAGCACCTTCAAAGCACACCAGCGTAAAACCACTTATAGGCATGGATGTGTCCAGATACGAGTGAATTGTGGTGAAGGACACGGCGAGCTGGCGTCGCCCTGCTCGCGGTGGATTCCGGGTGGGGGGCGTCTGACCGCCGGCTGCGGACGGCCGGGAAGCGGCGGCTGGGCCACCGAGCGCATCGGCCCTGGCGGCGGTGCCCCTTACCGCCTGAGCACGCCAGGCCGTTCTTCGAGGTGATCTTCACAGTGCGCTTCCTCCCGCCCGGGCACCGGCGTCGTCCCGATGACAGCGGCGCGCCGGTCCAGGACGGGCGGGATCTTGAAGTGTGCGCGCCTCACCAGGCCGGCCTGTCTGGTGTTGCGCGGGCGGGCAGGTCGGATACGGGCACCCATGGCATCACCCGGGCCAGGTCGCGGTGTATGCGGTCGGCTTCACCGCGTACCTGGGTGGGGATGTCGCCGCGTTCGGCGACGAGGCGGCTGAAGATGGGGGTTTCCTGGAACACGGTGCAGTCTGCTTTCTACGGGTGGCTGGCCGCGGATCGGGTGGTGCGGGGGGGGGCGAGCCGAACTGGTTTATCACATCAGTGAGTTCATGCGTGTCCTCCGTCGGTCGGACACACAGGTTGACCGGTGGGTTTCATCCGGGGCTACGACGCTCCGAGCTCGTCGTCCGGTTACTGCACTGTGGCTTTGCGCTCCCTGCGGGACCGCACCCACAGGCCCAGGGCCCAGGAGGCAACCACCAACGCGGCCGTCAACGCAGTCGTCAGCCAGCCCCTGTAGATGTCCGCGAAGCCGGTGACAAAGCGCATGACGACGGTGAACACAGCCCAAACCACCAGCCAGCAAGCCGCCTTGACCATCCATCCCTGTCGTCGCATGGCAGGAGCATATCCACAGGCCCGCAGGGCAACAGCTACGAGGGCATCGTGCTGGTCGCCGCGATCGGCAAATGGCTGTGACCCGCATCAACAACCCGTCCGAGACGCGGTGTTCATGGTGATCAGCGCCCTCAAGGACTCCGACAACGGGCGGTCGACTCGAGATGCCGAAGCACGGCGGCAGGGTCCGCCAGGCGCGGCCGCTGGCCAACGCGTAGCCGCGTCGCCGGGACCAGCCCTGCTTACCGTACGTCGACGAGGTCGCCTGGTGCGTTGACGGCCGCGGTGGTGGTGTTGCCCGCGTAGCTGTAGCGCCAGTATCCGTCCTGGCCGGCGGTGACAGTGGTCTTGAGGTATCCGGCGGAGTTCGACGTTACGGTTTTGACAGTGCTGTAGGTGCCGCTGGACGTGCGGAACTGCAGGCGTACGCGCTGGTTGGCGTACCCGTGATACCTGGAGTCAGTCCAGTCCACGCGGCTGAGTGTGCCGGTGATGGTGATGGGCTTGCCCTTGGCCACCGGCTCGGGTGATGCGTTGGCCGTCAGCTTCGAGGCTCGTTGGATGCTGACGGACGCTGCGGAGTCCTTCCAGTGGTAGTCCCCGTCCTGTGCCGTTGCGTTGACGTGGAGTCGCCAGGTTCCGGCATCGATGGTTTGGAGGAACGACTGCCCCAGCATGAAGTGCCAAGAGCACCGTGTGGTGACGTCGTTGGACACGGTGCATTCCGGTTCGCCTGCTGCCGCTAGGTAGCCGGTGGGTTCGGTGATGGGCCCCTTGTACAGGAGCGGGTCGATGTAGTCGATGCCCTCGGGATCACTGGCGGTGACGGTGACGGTGAAGGACGTCTGCTCGGCTGTCCCGACCACGACAGGCTTGCCGCCGTTGATGGAGGCGGAGAGGATCTGTGTGTCCCCCACGCGGGTGTCCGCTGTGGCCGGCGAGGTGCTCAGGCACGTGATCGTGAGTGAGGCGACGACAGTCGCGGCGGCACGCTTGCCCATGAAACCCCCAGGTGGAACGCCGGCCCCTGAGCTGCGTGATCAAGGGCGTCCGGAGCAGCGGGGTGATACTAGTCGCCTCGCAGCCGCCCCCTGTTTTTGGCCCCGTCCAGGGCGGCGGCCTCCGCATGGCTCAACGTTTCCTGGGGCGCATGATCCACGATGTGATCGTGCGTGGTGCAGTGACTACCACTGTCGCGGGTACGGCGGTGCTGTCGCGGAGTTGGGTGACGTAGCCGCTGACGACGTGGCGGCTGCCGGCGTATCCGAGGTCGCAGATCTCGCGGTACAGCTGGAGAGAAACGGCGCATCCAGCAGTGAAGCGCGTCTGTTGCAGGGCATGTAGGGCGTGAGCACGCCGGCGCCGCGATCCTGGGCGGAGGCCAGCAGGCTGTCGAGGTCGTTGTCGCGGTACCGGCGGACCGTTTTACGGTCGAGGCCCAGGCGCCGGCCCATCGCACTGAGCGACCAACCCGTCTGCGCGAGCGCCTGGACGTCCTGGTGGCGTTGCCGGACCCATTCCAGGAGGGGGGGCGGCGGAACACGTGGAGGCCCGCCCGGCTGGGGCGGCCACTGCCGGATGGCGTGAGTGCGCAGGCTCTGGCGATGTTGCCGGCAGGTCTTCTCCACGGCGGACGAAAGGTTCTCCAGGAGGTGCCAGCGGCCGGCAACTTCCTGGGCCTGCGGTGCGGCCTGGCGGATGGCCTTGGCGAACATCATGGAGCGGTCGCGGCTGACGATCTCTGCTCCGGGGGTGCTGGTGGAGCCAGGCGGCGACCGTCGCGGTGTCGGCGGAGCCGTGAGCATGCCCAGCAGCCCCGCCCGCCCGCCGTGCAACAGCAGCTTCCCGCAAAGGCGTTGGGCGGGTCGGCCGCCAAGTTCCACGGTGATCAGGCGCCGTGCCGACCGCAGGGACGGCGTCGTCCGCTGGTACCGCTCGGTCAGGCCACGGACCTGTTCCCCGTAGGTCTTGCGTCGGCAGCCGGTGTGATCGCAGAAGGACCGGCGGCCGGGGAGGTGAACCACCGTCTCTCGTCCGGTCACGGGCATGTCGGCGAGGCGGCGCCAGTAACGGCTGTGGATGCGCGTGGCGCGCCGACCGCAGTCCGGGCACGGCCCGGGAGGGCCGCACCCGGCGGCATCGGCCATCAACGCGCCTTCCACTGTGCTGACTTTGTGCACCACTACCTGCGCACCCGGCAGCAGCGATCTGCGCGCCTCCCACCGGGTGCAAGAGGTCAGCTCTGGCAGGCGCATCCGGCGGCGCCCTTGGCGGCACTGACGGTGGAGGACGGGTCGGTCGCCTGCTCGGCCGGGGTGCAGCAGGCGGTGACGCCGCAGCAGTCACCGTCCGTAGCAGACGTCGCGCGGGAGTCTGTCCCGGCGGCGGTGGCGGGCTTGCTGGCACGGACGATGGCGGAGTGCATGCCGTCGGCGACCACATGGGTCGGGGTGATCTGGATGTCCGTGAAGCCGGCTGCCTCCAGTCCCGCGCGATACTCGGCGAAGGACAGGGCTCCGGCGATGCAGCCCACGTAGTCTCCCCGCTCCGCCCGGTGGTCTGTGGTGAGGCTGTCGTCGGCGACGACGTCCGAGACGCCGATCCGGCCGCCGGGCTTGAGAACGCGGAAGGTCTCGGTGAACACCGCGGACTTGTCGACGGACAGGTTGATCACGCAGTTGGAGATCACGACGTCGATGGTGTTCCCGGGGAGCGGGATGGCCTCGATGGTGCCCTTGAGGAATTCCACGTTGGTCGCGCCGGCTTTTGCCGCGTTGGCGAGGGCCAGGGCGAGCATCTCGTCGGTCATGTCCAGCCCGTACACCTTGCCGGCGAGGCCGACGCGGCGGGCGGAGAGGAGTACGTCGATGCCGCCGCCGGAACCGAGGTCCAGGACGTGTTCGCCCTCGCGGAGTTCGGCGACGGCCGTGGGGGTGCCGCAGCCGAGCGAGGCGGCGACGGCCGCGGCGGGCAGCGCGTCGCGGTCGTCGGCGGCGTAGAGGGTGGAGCCGAAGTTTTCGTCGACCTCGACCGGCTCGGGCCCGCAACAGGCGATGCCGCCCTCGGTGACCTTCATGGCCGCCGCCGCGTACCGCTGGCGGACGGTTTCGCGCAGGTCGGTGGTGGTCTGCTCGCTCATGACTCACTCCCAGATGACGGGCCGCGGCACGACCCGGAACGGCTGTATCGACGTTCGTTGATGCAACGTTGCGCCTTGAATCGAAAAACGTCAACATAGAGGCATGTCAAAACAAGAGCTTGAGGCGATCGGCCGGGACGCGGCCTGCTGCCCTGGCCTGTCCGCTGCGCCCCTGGACGAGGACCAGGCCGCCTATCTGGCGAAGGTCTTCAAGGCCCTGGGCGATCCGGTCCGGCTGCGGCTGATGTCGATGATCGCCTCGCGCGGCGAGGCCGGAGGGGTGTGCGTGTGTGAGCTGACTCCGGCCTTCGACCTGTCCCAGCCAACGATTTCCCACCACCTGAAGCTGCTGCGTCAGGCCGGCCTGATCGACTGTGAGCGCCGCGGCACCTGGGTCTACTACTGGGTGCTGCCTGGCGTCCTGGACAAGCTCGCCGCATTCCTGACCACCACCGAGCCCGCCGGGGTCACAGCGTGAACGTCTCCCTCGGCCGCCGCGTCGCCGCTGAGGCGGTCGGCACCGGACTGCTGGTGGCGGTGGTGGTCGGATCCGGCATCCAGGCTACCGAGCTGTCGCCGGACGTCGGTGTGCAGCTGCTCGCCAACTCCCTCGCCACGGTCTTCGGCCTGGGCGTGCTCATTCTGCTGCTCGGGCCCGTGTCCGGTGCGCACTTCAACCCGGTCGTCACCCTCGCCGCCTGGTTCACCGGCCGCCGTGAGTCGGACGGCCTGACCCAGCGGGACGTCACCGCGTACGTGCTCGCCCAGATCACGGGCGCGATCGGCGGCGCGGTCCTGGCCGACGCGATGTTCGCCAAGCCGCTGGTCCAGTTCTCCGCCCACGACCGGTCGGCCGGGCACCTGCTGCTGGGCGAGGTCGTCGCGACGGCCGGGCTGATACTAGTGATCTTCGGCCTCAGCCGGATCAGCCGCGCCGCGCTCACCCCGGCCGCGGTGGCCTCCTACATCGGGGCCGCGTACTGGTTCACCTCCTCCACGTCCTTCGCGAACCCCGCGGTGACCGTCGGCCGGACGTTCACCGACACCTTCGCCGGCATCGCCCCGCCCTCCGTCGCCCCGTTCATCGCGGCCCAGCTGCTGGGAGCCGTGCTCGGGCTGGGAGCCGTCGCTGTGGTCTACGGCCGCCCTGCTCTCGCCCCGGATGAGGTCGTCGTCCCGCACGGCGAGCCCGAGCCCGCCGTCTCCTGACCGATCCGTTCTCCCGAGAAAGCCCCTGCTCATGAGCTCTTCCCTCACGCCGCGTCCGTCGGTGCTGTTCGTCTGCGTCCACAATGCCGGCCGCTCCCAGATGGCCGCCGCCTTCCTCACCCACCTCGCCGGTGACCGCGTCGAGGTCCGCTCCGCCGGCTCGGCTCCCGCAGACACCGTCAACCCGGCCGTGGTGGAGGCGATGAAGGAGGTCGGCATCGACGTCTCCGCCGAGACCCCGAAGATCCTCACGGTGGAGGTCGTCCAGGCATCCGACGTCGTGATCACCATGGGGTGCGGCGACACCTGCCCCGTCTTCCCCGGCAAGCGGTACCTCGACTGGCAGCTCGACGACCCGGCCGGGCAGGGTATTGACGCCGTACGCCCCATCCGCGACGCGATCGAGACCCGCGTCCGGGCCCTTATCTCGGAAGTGGCTCCCGGCTGACGCGCTGGCCGAGCAGTGGGCGGTGTCGGAGCCGCTGTTACCGAAGGGGCCAAGGCAGGGCGGCCGCCCGTCCGGTCCCGGCGGCTGCTCATCGACGGCATACGGTTCCGGGCCGGGACCGGTGTGTCTCCAGTACGGGTGCGAACTGCGGCGAGTCCCCGCGCTGCCCTGCCGTGATCACGATCGACAAGAGTCGGCGTACGCCGCATCGGATTGGGCCGGCCAGGCGTCCGCCACCATCGGGCCCGCGCGGACAAGGCGTACGCCTCCCCCAGGAACGCGCCCACCTGCGCCGCCGCGGAATCCGCTGCACCATCCCGGACGAGGCCGACCAGGCGCGCAACCGCCAGAAGCTCGGTCCCGCGACAGGCCGGCCGCCGTATTTCGACCCGGTCGACGACCACGAGCGCCATGCGGTCGGGTGCGGGATCAACCGCCTCAAGAGGCACCGCGCTGTCGTCACGCGATACGACAAGCTCGCGGTCGCTACGAGGCGGCTGTCCCCGTCGCTGCCCTCAACGAGTGGCTGTACCTCGGCCGTTACGCGGTGGGGTCCACGTTCGGCAGTCGGAACCTGGGCAGATCAACCCTGCGCTCACCAATGTCCTCTGCAAGCGGCTGTTCGCCGGCATCGACACCTCTGAGCTGCGGAAGCCGATATGTGACCCAGGCTCAGGCCCGCCGCAGGCCCACTCTCAGACAGAGCTGCGAGCCCCTTCGCAGTCCGGCTCCGGTATCGGACTCTTCTTCTTTCCGACAGCAGGCAGGGTAATCAGCAGCACGGCTGCTCCGAGCAGTGCGATGACCGCGATCCAGCCCGCGCCGACGTGCATGGCATGGACAAACGCATTATCAGCAGACTGAGCGAGAGCGGGCCGGTGGATGGCGGTGGCGACGTGGCGGGCCTGTTCGGCGGAAACTCGCGCCTGATCCTGCACCGGACCGGGTGCACCCTGCAGGGAAGGTTCGATCGCACGTCGGTACGTGATCGACAGGATCGTGCCGCCTACTGCGATTCCGATCACACTGCCGGTCTGTCGCACGGTGTTGGTGACGGCCGATCCAGCACCGGCCTGTTCCAACGGCAGGTTGCTGATCAATGCGGCTGTAACGGGGCCGATCACCATGCCGATCGAGAGACCCTGTACCAACAACAGGATCTCGATCCAGACGAGTGGAGTTTGGAGTCCGAGGAACGCGTACCCGCCCATGGTCAGCGCAGCCACGGTGAGCGCCGGCACGGAGACAGCGCGTAGCGACAGGCGGAGAACCAGGCGTGAGGCAAGAGGTGCCCCCGCGAGCGCGCCGAGCGCGGTAGGGATATTGGCCAAGCCCGCTTTCATCGGCGAAAATCCGAGCGCGCCTTGCAGGTAGAACGCGTTGTAGAAGGTGATGGCGGCCACAGCGAAGAGCAGCAATCCGAGCGCCACATTGCCGCCACCGAATGTGCGTTGCGCGAGCAGTCGCGGATCAAAGCTGGGCACCTTGACACGCAGTTCGACGAGTACGAAGACGGCCAGCAGAACCAGACCGACAACGATCGGCGCCCAGACGTCAGTACGACTCCACGCAGCCACCTGCCCCGCCCGGATCAGCCCATAGGCCAACGCCACGAGCCCACTGATCGACAGCAACATTCCAGCGGGGTCCAGTGGCCGCAGAGTGGGGCTGCGGAAATTCGGGACCAGCACGGCGAGCCCGACCAATGCCAATGCCGCGACCGGGACATTGATCAGAAATACCGAGCCCCACCAGAAATGATCGAGCAGGAATCCCGCCAGCACCGGGCCGGCAGCCATTCCGACACCGGCCGACGTCGAGAAAATGCCGATCGCGGCAGCCCGAGCGGAGCCAGTAAAGGTCCACATAAGGATGGCCATCATGGCGGGCGTGATCAGCGCACTGCCCACCCCCATCGCAGCTCGAGCTGCAATCAGCTGGCCCGCATCGCTTGCGCACGCCGCCCACAGCGAGGACCCGGCGAAGATCACCAACCCACTGGAAAACACAGTCCGGTGACCGAACCGATCGCCCAGTGCGCCTGCAGTGAACATCAATGTGGCGAAGGCCAGAGTGTAAGAACCGGTCGCCCATTGCAGCTGACCGGGATTGGCCCCCAGTCCGCGGACCGGGTCGGCAAGGGTCTCCAGCGTAGTACTCAGGACGGTATTGTCCAGCCAAATCAGCAGCGAACACAACATAAGAACGGCAAGAATCAACTGCTGCCTGAACTTCGGCAACGTCGGAGGCACGGTCATGAACACCTTCGGATATCGATCGGCGGGAAGCTGAACGACTGGACCATAAGCAAACCCGACGACGCCGTCAAGCTTGAAGTTTCTTGTCAGGACTGTTGCGACCGAAGGGAAATATATGTCCTCTGCTGGATTTGCGGACTGAACAATTTTGTGCCCTCTGGCGGATTTGCAAAGTTGAAGGATTT
The DNA here is from genome assembly GCF_055564915.1 of Streptomyces sp. NPDC028928. Lineage (NCBI taxonomy): Bacteria > Bacillati > Actinomycetota > Actinomycetes > Kitasatosporales > Streptomycetaceae > Streptomyces > Streptomyces sp. NPDC028928. Next base: position 245,673 of record NZ_JBVHVI010000001.1, read on the forward strand.
CATGCCCGCCAGTGAGCTGGCGAAGATGGGCCATGCCGGACGAAGAACCGTGTCCGGGGAGCCCGGCTGGGGCGGCCGCTGTCAGCAGGGCAACGGTCGCGCACCTCCGCCGGCACAGGCCCCCCCACCGGAGCCAGGCGCCGCTCGTCGTTCTTGTCCGGCCTTGCCGTCAGTACCCGTGGGGAGGCCGGTTGGGGTCGAACTGCTGGACCTTCTTGGCAAGATTGGAACCGTCGATGGCGACGCCGTAGCGGCTGCGGACGTACCGCATCGCGGCGGCGATGCATGCCACGGGGTCGTAGATGTTCAGCGAGGTACCGGGAACGTGGCGCTGGGCGAATGTCTGCGGGATGCACTGCACGATGCCCCGGGAGCACTGGAAGTGTGTGAGCGCGCCGTTCAGCCTCACGATCCGCCCATCGCCCCGATAGCCGTCCCCGAAGTCCTTGACCTTGCTGAAGCCGGGAGGCGTTTTGGCGTTGCTGTCCCACAGATTGCAGGCGTTGGGGTTGCCGGACGACTCGCGCGCGATGGCTGTCTTGAAGCCCTTCACCCAGTAGCTGCTCTTCTGGACTCCGGCCGCCGTACTCGCCTGGTCGATCCAGCCCTCCAGCGTGCCCTCGGGTGTGTACCGGTGGAACGTCACCTGCTTGGGATCTATCTGCCCCACGGCTTCGACGCCGGTACCGCCCGTCGTCCCGCCCACCGGGAAACCGGTACGCACCCGGAACAGCCCCGCGCGTTGCCCGAGTTCGGTCAGCGACTGCACGCCGGGTGTCCCGACGGCGTCACTGCCGGAGAGATGCAGCACCGTACGACGAAACTCGTCGTAGAGGGCCTGAGTGGCGGTCTCGAACATCCCGCGTTCATCGGCGACGTCCGTGTGCATGACCCTCTCCAGCCCGTCCTGCACCAGAGCCACATCGGCCTTCGGGCTGGCGTCCCCGCCCGGCTGTGCCTGCTCCTCCTCGGCACTGTGCGTCGAGGCCCAGACCACCTGGTTCAGGCTGACCCAGGGCTGCTCCGCGGCCGGGGACGAACCCGCCCTGACGTTGAACAGCTCTGACTGCCTGCCCAGTTCGACCAGGTCCAGCGTGCTGGGAACGCCGTGGCCGTCCGCCTGGGAGCGGCCCAGCTTCTCCTCACGGAATCGCTCGAAGAGTTCCTGCGTCTCCGCCTCGAACACGGAGCGCGGGTCGTCCGGGGCGACACCCATGACCTTCGCCAACGCATCCTGCACGAGAGCGACATCGTCCACCGCGGTGCCGTCGCCGTTGCCCGCGGCCTGCTCCTCGGCCATGGGGTGAGTGGCCGCCCAGGTGAGCTGGTTCGAGGACACCCACGGCAGCGCCTCTTCAGCCTCTGCCACGGACAGTGCATCGGACTCACGGGAGGAGGCAGCTGCCATATACGTGTATCCGGGCTTGTTCTTCAAACCCGGATCGGCCGTGACGATTCCCTCCGCGAACTTCGGCAGCCCGTATCCGTAGAGGTTACTGTCCCGGCGGGCACGCTTTTTCAGGTACACCCCGTCGCCCTCGGACGAACCGTTGGCGTTGGTGTTCCCTTCGATGGCGTACGCATAGTCCGCGTCGTACTTGTAGACGAGTCCGACGTGTTCGCCGCCCAAGTGGCCGAAGAACACCATCGCCCCGATCGCGGGGTAGTACGAGAACCTGCCGCGGCTCTTGTACCAGTTGACAGCCGTCGGGCAGGAGGCGGTCACAGGCGCCAGGCTCTTCACGCCGGCCTGCTGGAAGGCCCAGGACTGAAAGGTCTGACACCATGCCTGGTTCTGTGACCACTCAAGTCCGGGGACAGCGGGGGAAAACTTCTGGTGGTTGTTGTAGTGGCCGTTCGAGAAACCTTCGTGATATCCCACTTCGGTCTTCTCGATGGCGATCAGGGTGTCCGTCTGACTCATCGTGTTCCGTGTCCTTTCCCGCAGTCTGCGGGCCCAGGGAACGAGGGAAAACGAAGGCACACGAACGAACGCGAGGAACGCCACGGGGATTCGGCCACCGGTCACTGGGCTCGCGCGGCCGTTATATCCATGCTATCGCCGGTGACGCGGTGCCGCATCTCACCCCTCAACGATCGCCACTCGGCGCGGAACGGGTCGATGATGGACGCAGGCACGACGGGCACGAGTCTGCTCCCAGGATCACAGAACGCAAGCAACTCCGTGATCAGCAGAAGACTGCCCGCCGTGCCGCCACTCCGATGCGCGCATGACGTGCGTTCATGACGTACCGGCGGACGTTCTTAGCCGCCTGTTCAGTAGTACATGAACGTCGGGATCAGGCCGCCGCCGCTGGCATTCGGTATCGTTACCAGCCCGCCGGCGCCGACGCCCCTGCTGTTCGCGACGTTGACCACGTCATAGACCGAGCCGTAGTTGCCCATCCAGTGCCACGAGGGGTCAGCCTTCTTTTGAGCCTTGCAGGCATTGCCGAGGTCGATGCCTTCCTGGGCGGTGAGAACCTGGTCAGCCCGCGGAACGTAGCAGCCGGCGTTGGGCGTTGTCGGCGTCTTCGGCGCGGGCGCGGCGGGAGCCGGAATCGCCAGGCCGATCACCATTGCCGCGGGCGCGGCGGCGAGGGCGACGGCGCGAAGTCGGTTCATGGTTGACCTCCCTGGCTAGCCACCTGTCTCGGAACCGAGATCTGCACCGACCGTAGATTCGCCAGGCGCGGTACCGCCATTCGGATGCGTCCATTCGGGTGATGGCGAGGTGTCGATTCGGGGCTGTTGTTCGGTGTGGGGGTTGTCTGTGGTGTGTTGCGCAGCGGGTGGGTTGTGGAAGGTAGCGTCTGGGTGTAGCGGCTCGGGCGCGTTGTCACGCAGCTGTGCTGCCGGGTGCGTCGGCCGGGGCTCGGTCCGCGCGCAGCGGCAAGTGGGCGCAGTACCAGGTCCGCTTGGCGCCCGCTTGCTCCGCCTCCCGCGTAACCCAGGCGCCGCGCACGGGACTGATCCCTCGCTGCGGCACCAAAGTCGCCGTCGGGAAGACAGTGACGAAGATAAACACAGCAGCCTTCAATACATAGGAAAATCGGCCCAGTAGATCGTTCGATGAGTATGCGTACAGCGCTCCACGTTACCCGCGAAGATCAAGAGCACTCACATGAGTGAAAACAACCTCGGCGATTTGGTCTCGATGGACATCGATCCACTACGGTGACGGAAGAGCGGGTACCGGGCCCCATCGACCAGGAATTCAACTCGTAGCGGACTCTCGAAAATTCCTGGAAATGGGTGCTTCCATCCGCCCAACTGTGTGCTGTTTCAAAGTTCACAGTGCCCGGAGGTCCCTGTCTTACATGTGCGTAACGAGGATGGAGCATCATGCCGCCCGTAGTACCGCCTTTCCTTGTCGGCCTCATCGCCGCGCCGCTGGCCAAGCGTCTCCTCAAGCCGTTGATGCGCGGCGTCGTCAAAACGTCCGTCGGTATCGCCCTCGAGGTGAAGAAGGCGACGGTTGAGGCCGGGGAGAACATCCAAGACCTTGCGGCCGAGGTAGCCGCCGAGATGGTGGCGGCGCAGATCGCCGCCGGTGACGCCGAAACCCGTTCGGATGAGAGTCAGCAGGCGGCCGGGAAGGACGAGGCCGCCGCCCGGGCCGAGGGCGAGGCGAGGACTCCGAAGATCCGCGCGACCACCGGTGCCGGCAAGGGGCGCTGAAACACTGCCGGCCCGGGCCGCCGCCGTGCGGCCTCGGAGAAACGCGCCCGAGTGGCAGGCGGCCGTGGACGTGCCGACCGCATTGTTCTTCCCGGAATTTTCACTCCGTCGCATTGGTACGTCGTGCTCGTCACGGTTTTTGCGACCTCCACACACAGGTGATCGTACACATGCCATCTCTGCTGGGTGCCGCCGCCGGATATCGCTCCGCTGATTTGGACGTGCGTCCGCGTTCGGTCATTCCGGGCCGCCAGCGCTGGGACGTCAAGCTGGTTCTCGGACGGCCTCAGGCCGCCGAAGTCCTCGCCGCGGTCCTGCGACGTCTTCCCGGGATCACCGGGGCGCAGGCCAACCCGGTCACCGGCGGGGTCCTCGTCCGGCACGACGCGCGAGTGAAAGCCGCGGACGTCGGCCGGCTCGTCCGCAAAGCCGTCACCCTGGTGGTGGAGGGCTCGGCCGGAGCGGGGCGTCCGGTCCCGGCACGGCCCGCCGCCGAGCCGGCCCCGCGCGCGGATCACGGCGTTGCGCTCCCCGTGCTCGCCGTCGGGGGCGGGGTGGCGGCCGGCATCGCCCTGGTCCGCGGGTCGGCGCTGAGCAAGCAACTGGTGGCGTTGGGCGGAGTGGCTGCGGCGACCGGGGTCATCGTCCGGAAGGCCTGGCGCAGAACGGTCGACGCGACCCGGGACCTGCCCGGAACGAAAGCCGAACGACACCCCCTGCTGGAGATCGCCGGACCACACCGCCGTCGGCTCTACCGCGCCTCCGCGCTGTCGGTGGCCTGCCAGGTCTCGGAGATGGCGCTGGGCACCTTCCTCGGCTGGACCGCGCTGGTTCTCATCAAGGGCGAGGCCGCGCCGCTCGTCCGCTTCGGTCTGACCACCGCGTCCGCTCAACTCTGGGGCCTGGCAGGGCTGGTGACCGTCGCGTGCGCAGCCGTAGCAGGCCTTTCGTACAGCTCGAACCTCCAGTGGCGCCGGCTCGGCCAGGACATCGAGCACGACTGGCGCAACCGGACGTACGCCCACGTGCAGCACCTCGAACTGCGGCACCTGGAGGGCGAGCGGACCACCCGGATCGCCGGCGCGCTCACCGACGACGTCCGCCAGCTGGGCACCTTCTTCTCCACCTCGGCCAACGACCTGCTGCAACTGGGGACCAGCATGGCCCTGCTGGTCCCGCTGTTCCTGCTGCTGGCGCCGCAGGTCGCCTGGATCGCGTTCCTGCCCATCCCGGTCATCGCCTGGCTGTCGTTCCACTACCAGGACAAACTCGCGGCCGACTATGCCGTCTCCGGCGAGCACCGCGCCAGGCTGCACAGCCAGTTGGTGAACACCCTGCAGGCCGGCGCCACCATCAAGAGTTTTTGCACCGAGGACTACGAGGCCGAGCGCATCGACCGGCTGAGCGGGGAGGCTCAGGAGAGCAACCAGCAGACCGACCGGAGCACGATCCGCCACGCCGAGATCGTCCGGGTCTGCACGACCAGCTCGATGGCCGGGACCCTGCTGATCGGCGGCCGGTCGGTGCTCAACGGCAGCCTGCCTTTCGAGGTCTTCAGCCCGCTGATCGGGCTGCCGCAGATGGTGCTGCTGCGGATGAACCGGCTCGGCGGCATCGTCGACCAGTACCAGCGCACGATCACCGCCTACGACCGGGTCCAGCGGCTGCGCGCCCTGCCCGCCGAGGCCGACGGCACCGGCGGCTCGCTCGACGTCGAGAAGGTGCACGGGGAGATCGTCCTCGACAGCGTGACCTTCGCCTACCCCGGTCGGCCGCCGGCGCTGGAGGACCTCTCGCTGACCATCCCCGCCGGGCAGGTCACCGCCCTCGTCGGCGCCACCGGTTCCGGCAAGACGACGATCGCCAAGCTGCTGATGCGGTTCCATGACGCGGAGTTGGGCAGCGTGCTGCTCGACGGGCGGGACGTTCGCGACGTACCTCGGCACGATCTGCGCCACGCGATCGGGTTCGTCGCCCAGGACCCCTTCCTCTTCGACGGCACCATCGCCGACAACATCCGCTACGGCAGCTTCGGCGCCTCGGACGAGGCCGTGGTCGAAGCGGCCATGATGGCCGAGGCACACGCTTTCGTCGCGGCGCTGCCGGACGGCTACGACACGGTGATCGGCGAACGCGGCGCCGCCCTCTCGGGCGGCCAGCGGCAGCGGATCGCGCTCGCACGCGCGATCCTCAAGGACGCGCCGGTCGTGATCCTCGACGAGGCCACCTCCGCCGTGGACAACGAGACCGAGGCCGCCATCCAACGCACGCTCCGCGCCTTCGCGGCCGACCGGACCATGCTGATCATCGCCCACCGGCTCTCCACGGTCCGCCACGCCGACCGGATCTACGTCATGGACCAAGGCGGTGTCGTGGCCGAACAGGGCACCCATGACGAACTTCTCGCCCAGCACGGACTCTACGCATCCCTCTGGCGACTCCAGGCCGGCGAACTCGCTGCCTGACCGCAGCTGCCGCGCCACCCGACCGCCGACCGCGTGACATCACCGCGGTCGGCGTGTCCCGGCACGCCCTGCGACCACGCCTGCCCACACTTTGGAGGTACCCCCCATGTCCCGTCGCGACGGCGATGCCCTTCCCCTGACGGCGGCCCAGCGTGAGATCTGGCTCGCCGAGCAGCGCGCGCGGACGGCGGTCGACGCCTACCGCATCGGCGACTATCTGGAGGTCAACGGCCCGGTCGACGCGCGGCTCTTCGAGGCCGCGCTGCGCAGGGTGGTCGACGAGATCGACGCGCTGCACGTGAGCTTCGTCGACGACGGGCAGGAACCGCTTCAGGTCGTCCGTGGGGCATGGGACTGGGAACCCCGTCTGCTCGACGTGAGTGCGGAGCCCGACCCGCGAGCGGCGGCCCTCGCGTGGATGGCCCGGGACCGGATGCGTCCGCTGGACCTCGCGCGTGACCCGCTCTTCAGCTTCGCGCTGATCAGCCTCTCGCCGACACACCATCTCCTGTACCAGAACTACCACCATCTGGTGATGGACGGATTCGGCCTGTCCCTCGTCCGGCGGCGGTTGACGCGGATGTACACGGCGCTGGCCGCGGGCGGCCCGGTCTCGCCGTCACCGTTCCGTTCGTTGGCCGAGCTGGTCCGCAGTGACGCCCACTACCACGCTTCCCAGCAGTTCACCTCCGATCAGTCGTACTGGACGGAGCGGCTCGCCGACCGGCCGGAGCCCACTCGGCTCACGGGCCGGGCTCCGCGCGGTGAGAGCGGCCCGCACGCCTCGGTGGAACCGGCGGTGCTCCGCGTGGACGCGCTGCGAGCGGGGGTGGCACAGAGCCAAGTCCACTGGTCCCGTCCGCTGATCGCCGCGGCGGCTCTCTACGCACACCGGCTCACCGGGGACCGGGACGTGCTGATCGGCCTCCCCGTCACCGGCCGCGAGGGAGCCGAACGCGCGCTGCTGTCCACGCCCGGCACCGTGGCGAACGTGGTGCCCCTGCGCCTGCCGGTGCGACCGGACACCCGGTGGCACGACCTCGTCGCCGAGGTGGCGCGGGAGGCCGACGCGGCCCTCGCGCACCAGCGCTACCGCAGTGAGGGCCTGTTCCGGGACCTCGGTGTTTCCCGGACCGCCGGGGAGGCGTTCCCGCTCGTCGTCAACATCCTGGTCTTCGACTCCCCGCCGAGCTTCGCCGGGCATCCCGCCACGCTGCGCTACCTGCTCCCGGATCCGGCCACCGGGCTGGCCCTCTGGGTCACGGGCTGCCGGGGAGACAGTGAATTCCGGGTCGAGCTCAAGGGCGCGCCCGGGACCTGGAGCGAGGACGAACTCGCCGCCCACCAAAGGCGGCTGCTCGCGCTGATCGACACCGTCGCGGGCTGCGACCCGCAGGAGCCGGTCGGCCGGATCGGCCTGCTCGCCGCGGACGACGAGCGTGAGCTGCTGGCGCTGGGCGCCGGTCCGGTGACCCGGGTCTGTGCGGAGAGCCTGCCGGAGCTGCTGCGCGCGCAGGTGCGGGCGACGCCGGACGCCGTCGCGGTGGTGGGGCCGGACGCGTCACTGACGTACGCGGAACTGGACGCACGGGCGAACCGGCTGGCGCATGCCCTGATCGCCCGTGGGGTCGGGGCGGAGCGGCTGGTCGCGGTGGCCCTGCCGCGCTCGGCGGAACTGGTGGTGGCGATCCTCGCGGTGCTCAAGGCCGGGGCCGCCTACGTCCCGGTCGACCCGGAGTACCCTGCCGCCCGGATCGAGTACATGCTCGGCGACGCGCGGCCGGTCCTGGTGGTGACCGACTCCCGTGTCCGGGAGCGGCTGCCCGAGGCCGGTCCCGCCGAGCGGCTGGTGATCGACGAACCGGAGACGGCCGCGATGGTGGCGGGTTGTCCGGCAGTGGACCCGAAAGCGGCCGTCCATCCGGAGCATCCGGCGTACGTCATCTACACCTCCGGTTCCACCGGGCGGCCCAAGGGCGTGGTGTCGACGCACGGCGGCCTGCTCAACCTGGTCACCGACCAGCAGCAGACGTTGTTCCCGCCGCTGCTCGTGGACCGGCAGCGGCTGAGGGTGGCCCTGACCACGTCGGTCTCGTTCGACGCGGCCTGGAACCAGGTGCTCAGCCTGTTCGCGGGTCACGAGCTGCACGTCCTGGACCAGGCGACCTGGACTGACCCGGACGCCTTCGTCGGCTACGCCAGGCGCCATCGGCTCGACTTCATCGAGGCCACCCCGTCGTACCTCCGCGTGCTGGTCGCACAGGGGATGCTGGACGATCCGCAGTGGCGTCCCGCGATGGTCGCGGCGGGCGGGGAGGCTCTCCCGGAGCGGCTGTGGGAGCGGCTGCGCTCGGCCGACGGGGTGTCCTGCCAGAACTTCTACGGTCCGTCCGAGTGCACGGTGAACTCGGTGGTCGCACCGCTGGAGTCGAGCCGGCGTCCGGTGATCGGCCGGCCGGTCGCCAACACCCGGCTGTACGTGCTGGATGGCGCGTTGCGGCCGATGCCCGCGGGTGCGGCGGGTGAGCTGTACATCGCCGGCGCGGGCCTGGCGCGTGGCTACCTGAACCGGCCGGGTCTGACCGCCGAGCGTTTCGTGGCCGACGCGTTCGGGCCGGCCGGCTCGCGGATGTACCGCACCGGCGACCTGGTGCGGTGGGATCCGAAGGGGAACCTGGAGTTCCTCGGCCGTACCGACGACCAGGTCAAGGTGCGGGGCTTCCGGATCGAACTCGGCGAAGTCGAGGCCGTGCTCGTGGAGCACCCTCAGGTCGCGCAGGCCGCCGTTGTGGTGCGTACCGAAGGGGACGCCCGGCTGGTCGCCTACGTCGTGCCGGTGGCGGGTGCCACGGTGGCCGTATCCGCGCTGCGCGAGCACCTGCGCGAGCGGCTGCCGGAGTACATGGTGCCGACCGCGTTCGTGACGCTGGACGCGCTGCCGCTGACGCCGAACCGGAAGCTCGACCGACGGGCCCTCCCCTCCCCGGAGTACGCCTCGGCCACCCCGGGCCGCGCACCGCGCACCGGGACCGAACACTTGCTGGCCGGGCTGTTCGCCGAGGTGCTCGGGGTGGCCGAGGCCGGGCCGGACGACAGCTTCTTCGACCTGGGCGGGCATTCACTGCTGGCCACCCGGCTGGTCGCCAGGGCACGGTCGGCGCTGGGCGTGGAGCTGAGGCTGAGCGACCTGTTCGACGCGCCGACGGTGGCGGAACTGGCGGCGGTGGTGGACGCCGCGGACCGGGCACGGCCGGCGCTGGGGCGGTGCGAGCGTCCCGAGGTGATCCCGCTGTCCTTCGCGCAGCGCCGGTTGTGGTTCCTGCACCGCATGGAGGGCCCGGGCGCCACGTACAACATCCCGCTGGCGCTGCGGCTGTCCGGCGACCTCGACCAGCGGGCCGTGGAGGCCGCCCTGGCGGACGTGGTCGAACGCCACGAGAGCCTGCGCACCGTCTTCCCGGTGGTCGACGGCGTGCCGTACCAGCGGGTGCTGGACGTCGACGAGGCGCGGCCGCGACTGCGGGTGACCGAGGCCGGCGAGGGCGACCTGCCGGATCGGCTGGCGGAGGCGGCCCGGCACGGCTTCGAGCTCTCGCAGGAGCCGCCGCTGCACGCCGAACTGTTCCGGCTGGGGGCCGACGAGCACGTACTGCTGCTCGTGGTCCACCACATCGCCGGTGACGGCTGGTCGATGGGGCCGCTCTCGCGGGACCTGGCGACCGCCTACGCGGCGCGCTCCGAAGGGGCGAAGCCGGAGTGGTCCCCGCTGCCGGTGCAGTACGCCGACTACAGCCTCTGGCAGCGGGAGCTGCTCGGTGAGGAATCCGACCCGGACAGCCTGCTGAGCCGTCAACTGGTGTACTGGCGGGAGCAGCTGGCGGACCTTCCCGAGCAGATCGAGCTGCCGTTCGACCGGCCCAGGCCGGCGGTGACGTCGCACCGGGGCGCCCACCTGCCGTTGCGGATCGACGCCGAACTGCACCAGGGCCTGCGCGCGCTCGCCCGTGACGGCGGCGCCAGCCTCTTCATGGTGCTCCAGGCCGGGCTGGCCGCCCTGCTGAGCAAGCTGGGCGCGGGCACCGACGTACCCGTGGGCACGCCGATCGCCGGACGCACCGACGAGGCCGTGGACGACCTGGTCGGTTTCTTCGTCAACACCCTGGTGCTGCGTACCGATCTCTCCGACGACCCGACGTTCACCGAACTTCTGGGCCGGGTGCGCGCCGACGCGCTGGCCGCGTACGCGCATCAGGACGTGCCGTTCGAGCACCTCGTAGAGGCACTGAACCCGACCCGGTCGATGGCGCACCACCCCCTGTTCCAGAGCATGCTCGCGTTGCAGAACGCGCCGCTCGGCACGTTCGAGCTGCCGCGGCTGCGCGTGACGACCGACCTGGTCCATACCGGGACGGCCAAGTGCGACCTGACGTTCATGCTGACCGAACAGCCGGGCGCGCAGGGGCTGTCGGGCCTGGTGGAGTACAGCACCGACCTGTTCGACGCGGGCACCGTGGAGGGGATCGTCGAGCGGTGGCTGCGGCTGCTCCGCGCCGTGGTGGCCGACCCCGGCCGGCGGATCGGCCAGGTGGACGTGCTGTCCGCGGAAGAGCTGCGGGCGCTGCTGCCGGCCGTCGGCGGCCGGAGCGGGGAGTTGCCGGAGAGCAGCATCACCGCGCTGTTCGAGCAGCGGGTACGGGCGAACCCGGCGGCGGTCGCGGTGGTGAGCGGCGACGTCACGCTGACGTACGGCGAGTTGAACGCCCGGGCCAACCGGCTTGCGCACCACCTGATCGCCCGGGGCGTGGGACCGGAGCAGCTGGTGGCGCTGGCCCTGCCGCGCTCGGCCGAGCTGGTGGTGGCGGTCCTCGCGGTCCTCAAGGCGGGAGCGGCGTACGTTCCGGTGGACCCGCAGTATCCTGCCGCCCGGGTCGCCTACCTTCTTCGTGACGCCCGGCCGGCGCTGCTCGTGACGACGGGCCGCACCGGCGAACTGCCGGGTTCCGACCCGGTGGACCGGCTGCTGCTGGACGCCGCCGACCTGGGCGGGCTGCCGGAGACCGACCCGGAGGTCCCCCTCGATCCGGGCCACCCCGCCTACGTCATCTACACCTCCGGGTCCACCGGTGATCCCAAGGGCGTCGTGGTCCCGCACCGGAACGTGGTGCGGCTGTTCGGCTCCACCGAGAAGCTGTTCGGCTTCTGCGCCGAGGACGTCTGGACCCTCTTCCACTCCTACGCCTTCGACTTCTCGGTGTGGGAGCTGTGGGGCCCACTGCTGTACGGCGGCCGGCTGGTGGTCGTGGACCACGAGACCAGCCGCTCGCCCCACCGGTTCCTGGAACTCCTCGCCCGTGAGCGGGTGACGGTGCTCAACCAGACGCCGTCGGCCTTCTACCAGCTGATGCAGGCGGATGAGGACGCACCGCGGACCGGTCGGTCGCTCGCCCTGCGCACCGTGGTGTTCGGCGGCGAGGCGCTGGAGCACGCGCGGCTGGCGAGCTGGTACGAGCGACACCCGGACGACGCGCCGCGTCTGGTCAACATGTACGGCATCACCGAGACCACCGTGCACGTGACCCACGCCGCGCTCGACCGGTCCGGCACCGCCGCCGGCCAGATCGGCGCGGCCATCCCGGACCTGAGGACGTACGTGCTGGACACCCGCCTGCGGCCGGTGCCGCCAGGCGTGCCGGGCGAGCTGTACGTCGCGGGCGCCGGGCTGGCCCGCGGCTACCTGAACCGGCCGGGCCTGACCGCCGGGCGCTTCGTGGCCGACCCGTTCGGGCCGGCCGGTGCGCGCATGTACCGCAGCGGCGACGTCGTGCGCTGGTACGCGGACGGCAGCCTGCGGTTCGTGGGCCGGGCAGACGACCAGGTCAAGGTCCGCGGCTTCCGGATCGAACCCGGCGAGGTCGAGGCCGCGCTCGCCGCGCACCCCGGCGTCGCCCAGGTCGCCGTCCTGGCGCGGCAGGACCGCGCCGACGACACCCGGCTGGTCGGGTACGTGGTGCCCGCACCGGGGGCCGCCCCACGCCCGGCCGAACTCCGCGAGCACCTGCGGGAACGGCTACCGGAGTACATGGTGCCGGCCGCGTTCGTCACCCTGGAGAGCCTGCCGCTGACCGCGAACGGCAAACTGGACCGACGTGCGCTGCCCGCACCCGCGCCCGGCCCCGCTACGGCGGACACCGGCCGCCCGCCGCGGACACCGCAGGAGCAGATCCTGTGCGAGCTGTTCGCCGAGGTCCTCGGGGTGGCCGAGGCCGGTGTCGAGGACAGTTTCTTCGACCTGGGCGGGCACTCCCTGCTGGCGACCCGGCTGGCCGCCCGGGTCCGCGCGACCCTGGGGGTGGAGCTGGAGCTGCGCACCCTGTTCGAGGCCCCGACCCCGGCCGGCGTGGCCTCCGCCCTCACGGGTGCCCGCCAGGCGCAGCGGGCGTTGGTGCCCCGTCCCCGTCCCGAGCGGATCCCGCTGTCGTTCGCACAGCGGCGGCTCTGGTTCCTGCACCAGCTGGAGGGTGCCGGCGAGAATTACCACATCTCCCTGGCCTGGCGGCTGTCCGGCCCCCTGGACCGGCGGGCTCTGGAAGCCGCCCTGGCGGACGTGGCGGGCCGGCACGAAAGCCTGCGCACCGTCTTCCCGGTGGTCGACGGCGTGCCGTACCAGCAGGTGCTGGACGTCGTGGCGGGCCGCCCGCGGCTGGAGGTGAGCCGGACCACCGAGGCCGGGTTGCCGGGCGTGCTGGCGACCGCGAAGGCTCGTCCGTTCGATCTGGCGGTCGATCTGCCGCTGCGTGTCGAGCTGTTCGGGCTGGCGCCGGACGAACACGTGCTCCAGGTGGTGCTCCACCACATCGCGGGTGACGGATGGTCGCTGGGTCCGCTCACACGGGACCTGACCGCCGCCTACGCGGCGCGCTGCCGCGGCGAGGAGCCGCAGTGGGCACAGCTGCCGGTCCAGTACGCCGACTACTCCCTGTGGCAGCATGAGCTGCTCGGCGACGCCACCGACCACGAGAGCCTGTTCGCCCGACAGGCGGCCTACTGGACCGGGCAGCTGGCCGATCTGCCGGATCAGCTCCAGCTGCCCGGCGACCGGCCCCGCCCGGCGGTCGCCTCGCACCGGGGCGGCTACGTGCGCGCCGGGCTGGACGCCGGGCTGCACCGCGGTCTGCGCGAGCTGGCGCGCGGTCACGGGACGAGTCTGTTCATGGTGCTTCAGGCCGGGCTGGCGGCGCTGCTGAGCAAGCTCGGTGCGGGCGACGACATCCCGATCGGCAGCCCGATCGCCGGCCGGACCGACCAGGCGCTCGACGAGCAGGTCGGCTATTTCGTCAACACCCTGGTGTTCCGTACCGACACCTCGGGCGATCCGACGTTCGCCGAGCTGCTGGGCCGGGTGCGGGAGACCGCACTGGCCGGGTACGCCCACCAGGACCTGCCGTTCGAGTATCTGGTCGAAGCCCTCAACCCGGTGCGGTCGCTGGCGCACCACCCGCTGTTCCAGGTCATGCTGGTGCTGCAGAACGCGCCCCGAGCGGACTTCGCCCCGCCGGGGCTGCGCGTCGGCGAGGTGGAGCTGACCTCGACCACGTCCAAGTTCGACCTGGTCTTCTCGCTGTCCGAGCGGCAGGCGGGGGACGGCTCCCCGGACGGGATCGACGCGTTCGTCCAGTTCGCGAGCGATCTGTACGATCCGGCCACCGTCGATACGATCGTCGCGCGCTGGGTGCGGCTGCTGAGGGCGGCCGTCGCCGACCCGCAGCTGCGGCTCGGCCGCGTCGATCTGCTGGCCGTCGAGGAGCGTGCGGCGCTGCTGCCCGCCGTGGAGGGCGGGGCGGTCGCCGCGAGCCTGCCGGAGATGTTCGCGGCGCAGGTGACGGCGACGCCCGAGGCGGTCGCGCTGGCCGCACCGGGTGTGGAGTTGACGTACCGGCAGCTCGATGTGTGGGCGAACCGGTTCGCGCACGCACTGATCGCACGGGGTGTGGGTCCGGAGCAGATCGTGGCGGTGGTACTGCCGCGGTCGGTGGAGTTCGTGGTGGCCGTCCTGGGCGTCCTGAAGACGGGAGCCGCCTATCTGCCGGTGGATCCGGCGTATCCCGAGTCGCGGATCGCGTTCATGCTGGAGGACGCACGGCCGGCCGTGGTGGTCGACGACCCGGCGATGGTCGCCGACGTGTCCGAGTGGCCGGACACCGACCCCTCCGTTGCGGTGGACGCCCGGCACTCGGCGTACGTGATCTACACGTCCGGCTCGACCGGACGGCCCAAGGGCGTGGTGGTGAGCCACGCGGGCCTGCGGGGAATGGTCGCCGAACAGGTCGAGCGGCTCGGCATCGACACGGGCAGCCGGGTGCTCCAGTTCTCCTCGCCCAGCTTCGACGTCTCGCTGTGGGACCTGTGCGGCGCCCTGCTCACCGGTGCCACTCTGGTGCCGGCGCCCGCGGCCGAGCCGGTCGCCGCGCTGACCGACCCGGGCCTCGCTCTCACCCATGCGACGGTGCCGCCGTCCGTGCTGGCGGCGCTGTCGCCGGACGCGGTGGCCGTGCCGACGCTGGCGGTCGCGGGCGAGGCATGCCCGCCGGAGCTGGTGGCACGCTGGGCGCCGGGACGCCGGATGATCAACGCGTACGGTCCGACCGAGACGACGGTCATCGCGACGATGAGCGAACCGCTGTCGCCGGGGGCGGGCGCGGTGCCGATCGGCCGTGCCGTCGCCGGGTTCCGGGCGTACGTGCTGGACCAGCGGCTGGACCTGGTGCCGCCCGGTGTGACCGGGGAGCTGTACGTCGCCGGCCCGGGCCTCGCGCGCGGCTACCTGAACCGGCCCGGGCTCTCTGCCGGGCGGTTCGTGGCCTGCCCGTTCGGTGCGGCAGGTGAGCGCATGTACCGCACCGGGGATCTGGTGCGCCGGCGCGCCGACGGCCAGTTGGAGTACCTCGGCCGTGCCGACGACCAGGTGAAGGTGCGCGGCTTCCGGATCGAACCCGGCGAGATCGAGACGGCGCTGGCCACACACCCGCAGGTCGGTCAGGTCGCGGTGATCGCCCGGAAGGGCCAGGCGGAGGACACCCGCCTGGTCGCCTACGTGGTGCCCGCCACCGGCGCCGAGCTTCGGCCGGAGGAACTGCGCACCCACCTCCGCGCGTGGCTGCCGGACTACATGGTGCCCGCCGCGTTCGTCGCGCTCGACGCCTTGCCGTTGACCACCAACGGCAAGCTCGACCGGCACGCCCTGCCCGAGCCGGAGTTCACCTCCGGTGCGCGGGCCGGCAGGGCGCCGCGCACCCCGCAGGAACAGGTGCTGGCCGGGCTGTTCGCCGAAGTACTGGGCCTGACGCAGGTCGGCGTCGACGACAACTTCTTCGATCTGGGCGGGCACTCCCTGCTGGCCACCCGGCTGGTGGCCCGGATCCGGGCGACCCTGGGCGTCGAGCTGGCGCTGCACACCCTGTTCCGGACTCCGACGGTGGCCGGGCTGGCCGCCGTTCTCGGTGACGCCGGCCGAGCCAGGCTTGCCCTGGGCCGGGCGGAGCGGCCCGAGCTGGTGCCGCTGTCGTCCGCGCAGCGGCGGCTGTGGTTCCTGGACCAGCTGGAGGGCGCCGGAGCGGTCTACAACATGCCGCTGGCGTGGCGGCTGTCCGGACCACTGGACCGGGTGGCCCTGGAGAAGGCGCTCGCCGACGTCATCGACCGGCACGAGAGCCTGCGCACGGTCTTCCCGGCTGCGGACGGCGTACCGTTCCAGAAGGTGCTGGACCCCGGGGTGGTGCGGCCGAAGCTGCGGGCCACCCCGGCCGACGAGACGGACCTGCCGGAGCTGCTGGTGGCAGCCGCGGCGCGCGGATTCGACCTCGCCTCCGAGCCACCGTTGCGGGCCGACCTGTTCGAGGTGGCACCGGACGTACACGTGCTGCTGGTCGTGGTCCATCACATCGCCGGTGACGGCTGGTCGCTGGGCCCGCTGTCGGCCGACCTGGCCCTCGCGTACGCGGCGCGCCGCCGGGGCGAGGAGCCGCAGTGGGCGCCGCTGCCCGTGCAGTACGCCGACTACACCCTGTGGCAGCAGCAACTGCTCGGTGACCCGGCCGACCAAAACAGCCTGTTCGCCCGCCAAACGGCCTACTGGACCACGCAGTTGGCGAACCTGCCGGAGCAGATCCGGCTCCCCGCCGACCGCCCTCGCCCCGCTACCCCCTCCTATTCCGGCGGCCACCTCGCGATCGAGCTGGACGCCGAACTGCACGCCGGGCTGCTTCGCCTGGGCCGGGAGCACGGGGCCAGCGCCTACATGGTGCTGCAGGCCGCACTGGCGGCGCTGCTGGACAAGCTCGGCGCGGGCACGGACATCCCGGTCGGCAGCCTGATCGCCGGCCGGACCGACCAGGCCCTGGACGACCTCGTCGGGTTCTTCGTCAACACCCTGGTGCTGCGGACCGACACGTCGGGCGACCCGACCTTCGCTGAACTGCTGGGCAGAGTCCGGGAGAACGCTCTGGGCGCGTACGCGCACCAGGACCTGCCGTTCGAGCACGTCGTCGAGGCCCTCAACCCGTCCCGGTCGCTCGCGCGCCAGCCGCTGTTCCAGGTGCTGCTCGCGCTGCAGAACGTGCCCCGCACCGAGTTCGCGCTGGACGGTCTGGCCGCCGAGATCGTCCTGGTGCGGACGCCGACGGCGATGTTCGACCTCGGCTTCCACCTGCTGGAGCGGGGCGGCACCGGGGGGCCGGCCGAGGGCATCGTCGGGCGGGTCGAGTACAGCACCGACCTGTTCGACCACGCCACGGTGGAGGCGCTGGTCGCCCGGTGGCTGCGTCTGCTGGCGTCGGTGGTCGCCGAGCCGGACCGGCCGCTGAGCGGGATCGACGTGCTCACCGCCGAGGAGCGGCACGAGCTGCTGGTCGTGCGCAACGACACCGCGTGCCCGGCTTCCGTCACCGGCCTGCCGTCCCTGTTCGAGGCCCAGGTCCGGGCGACCCCGGACGCCCCGGCGGTGGTGTTCGAGGACACCGTGCTGACCTACCGGGAGCTGAACGGCAGGGCCAACCGCCTGGCGCACGCGCTGATCGCGCGCGGGGTGGGACCGGAGCAGGTCGTCGCCCTGCGGCTGCCGCGTTCCGCCGAGCTGGTGGTCGCCGTCCTCGCGGTCCTCAAGACGGGTGCGGCGTACCTGCCGGTCGACCCGGACTACCCGGCCGCCCGTATCGCGTACATGCTTCAGGACGCGCGTCCGGCCGTGGTGCTCGACGACCTCGCGGACGTCACACCGGACGGAGATCTGCCGGAGCGCGATCCGGCCGTCGCCGTGGACCCGCGCCACCCGGCCTACGTCATCTACACCTCCGGCTCCACCGGTCGGCCGAAGGCCGTGGTGATGCCCGCCGGCGGGCTGCTGAACCTGCTGGCGTGGCACCACAGGTCCGTGGGTGGCGGACCCGGCACGCGCACCGCTCAGTTCACCGCGATCAGCTTCGACGTCTCGGTGCAGGAGACCCTGTCCGCGCTGCTGTACGGCAAGACCCTCGTGGTGCCGACCGAGGAACAGCGCCGCAGTGCCGAGCTGTTCGCCCGCTGGCTGGACCGGCACGGGGTCGAGGAACTGTTCGCGCCCAACCTGGTGATCGAGGCGCTGGCCGAGGCCGCCGAGGAGGGCGGACTGGAGCTGCCGGACCTGCGGCTGATCGCGCAGGCCGGCGAGGCCATGCGCCTGGGCGGTGCGCTGCGCCGCTTCCAGGCCCGGCGGCCGGGCCGGGAGCTGCACAACCACTACGGCCCCGCCGAAACCCACGTGATCACCGCCTACCCGCTCCCGGCCGACCCCGCCGACTGCCCACTGCCGGTGCCGATCGGCCGACCGATCGCCAACTGCCAGGTGTACGTGCTGGACGCGGCACTGCGGCCGGTCCCACCCGGCGTGACGGGCGAGCTGTACCTCGCCGGGACGGGACTCGCCCGCGGCTACCTGAACCAGCCCGGGCTCACCGCCGCGCGGTTCGTCGCCAACCCCTACGGCCCGGACGGCGCGCGGATGTACCGCACCGGTGACCTGGTCCGCTGGCGCGCCGACGGCGAGCTGGAATTCGCGGGCCGGACGGACCACCAGGTGAAGATCCGCGGCTTCCGGATCGAGCCGGGCGAGATCGAGGCCGAACTGGCCGCGCGTCCGGGAGTCGCCCAGGTGGCGGTGCTCGCCCGGGAGGACCGGCTCGTCGCGTACGTCGTCCCCCTGGCCGGGACCGGGGTGACCGCGGCGACGCTGGCGGCGTACCTGCGCGACCGGGTGCCGGACCACCTCGTGCCGTCCGCGTTCGTGCTGCTCGACGCGCTGCCGCTGACACCGAACGGGAAGCTGGACCGGGCGGCACTGCCCGCGCCGGAGCCGAGCGCGACCGCCGGCAGCCGCGCGCCGCGCACGCCGCAGGAGCAGATCCTGTGCGAGCTGTTCGCCGAGGTGCTCGGCCTGCCCCAGGCGGGGGTCGACGACGACTTCTTCGACCTGGGCGGCCACTCCCTGCTCGCCACCCGCCTCGTCTCGCGGGTCCGGGCGACCCTCGGCGTCGAGCTGGAACTGCGCAGCCTGTTCCGGACGCCCACGCCCGCCGGACTCGCGGCCGGGCTGCATGACGCCGGCACCGCGCGGCAGGCCCTGGTCCCCCGGCCCCGCCGCGAGCCCATGCCGCTGTCGTTCGCGCAACGCCGGCTCTGGTTCCTCCAGCAGTTCGGGACGCCGAGCGCCACCTACCACATGCCGCTCGCCCTGCGGCTGTCCGGCGACCTCGACCGGGCCGCGCTGAGTGGCGCGCTCGCCGACGTGGTGTCCCGGCACGAGACCCTGCGCACGGTCTTCCCGCACACCGCCGGCGTTCCGCACCAGCGGGTGCTGGACTCCACCGAGGTCACTGTCCCGCTGACCGTGCGCGCGGCCGAGGAGGCGGAGGTTCCGGCCCTGCTGCGCGAGGCGGCGGTGCGGGGATTCGACCTGACGTCGGAACTCCCGCTGCGGGCGGAGCTGTTCGAGATCGAGCCGCAGGAGCACGTGCTGCTGCTGGTGCTGCACCACATCGCCGGTGACGGCTGGTCCATGGGCCCGCTGGCCCGCGACCTGGCCACGGCCTACACCGCCCGGCGGGGTGGTGAGGCCCCCGCATGGCCTCCGCTGCCGGTGACGTACGGCGACTACACCCTGTGGCAGCACGAGATCCTCGGCGACGAGCAGGACGCGGACAGTGTGTTCGCCCGCCAGGTCGCCTACTGGACCGAGGCGCTGGCCGGGCTGCCCGACCAGCTGCACCTGCCCGTCGACCGGCCGCGTCCGGCCGCCATGTCGTACCGCGGTGACCTGCTGGACGTGCGGATCGACGCCGAACTGCACGCGGCACTGGTGGAGTTGGCGCGGCGCACCGGCACCAGTCTGTTCATGGTGCTCCAGGCGGGCCTCGCCGCGCTGTACACGCGACTGGGCGCGGGCACGGACATCCCGATCGGAAGCCCGATCGCGGGCCGTACGGACGAGGCACTGGACGACCTGGTCGGGTTCTTCGTGAACACCCTGGTGCTGCGCACCGACACGAGCGGCGATCCGACATTCGCCGAACTGCTGGGGCGGGTACGGGAGACGGCACTCTCGGCGTTCGCCCACCAGGACGTACCGTTCGAGCACCTGGTGGAGGTACTGAACCCGTCCCGGTCCCTGTCCCACCACCCACTGTTCCAGACGGGGCTGGTCGTACAGAACGCGCCGGGCGGCGACTTCGAACTGCCCGGCCTGAGGGCCACCGGCATGGCCGTGCCCACCGGGACCTCGCGGCTCGACCTGACCTTCGGCCTGGCGGAGCAGCACGGGTCCGACGGCGCTCCGGCCGGGCTGAGCGGAGCGGTGGAGTACAGCACCGACCTGTTCGACCGCTCGACCGTGGAGGCCCTCTTCGCCCGGTGGACCAGGCTGCTGGCCGCGGTCGCGGCCGCTCCGGACCGACCGATCGGCGGGATCGATCTGCTGTCCGACGACGAGCGCCGCGCGCTCCTTCCCGCCGCTGAGAGCGGGGCTGCCGCCATGAGCCTGCCGGAGATGCTTGCGGCGCAGGTGGCGGCGACGCCGGACGCGATCGCGCTGGTCCACGGCGAGACCGAGTTGACGTACACCCAGCTCAACGCCCGGGCGAACCGGTTCGCGCACGCGCTGATCGCCCGCGGCGTCGGCCCGGAGCAGATCGTGGCGGTGGCCCTGCCACGGTCACTGGAGTCCGTCGTGGCCGTCCTGGGCGTACTGAAGGCCGGGGCCGCGTACCTGCCGGTGGACCCGGCCTACCCCCGCTCACGGATCACGTTCATGCTGGACGACGCCCGCCCCACCGTGGTCGTCGACGACCCGGCCATGGTCACCGAGGGAGACTGGCCGGACACCGATCCGCAGATCACCCTCGACGTCCGGCATCCCGCCTACGTGATCTACACCTCGGGCTCGACCGGCCGACCCAAAGGCGTCATGGTGAGCCACGCCGGTGTGCGGGGCCTGGTGGCGGCGCAGGTCGAGCGGCTCGGTGTGGCGCCGGGCGGTCGGGTGCTCCAGTTCGCCTCGCCCAGCTTCGACGCGTCGTTCTGGGACCTGTGCAGCGCCCTGCTCACCGGTGCCGCCCTCGTCCTGGCCCCGGTCGAGGACCCGCTGGCGGCTCTGACGGACCGCCGGCTCGACGTCACCCATGTGACGCTGCCGCCCTCGGCCCTGGCGGCGCTCGACGGCGCCGATGTCACGGTTGCCACCCTGGTGGTGGCGGGTGAAGCGTGTGCGCCGGAGCTGGTGTCCCGGTGGGCGGTCGGACGCCGGATGATCAACGCGTACGGTCCGACGGAGACGACGGTGTGCGCGACCATGAGCGATCCTCTCTCGCCGGGGTCGGGCCTCCCGCCGATCGGCCGACCGGTCGCGGGTTTCCGGGTGTACGTGCTGGACGAGCGCCTGCGCATCGTGCCGCCGGGCGCGGTGGGAGAGTTGTACGTCGCGGGGCCGGGCCTGGCACGCGGGTACCTGAACCGGCCGGGACTGACGGCCGGACGGTTCGTCGCCTGCCCGTTCGGCACGGACGGCGAACGCATGTACCGCACCGGCGACCTGGTGCGCCGGCGCGCCGACGGTGACCTGGAGTACGTCGGCCGCGCCGACCAGCAGGTGAAGGTGCGCGGCTTCCGCATCGAGCTCGGTGAGATCGAGGCGGCCCTGGCCGAGCACCCCGCCGTCGCCCAGGCCGCCGTCCTCGCGCGGGACGACCGGCTCGTCGGCTATGTGGCAGCGCGTCCCGACGCGGTCGTACGTCCGGCGGAGCTGACGGCGTACCTGCGCGACCGCCTGCCCGACTACCTGGTGCCGTCGGCGTTCGTGCTCCTGGACGTGCTGCCGCTGACGCCGAACGGAAAGCTGGACCGAGCGGCGCTGCCCGCGCCCGAGTCGGTCACCGCGGGGACGGGCCGGGCTCCGCGTACGCCCCAGGAGCAGATCCTGTGCGAGCTGTTCGCCGAGGTGCTGGGCGCTCCGCGGGTCGGGGTCGACGACGACTTCTTCGACCTGGGCGGGCACTCCCTGCTCGCCACCCGGCTGGTCGCACGGATTCGTTCGGTGCTCGGTGTGGAGCTCGGGTTGCGCGCGCTCTTCCAGGCGCCCACCGCGGCGGGGGTGGCCGAGGCGTTGGCCGAGGCCGGCCGCGCCCGCCCGGCGCTCACGGCACACGTGCGTCCGGACGCGGTACCGCTCTCCTTCGCCCAGCGCCGGCTCTGGTTCCTGCACCGCATGGACGGCACCGCCGCGACGTACCACATCCCGCTGGCACTCCGGCTGACCGGGACACTCGACGCGGCGGCGCTGGACGAGGCGCTCTGCGACGTGGTGGCCCGGCACGAGAGCCTGCGGACGGTGTTCCCGGAGGTCGACGGCGTACCGTGCCAGCATGTCCTGGCCCCGGGTGCGGCCCGGCCACGGGTACGGTCCACCGAGGCATCGGAGGCCGAACTGCCGGAGCTGCTCGCCGAGTTCGCCCGGCAGCCCTTCGACCTGGCGGTGGAACCGCCACTGCGGGCTCAGCTCTTCGCGCTCGCGCCGCAGGAGCATGTGCTGCTACTGGTGATGCACCACATCGCCGGTGACGGCTGGTCCACCGGCCCGCTGGCCCGCGACCTGGCCGAGGCGTACGCCGCCCGGTGCGAGGGGCGCGCACCGAGCTGGCCGGTCCTTCCGGTGCAATACGCCGACTACACGCTGTGGCAGCGCGACCTGCTCGGTGACGCCGCCGACCCGGAGAGCCGGTTCGCCGAGCAGCTCGACTACTGGAAACGGCAGTTGTCCGACCTGCCGGAGCTGCTCCAGCTGCCCACCGACCGGGCGCGGCCGGCCGTCGCCCGCTGGCACGGGGACCAGGTCGGCCTGGAGTTGAGTGCCGAACTGCACGCGGCGCTCGTGGAGTTGGCGCGGCGCACCGGCACCAGTCTGTTCATGGTGCTCCAGGCGGGCCTCGCCGCGCTGTACACGCGACTGGGCGCGGGCACGGACATCCCGATCGGAAGCCCGATCGCGGGCCGTACGGACGAGGCACTGGACGACCTGGTCGGGTTCTTCGTGAACACCCTGGTGCTGCGCACCGACACGAGCGGCGATCCGACATTCGCCGAACTGCTGGGGCGGGTACGGGAGACG
The DNA here is from genome assembly GCF_055564915.1 of Streptomyces sp. NPDC028928. NCBI lineage: Bacteria > Bacillati > Actinomycetota > Actinomycetes > Kitasatosporales > Streptomycetaceae > Streptomyces > Streptomyces sp. NPDC028928. The sequence continues at coordinate 268,503 of NZ_JBVHVI010000001.1, forward strand.
GCACTCTCGGCGTTCGCCCACCAGGACGTACCGTTCGAGCACCTGGTGGAGGTACTGAACCCGTCCCGGTCCCTGTCCCACCACCCACTGTTCCAGACCATCCTGGCCGTGCAGAACGCGCCGATGGGCCGTTTCTCGCTGCCCGGCCTGGACGTCACCACCTACGCGGTGGCCACCGGGACAGCCAAGTTCGACCTCGGTGTGAACCTCGCCGAACAGTTCGGGCCGGACGGCAGCCCGGCCGGGATCGTCGGCGTGGTGGAGTACGCCACCGACCTGTTCGACCGGGACACGGTCGCCGCCCTCGCCCGGCGCTGGACGCTCCTGCTGGAGGCGGTCACCGCCGACCCGGCGCAGCCGATCGGTGGGATCGACCTCCTCGACGCCGACGAGCGGCACCGGCTGCTGGAGCGCGGCAACGCGACCACCCGTGAGGTGGGCGCCGTACCGGTGCCGGAGGCGTTCGCGGCGCAGGTGGCGGCGACGCCGGACGCGATCGCGCTGGTCCACGGCCAGACCGAGTTGACGTACACCCAGCTCAACGCCCGGGCGAACCGGTTCGCGCACGCGCTGATCGCCCGCGGCGTGGGCCCGGAGCAGATCGTGGCGGTGGCCCTGCCACGGTCACTGGAGTCCGTCGTGGCCGTCCTGGGCGTACTGAAGGCCGGGGCCGCGTACCTGCCGGTGGACCCGGCCTACCCCCGCTCACGGATCACGTTCATGCTGGACGACGCCCGCCCCACCGTGGTCGTCGACGACCCGGCCATGGTCACCGAGGGAGACTGGCCGGACACCGATCCGCAGATCACCCTCGACGTCCGGCATCCCGCCTACGTGATCTACACCTCGGGCTCGACCGGCCGACCCAAAGGTGTCATCGTCGCCCATGGCGGCGTGGCGAGTCTGGTCACCGCCCAGATCGAGCGGTTCGCGATCGAGCCCGACAGCCGCGTCCTCCAGTTCGCCTCGCCCAGCTTCGACGCTTCGGTGTCGGAGGTCTTCACCGCCCTGCTGTGCGGCGCGGCCCTGGTGCTGCCCCCCGCGGCGGACCCGGTCGCCGCGCTGACCGACCCGGACCTCGCGGTCACCCACGTGACCGTGCCCCCGTCCCTCCTGGCCACCGTGCCGCAGGACGCGCTGGCGGTGTCCACCCTGGTGGTGGCGGGTGAGGCCTGCCCTGCGGAGCTGGTGGACCGCTGGGCACCGGGCCGTCGGATGATCAACGCCTACGGTCCGACGGAGACGACGGTGTGCGCGACCATGAGCGCCCCTCTCACGCCGGGGTCGGGCGTGCCGCCGATCGGCGGACCGATCTCCAACGCCCGGGTGTACGTCCTGGACGAGCGGCTGCGGCCGGTGCCGCCGGGTGTCGCCGGGGAGTTGTACGTCGCGGGGGCGGGCCTGGCGCGCGGGTACCTGAACCGGCCGGGACTGACGGCCGGACGGTTCGTCGCCTGCCCGTTCGGCACGGACGGCGAACGCATGTACCGCACCGGCGACCTGGTGCGCTGGCGCGCCGACGGTGACCTGGAGTACGTCGGCCGCCACGACGACCAGGTCAAGGTGCGCGGCTTCCGGGTCGAACTCGGTGAGGTCGAGGCGGCCCTGGCCGAGCACCCCGCCGTCGCCCAGGCCGCCGTCCTCGCGCAGGACGACCGACTCGTCGGCTACGTCGTCCCGCGCCAGGAAGCGGCCCGGGACAGCGGCCTCGAAGCGGATCACGTGAGCGAGTGGCGGGACATCTACGACACCCTGCCCATCGCTCGCGAGGAAGCCTCGTTCGGCCAGAACTTCGTCGGCTGGAACAGCAGTTACGACGCCTGCCCGATCCCGCTCGAGCAGATGCGGGAGTGGCGGGACGCCACCGTGGCGCGCATTGTGGCCCTGCGCCCCCGCCGGGTGCTGGAGGTCGGCGTCGGCACCGGCCTGCTCCTGTCGCAGATCGCACCCCACTGCGAGGACTACTGGGCGACCGACTTCTCCGCCACCGCGATCGACGCGCTGGCCGCCCAAGTGGCGCGCGAGGAGCAGCTGGCCGAGCGTGTGGTGCTGCAGACCCGCCCGGCGCACGACACGGACGGGCTGCCGGTCGGTCGGTTCGACACCATCGTGATGAACTCGGTGGTGCAGTACTTCCCGTCCGCCGACTACCTCGCGGACGTGATCGACCGGCTCATGCGGCTGCTCGCCCCCGGCGGCGCGCTCTTCGTCGGCGATGTCCGCAACCTGCGGCTGCTGCGCCCGCTGGCGACGGCCGTCCAGCTCCACCGGGCCGACGACGGCGCCGACCTGTCCTCGGTGCGCCGTGCCGTGGAGCAGGCCCTTGTGCTGGAGAAGGAACTCCTGGTCGACCCGGACTTCTTCACCGTCCTGCGCGACCGCGGCATCGCCGGGGCCGTGGCCGTGGAGGTCAAGCGCGGCCGGCACCACAACGAACTCACCCGCTACCGCTACGACGTCACGCTGCACGACCAGTCGGCCGGCCCGGCGGCGTCGGCCGCGCCGCGGGAGCTGACGTGGGGCCGAGACGTCGCCGACCTCGCGGCGGTGCGCGAGCTGCTCGCCCGGCCCGGCTCGGACCCGGTGCGCATCACCGGTGTGCCGAACCGGCGCGTCGCCCGCGAGGCGGCACTGGCCCGCGCTGTGCAGAACGGGGAGGGCACGCTCGCCGAACTGCTGGACCGGCTGCACGGCCCGGACTGCGGCGATCTGCCCGACCCGGAGGACTTCCGTGAGCTGGGCGAACAACTCGGCCGCCGGGTGCACGTCACCTGGTCGGCCGACGCGCCCGACGCGCTGGACGTCGTCATCGGCGGCGTACCGGGAGACGCCCCCGTCGAGGCCTACCGGCCGCTGCGGCCGTCCGGCACCGCGCTGTCCTCGCTCACCAACCGCCCCACCGGCAGCCGCGCCACGGGCGCCCTCGCCGGCGCGGTCCGCGAACGGCTGCGCGACCGGCTGCCCGACTACCTCGTGCCGTCGGCCATCGTCGTCCTGGACGCACTGCCGCTGACCGCCAGCGGCAAGGTCGACCGCCGCGCACTGCCCGCCCCCGACCTGGGGTCGGCAGCGAGGGGGCGGGCGCCGCGCACCCCGCAGGAACAACTGCTCGCGGATCTCTTCGCCGACGTGCTCGGGCTGCCCAGGGTCGGTGTCGACGACAGCTTCTTCGACCTCGGCGGGCATTCCCTGCTGGCGACCCGCCTGGCCTCCCGGGTCCGGGCGGCCTTCGGCGCGGAGCTGGAGGTCCGCACGCTCTTCGAGCACCCGACCGTGGCCGCCCTGGCGGCCCGCCTCGACGGTTCGGTCACCCAGCGGCCCGCGCTGACGGCGCGTCCGCGCCCCGCGAGGATCCCGCTCTCCTTCGCCCAGCAACGGCTGTGGTTCCTGCACCGCATGGACGGGCCGAGCGCCACCTACAACATGCCGCTCGCGCTGCGCCTGGACGGCGAACTGGACCGGGCGGCGCTGCACGCCGCGCTCGCCGACGTGGTCGCCCGGCACGAGAGCCTGCGGACGGTCCTGCGGGAAGCCGACGGCGTGCCGTACCAGCTCGTGCTGAGCGCGGACGAGGCCCGCCCCGAGCTGCCGGTCATCGAACTCGATGACGTGCGGCTGCCCGGCCGGCTGGCGGAGGGGGCGCAGCGCGGCTTCGACCTGGCCGCGGAGCCTCCGGTCCGCGCGGAGCTCTACGCGCTCGCCTCCGACCGGCATGTGCTGCTGCTCGTGGTGCACCACATCGCTGCCGACGGCTGGTCGATGGGCCCGCTCTCCCGCGACCTGGCGACGGCCTACGCCTCCCGCTGCCGAGGCGAGGAACCGCCGTGGTCCCCGCTGCCGGTGCAGTACGCCGACTACACCCGATGGCAGCGCGATCTGCTCGGTGAGGCCACCGACCCGGAAAGCCTGTTCGCCCGGCAACTCGCCTACTGGAGCGAGGAACTGACCGGGCTGCCACAGCGGCTGAATCTGCCCACGGACCGCCCGCGGCCGGCGGTGGCCTCCCAGCGGGGCGGCCGGCTCGCCGTCCGGCTGGACGCCGAACTGCACCAGGCGCTGCGGGACCTGGCGACCACGCGCGGTGCCAGCGTGTTCATGGTGCTCCAGGCCGGCCTCGCCGCGCTGCTCACCCGGCTCGGCGCCGGCACCGATATCCCGATCGGCAGCCCCATCGCCGGGCGCACCGACCAGGCGCTGGACGACCTTGTCGGGTTCATGGTCAACACCCTGGTGCTGCGCACGGACACGAGCGGCGACCCCGGTTTCGCCGAACTGCTCGGCCGGGTACGGCACAAGGCGCTGTCCGCGTACGCCCATCAGGACGTGCCGTTCGAGTACCTGGTCGAGGTGGTCAACCCGGCCCGGTCGCTGTCGCACCACCCGCTGTTCCAGATCATGCTGGCCCTGCAGAACGCGCCGGTGGGCGAGTTCTCGCTGCCGGGGCTGTCGGCCGGCTACCTGGAGGCACCGACGGGCACCGCACGGGTCGACCTGACGTTCAGCCTGGCCGAGCAGTACCGCCCGGACGGCAGCCTCGACGGCATGGTCGGTGCGGTGGAGTACGCCACCGATCTGTTCGACCCGGGCACCGTGGAGCTGCTGTTCGCCCGCTGGGCGCGGCTGCTGCGCGCGGTGGTCGCCGACCCCGACCGGCCGATCAGCCGGATCGACATCATGTCCGACGAAGAGCGCCACCGGCTGCTGTACGAGTGGAACGACACCGCCGCCGAACTGCCCGAGGCCGCGCTGCCGGAGCTGTTCACCCGTCAGGTGCGAGCCACCCCGGACGCGGTGGCCGTCGTGGCGAGCGGCACGGAGCTGACCTATCGGCAACTCGACCTGCGGGCCAACCGCCTCGCGCGGGCACTGATCCGCCAGGGCGTGGAGCGGGAGACGCCGGTCGCGGTACTGCTGGAGCGTTCGGCGGATCTGGTCGTGGCGATCCTGGCGATCATCAAGGCGGGCGGCGCCTACGTGCCCCTCGACTCGCGCTTCCCGCAGTCCCGCATCGACCTGATCCTCCAGGAGGTTGGGGCCTCGCTGGTCCTCACCGAGGACGTGCTGACCGCGCTGATCCAGGCCGAGTCCGACTCCTCCGACCCTGAAGTGCTCTGCCGTCCGGAGCAGTTGGCGTACGTGATGTACACCTCCGGCTCGACCGGGCGGCCGAAGGGTGTGGCTGTCACCCACCGCGACGTGGTGGCCCACGCCCTGACCCCCTGCTGGCGCGACGGCGGACACGAGCGGGTGCTGCTGCACTCCCCCACCGCGTTCGACCTCTCGACGTACGAGCACTGGGTGCCCCTGCTCGGCGGCGGCCGGATCGTGGTCGCACCGCCCGGGCGGCTCGATCTCGACCTGCTGCACCAGGTGGTCGGCGAGCATCGGGTGACCGGACTGTGGCTGACGGCCGGCTTGTTCCGCCTGGTCGCCGAGGAGCGGCCGGAGCTGCTCGCAGGGGTCCGCGAGGTGTGGACCGGCGGTGACGTGGTCTCCCCGGCGGCCGTCGCTCGGGTGCTGGCCACCTGCCCCGGTATCACGGTGGTGAACGGCTACGGGCCCACCGAGGCCACGACCCTGGCCACCTGCCACCCGGTGCACACCCTCTCCGAGCACGCCGCGACCGTGCCGATCGGCCGGCCGATGACGAACATGCGCGCCTATGTGCTCGACGCGGCGCTGCGGCCGGTGCCGCCGGGCGTGGTCGGCGAGCTGTACCTCGCGGGGGTGGGCGTGGCGCGGGGCTACGCCGGCCGGCCCGGCCTGACGGTACAGCGGTTCACCGCCGATCCGTACGGGCCGGCCGGGAGCCGGATGTACCGCACCGGCGACCTGGCGTGGTGGCTGGCCGACGGCACGCTGGAGTTCGCCGGACGGGCCGACCACCAGGTGAAGCTGCGCGGCTTCAGGGTCGAACCCGGCGAGATCGAGGCGGTGCTCGCGGGCTGCCCGGGCGTCGCCCAGGTGGCCGTCGTCGTCCGCGAGGACCAGCCGGACGACAAGCGGCTCGTCGCCTACCTGGTCCCCGCTCCCGAGGGTGCCCCCGAGGCCGGCGAGCTGTCCGACCGGCTGCGTCGGGAACTGCCCGAGTACATGGTGCCGTCCGCGTTCGTCACCCTGGACGCGCTGCCGTTGACCGCCAACGGCAAGCTGGACCGGGCCGCCCTGCCGGCCCCGGATTACGGTGCGCCGGGCGCCGGACGCGGCCCCCGGACACCGCAGGAGCAACTGCTGTGCGACCTGTTCGCCCAGGTGCTCGGCCGGGAACAGGTGCACATCGACGACAGCTTCTTCGACCTGGGCGGGCACTCGCTGCTCGCCGCCCGCCTGGTCTCCCGCATCCGCGAGACCCTCGGCGTCGAGGTGGGCCTGCGCACGCTGTTCGAGGCGCCGACCGTGGCCGGACTCACGGAGCGCCTGGTCATGAACGATCCCGACGACGCGTTGGACGTCGTGCTGCCACTGCGCACGACCGGGTGCCGGACACCGCTGTTCTGCATCCACCCCGGCGGCGGCATCAGCTGGTCGTACAGCGGGCTCCTGAACCACATCGGTTCCGAGTACCCGGTCTACGCGCTCCAGGCGCGCGGCCTCGGCCGCCCCGAACCCCTGCCGACGTCCTTCGAGGAGATGGCGGCCGACTACGCCCACCAGATCCGCAAGATCCAGCCCGAGGGCCCGTATCTGCTGCTCGGCTGGTCCGCCGGCGGGCTGATCGCCCACGCGATCGCCTGCGAGCTGCAAGCACAGGGCGAGCGGACCGCGCTGCTGGCGATTCTCGACGCCTATCCGGTGAAGGACGTGGCGTTCGAGGAGGTACCCGTGCCCACCGAGCGGGACGTTCTCGTCGGTGTGCTCGACTGCAACCTGGACGAGCTGGGCGACCGGCCGCTGACCTACGGCGAGGTCGCCGAGATCCTGCGCGAGCGGGGCAGCGCGCTGGCCGGCCTGACAGGGCAGCAGGTGGAGGTCGTCGTCCAGATCATGATCAACAACGCGAAGCTGGCGGTCGACTTCGCCCCCGGCAAGTTCGACGGAGACCTGCTGCTGTTCAACTCCACGATCGACCGGGGCGAGGACAACGCCGGGCCCGGAACCTGGCGCCCGTACGTCACCGGCCGGATCGAGTCGCACGACATCACCACCCGGCACGACCGGATGACCCAAGCCGGCTCGCTGGCCCAGATCGGACCGATCCTGGCCGCCAAGCTCGCCGAGGCCACCGGTGACACCCCGCCCCGCAACCAGGAGGACTGATCCCCATGACCAACCCGTTCGATGACGAGAACGGCACCTTCCTCGTGCTCGTCAACCAGGAGAACCAGCACTCGCTGTGGCCGCAGTTCGCGGACGTCCCCGCCGGCTGGACCGTCGCCCACGGCCCCGGGACCCACGCCGCGTGCCTGGAGTACGTCGAGCGGACCTGGACCGACATGCGGCCCAAGAGCCTCGCCGACGCCATGGACGCCCAGCGGTAACGCGGCCGACATGACCTCCACCGACACCCTGGACGGGGCCTGCGGCACCGCGGGCCCCGTCCTGCCCGGCGACCTCGCCGCAGCTCTGCAGACGCCCGAGGCCCGCCGGAATCCGTACCCGTTCTACGCCCGCATGCGGCGCGAGAGCCCGGTCCACCGCAGCACCCAGGGCATCTGGTACCTCACCCGGTACGCCGACGTCGAGGCGGCCCTGTCGGACCTGCGGCTGTCCAACGACCGGGACCGGATGACCCGCGCCTACGGCGCGCTCGGCGGCGACCTCAAGGCCTTCAGCCGGCTCACCGACCGGCTCGGCCGGGTGATGACCAACACCGATCCGCCGGACCACGCCCGGCTGCGCAAGCTCGCCAACCGCGCCTTCACCGCCCGTCGGGTCGAAGCCCTGCGCGACGGCATCCAGCGGATCGTCGACCGGCTCATCGACGAGGCGGTCGCGGCGGGGCCCTCCATGGACCTGATCGAGGCGGTCGCCTCCCCGCTGCCGCTGTCCGTCGTCTGCGAGTTGTTCGGCATCCCGCCCGAGGACCGCCCGCAGGTCAAGAGCTGGTTCCGCCGCCTCGGCCGGCTCTCCGAGGACATCGACAAATCCGAGGCCGCGATCGCGCAGTACGAGGAGTACCTCGCCCGACTCGTCCGCCGACGCCGGACCGACCCGGGCGACGACCTGATCAGCGCCCTGGTCGCGACGCAGGCGCAGGACGACCGGCTCACCGACTCCGAACTGCTGTCCACCTGCTTCGTCCTGATCACCGCGGGCGACGAGACCACCACCCACCTGGTCGGCAACGGCACGCTCGCCCTGCTGCGCCACCCCGACCAGCTGGCCCGGCTGCGCGAGGACCCGGCGCTGATCCGCACGGCCGTAGACGAACTCGCCCGCTACGACACGCCGACCCAGGCGATCGTCCGGGTCGTGGCCGAGGACGTCGAGATCGGCGGGCAGACCCTGCGCGAGGGTGAGCTGGCGTACCTGTTCCTCGCCGCGACCAACCATGACCCCGAGCGGTTCGAGGACCCCGACCGGCTCGACCTGTCCCGCCCCGGTAACCGGCACCTGAGCTTCGGCAACGGCCCGCACTTCTGCCTCGGCGGTCCGCTGGCCAAGCTTCAGGCGGAGGTGGCCATCGGCACGCTGGTCCGCCGGCTCCCGCACCTGCGGCTGGCCGACGGGGCGGCCCTGGAATGGCGGCCCAATCCCCTGCAACGGCGGCTGACCGCCCTTCCGCTCACCTACTGACGCATGAACGACGACGAAGGAGAACTGACCATGGCCCGAGAGTTCGAGGTCCGCCGGGAGCAGGACCTGACCGCCACGCCCGAGCAGGTCTGGCAGGCGGTCGCCACCGGCGCCGGCAACCTCGGCTGGCTGTACCCCATGGAGGTCGAGCCGCGCGTCGGCGGAAAGGTCACCCGAGCCGACGGCACCGTGGTGGCGTGGGAGCCGCCGCGCCACTTCGCCGTGCGCGTGGCCATGGACGACGGGTTCTCCAACACCCTCACCTACCGGATCGAGCCACTCGACGACGGAACCAGTCACCTGCGGATGGGGATCCACTGGGTGCACACGGGAGTCGTCGACGAGTACTGGGACACCAAGGCGGACGCGGCCGAGAAGCACGTCGACTTCTACCAGCACAGCCTCGCCGAGTACCTGGGGCACTTCGCCGGCCGACCCGCCGTCTACGTCAAGGCCGGCCGCGAGGAGCGCACCGACGACCCCGCCGACTTCGCCGCCCTGCGCCGACGCCTCGGCCTCGCCGACGACACGGCCGTCGGCGACCGGCTGTCGCTCGACATCCCGGGTGCGGACGGCGGCTCGGAGGAGGTGGTCGTTGACTGGCTCAGCCCCGACTTCGTCGGCCTGCGCGGTCCGCACGCGCTGTACCGGTTCTTCAACGGCAGCTCCTGGAACTGGCCGATCTGGGTGGGCCACCACCTGTTCGCCGAGGACGTGGACGAACAGCAGGCCACCAAGGCGTGGAACGCCTGGCTCAACGGCGCCTGACCCATCGCACGACACAACCGAAGGGCCCCTGGTGGAAAGACTGCTCTACGCCGCCGAACTCGTCCAGGAAGACGGTGCCTACAAGCTCGTCGTGCAGGACGTGGTGCGGGACACGGTCCATGTCACCCCTGTCCCCAAATCCGCGGTGGACAAGCTCCCGACCTTCCTGTCGGTGCTGAGTTCCCGGCTCAGCTCCGCATCCGCACGCGGCCGCTGGTAGACCTCTTCCGACGTCACGCGGCCGGTGCCGTCCGGCGCGGCAGCTCCCGGACGGCACCGGCCGCGGACCGGTGCCGTGCCGATATCAGCCCATGACGGTGCGCGAGGCGGCTCCCTCGGCCATGGGCCGTTTACGGGAGAACGTTCCCAGGTTGATGACGAGGCCGGTGTGTTCGCCGGTGTACCGCAGCGGATCGTGGTCGTGATCGTGGCCGGCCTCCACGTGGTCGACCAGGGCGGCGAGGAACCGGCCCACCACAGGAGCGTTCTTGAACTGATTGCCGCTCGTGCCCATCGCGACGTAGAAGCCGGGCAGATCGGTGCGGTCGTAGATGGGGGTCCAGTCGTCGGCGGCGTCGTAGACACCGGCGATTCCGGTCGGCCTGTTCGGAACACGGAGGAGTGGGAACCGGCGTGCGGCCCTGGTCACTTGGGTGTCGAACCGGGTGGGTGTCGGGTGTGGGTTGCACAGGTCGGGGTCGTCCAGCCATTCCATCGGATCGCAGGCGGGCAGCGTGCTGCCGATGAGGAGGTGTCCGCCGAGGGGGCGCAGGTAGGTCCCGAGGTCGACGTCGGCCACGATCGGGCCGCCCTGGCAGACCGGTGCGGCCACCTGGTGGACCTCCTGGCGCAGTGGGCGCACCCCGACGGTGAACTCGGCCCCGACCCCGGCCATCCGGTTGAGCGCTCCGGACCAGGGCCCGGCGGCGTTGACCACCACCGGTGCCGTGATCGCGGAGCCGTCGGCGAGCCGAACGCCCGCCACCCGGTCTTCACGGCGCAGGACACCGACGACCCTGCGATGGAAGAGGAAGCGGGTCCCGATGCGGGCCGCCGCGTCCGCGAGGTTCTGTGCCGCGAGCCGGGGATCGTCGACGAAGCCGGCGTCGGGTGTGAACAGCGCGCCGAGCTGCCCTTCGGGCGGGGCGAAGAACGCCTCGTCGCGCAGGGGCTTGGGCGGCCCGTAGCGCGCCGGGTCGATGCCGGGGATCCGGCTGCGCAGCGTGGCGGTATCCCAGCGCTCGTACGGCACGCCGGCACGCTCGAACAGTGGGGTGACCTCCGGCGTCCCGGAGCCCGGGGCGTCGAGGAGTACCGCTCCGGTCCGCCGGAACGCCGCCAGGACAGTGCCGCGCGGGGTACTCAGGTGCTCCGCCCATCGTGCCCAGCAGTGCTGGGACTCCCAGGCGGCGGCGACACCGTCCCAGGTCGAGTAGTTGAAACGGATGATCGCGCTCGAGGCGCTGGTGGAGCCGTGGGCGACGCCGCCGGACTTGTCGACGACCACGACGCACCGACCGGTGCGGGCCAGTTCCAGTGCCACCGCGGCACCGATCACACCGGCCCCCACGACGACCGCGTCCGCGCCGGACGGGAGCGTGTCCGATTCCCTCGTCATGACGGCAGGCCCCCGGTGGTTCGCAGAGCCCGGTCACCGTCCGAGGCCTGGTGGGAGCCACCGTCGCGGGGCGGCCAGTCGTCGGCGCGGTACGGGAAGTGGCACGCGGTACGGTGCGGCTGTCCGGCCGCATCCTGCTGCGGGTCCCGTGCGGCGCAGACCTCCCGCCCCGGACGCCGCCCCGGCCCGACGGGGCACCGCGGATGGAAGCGGCACCCGGTCGGTGGCGACGCGGGATCGGGCAGCTCTGCGGACAGGAGCAGTTCCCCGGCCTGCCGTGGTCCGGCGTGCAGGCTCGGCACGGCGGACAGCAGCGTTCGGGTGTAGGGGTGCCGTGGGCTGCGCAGCAGGTTGTCGGTGGCGGCGGTCTCGACGATCCGGCCGAGGTACATCACGGCGACGACGTCCGACACATGGCGGACGGCGGCGAGGTCATGGCTGATGAACAGCATGGCGAAACCGATGCGCCGCTGCAGATCCCGGAGCATGGTGAGGAGCGCCGCCCGGACCGACACGTCGAGAACCGAGGTGACCTCGTCGGCGATGAGTACCGCCGGCTCGACGGCGAGGGCGCGGGCGACGGCCACGCGTTGGCGCTGGCCGCCCGACAGCTGCCGCGGCACGTGGTCGGCGCAGCCGGCGTCGAGACCGACCAGTTCCAGCAGTCCCCTGATGCGCTGTTCGCGGCTGCGGCGGTCCAGCCTGACGAAGGCCCCGGCTGATTCGGCGAGCGACTGTCGGACCGTCATGCGCGGGTCCAGGGCCGTATCGGGATCCTGGAACACCAGTTGGACCTGTTGTCCCAGCCGACGCCGATCGGCCGCCCGGTGCCCACGGTACTCCCGCCCGCCGACCGTGATCCGCCCGGCGCAGGGGCTGTCCAGCCCGACGACCGCACGTGCCAGGGTGGACTTTCCCGAACCGGACTCGCCGACCAGGCCGACCGTCGTGCCCGGGGGAACCTCCAGTGACACCCCGTCCACTGCCGTGACCGGCCCGAACGGCCCGTGGTGGCGAACGGTGACGTCGTGCAGCGCCAGCCCGGCCTCTTCCTCTTCCCTCACTTCTCCGCCTCCTCGGTCTCACGCTGTCCGCGGAACGGGGACGGGGGCAGCGGTCGCCAGCAGGCGGCCTCGTGCTCCGGGCCGAGCCGGGACAGCACGGGGCTCTCCACGGCGCACCGGTCCAGTCGGTGCGCACAGCGGTCGTGGAACGTGCAGCCCGGGGCCGCATCGGACGGATCGGGCGGCCCTCCCTCGATGGTGTGCAGGGGGCGGGCACGGTCTGCGGCCATGTCCGGGACCGAGGCGACGAGCATCCGCGTGTACGGATGCCGTGCGCCGGTCGCCAGCTCACGGGCGGGAAGGTTCTCCACGATCGTTCCCCCGTACATGACCAGAACCCGGTCGCAGGCGTCGGCCACCAGGGCGATGTCGTGGCTGATGAAAAGGATCGCGGTGGCGTCGTCGCGCCGGATACGGCGCAGCAGGTCCATGATCTGCCGCTGCACGGTGACGTCCAGGGCTGTCGTCGGCTCGTCGGCGACGATGAGGGCGGGCCGCATCATCGAGGCGGCAGCGATCGCCACGCGCTGGCGCTGACCGCCGGACAGCTGGAAGGGCCGGGAGCGCAGCAACCGGCGCCCGCCGGGCAGCGCGACGCGCTGGAGCGCGGCCAAGGCCTGCTCGGTGGCCCGGGCACGAGGAGTGCCGTGGTGTGCGCGCACGGCCTCCGTCATCTGCGTTCCGATGCGGAGCGACGGGTTGAGGGCCGAGGCCGGGTTCTGGAAGACCATCGCCATTCCCGTCGCCAGCTGCCCGCGCCGCTCTGCGCGTGACAACGACTCGGCATCCGCGCCGAGGAACCGATGGGTGCCCCAGGTCGCGCAGGCGCCGTCCGGCAGCAGGTCGGCGATGGCGAGCGCCGTCAGCGACTTGCCGGAGCCGGACTCGCCGACCAGGCCGACCATCTCACCGCGCCGCAGGGCGAGGGTGACACCGCGGACGGGCCGGACCACCCGGTCCGCCGCGGGAAGGACCACCCGCAGATCCTCCACCTCCAGCACGTGGTCGGCGTCCGCCGGGCGGTCGGTGGGTGCCGGAGGTGGTGCGGGTTCTCCCCGTTGCCGTGGACGAGCGTGTCGCGCGGCGGTTCCGGCCAGCACCTCGCCGAGCAGTTGGAAGGCCACAGCGGCGTAGACGATGGCGATGCCGGGTGCCACGGCGGGCAGCGGTTCGGTGTAGATGCGCTCCAGCCCCTGGCTCAGCAGGAGCCCCCAGTCGTACGAGGGGGGCTGCGCCCCCAGTCCCAGGAAGCTCAGTCCGGACAGCGCCACGAGTGCCGAGCCCGCGGCGACCGTGGTGGTGAGCAGCAGCGGTTCGGCGATGTGGGGCACGACATGGCGCAGGAGGAGCCGGTGGCGGCGCAGGCCCAGCACCCGCGCCGCCGCCATGAAGTCGGTTCCGGCCACTCCGGCGGCGAGGGTCTGCGTGATCCGCGCGAAGCCCGGTGCGCAGGCGACGGCGAGTGCGCACACCGCGCCGACCGCGCCCGCGCCGAAGAGGGCCGCGAAGAACATCGCGACGAGGAGCGCGGGAAAGGCCAGCAGGAGGTTGATCAGGGCTCCCAGCAGTCGGCGGGCGCGCCCGCCCACGACGGCGGTGAGCGCGCCGAGTGTGAGCCCGGCCGCCGCCCCGAGGAGCGTGGCCGCGACGGCCGGCAGCAGGGAGAGCCAGGTCGCCGAGAGCAGCCGGGCGAGGAGGTCACGCCCGAGATGGTCCGTGCCGAGCGGGTGACCCGCGCTGGGCCCCCGCAGCACCGCCGACGGGTCCGGGCGGCCGGCGGCCTGCCCGCACAGCACCGCTCCCGCGACGGCCAGCACGGCGAGGGATCCGAGCATGGCCAGGGTGATCACACCCATGGGCGAGGCCCAGGCCGACCGGGGCGCACGAGACCGGCCGGCGGCGGCACGCGGCGGGGAAGGGGGCGGGGAGGACAGCACCATCGGATCACGCCTTCCGGATGACCGATCGGGGGTCGAGCAGCGCGAGGGCCAGATCGACCAGGAAGTTCACCACGAGAACGGCCGAGCCCAGCACCAGCACCGACGCCTCGACGACCGCGTAGTCCTGCGCGGCCACCGACTGCGCCATCGCCGCACCGATGCCCGGCCAGGCGAACACCTTCTCGACCAGTACGGTCCCCGCGATCAGGGCCGGCAGGAGGTTCCCGGCGAGCGTCAGCGACGCGGTGAGCGTGTTCGGTGCCACGTGACGCAGGTACAGCGGGACGGCGGGCAGCCGCTTCGCCCGGGCGGCACGCACGTAGTCCGTCGCGAGCACCTTGAGTGTCTCCACCCGTACGATCCGCAGGAGCACCGCGGTCGGAGCGAGCGCCAGCGCGAGCACGGGCAGCACGTAGGACCGGGGACCGAGGTCGCCGGCTACCGGGAAGATGCGCAGGGCGACCGCCAGTCCCGCGGTGAGACCCGCTGCGAGCACGAAGTCCGGCATGCCCGCGAGGACGGAGGTGGTGGCGGTGAACGTCAGCTCCGCCCGGGGCCGCCGCCCTCCGCGTGTCCACACCGCGGCGAGCAGCCCCCCGGGCAGGGCGACGACGAGTACGCAGGCGAACGCCAGGACGGCCAGCAGCAAGGTGGCCGGCAGACGTGCCCTGATCAGGTCGGCGACCGGCTCGCCGGTCACCAGGGAGACCCCGAGGTCCCCGTGGGCCAGATGCCCCAGATACTGCCGGTACTGCGCCGACAGCTCGTGGTCCAGGCCGAGTTCGTGCCGCTTCGCCGCCACGAGGTCCGGCGGGGCGTCCACACCCAGCGCGGCCCGGACGGGGTCACCGGGTACCAGCCGGATCATCGCGAAGGAAGCGGTGACGACCACGAAGAGGGAGACCAGCAGCCGCACCGCACGCCGGCAGCAGAACACCACCCACGGATGGCTCCGGGCCAGGGCACCGAGCCGCGCGGGCACGGTCGTCATGGAATCTCCTCCGCTGGTGGGACGTGGCGGTGGGCGGTGCCCGCCGCCGCTACCGGTGCAGGCGGATGCTGGTCGGTACGATCCGGCCGCCGGGGGCGACGGCGAAGGTCGTCCGGTAGCCGTACACCGTGCTCGTGCCGTCGGCGACGGGCAGCGCGTCGGCCGAGCGGAACAGCGCCGCCACGGCCCGGTTCCAGTCCGCGCAGCTGGCAGTGCCCGGGGCGCGCAGCGCGAGGGCGACGAAGCGGTCGTAGGCGCGGTTGGCGACGTGCGCGAAGTTCAGTCCCCGGGACGGTGGCGGCCCGGAGAAGTACGGGACGAGCTGCGCGGGCAGCGGCGGACCCGGCGAGCTGCCGACCACGGCGTCGAAGTCGCCGCTCTGGTACATGGCCTGTATCACCGCGTTGCGGCTCTCGCTGACGAGGTCGACGTCCGCGCCGAGTGCCTGCCAGGAGGCGGCCATCAGTTCGGCGACCGACGGGAGGGTGGAGCCGAAGTCGGCGCTGCTGAGCAGCCGCACCCGCAGCGGCCTGCCGTGCTTCACCAGCCTGCCCTGTGCGTTCTTCGTCCAGCCCGCGGCGCGCAAGGCCCTCACGGCACCGCGCGAGGGCAGGTTCCCGGCGGCCACGTCGGCGTGGCAGACGGAGTCCACGGCGGTCAGGTGTCTCGCGGGTGTTCCGTCGCCGCCGATCGCCACATTGGCGAGGCCTTTGCGGTCCAGGGCGCCCACCAGTGCCTGGCGCAGCACAGGGTCGCTGAAGGGACGGCCGGAGCGTTCGTTGAAGAAGGTCAGGCCCACCACGGTCGGCACCTCGGCGGTGGCCAGGCCGTGGCCGGTCAGCCGCGCGCGGTCCGGTCCGGTCACCGTCGCGATGTTCACGCCGCCCGTGAGCAGCAGATTCGCCGCTGTGGACTCCTGCGGGACCACCGACACCACGATCCGCTGGGGCTGGCCGGCAGCCGCGTTGGTCGCCCCGCGCGGCCCCCACGCATATCCCTTGCGCCGGGTGAAGACGTACGGGCCGCCCGAGGTGTAGCCCCTCAGCACATAAGGCCCCGTGCCCTGTGTGGTCCTGTCCAGCGCGCCGGGATCCGCCAGTCCGGCGGGGCAGACGATGGGCACCAGACCGATCGTCCGCACGATGAAGCTGTACGGGGACGCCATCCGCACCGACACCGTCCGTCCCGCGTCGTCGGCCGACACCGTGAACGGCACACCGGGCAGTGCCGCCCGCGCGCCGACGAGCCGGTTACGGGGATCGCTCGCGTAGCTCAGTGACCGGGCCACCCCGGAGGCCGTGAGCATCGTGCCGTCGGAGCAGGTCACCCCCTTGCGCAGGGTGAAACTCGCCGAAGTGGCTCCGGCCCGCCACTTCTCGGCCAGGCCGGACACCACACGCCCGTCCGGCGCCATGTTGACCAACGAGTCGTAGGCATAAGGAGCCAAGGTGGAACCGAACTGCGCGTACGGATGGAAACTCGGGGTCTCGGAGGGGGTGGCGATCGTGACGGTGCCCCCCACGACGACAGGGGTGTGTGTCGATGACACGTCACCGCCGCCGCACCCGGCCGTCACGGCTGACACGACAGCGGCGGACACCACCGCGGCCGACCGGACCCTGGGTGACGACACGGTTCGGCGGTGCATGGTTTTCATCGTGCCACCGAGATCGGCGGCCTCGCACCGGCTTGTCCGGGCCGGACACGAACGGGCCGGACGTTTTCCCTCGTCCGAGTGAGGCCGCCCGACTCGCGGTCCGGGCACGGTTCCTGATGTCACGTCACTTCAGCGCGCACACTGGCACCGTGGTGAACCATCCATCGGACTCCCCGGACGGCTCGGCGGGGCGGGAGGTCGACCGACTCGCGGCCTCGTACTGGGAGTTCCTGCTCGTACGTGAGCCTTTGTTGCGTGCACGCCGCGGTCTGCCGGTCGAGTCGCTGCCGGGGGTGTCTGCCGCGGAGGCCGACGAGCGCGCCGGGTTCGCGGCGGGGGTGCTGGACCGACTGGGCACGCTGCGGCTCGCGGAGCTGTCCGGTCCCGCCGCCGACACCGTGGGTTTCCTCCGGGCGCTGGCCGAGCAGGAAGCGGAGGCGGGCCGCTTCCACTGGCTCACCCCCACCGCCACGCCGTATCAGCTGTTCCGCCTCCAGCAGTACGGCGACACGGTCTTCCGTCCGTTCCGCTTCGAGCACCGGGCCGATGCCGACCGGTACGTGTCCCTCGTACGAGATCTGGCCCGCTGCGTCGAGACGATCGGTGACAAGGCCGCGGGGCAGGCGGCCCGGGGCTTCCGCATCCCGGCCCCGGCGCTGGCCGGGGTCCACACCACCCTCACCCGTCTCCGGGCCTCGACGGCGCGGTACGTCCGGGCGGACGCCGAGCGGCTCGCCCGGCTCGACGCGGCGAGCCGGGGCCACCTGCGCGACGCGGTGGCGGGGCTCGTGGCCGCGGAGCTGGAGCCGGCGTTCGACCGTCTCCTCGCCCTCGTGACCGACCCGGACTACCGCGGGCGGGCACCTCGGGCCGTCGGATGGGCCCACTACCCGGACGGCGAAGCGGCGTACCGGGCCTTCGTCAGGACGTACACATCCGGCGACACACCACCCGAGCGCCTGCACGAACTCGGCCGGGAGCAGTGCCGCGAACTCGGCGAACGGATGCGGGAGATGCGGGACAGGCTCGGCTTCACGGGAACGGAAGCCGAGTTCAACGAACGGCTCGCGACCGAGCCCCGCCTGTACGCCGCCACCCCGGAAGAGGTCGAGGCCCGCTACCAAGGCCACCTCGACCGCCTCACGCCGCTGCTGCCGCGGTGGTTCGCGGTCCTGCCCCGCGCCCCCTACGGCGTGGCCCGTCTCGACCCGGCTCTGGAGGCGTCGATGACCTTCGGCTACTACGAGCAGCCGACCGCCACGCAACCGGTGGGACGCTACCGCTACAACGCCTCCGACCTGGCGCACCGGTCACTGCTCGGTGCGGCCGCGCTGATCTACCACGAGCTGGCGCCCGGCCACCACTTCCACCTCGCCCGTCAGGCCGAGAACACCGCGCTGCCCGACCTGCGCCGCGAACTGGTGGCCTTCAGCGGGTTCGAGGAGGGCTGGGCGGAGTACGCGGCGGGTCTCGCCTGGGAGATGGGGTTGTACGACGACCCGTGGGACGCGTACGGACGCCTGGCCCATGAGCGGTTCACCGCGCAGCGCCTCGTCGTCGACACCGGCCTCAACCTCGGGACGATGACGCTGGAGCAGGCGCGCGCCTTCATGCGCGCCCACGCGGCGGCCGAGTCCGAGGGGCAGATCGCGACCGAGTTGCTGCGCTACGCGACCGATCTGCCGGGACAGGCGCTGACGTACCGGGCGGGACACGCGGAGTTCACGGCACTGCGGGCAGCCTGCGAACGCGACGCCGGTGCCGCGTTCGACGTGCGCGCCTTTCACGAGGCTGTGCTGGCCGGCGGCACGCTGCCGTTCCCCGTCCTGCGCCGACGGGTGGCGAGAGAAGTGCCGGCCGTTGAAGGGGCTGAACATCGGCCTGAACAGGCCGTCAAAGGCAGGGTGTTCTACTCGAACGAGTGAAGGCCACGGCGGACCGGTAGCCCTGCGCTCGCGCTTGGATACTCTCTGCAATGAGTATGCGGGTTCGAGGATGCGGAACCCATGCTGTCATCGCACGTTTTCCTATGCGTCTCCTGCTGCCTTTCCGTCATCGTTTTCTCGGCAGAAGAGAAGGATGTCCTGCCATGCCGCCTGTCGTACCTCCTTTCCTGATCGGCCTGATCGCCGCGCCCCTGCTCAAAAGGCTGGGCAAACCGGTCATCCGAGGCATCGTCAAAACGTCGGTCGGCCTGGGAGTCGAGGTCAAGAGGGCCGTCCACGAAGCCAGCGAGGGAATCCAGGACCTCGCGGCCGAGGCGACCGCCGAGGTGCTCGCCGTCCAGATGACGCACGGAGCCGAGCACAAAGCCGAGCACGGCACCGACATCAGCGCCCCGCAAAGCAGCACCGCGGGCCGCATCGCGGGCCGCACCGAGTCGGGCACCGGGTCGGCACCCCCGGCCGCAGCCGCTCACACGGCACAGGCGGGCCACACGGCGCAGTCCGGCAGCGAGGGCAAGGCCGTCGGCAAGGCCCGCGGTGCCGGCTCGGCCGCTGCCAAGGCGCACTGAGTCGTCGCACGGTGGAGCAGTTTCCCGCCTTTCCCTCCAAGCTCAACTCCTCACAGCTGGGCGGTTTCAAAAAGCGATGACGGCGCACGACGCGACAAAGTGGTTCCGTGTCCACCGGCGCGCGGCGGACCCCGGGCTCCGACTGGTGTGCTTCCCGCACGCCGGCGGCACGGCACAACTGTTCCACGGCTGGCCCGCGCTGCTGCCGGAGGACATCGAGGTGCTCGCCGTGCGGTATCCCGGCCGCCAGGACCGGCTCGCGGAAGCCTGTATCGAGGACATGGCCACCCTGGCCGACACGATCGAGGACGCGCTGCGGCCCTGGCACGACCGGCCGCTCGCGCTCTTCGGACACAGCATGGGTGCCTGTGTCGCCTACGAACTGGCCGTCCGGCTGGAGGCTCGCGGCCTCGTCCCCGAACACCTGCTGGTCTCCGCACACGAGGCCCCCCAGCGGGCCGAACGCACCGCACTGCACAGTGCCGACGACGAGAAACTGATCACCCGCGTCCGGCACCTCGGAGACCTGCACTCGGAGGCCTACGACATCCCGGAGCTGCGTGACCTGCTGCTGCCCGCCCTCCGGGCGGACTACCGGCTCATCGAGGGCTACCACCCCCCGCATCCGACTCCGGTCAAGGCGCCGATCACAGCGTACGTCGGCCAGGACGATCCCAGTTGCGAGCTCGACCGGGTCCTCGCCTGGTCCGACCTCACCGCTCCAGGTTCCTTCGAACTGCGCTCGTTCCCCGGGGACCATTTCTATCTCGTGGCCCGGGAGGCCGAAGTGGTCGCGGACGTGGCCGCACGCCTTGCCCACGGGTGCGGCGCGGACCAGACCTGAGGGTGGCATGCCCCCGAGGGCCGGGCCCGACACCGTGCGTGGCGCCCGTGGGTTTTTCAGGGGACGATGCTGGTGCCGGGCGCGGAGACGCGCGGTGTCCCTGGCAGCGACCACGGAGGCTGGGACGGAGAGGGAACCATGCGACCGGGCAGACGTGGCGAGGACGCGATACTCCGGCTGCTCAGCCGGGACTGGGCCGGGCTGACCATCGCCCTGCTGCCGGCGGCCGTCGGCGCGTGGTGCGTCACCCTGGGAAGCGGCTGGCGCGTTCTCGGCGGCGTGCTCTGCGCCATGGCCCTCGTCCTCGGTCTGGGGTCTCTGCGCCATCTGGTCCATGTGGCCCGGATAGGGTCGAGGTACCCGCCACCCGGACGCATGGTCGACGTGGGCGGCTACCGCATGCACATCCTCGCCGAGGGAGACGCCGGAACGAGGCCCACCGTGGTCTGGATGCCGGGCGGTCACGCCGGCGGGTACGCCATGTACCCGCTGCACGCGCTGGCGCGCGAACGGACGCGTTCGGTCCTGGTGGACCGTCCGGGTTCCGGCTGGAGCGACCCGGGCCCGTTCCCGCGCACGACGGCAGCCGAAGCCGTCGAACTGCTGACGGCGCTGGAGCGGGCCGGCGAAAAGGGGCCTTACGTCTTCGTGGGGCATTCCCTCGGGGGGCTGCTCATGGCAAACGCCGCCAGGCGCCGCCCCGGTCTGGTGGCCGGTCTGGTCCTGCTCGATCCCACCCCGCCCGACGTCGTCGCCTTCGGCCCCTCGCTTGCGACCCTGCGGCACGCCGGCAGGGACCAGACCGCCCTGGCACTGCGCCACCTCTTCGGCCTCCACGCCCTCTTGCCCAGGGACGAGGCGCACGCTCCTGAGCACCCGACGCGGGTGCTCGCCGTGATCGAGACCAGGACCAAGGCGAGCTGCGCCGCGGCATCGATCCTGCGAGAGCTGTCACCGGACGGCATCGTCCGAAACGGTTGGCAGACGGTCGTACACGACGGCGAGCTCGGCTCGCTGCCCCTGCTTCTCGTGGCCCCACGCGATCTGACGGGCGGCGACAGGATCTTCGACGCGGTCGACGATCCTGAGGAGAGCGCCCGCGTACGGCACTTCTTCCTCACCGTGAGAGACCGCTTCCTCGCGGCCTCCAGCGCTGCCCGGAGGGTCTACACCCCGGAGGGAACCGGCCACGATTTCCCGGACCGCGTCCCCGAATTCGTCATGCAGGCCGTGGGCTCACTGCTGGCCGAACGCGAGTCGGGTGCACCGGACCCGTCCTGATCCCGTCCCGCAGCCACGCTCCGCTCCGGCGCACCTCCGCCCGAACGAATGAAAGGCATCGGCGTCCCCGGGCGCGTCGGCCGAGGTCCGACTACGGTGATTTCAGGTGGGGGACATTTCTGCCCGCGCCGCCGACCAGGCGGTAGTGGCAGGTGCGGCAGCGGCAACCGTGCCGCGTACACAAGAGAGGGTTTGCGCATGGCCCCTGTACTTCCTCCCTTTCTCGTCGGCCTCGTCACGGGCCCTCTCATCAAACGAGTGGCGAAACCGTTGGTGCGGGGCATCATCAAGACGTCGGTCGGCCTGACCCTCGAAGTCAAGCGTGCAGCCATCGAGGCGGGTGAGGAGATTCAGGACCTCACCGCCCAAGTGGCCGCCGAGAAGATGGCGAGCTCAGCTCGCACGCGTCGCGCGAAAGCCGACGGTGAGGTCACGCCGCAGGGTGCCACCGGCTGACCGAAGGGCCTGGGCCTGTCTCGGTTGCAGAGCCTTCCCACCCGTGCTGTTGTGGGATGTGTGGGGCGGGCCTCGGCGTACAGGATCGTTGAACATGACCGGGAACCGGGTGAGAAGAGAAGCCGCCTGGGAGATCGACAGATTACTGAGGAGCCTCGGCGCGAACCCTGCTGACGCGGCTTCGGTTCGCATGCGCATGCGTCAGTATGCGGATGAATGCGGATGCAAGGCGGGTGGGGTCACCCTGATCCTGGCGGGTTGCGGCTCCGTGGCGGCTCTCGTCGCGTATCAGGCCTGGACCGTATCGGCAGCATTGTGGTGCTGCCTCTCCATCATCATCGCTTCCGCGGTCGGCAAAATGACCGGGATACTTGTTGCCACCTTGAGGCTTTTTTCCATGCGCAGGAAGTTGCGTAGCAAATTGCCGGCTGAGGGAGGCGGCCATGTCGGCGTGCACTAAACGGGTGACCCGGATGGTGATCACATGCAAGAAATGGTCACCTTCTGTCGAGTCCACGTGCGCCGAATGGGCGGACCAGGGGGCTCGGAACTGTGCAGGGGGCTTCTTCTGTAGAGCCTGGTACCGGGTGGCCGAGTCGGCCTGTATAGCGTTCGCCGTCATTTGCAAGGCGATCTGCATGCTTTTCTCCTACTTCTTGCAGTTCCTTTGCGTTGCATGGGACGGGTTGCGGTGCGGGCTTGTCTCCGTGTCTCGCAGGAGAGCGCGCGAGCGGGTACCGGTGGAGCATGTGTTCGTCCTCATGCTGGAAAATCGATCCTTCGATCACGTCTTCGGGTTCAGTGGCCTCGAAGGGGTTGATGTCCAGGGAAAGAGCACGACGCTGATCGGCGCCGACCCGACGCGCGACTTCAATGTGGACCCAGCGAACGGTACGCGGTTCCCCGTCGTTCCCGGTGCAGACTTCGCCCTGAAAGGGATCGACAAGGACCCTGGACACGAGTTTTCACAGACGGTCGTGGCACTGTGCGGAGCCGGCAGCACATTCCCACCCACTCACCTGTACCCGACGATCGACAACTCCGGTTTCATCGCCAACTATCGCGCCACCGGCTCCACCACGCCCGAAAGAATAATGAAATGCTTCAGGCCTGAGCAGCTCCCGGTGCTGACCGAACTGGCGAGAGAATTCGCCGTGTGCGACAACTGGTTCTGCTCGGTCCCGGGGCCCACTTGGCCCAACCGCCTGTTCGCCATGGCGGCTTCGTCCGGCGGCCTGGACGGCAGCCCTCGGCCTTCGGACATCATTACTTCCACCACGGTCGAGGGTTATCGCTTCGCCAACGGAAACATATTCGACCTCCTGGATGAATATTGCATCGACTGGCGAATATTCGAGGGGGATGAATTTCCGGTCTCGTTTGCGATGAGCGGCATGGGCCTCAACGCACTGCACGGGCGCTTCACCGATCTTGACAAGTTCAGGGAGGAGGTCAGGAACCCTGACTTCTCCCCCAAGTTTGTATTCATCGAGCCCAGATACGGAGCCCATGGTTTCGATATCACGGGTCCGGGGGATTTCACGTGCGGAAACTCCATGCATCCGCTGGATGACGTAACGAGCGGTGAACGCCTCGTCAAGCATGTTTACGAAGCGATTCGCAATTCGCCGCACTGGGAGAAGAGTCTCCTCATCATCACCTTCGACGAACACGGAGGATTCTATGACCATGTCAGGCCTCCGGCAGCGGTTCCTCCAGGAGATGTGATCACTGACAGCTACGTGCGGAACGGATTCCAGTTCGACGTGCTGGGGGTGAGAGTACCTGCCCTGGTGATTTCACCACTGATCAGGCGGGGCGTGATCGACCACACTCAATACGATCACACATCGATACTTGCCACGGTCGAGCGTCTTTTCGGCATGCACAACCTCACTGATCGAGACGGGACTGCCAACTGCCTGCTCCCCCTCGTGTCGCTGCAGGAGCCGCGCACGGACACGCCGACGATCCTGCCCGATCCAGCCGTCAACACCCACCCGTTGAGTTGTGAGGAGGACGACCTCCCCACCCTGAGGTCGCGGCGGTCCGACCTCCTGACAGCCAGACACCGGAATCTCTACAGAGGCAGGGAGATCCGGCCTCGCCCGGCCGGCCCGACGCAAATCGGCTTCGCTCAGGTGGCTCTGCTTCGGATCCTCAACGAAGCACAGCCACCACGGCACGACGGGTGGATCCAGAGGTACGCGTCGATCGAGTCGAACGTCGACGCGGCGATCTTTATGGTGGATGCCAAGCTCAAGCTGCATCACGGCATCGAACCGCCGGAATTCCAGGGGCGAGATCAGGGGTGATGCGGTCGACGGGGCGGGGGCGGTCCCCAGGGCCGGGGCATCGACCGGGACCGCCCCCGCCGGCTCACTTCGTCAGCGGGCCGAACTCCTTGCGGGTGTCCACCGGCTTGCCGAACAGCTGCCACCGCTCGCCCTTGAACCGCATCAGCTGCATCGTCTCGATCGGGAAGGCGTCACCCGGTGCCGTGGACAGGGTGACTCCGGGCAGCAGCATGCCCACCTTCACGTCCTTCAGGTTGCGCACCGCGTCCCGCAGTCCTTCCCTGGTCGGGCACTTCATCGCGTCCAGGGCCTGGTGCAGGCTGGAGGCGACGGCCCAGCCGTAGGCGTTGAACTGGTTGGCCGGATCGGCGTCGGGGGCGTACTCGTGCAGGGCCTTCTTGTACGTCTTCACCTCAGGGTCGTCCGCCCACTGCGGGTCGGCGGGGTCCTTGAAGTAGGTCGCCGAGACCACGCCCTGGACGTTCTTGAACCCGACGGGCTTGAGCACCGCGGCGGACGAGGCCACGTTGTTCACGATGTGCAGCGGGTTCCACTTGGTGTTCCTGGCGTCGGCGGCGAGGGCCTGGCTGCCGAACTTGGGCGTGGTGATGTCGAGCAGCACGTCCGCCTCGGAGCGGGCGAGGCTCGCCATCTGTGCCGACACGGAGGGGTCGGTGACCTCGTAGCTCTCCGCGGCGACCACCTTGACGCCGCTGCCGGCGAGGGCCTTCTTGAACCCACCGAGGAGGTCCTTGCCGAAGTCGTCGTTCTGGTAGAGGACCGCGACCTCGGCCTTCGGCTTCTCGTCCTTGAGGTACTTGGCGTACACCCGGGCCTCTGCCACATAGTTGGGCTGCCACCCGATGGTCCAGGGGTGCTTGTCGTCCGCGCCCCAGACGGAGGCTCCCGTGGCGACGAAGGGCTGCGGCACCTTCTGCTGGTCGAGGTAGTCCCACACGGCCGCCGTGGACGGCGTGCCCAGGGTCTGGAACACGGCGAAGACCTTCTCCCGCTCGACCAGTCTGCGGGCCTCCTCGACCGCCTTGGGCGGCTGGTAGCCGTCGTCGCGGACGACGAACTCGACCTTGCGGCCGTCTATGCCGCCCTTGTC
The DNA here is from genome assembly GCF_055564915.1 of Streptomyces sp. NPDC028928. NCBI lineage: Bacteria > Bacillati > Actinomycetota > Actinomycetes > Kitasatosporales > Streptomycetaceae > Streptomyces > Streptomyces sp. NPDC028928. Next base: position 293,781 of record NZ_JBVHVI010000001.1, read on the forward strand.
GTTGACGTGACTGAAGTAGGCGGCAACGCCCTTGCTGATCGTGCCGTACGCGGAGGCAGGTCCCGACAGCGGGTAGATCCCGCCCAGCTTGATGGTCTTGTCGGTGATGCCGGTGGTCTGCTGTCCCTTGCAGGCGCCGGCGGCGGCGGTGTCCTGGGAGTCCTGTCCTCGCCGGCTGCTGCAGGCGGTCGCGGTGAGCACGGCGGCGATCGTGGCCGCGGCCACCCGCAGGGCGGTCGTCTTGCGCATGGGGTTCATTCCTTTTCCGTGCGGGGCGGTGCGCCCACGGGTTCGGCGTCGGCAACGGTGGAGGCAGCGGGGTCGAGGGTTTCGGAGGGGCCGGATCCCGCCCGGGGCTCCGGTTCCGCGTCGGGTGCGGATGCGGTCTCGGGCGTCCGGTCGAGGGTGGCGGTGGTGCGGGGCAGGCGACGGGCGACCGCGCCCAGGACACGGCCCGGCAGACCGGCCAGGCCGGTCGGGGCCACGAACATCACCGTGATGATCAGCAGGCCGAACACCACTCCCGGTGCGGCCTCGCTCAGGTCCTGCGAGACGCTCGGCACGTACATCACGAACGCCGCGCCCAGCAGGGGCCCGTACAGCGAGGCGAGCCCGCCGACGACCAGGCCGGCCAGCAGGGTGATGGACAGGACGAAGCTGAACGAGTCGGGTGAGACGAAGCCGATCACCCAGGTGTACAGACACCCGGCGACACCCGCGAACATCGCGCTCCACGCGAAGGCGAGGGTCTTGTGCAGCGACAGCCGCACGCCCATGACCTCGGCGGCGCTCTCGTTGTCCCGCACGGCGAGCAGTGCCCGGCCGACCCGGGACCGCAGCAGGTTGCGGGCGAGCAGCAGAGCCACCGCGGTGACGGCGAGGACCACGAAGTACATCCACTGGTCCTCGGCCAGCCCGCTCCAGGCGGGTGGCTGCAGCTTGTCCACGGTCAGTCCCATGGAGCCGCCCGTCACCGGTTCGAGCCGCTTGAGCAGGGGTGGCAGGAACACCGCGAACGCGAGGGTGACCAGGGCCAGATACAGCCCGCGCAGCCTCAGGGCGGGCACGCCGAAGCCAAGGCCCAGCAGGAAGCTTGCGGCGGCCGCGACCGGCAGCGTGGCCAGGTGACCGGTGTCGTACCGGTCGAGCATGACCGCCGCCGTGTAGGCCCCCGCCGCGAAGAACGCGCCGTGCCCGAGCGAGATCTGCCCGCCGAAGCCGACCAGCAGGTTCAGGCCGGCCAGTGCGACGGCGTACAGGAGCACCATGGTCAGCTGGAAGACCTGGAAGGGGGCGAAGTAGAACGGTGCGCCGACGGCGGCGGCCGCCGCGAGCAGTACGGTGAGCGCGGCCCGCAGCCGTCGGGCGCGGTCCGTGCCGAGTACGGTCGTGATCGTGCTCATGCGCGTTCCACCGCCGCCCGTCCGAACAGGCCCTGGGGGCGTACCAGCAGCACCGCCAGGATGATCACCAGGGGTACGCCCACCTTCAGATCGGCGCCGACCACATCGACGTACGCCCCGGTCAGCGTCTCGGCGACGCCCACGAACAGGCCGCCGACGACCGCACCGACCGGGCTGTCGAAGCCACCGAGGGTGGCCGCGGCGAACGCGTAGATCAGCACCCCGCCCATCATGTTGGGCTCCAGGAACAGCACCGGGGCGACGAGCACGCCCGACACCGCGCCGACCGTCGCGGCCAGCCCCCAGCCGAGCATCAGCACCCGGCCCACCCGGATGCCCGACAGCCGGGCGGAGGAGGGGTTGCAGGCGACGGCCCGCATCACCAGGCCGACGGAGGTGTGCTGGAACAGCAGGTACAGCAGGCCCATCACGACGGCCACCACACCGAGGATGCCGAGCGTCGACCAGTCCACGCGCACCCCGGCCAGGTCGAGCCCGCCGTCCGGGAACGGCTGTGGGAAGTCCTTCACGGTGAACGACCAGATCAGTCCGGCCAGCGCGTTGACGAGGATGAACAGGCCGACCGTGACGATGACCACCGTCAGCTCGGGTGCTCCCTGCACGGGACGGATGACGATCCGCTCCACCAGCATGCCGCCGGCGAAGGACACCGCGAGGGTGACCGGCAGTGCCAGCCAGAACGGCATCCCGGACGCCACCAGTTGCCAGGCGACGTAGGTGGAGAGCATGGCCAGCTCGCCCTGCGCGAAGTTGACGATCCCGGTGAACCTGTGGATCAGCACCAGGGCCAGCGCCAGGCTCGCGTACACCGCGCCGGAGCCGAGTCCTTCCACCACTTGCTGCAGAAGATCGGTCACGGTGCTCACCCGGCCTTGCGCGAGCTGAAGGAGACACCGAGGTACACCTCGGCGACCTGCCCGTCCTCGCGGATCCGCCGGGCCGGTCCGGACAGCACCAGGCGGCCGGCCTCCAGTACGTGCGCCCGGTGCGCGATGTCCAGCGCGAGCTGGGCGTTCTGCTCGACGACGATCACGGTGGTGCGTTCCTCCTCGTTGACGGAACGGACGATCTCGAACAGCTCGCGGGTGACCAGCGGGGCGAGTCCCAGGGACGGCTCGTCCAGGAGCAGCAGGGAAGGCCGCAGCATCAGCGCCCTCCCGATGGCGAGCATCTGCTGCTCCCCGCCGCTGAGGCTGCCGGCGGCCTGACGCGAGCGCTGGCGCAGCTTGGGGAAGTAGCCGTAGACCCGTTCCAGGTCGGCCGCCACGGCCGCACGCTCGGCACGGCCCCGCCATCGGGGGCCGGTGCGTACGTGGGCGCCGATACGCAGGTTCTCCTCGACGGTCAGGTCGTTGAACGTGCCCCGGCCCTCGGGCACGTGCGCCACGCCGACCCGGGCGGCCTGCTCGGGCGGGCGGCCCAGCAGTTGCGTACCGTTCAGGGTGACCGAGCCGCGGCCGCGGACCATGCCGCACAGCGCCCGCAGCGTCGTGGTCTTGCCCGCCCCGTTGGGTCCGAGGATCGCGCACACCTCACCGCGGGCGACGGCGAAGTCGAGGCCCTGCAGCACGCGGGCCTGGCCGTATCCCGCGTGCAGGTCGGACACCTTCAGGAAGTCCGGCTCCGTACTCGCCACGGCCTCGGTGCGGTCGGTGGTGGGCTCGCTCACGCCGCCACCCCCAGGTACGCCTCGACGACGGCCGGGTCGCGCTGGATCTCCTCCGGCGAGCCCTCGGCGATCTTGCGCCCGAAGTCGAGGCACACGACCTTGTCGCACAGGCCCATCACGAATCCCATGTGGTGTTCGACCACGACGAGCGTGAGGTCGAATTCCGCGCGCACCGAACGGACCAGATCCGCGAATCGGTCGACCTCGCCGTGGCTGAGCCCGCCCACGGGTTCGTCGAGCAGCAGCAGCCGGGGGCGGACCGCGAGCGCCCGGGCGAGTTCGACGCGTTTGAGCGTGCCGAACGGCAGCCCGGAGGCGGGGTGGTCGGCGACGTCCGCCAGGGCGAGCCGCCGTAGCAAGTCGTCCGCCCGGTCACGTAGTTCCCTCTCCTCCCGCCGGACGCGGGGCAGCCGGAGCGCCGCGGCGAGGTGTCCGGTGCGCCCCCGGCTGTGGGCGCCGACCATGACGTTCTCCCGGACCGTGAGCCGCGGGAACAGGCCCAGGTTCTGGAAGGTGCGGGCGATGCCGCGTCCGGCCACAGCGTGTGGAGGGAGGACGAGGAGGTCCTCGCCCTCGAACCGCACGTCTCCCCCGTCGGGGGTGCAGCGCCTGGTGAGGCAGTTGAACAAGGTGGTCTTGCCGGCTCCGTTCGGCCCTATGAGCCCCACGGCGGTGCCGGGCTCGACGGTGAAAGCGACACCGTCCAGTGCCGTGATACCGCCGAAGCGCACGGTGATACCGTCGACCGCGAGCATGAGTGACGCCCCTTCCGAGGTGCTGGGGGGTGAGCGAGCGTCACAGTAGGTGGGGGCGTTCCAGGCGCACATTGGGTGTGAGCACCCAACTTCCCGGTCGCCGGACTGTGCGCCGCGCACAGGTGCCGGGAGATGTCTCGCGCCGGGCCTGTTGACGGAGCACGAGCCGGACGACGACGATCGGCGCCATGTCTCGTGGTCCCGCCCTGGACACTCCCCCGCTGTCCGAACCGATCCGCCGGGAGCGGCGGCGGATCCTGCACGCCGTCCACGACCGGGTCGAGGAGGTGGCGGAGGCCGCGGTGGAGGTGATGCGTACGGAGATCCCGTCGTACGCGCTGCAGGACGAGCGGTTCTTCGCCGAGGTACGGGAGCAGGTGCTGGAGCACTACCGGATGCAGTTGGCGGCGCTGGCCGGAGACCGCGAGATCGCTGCCGAAGACCTCGTCTTCAGCCGCGCGGCGGCCATGCGCCGGGCGCGCGCGGGGTTCGCCCTGGAGGACTGGATCAGTGCCTTCCGGGTCGGCCGGCAGGTGATGTGGGACGCGCTGCTGGAGTGTGCGGGTACGTCCGCCGAGGCCCAGCAGGCCGCGCTGTCCCTCGTCACGCCGCTGATGCGGTACGTCGACTACGCCAGCACCCACGCCGCGCAGGCCTACGTCGAGTTCCAGCAGCACGTGGTGGCGGACGCGGACCGGGAGCGCCGGGATCTCCTGGACCAGCTCCTGGCCGGCGTGGCCCCGACGCGTGGTGCGCTGTTCGCAGCGGCGCAGGCGTACGGCATCGGCCCGCGCTCACCGATGATGGCGGTCGTGGCGATGTGCGTCGGTGACACGCGCACCGGGGACCTCACCACGGCGGAGCACGGGTATGCCACCAGTGCGTCGATCAGCGTCGCCGGGCCCTGGGCCGGCCGGACCCTGGTCGTCGTGCGCCACGGCGAGGTGGTGGCCGTGCCCGTGGTCCGGGCCGGCATGGACGCGGAGGACATATGCGCCCACTTCGAGGCCGTGCAGGAGCGGCTCGCGCGGGAGGGAACCATGCTCTCCATGGGCATCAGCACGGTCGCCCGGGGCGCGTCCGAACTGCCGCGGGCGTACGAGGAGGCGCGGGCTGCCCTCGATCTGGTGCCGAGCGGGGGCGGGGTGGCGGCCCTGCCGCGGCTGTCCCCCTTCGACTACCTGGCGCTGCGCGCCGACGACCTCGCCCGCCAGCTGGTCGATCCCCGGGTGCGTGTGCTGCTGGAGGAGGACCGCAGACGTGGCGACACGCTGGCGGCCACCATACGGGCCTTCGCGGAGGCGGACCTCAATCTGCGGCTGGCCGCCGACCGGCTGCGGGTGCACCACAACACGGCGCACTACCGGTTGCGCCGGATCGAGGAACGCACCGGCCGCAATCCGCGCCGGATCGCCGACCTCCTGGAACTACTGGTCGCCCTCGCCATCCGCGACGGCGCCGCGGAAGGTGAGGATTGCCAGTGAGCGGCATCGTGGAGTCCGCCGGGACCGGGGCGGCATGGCAGCTGCCGGGCGGTCAGGAGGGCACGGCCCCGCCGGCCGGGCCAACCGGGCAGCGGCGAACGGTCCGGCGTGCGCTGCTGGACGCCGCGCTGGAGGTGTTCACCGAACGCGGTTACACCGACGCCGGCCTCACCGAGATCGCGGCGCGCTCCGGCATCCCTGTGGGCAGCCTCTTCCAGCACTACGGCGGCAAGCGAGGGCTTTACCTCGCCCTCTGGGAGGAGTTCCGCGAGGAGCAGGAGCGCCGGACCGCGGCCACGCTGACCTCCGAGCGCAGTCGTGGTGTGGACGACCCCATCGCCCTCTTCGTGGCGGGAGCCAGGGCGTACCTGGAGGGTGCCTGGGACAACCGGCGGCTCGGCAGGCTCTTCGCGGAGGACGACGGGCCCTCGGGCTTCGACGCGCTGCGCCGCCAATGGGACCGCGCGTGGGTACGGCGCAACGCCCGGCTGTTGCAGGTGGACGAGCGGCGACGCGCCGGCCGGGTCCGGGTGAGCGTGCTCACCACCGTCATCGGAGGCGCGGGTCGCGAGCTGGCCGACTGCGCGGACGAGACGGAGGCCCGGGAGATCGTGGACGAGGTCTGCGGCATCCTGGTCCACCTGTCGACACCACCCGGCTGAAAGGCCCGCCCCGCAGACCAGGACAGCGACCGGCGCGATGCCGACGGCCGCACCCGGATCAGCGGTGGCCGGGAAACCGCAGGGCGTTCGCCCAGAGCCGGGTGACCGTGGACACGAGTTCCTCGAAGTCCACCGGGGGGCCCTGTCCCTGCCGTGCCCCGAGCACGAAGGCGTTGTAGGCCATGACGCTGACCATGCCGGACAGCGCACGGGAGGCGATCATGGGATCGACCTCACGGTCGGCGACACCCCGCGCCTGGAGGTCGGCGATGCCGCGCGCGTTCCGGCGGATGAAAGCGTCAGCGCGCCGGCTCCGGAACTCACGGAACTCCGGCTCCACCTGCGCGACCTGTTCGAGCAGTGCCATGAGTTTCGCGTTCCGTCTGTAGGCCTCGAGATACGCGCGGTTGCTCGCCTCGAGCACCGCGTAGGGATCGTCGGCACCCTCCACCCGGCCCATGCCCGGGTGGAGCATGTCCTCCTGTGCCTCCAGCAGGACGGCGGCAAGCACCTCTTCCTTGTTGGCGAAGTAGGTGTAGAAGGATCCCGCCGCGCACCGGGCCTCTTTGGTGATGTCGGTCAGGCGGGTGTCGAGGTAACCGTCCCGTTCGAACACCTTGCGCGCGGCCCTCACGAGAGCGGCCCGGGTCCGCGCTCCTCGCTGCGTCGTGGGCGGCTCTCGAAGGTGCGAGAGGGGTGCCATGGGCGGTGCCTTCTCGCCGTCGGTCTCCTCGGGCGCCGTGCTGTCCATCCCGGAAACTGTACTTGAATGCGACACCATGGTCATGAACAGGAAAGGCCGGGTCAGCCGCTGATCCCGAAGCGTTCGGCAAGTTGACGGCGGGTGTCGGCGGCACTGGTGTGCAGGACGCCCCCGATGCCGAGCCGGGCGGCCCCGTCGAGGTTGTGCTGAAGGTCGTCGATCATGACCGCCTGCCCGGGATCGACACCGAGGCGTTCACAGGCGATCGCGTACATGCGCCGGGAAGGCTTGCGGACCCCGACCTCGGCGGAGATGACGACCGCATCGGCAACAGCGGCGAGGTCGACGCCGTCGTACGTTCCGGTACCGAACGAGTTGGACACCAAGGCGACCGGATGGCCGGCGGTCCGGAGACCGGCGAGCAGCGCGAGCACGTCCTGGTCGATGGAGACTCCCGCCTGCATCCGGGCCGTGAGTCCCTCCGCCGGTACGTCCGCGCCGTGGACGCGGAGACGTTCGGCGAATCCCCGCTCGAAGGTCGCTGTGTCGATCCGGCCGCACTCGTGCGCGGCCAGGAGGGCGCGGGACGGCTGGTCCCGGGCCAGGAGGTCCAGGGGCAGTCGCGGGTCGCCGCCGAGGGAGGCGCCGAAGTCGGTGAAGGCCCGCAGCACACTGGAGGTGATGACCCCGCCGAAGTCCACCAGAACCGCGCTTCGGGTGTTTTCCGCCATGTTCGACACAGTGTCCGCGCCTCTCTCGTGTTGGCTTGCATCTGGCAGGGAGGCCGGGTTCAGGCGACCTCGAACAGTCCGGCTGCGCCCATGCCGCCGCCGACGCACATCGAGATCACCACGTACCGGACCCCTCGCCGCCTGCCCTCCATGAGGGCGTGCCCCACCAGCCGGGCTCCGGTCATTCCGTAGGGGTGACCGACCGATATGGCGCCGCCGTCGACGTTGAACCGCTCCGGGTCGATGTGCAGTTCGTCGCGGCAGTACAGCGCCTGGGAAGCGAACGCCTCGTTGAGTTCCCACAGGCCGATGTCGTCGATGGTGAGGTTGTGCTGCTTCAGCAGTTTCGGGATGGCGAACACCGGGCCGATGCCCATCTCGTCCGGCCCGCAACCCGCGACCGCCATGCCCCGGTAGACGCCCAGCGGTTCCAGTCCGCGGCGCGCGGCTTCGCGCGCCTCCATCAACACCGAGGCGGAGGCCCCGTCCGACAACTGGGAGGCGTTGCCCGCCGTCACGCTGGAATGCGCGCTCACCTGGCCGTCGGGCAGCACCGGCGCCAACCCGGCCAGGCCCTCGAGCGTCGTGGACGCGCGGTTGCCCTCGTCCCGGGTCAGGGTGACCTCCTCGTCCCGTACCTCACCGGACTGCTTGTCGAGAACCTTCTTGACGCTGCGGAGCGGGACGATCTCCCGGTCGAACCGGCCGGCCTCCTGCGCCGCCGCGGTGCGCTGCTGCGACACCAGCGCGAACTCGTCCTGGCGCTCCCGGCTCACGCCGTAGCGTTCGGCGACGATCTCCGCCGTCTGGAGCATCGGCATGTAGATGGCCGGCTTGTGCTCGACCAGCCAGGGATCGGCCATGCGGTGGGTGTTCATGTGGTCGTTCTGCACCAACGAGATCGACTCGACGCCACCGCCGACAGCGACCTGCATGCCGTCCGCCACGATCTGCTTGGCGGCCGTCGCAATGGCCATCAGGCCGGAGGAGCACTGCCGGTCGATCGTCATTCCCGACACGGAGTCCGGAAGTCCGGCACGCAGAACGGCCTGACGCGCGACATTGAAACCGGAGGACCCCTGCTGCGCGGCGCAGCCGAAGATCACATCCTCGACCTCGCCCCCCTCGAGCCCGGCGCGCTGCACCGCGTGCGAGAGGGCGTGGGCGGCGAGTTCCTGTGCCTGGGTGTCGTTGAACGCCCCACGGTAGGCCTTTCCGATCGGCGTCCGTGCCGTCGAAACGATGACTGCTTCCCTCATGTCGCCTCACTGTTTCCTGTGGGTCCGGTTCGCCCGGGGCCGTCGGGGTGGGAATGTGGTGCTGCGCGAGCCGGGTGTCGAGGCCGGCAGGCGGTGCCGAGCGCCGGCTACGGCGCGGCGAGGGCTCGTGAACCGTCCCCTCCGGTGGCGGAGAACCATGGCAGTGGGGGGAGTCGGCCTAGGGCGCCGTTATAGTTGAATCCGGCGTCAACTTCAACTGGCCCGGGTCATGGGCTTCCCCTTGACAGCCCACCCTCACACCTGAAGGCTACCGACCAGTCGGTATGAGGAGGCGGAGTGTGACCGAGTCGAGCAGCTCCACCGCCGCGGGCGCGTTCGAGGCGCTCGTGGCCGGTCCGCACCACGGCCGCCCGGTGCTGCCGCACGGCTCCCCGCAGACGGGGCTGGTATGCCACCGGCGGATCGAGGCGCCGACCGCGCAGGGCTACCCGATGGTGGCGCCCGACCAGCGCGGATACTCCCCCGGCGCCCGCCCTCAGCGACCCGGGCACTTTGACGAGCCCGCTCGCCCACGACATCCAAGGGCTTCGCGACCTCTACGGCGAAAAGGTCCCGCAGGACAGCGCCGAGACCTGCCTACGGCGCCTGTCCCAGCCGGCGGCTCTCACGGCAGCGCTGTACTGGTACCGGGCCGGCCGCCCCGACGGCGGGATCGGCGTCGTCGACGTGCCCACGCTGCACGCCCGGAGCCCGGAGGACAGCGCCTTCGGCACGGTGGCCGCACAGGAGACCGGGCGTTGGGTCAACGGGCCGTACCGGTCCGAGCCCCTCAGGGTGTCGGCCATGGGGTCCCCGAGGAGGCACCGAGCCGCCTGCTGCTCGAACACCTGCGAACGCACCGCGAGTGCGCAACCGCAGCGAACACCCCGCTCATCGACTCTCCGAAGAGGTGACCCCATGAAGACAGCACGCGCGGCCTGGCGCCGCCTCGAGCCCGTACACGGCATGATCTACTTCGTCCCTGAGGCACGGCGGCGGTACGCGGCTCTCGGACTGAGCGGACGCGCCGGGTACTTCGCCTCCCGCAGCGCCGCCTTCGGCCGGGCATCGGCCGAGCTGATCATCTCGACCTTCTACAACTTCAACCCCGCTTTCGTACGGCGGACGGTCGAGGGGGTCTGGGACACGACGACGCCGCAGCAGGTGCTGGACGCGCGGTACGCCGCGGCGGGCGAAGCCCTGCGGCGGGCAGGAATCCACGAACTGCCCCACCTGGACGAGGTCCTGGCGCTGACCCGCCGGGCAGCGGAGGCGGCCTGCGAACACCCCCAGGGCCGCCCGCTGTTCGCCGCGCATGCCGCCCTTCCCTGGCCGGAGGAGCCGGTACTACAGCTGTGGCACGCTCAGACGGTGCTCCGGGAGTTCCGTGGAGACGGCCATGTCGCGTGCCTGCTGAGCGAGGGAGTCGGAGGCTTGGAGGCCCTGATTCTGCACGCCGCCACCGGCGACGTCCCTGTCGACTTCCTCAAGGCGAGCCGCGCCTGGCCCGAGGACGAGTGGGCCGCCACCCGGGAGCGCCTGCGCGAGCGAGGCCTGCTCGACGGCGACGCCCCCAGCTCGGAAGGCGCACGCCTGCGCCGACACATCGAGGACCGCACCGACCGTCTGGCCCTTCCCGCCTACGCCGCCCTGGGTGACGCCGGCTGTGAGCGCCTCGCCGAACTCGCGAGCGCCTTCGGCCACGCGGTCGTCGAAGCCGGCCTTCTCCGGCTCGGCTGACCGCCGAACCGCCACCGGGGCGGCGGTTCCCCTGAGAGGCCGACCCCGGTAGCGCGCTTCCGGTCGGCCGCTGGGCCGCCGGAGGTCAGCGGTTGATCATGTCCCGGGTCTGGGCGTAGACCGTTGCGTCCGTGAGAAGGCCCGTGTGGCTGAGGCAGGCGGTCCTGGTGTTCGCCGCTCCGGAGAAAGCCGGAACCGCTGCGCATCTCGGTGCGGGAAGTGTCGAAGCGGCTGTTGGCGCTGTCGGCAACCGTCGGTTCCGAATCGGTCGGCCATGGTGTTCCAGTTGCCCGCGTCACCGGTGTATCCGTGCACTGTCCGTGCACGAAGGGCGGGATCGCCGGCCGAGTTGAAGGTGGAGCAGCGCTCGACGGCTCGTTCTGAGCGGGGCCGCGAGGGCGCCTCCCGGATCACGGGAGCGCTGCCTGCGGCCGGGCGGGCGTGCGGGTGCGCGCCGAGGGACCGGCTCGCCGCGGCCGCACGGGGAGCACACCGGACGTCGTTGAGGGTGGCGTGAGCGTACTGACCAGTAGTTGTGAGAGGTCAAGAGGCGTGCGCCGAGTTCCTCCGCCCGGCCGCCCGCTCACGTCGAGGTGACGCAGACGCGGCTGGACCGACGGCGGCTTCCCCCTACAGGCGCCGTCTCTATCCGGTCATTCCCCTGCCGGCCGGTAGACAACGGAACTCCTTGAATGGAACGCTCCCTACAGAGCGCGGACGGTTGACGCGGACAGTTCACGCGGACGACTCCGGCGGCAACCCCGTCATGCAGGCGCCGTTCGCAGTCCGCCCTCTCCCGCCGCGGCCCCGCCATGCCGCTCCAGCGCCACACCGCAGGGCGCCCGGCCGCGTTTCTCGCACGAGCCGCATCGCGTACCAGCAGGAAGTCCTCGTCGCAGCCGAGTCCTTGCCCGTTCTGGCATCAGCCGAGTCCTCCCCCTCGCCCCCTTCCCTTCCCTTCCCTTCCTCACCGAGAGGAGTTCACCTGATGCACGTCCGAACCAGTCCGGCGGCACTGAGCCTCGTCCTCGCCGCGGCAGCAGCACTCGCCGCCCCCACCGCCCGGGCCGCCGAACCCACCGAGTTCACTGTGGACACCACGACCGACGCGGTCGATGCCGACCCGTCGGACGGCCTGTGCCGCACCGCGTCGGGGGCCTGTAGCCTGCGCGCCGCGGTGATGGCCGCCAACGCCCGTCCGGGCAGCACCATCAGCCTGCCTCCGGGCCGTTACCGGCTGAGCATCCCGCCGGATCCTCGCAAGATCATCGGAGACCACCCCGACCCCACCACGGGTGACCTGAACGTCGACGCCCCCACCACGATCCGCGGCTCCGGCGCACGGACCACCGTCATCGATGCCAACCAGCTGGACCGTGTCTTCCGCATGCAGGCGGACACCGGGCTGTCCGATCTGACGGTCACCGGGGGCCTGACGAAGGAGCGTGAACTGCCCATAACCGATACCGGTGGCGGCGGTATCGCCAACGGACATCACATGACGCTGCGCCGGGTCGTCGTGACCGGGAACTCCGCCGGCTATGGCGGTGGCATCTTCAACATCCCCGGCTCGCACCTGGATCTGGTCGACAGCACCGTCAGCGGGAACGTCGCGGGAGAGGCCGGCGGCATCCGGTTCGACGACAGCGGCACCGTGACCAACTCGACCATCGCCGACAACACCGTGACGAACCCCGGCGACCGCCCCGGCAGCCTCGCCGGCTACGGCGGCGGGATCGACATCCGCGGCCGGGGCCCCGTGGAAATCCTCAACTCCACCATCTCCGGCAACATTGCGAGTGACGGTGGAGGCGGAATCAACATCGCCCCCGCCTACCTCGACAGCCTGCCGTCCCCGATCCCCGACGTTGTGGACCTACCGCTGGGTCGGCTGACCCTGCGCAACTCCCTCGTCGCCGGCAACACCGTCGACGGCAAGCCCGCCAACTGCAAGAAGGCCTTCGCCACCATCGCCTCGGAGGGCCACAACATCGACGGTGACGGCAGTTGCCGACTCACCGCCGCGGGCGACCTGCCCAGCCGTGCGCCGCTGATCGGCCCGCTCGCGGACAACGGCGGCCCCACGGACACCGCCGCCCTGCTTCCGGGAAGCCCCGCCCTCGACGCGGCGACCGACTGCCCGGCCACCGATCAGCGCGGTGTCGCCCGTCCCCAGGGCGCCGCGTGCGACATCGGCGCCTACGAGCACACGCCATGACCACACCGCTCGCACCGGTATCAGGAGATGCGATGAGAGGACCCCGCCTGCGCACCACCCTGACCCGCCCCGTGATCGCGGTTCTGGCCCTGCTGCTGGGCTCGCTCGCCGCTCCCCCGCCCACGGCCCGGGCCGTTGCCGCTCACGACTCCCTGGTCGTGCGCACCGACCACGGCCGGGTGCGCGGCACGGCCCACCGCGACGGCCTCCGGGTGTTCCAGGGCATCCCCTTCGCCGCCCCGCCGACGGGCGAGCTGCGCTGGCGCCCTCCGCAGCCCGCCGAACGATGGCCCGACGTGCGGGACGCCACGGCACCGGCCCGCCCCTGCCCCCAACCGCCGCTGACGCTGCTCCCCGACGGCGGCCCCGTCCTGCCCGGCGAGTCCAACCGCACCGGCAGCACGACGGAGGACTGCCTGTACCTCAACGTGTGGACACCCGCGCGCGCCGGCGGCCAGACCCTCCCCGTGCTGGTGTGGCTGCACGGCGGCGGCAACGCCTACGGCGCCGGGAGCGACTACGACGGCTCGGCGCTGGCCGCGCGCGGAGTGGTCGTGGTGACCGTCAACTACCGCCTGGGAGCACTGGGGTTCCTCGCCCATCCCGCCCTGTCGTCGGAGAGCGGGGACCACGCCTCCGGCGACTACGGCCTGATGGACCAGCAGGCCGCGCTGCGCTGGGTCCGCCACAACATCGGCGCCTTCGGCGGCGACCGCGACCGGGTGACCCTCGGCGGCCAGTCCGCCGGATCGGTGGACACCTGTGCCCACATCGCCTCCCCGACCGCCGCGGGCCTGTTCCAGCGGGCCGTTCAACAGAGCGGGAGCTGCGCCTCGGAGGGCGCACTGACACCGCTCACGCTGGGCGCGGCCGAGCGGAGGGGAAGCGACTTCGCGGCCTCGGTCGGCTGTGCGGACCCGACGACCGCGGCGACCTGTCTGCGTGCCCTGCCCACCACCGAACTCCTTCGCGGCAGCGGAACCGGGCCGGCGTCCTTGTGGGGCCCCAACACCGGGCCGGGTGTCCTCCCGCGTGCTCCGCGCAGGGCATGGGCCGAGGGACGAGTGAACGCCGTCCCGACACTGAGCGGCAGCACCCATGACGAGTACCGGTACTTCACCGCGCTGTACGTGGACCTGCTCGCCGGCGGCCCCCTGACCGCCGCCTCGTACGCCGCCCTGATCGGTGTCCAGCACGGCGGTCGCGCGGCGGCAGTCCTGCACACGTATCCGGTCTCGGCTTATCCCTCCCCGAACCTGGCCTATTCCGCCGTCAACACCGACCAGCGGTTCGCCTGCCCGGCACGGGCCGACAGCCGGCTGTACGGCACCCGGGCACCCGTCTACGCCTACGAGTTCCACGACCCCCAGGCACCACCGTTCATCCCGGCGCCGCACACACCGCAGGGCGCGTTCCACGCCTCCGAACTGGCCTATCTCTTTCCCATGGACTCCCTGCACCTGACGCCCGCCCAGCGGCGGCTGTCCGCCACGATGACCGGCTACTGGGCACGGTTCGCGGCCACCGGTGACCCCAACGGCTCCCGTGCCCCCGCCTGGCCTCGCTACACGGAGGAAGGGGACCGCATCCAGGTGCTGGCGCCGGACGGTGCCGCATCCACCACCGGTTTCGCGACCGACCACCACTGCGCGTTCTGGGCTCCACTCCGCCACGTCCCGGGGAGCGGTGCGATGACGTCGAGGCACCTGCGGCTGCCCGTCATTCCGGGTCCGTGACGTCACGCGATGGAGCGCCCTCGCCCAGGGTCCCGCGCACCACAACGCCGTGGTGAGCCGCGAGCGCCAGCAAGGCGACGCCCAAGGGACCGGTCTCCAGCACGGCGTCCGGTTCGAACCAGCGGGCGACGGCGGTGCCGCTCGCCATCCTGAGGGTGAAGCGCGCCAGTTCGTCGGCGACCTCGGTGCGGTCGTCCAACCCGAAGACGGCGGTCAGCGCGTCCTGGGCCCAGGCCACCAGCGCGTCGCGGTAGTGGTGCACCTCGGCCACGGCCGCCGCGCTGGCGTCCTGCCGCACCATGCCCAGCCCCAGCAGCAGTTTCAGACCGTGCGGGTGGCGCTGGAAGGCGTCCTCGACCTCCGCGAGGAAGGCGTCCAGGCGCTGCGCGACATCGGCCCCCGGCACCCCGGGCGGGGGCAGAGCTGCCAGCAGCGCGGTCCTGGCGCGCTCCAGCACAGCGACGTAGATGCCGTCCTTGCTGCCGAAGTGCCAATAGATGGAGCTGGCAGGCAGACCGCACTCGGCGGAGATCATGGAAATGGACGTGGCGGCGTAGCCGTACCGCGACATCAGTTCGCCGGCGGTGTCGAGAATCGCGTCACGGGACCGTGCGCCGCGGTCCTGGGCCGGTGCCTCCGTCATACAGCAGACTCTAGGCGAGAAGCCGGTGTCCTCTCGGCCTCGCGCCGAATCTCGGCCTCGCATCCGGCCGCGTGCAGTGACCGCGACAGGTTTCGTCAAAGGGAGGACTTCCCCAGGCCTTGCGTGACGGCACCGCGGACCTGGCCGTGGCCGCCTGGGCACCCCGCGGCAGCACGCTCTGGCGACCCGGCTGCTGTCGCGGGAGGAGACGGCCCCGGTGTCCGCCCCGACGACGCACCCGCAACACGCCCGGCAGCGGGCGGGCGTCGGCGCGGTGCGTTCACAACGCGCACGGCTCACCGGTCTTCTGATCGACCTCTACCCGGCAGGTGTCGAGCAGAACCAGCAGATCGCCGCGGGGTGTTTCGAGCCGGCCCGGCCCCGGTCGACCGGCGAGGGGCCCGTGTGGATCACCCCCTCTCCACACCAGGACGAACGCTCAACTCCGGCTGTGACGTGCCTTGCCGAGTGTGTCGGTGGAGGCCTGCCTCGCCGCCGCAACTCGCCTGCGCACACTCGGGTTTCGACACTTGATCGGCCGCCGGTTGCCGATGGCTACCGCGCTGACGCGTCCGGCAGGTAGCGACGTAGGCCCGGCCGGGGGCGAGTGATGGATCCACGTCCGGAGCGCCCCGCCCCGGAGGCGACTAGGCGGTCGTCAAGCCACGTGACGTGAGCCGGTAGCTCACCCCGAGCGCCCCGACAGGCGCGTCTTCCAAGACGATGAAGCTCTGAGCCGGCAACCTCGGTCACTCACCGCGTCGGCACCTGGTCTGGCTTGCAGGGCCTCTGGGTGGCCGCACCGACGAAAGCCGCGGACACCTACGGGTGACGCATCACCGACGGCTGTCGCCCTGCTTCGTCAGCGCGCGCTGGTCGCCAGCTTCCGGAGCGTCCCGAACACCGCGTCGAGAGCGGGCCGGTAGGCGTGCTCGGGCGGGGCCGCGAAGCCGATGAGCAGACCTGCCGGACGCCCGTGCGGATCGGTGTGAAGTTCTGAGAGACCGCGCAGGGCAAGTCCCTGCCGGGCGCAGAGGGAGAGGATCTCGTCTTCGGGTGGCCAGTCGGCGGGGAAGGTCACGAGGGTGTGCAGACCGGCGGGGACACCGTGGGCGGTCAGCCCGGTGACACCGGACATTCGGGCCAGGAGCAGTTCCCGTCGTCGTCGGTAGCGCAGACGGGTGGCGCGCACGTGGCGGTCGTACGCGTGCGTGGTGATCAGATCCGCGAGGACGAGCTGGGAAAGGCTCTCGGTGTGGAGATCGGCTTGCTGCTTGGCTTCGACCACCGGCTTCACCAGCTGGGGCGGTAGAGCCATCCAGGCCAGGCGCAGCGCCGGGCCGAGGGTCTTCGAGGCGGTGCCGCAGTAGATGGTCCGGTCGGGAGCGATGCCCTGGAAGGCGCCGACGGGCTGACGGTCGTACCGGTACTCGCCGTCGTAGTCGTCCTCGATGACCAGCCCGCCGGTGGCGCGTGCCCAGGCGCCGACGGCCTGACGTCGGCTGGGGTGGAGAGGGACACCGGTCGGGTACTGGTGCGAGGGCGTCAGCAGTACGGCGTCGATCTCGGGGGTCAGCGCGTCCACGCAGGCGCCGCGGGCGTCGACGGCCATGGGCGGGGTGGCGAGTCCGGCACGTTGGACGACGGCGCGGAAGACGTTGTGACTGGGATCCTCGACGGCCACCCTCCTGGCGCCGCTTCGGGCCAGCACACCGCTGAGCAGGCCCAGGCCCTGGTAGTAGCCGGAGGTGATGACGATGCGGTCGGGGGTGGTGACCACGCCGCGGGTGCGGCCCAGGTAGTCGGCGACCGCGGTACGCAGTTCGATCCGCCCTTGCGGATCTCCGGCGCCGAGCATCACCGAGCGGGAGTCCGTGACCACCCGGCGAGTTGCCGCGAGCCAGGCGCGGGCGGGGAAGGCACTGACATCGGGAAGCCCCGGGCGCAGGTCATGACGAGGACCCGCAGGTACCGGTGTGGCTGATGGAGAGGCCACTGTCTCCGGGGGTATGTCGGCCACCGTGGTGCCCGACCCGGGCCGGGTGGTCAGGTAGCCCTCTTCGACCAGTTGGTCGTAGGCGGCGGTCACGGTCCCACGGGACAGTCCGAGTTCGGTGGCCAGGCCCCTGGTGGAGGGCAGGAGCGCCCCTGCGGCCAGGCGCCCCTGCCGGATCGCGTCGCGCAGCGCCGACTCCAGTGCCGAACGGCGGCCTTTCGAGGCGTCGAGACCGATGTGCAAGTCGACACGCGAACCGGACCAGGATTTCCGCACAGGACCGGACCTTACACCTGGTCCAGCGTCCGCCTAGCCTCAGCCCAAGTGATCAACAGCCCGACAGGAGACACGTCGATGACCGTGATAGCCCATCTCAGCGATACTCACCTCGACGGTGAGCCGCGCAGCATCGAGCGCACTCGGGCTGTCATGCGCTACCTGGAAGACCTGCCGTACGATCTCGACGCGGTCCTGGTGACCGGCGACATCACCGATCACGGTCTGCCGGCAGAGTACGAGCAGGCCCGTCGGGTCTTCGCCTCACGGCACCCGGTGATGCTCTGTCCCGGTAACCACGACAGGCGTGATGTCTTCCGCACTCACCTGCTGGCGCAAGCGGGTTCGACGGCTCCGGTCGACCAGGTGCACCTGAGCGCCGACGTGGTCATCGCGATGTGCGACTCGTCGGTTCCGGGAAAGGACGAGGGCTTCCTCTCGGACGAAACGCTGACGTGGCTCGAAGACGTCCTGGCCCGGACGTCCGACCGGACACCCGTGCTGATCGGCTTCCACCACCCGCCGGCGCGGTTGCACGTGCCGTTCGTCGACGGCATCCGCCAGTTCGGTACGGAGCGGCTCGCGGCCCTCGCTGACCGCCACCGCAATATAGCGGCGTTCGTCTGCGGCCACGCCCACACCGCCGCGGCGACCGTCTTCGCCGGACGCCCGCTGCTGGTGGCCCCCGGAGTCGTCTCCACCGTCCGGCTCCCCTGGGAGCATCGCGCACACCCGCAGGACCACGTCCACCTGGACCATCCACCTGCGCTCGCTTTCCACATCGTCGACGAGACAGGGCAGGTGACCACGCACTTCCGTCATGTCGGCGGGTGAGCGCGCCACGCCGGCCCGAGAACCCATGAGGCAGGCCAGCCGGGCCGCCTGGGCATCACCGGTGGCCGGGCCCAGGCGACCCGGCCACCGGTGATGCCCATGGCGCGGCTACGGGGCCATCTCGTACGCGCCGGACAGTGCCTCGACCCGCTGCCAGACCCGCTCCGTACGTGCCTCGTCGACGACCGGTCGCCGGATCGAATCCAGCGCCCATTCCTGCTGCTGCGCGGTCGCCGAGTCCTTGCCGTGCAGTTCGACGGCGTGCGTGGAGAAGTCCCGCACGAGGACGGCGAAGAGTTCGTCGAGCACGTCCTCGTCGAGTCCGGTCAGGGCGACCTGTTCCAGGATGAGCTGCCCGTGCACGACGAGGGCGAAGAGCTGACCGACCGCGAGGACGAGGTCGAGGTCGCGGCTCTGCTCGGCGTCGGGAGCGGCCGTGGCGACGAACGTGCAGAGCGCGTCGGCCTGTTCGCGGAAGCGGCTCACGTTGGGCAGGTGCGCGTACGCGTCGAAGGCGGGCCGCCAGTCGTGGAAGCGCACCGAGCCGAGGCCGCGCGCCGGCCCCTGCCGGAACAGGAAGTCGTCGTCGGCCGCGTCGAGGCGGGTCGGTACGTCGGGGTACTCGACCGGGTCGAGGAGGTGGCTGCGCATGAACTTCAGGATCAGCGCCAGGTTGACGTGGACCGTGCCCTCCAGCTTCGGCAGGCCGCGGATCTCCACGGCCGCCTGGCCGAAGTAGTTGTCCTTCTCGAAGCCCTTGGCCGCGATGACGTCCCACATCAGGTCGATGACCTTCTCGCCCTCCGTGGTCACCTTCATCTTCGTCATCGGGTTGAAGAGCAGGTAGCGGCGGTCGTCCGGGCCGGCGGAGCGGAAGTAGTCGACAGCGCGGTCGCTGAAGAGCTTCATGCCGACGAGCCTGACGTACGCGTCGGTCAGCTCGCGCCGCACATGCGGGAAGGCGGTGACGGGGCGGCCGTAGAGGATGCGGTTGTGGGCGTGGGTGACGGCCTCGTACATCGCGTGCTCGCAGATGCCGATCGAGGCGGTGCACAGGTTGAACTTGCCGACGTTCACGGTGTTCAGGGCGGCGTCGAAGGCGGCGCGGCCGGTGTGCAGGACGTCCTCGGCCGCTACGGGGTAGTCCTCCAGGCGGAACTCGCTGACGAACTTGGAGGAGTCGACGACGTTCTTGACCAGGTGGTAGGCCGGGTGACGGCTGTCGGCGGCGAAGAACACGTAGCCGTCGGGGCCCTCGACGTCGGTGCGGCGGCCGAAGACGGAGACGAGTCCTGCGGCGTTGCCGTTGCCGATGTAGTACTTGGAGCCGGTGGCCCGGAAGCCGCCGTTGCCGTCGGGCTCGAGCAGCATGTCGGTGGAGTAGATGTCGGCGCCGTGGGCCTTCTCCGACAGGCCGAACGCGAACACCTCTCCCTGGGCGAGGAGTTCGGCGGCGCGGGCGCGGGCGGCGGCGTTGCCGCTCTGCCAGACCGGGCCGAGGCCGAGGATCGTGACCTGCCAGGCGTACCAGTAGTCGAGGCCGTAGAAGCCCAGGATCTCGTTGAGCGCGGCGATCCGGGCGGTGTCCCAGCGCTTGTCCGGTTCGCCCTCCCCCGCGGCGGACGACGGTGTCAGGAAGGTGGCGAAGAGGTTCTCCTTCGCTGCGAAGGCGAGGAAGTCGCCGAGCCACGCGCGGGTCCGGTAGTCCTCGATCAGCCGCTCCTTCCCGCGCTCCTCGAACCAGTCGACGGTGGCCCGCAGCAAGCGGCGCGTCTCGGGGTCGAAGTGCGCGGGGTCGTAGGTGCGCGGGTTGAACAGCAGCTGGTCAGCCATGGGAATGACGCCTTTCGGCTGGTGGACGGTGGGATCGGGAGGTCTGACGGCTGGACTGGCCGGGTCGGGGGGTACGGCGGCGGGTACGACGGCGATCAGCGGCCCGGGCCGAACCGGGCCAGCGTGGCGAGCACGTCGTCCAGCCAGTCGATCATCATCCGCTCGTAGGCGATGCCGCCGCGCAGGACGACGTGCTGGAGTTCTCGCTCCGCGTCGAGCGGCCCCCCGGGGCCGGTCTCGCTCGCCTCGGGCGCCGTGAAGTCCCGCGCCTGGCCCGCGAGATAGTGGGCCAGCCGGTTCCGGTGGGCCTGCCGGTGCCGTTCCACCTCGCGGATGAGGGCGGAGGGGTCGTCGTCGAAGGCGGCGCCCCGGATCTTCACGGCCAGATCGTGGCGGACGCTCTCCGGCTCGATCGGATCGTGCAACCAGGAGGTCAGCGCGGCCCGGCCGAGGTCGGCGACGGAGTACTCCTTCTTGTCCGGCCGGCCCTGCTGCGGAACGTCCCGGACGTCGACCCAGCCGTCGTTCTCCATGCGCTTGAGCACGCGGTAGATCTGCTGGTGGGTAGCGGTCCAGAAGTAGCCGATGGACCGCTCGAAGCGCCGGGCCAGCTCGTAGCCGGAGCCTGGCTTCTCCAGGAGCGACACGAGGATCGCGTGTTCGAGCGCCATGACGCCGATCATGCTATGCAACTCGTTGCATAACAAGTCTCCCCGCTCCGATGCGACGCGGCTCACCCCGCGGACGGCCCCTGTCCTCACGACCTGGCAGGTCGTGATCGCGGGTGCGGTTGTCGACCGTCCCCCGGCACGGGATGCTGAGGGAGCACGAAGGGAAGCGGTGCCATGGATCGTTTTCCGAATGCCGCCAACGTCGACTTCCATAGTCCTCTGGACCTCTCCAAGGCCGCCGCCGCGGTACTGGACGCCGAAGGCCGCGTTTCCGGATGGGGGTCCTCGGCCCGGCGCCTGCTCGGACATTCCCCCGAGGACGTGCTCGGCCAGTCGGCTGCCCGGCTGCTGGCAGCGGCCCCCGAGCAGCGACTGTCCACCCTCTGCAAGCTCTGCAAGACGCACAGGCCCCGCAGCACGGTCCTCGACCTCTGCTGTCGGGACGGCCGTACCCTGCGCGCGGCCGTGACGTTCAGCCCGCTCGCGCACCGGGGCGCCGCTGCGACCGTCGTGGTCGCGGCCGACCTGGAGACGTTGCGCGGCTGGGAGGCGCAGCTGGCGATGCTGCAGGGACTGGCGACCGAGTCCGCCGTGGGCTTGACCATCTTCGACACCGACATGCGCGTCGTGTGGGGGAACGTCTCCACCGATCTGGAGCTGGCGGGGATCGACCAGTACATCGGCCGACCGGCCGCGGATCTCTTCCCCGAAGGCGAATTCATCACCCGCCACCACCCTCCGGACGAAGACCAGATCATGGAGCACGTGCTGACGACGGGGGAACCGATCATGGGGATGCACTATCGCGGTCGCGCCCCCGCCGACCCGGTGCGCGAGCACGTCTGGTCCTGCTCGTACCACCGCCTGGTGGACGCCCGAGGGGAACCGCTGGGACTCTTCGAGGAGTCCCTCGACATCACCGAACGCTACCGCGCCCAGGAACGGCTGTCGCTGCTCGTACGGGCGGGAAAGCGCATCGGTGCCTCGCTGGATGTGCGGCGCACAGCCGCGGAACTCGCGGACGTGGCGGTACCGCAACTGGCCGACGAGGTGCTGGTGGACCTGGCGCCGGCGGTCATCGAGGGGCGGCAGCCGCCCACGGGCTCGGCGCCGGGGCACAGTCTGCTGCGGATGCACGGCCGGACACCGGAAGAGTTCCGGACCAGTCCCGTCTCCTACCCGGCCTCGTCACCACAGGCGCAGAGTCTGGCCACCAGCCGCCCCGTCGTGGACGCCTGCCCGCCCGGGACACCGGGCGGTAAGGGCTCGGCCGCCTCGCACTCCTGCCTCTTCGTCCCGCTGCTCACCCGCAACGCGGTGCTGGGCCTCGCCACCTTCCGGCGCAGCAGCAACCCCGACCGCTTCGGGCCCGAGGAGCAGACGCTCGCCGTGGAACTGGCCGAGCGAGCCGCCGTCGGCATCGACAACGCCCGCCGTTACACCAGCCAGCACGCGGCAGCCCTGGTACTGCAGCGCAGCCTGCTGCCCCAGCACCTGCCCGAGCAGAGTGCGGTCGACGTGGCGTACCGCTACCTGCCTGCCGACAGTCGCGTGGGCGTGGGCGGCGACTGGTTCGACCTGATCCCGCTGTCCGGTGCCAGAGTCGGCCTCACCGTCGGCGACGTGGTGGGCCACGGGGTGCACGCGGCCGCGACCATGGGCCGGCTGCGCGCCACCGTACGGACCCTGGCCCTGCTGGACTTGGACCCGGCCGAGCTGCTCACCCGGCTGGACGGCCTGGTCGCGCAGGACTCGGCAACCGACACCGATGACGGGCTCGGCGACGAGACGCTCGGGGTGACGTGCCTGTACGCGATCTACGACCCGGTCGGCGGCCGGTGTGTCTGGGCGAGCGCGGGCCATCCCCCGCCGATCGTGGCCGATGCGAGCGGCTCGGTGGCCTTGTCCGCGCTGGCGCCGGGGCCGCCTCTGGGGCTGGGCGGCCTGCCCTACGAGAACGTCGAGCTGAGTCTGTCCAGCGGCAGCGTCGTGGCGTTCTTCACCGACGGGGTCGTGGAGGACCGGCACACCGACATCGACAGCGGAATCGACCGCCTGGCCCATGTACTCACCTGGCAGCGGTGCCCGCTGGAGGAACTGTGCGACCGCGCGCTGTCGGTCCGGCCGCCCGGCCCGCAGGCGGACGATGCCACGCTGCTGCTCGTCCGCACCCGCCGGCTCGGCGCCGACCATGTGGCGGACCTGGAGCTGCCGCCCGACCCGGCCATGGTGGCGCGGGCCCGCACGGACACCGAGCGCCAATTGGCGAACTGGGGCCTGTCCGAACTGTCGTTCAACGCGGCACTCGTGGTGAGCGAGCTGGTCACCAACAGCATCCGGTACGCCACCGGGCCCGTCATGCTGAGGCTGATCAGGGACCGCTGCCTGCTGTGCGAGGTCTCCGACAACGCGCACACCGCACCCCACCTGCGGCGCGCGCGGCGGGACGACGAGGGAGGCCGCGGCCTCTTCCTCGTCGCCCAGATGTCCCAGCGCTGGGGCACGCGCTACACCGCGTCGGGGAAGACCATCTGGGCCGAACTGGCCCTTCCCTAGGAGCGCCTTGCCGCAGCGGACGCCCCCTCACGGACAGACCGGTCGGACCGGCACGCGCACCGGGAGGCCGGCTTTCTCGTCGGCGGACCGGCTCGTCCGGCCACGAGGGTGATCTGACACCCGTCCGGCCTCCTACTGAGCCCCGGCGCGCCTACAGCGGACGGCGACAGCGGCGATGTCGTCATCGAGCCTTCCGCCGCTGTAGTGGAGCAGGTCTTCGTGAAGCCGGTCCAGCAGCTCGCGGGGCGCCGCCGGGCCGAGCTGCCGGGTCCACTCCGGCAGCGGAAAGAACGCGCCCGTGCGGTCCCGGGTCTCCGTTACGCCGTCGGTGTAGAAGAGCATCTGGTCGCCCGAGGTGAAGTCGACGGTGTCGATGGTGTAGTCGTCTCCGAGGAGCGTCGCAAGGTTGAGGGGCGGCGAGGGGACGGTGGGCTCAAGGACGCGGATCTCTCCGCTCCGCATCAGCAGTGGCGGGGGATGCCCACAGTTGAGGATCTTCACCTGCCCACGCCCGTACGGGATCTCGGCGATCAGAGCGGTGGCGAAGTGCTCAGGCTGATCCGGGTCGAGTATCGCGACGCTGTAGCGGCCGATGCTGGTCTCCAGGCGGTGGATGATGCCCCTCAGGTCGGGCTGGTCGTACGCGTTCTCCCTGAAGCAGTTGATCACCGCCGAGGCAGCCCCCACCGCGGACAGCCCCTTACCGCGCACGTCACCGATGAGCAGCCGAACTCCGTACGGCGTGTCGGCCACCTCATAGAAGTCGCCCCCGATCCTGGCCTGCTCCTGGGCCGCCAGGTACAGCGACTCGATCTCGACGTGCTGGACCCGGCGCGGCAGCGGGCGCAGCAGCACCTGCTGGGCCGCGTCGGCGACGAGCCGGACCTGGAAGAGTGTCTCCTCTCGCTGGAGCCGGAGATGGCTCGTATAAGCGGCCGCCAGAGTGACCGCGGCGATCGCGGCGGCCGTGTAGGGCGTTCCCAGATCGGTGTAGACGAGGCTGAGGCCGATCATGACCAGCAGGCAGAAGGCCCCCAGCAGGATGGTCGGGACCACGGGCCACATCGCGGCGGCGATGGCGGGTGCGACGGGCAGGAGACGGCTGAAGGCGATCTCCCTGGGGGTGGCGAAGGCCAGGCCGGAGATGACGACGGTGAGAATCACGGGCGACAGCACCACGGTCTCGCGTCGGCCACCGTATGGAGGGCGGTGACGCCGAAGCCGTCCTGTCCTGATCACAAAAGCATCTTATCGGGGCAGAACGGTCTTCGTTTCGTGAGAGCGCCTGGTCATCGAGTCCAGGGGTGCTGCCGGCCGCGCGGCGGGATCGAGCAGCGCCGACTGCCCCGCAGCGGTGTTATCAAGGGTGTATGGAGGTATTTTCCGGGCGCCCTCGGGGCCCGGAACGTCATCCGCCCGTCGGACGTCCGCCAGAACGTCGCGCTTCCCTGCTGGACCTGCGCAGTGCGGCCGGTCAGGTGTTCCTTCTCCAGGTCGTCATCGTGGTCCTGCTGGTCGTCGCCGCGGTGGTGGGCATGATGCTCCAGGCGTCGCGTGACGCTCTGCAGCAGGGGCGACGGGCGTCGGTCATCGCGGCCCAGTCGTTCGCGAGTGCCCCCGGCACGGCCGCGGCCCTGCTGGGCCGGGACCCGTCAGCGGTGCTCCAGCCGCGGGCCGAGGCCGCGCGCAAGCGCGCGGGCATGGATTTCGTCGTCGTCATGAGCACGACGGGGATTCGTTATACGTACCCCTATCCGAAGGAGATCGGGAAGAAGTTCGTCGGCACCATCGAACCGGCGCTGCAAGGCCGTACCGTCGTCGAGGAGGCCGGCGGGCCACCCCTGCCCACGGGCGAGGGGACGGACGTACAGGCCGTCGTCCCGGTGACCGACTCGCGTGGCAAGGTGGTCGGCCTGGTCTCCGCCGGGCTCACGGTCAAGAACGTGGCGGCACTGTGGCTGCCGCAGCTGCCGGTCATCCTGGGCAGTGGCGCGGCCGCGCTGGCGCTGGCCATGACGGGAACGACGCTGGTGTCCCGACGGCTGCGGCGGCAGACGCACGGCTTGTCCCCCGTGGAGCTGGCGCAGCTGTACGAGCACCACGACGCGGTCCTGCACGCGGTGCGGGAGGGGGTGCTGATCACCGGTCCCGACGGACGACTGCTGCTCGCGAACCACGAGGCGACGCGGCTGCTCGGGCTGCCGGAGGACGTGCAGGGGCGCCCGGTGCGGGAGCTGGCACTGCCGGATCCGGTCATGCGCGTGCTGTCGTCGCCGGAGGCGGTCACCGATGAGGTGCATCGCGCAGGGAACCGGTTGCTGGCGGTGAACAAGCGGCCGACGTACCCGCAGGCCGACCGGGGAGGCAGCGTGGTGACTCTGCGGGACACCACGGAGCTGGCGGCGGTCTCGGGGCGGGCCGAGGTCGCACGGGAGCGGCTGAAGCTCCTGTACGAGGCCGGGGTGGGGATCGGCACGACACTGGACGTGGGGCGTACGGCCCAGGAGCTGGCCGAGGTGGCGGCGCCGCAGTTCGCCGACCTCGTGACGGTGGATCTGCTCGACGCGGTGCTGCGGGGGTGGGAGCCGACCGCGGAGGGCTGGCGGCATCTGCGCCGGGTGGCGATCGGCGGTGCGCAGCGGATGATCCCGGTGTATCGGCTGGGCGAAGTGATCACTTTCTCGGTCCGGAGCCCGCAGATGAGGACGCTGCAGGAGGGGCGGGTCGTGCTGGAGGCGGATCTGCGGCAGGCCCAGGGCTGGCGGGAACAGGATCCGGAGCGCGCCCGGACGGCCCTGGAGTGCGGGCTGCGGTCGCTGGTGACCGTCCCGCTGCGGGCGCGGAACGTGGCACTGGGTGTGGTGAACTTCTACCGGACGGCGGATTCCCCGGCGTTCGAGCCAGAGGACCTCACCTTCGCGGAGGAACTGGCCGTACGGGCGGCGGTGGCCATCGACAACGCCCGGAGGTTCACCCGGGAGCACGCGATGGCGGTGACGCTGCAGCGCAGTCTGCTGCCGCGGGGGCAGCCGGAACAGGACGCGCTGGAGGTGGCCTGGCGGTATCTGCCGGCGGAGGCGGGCGTCGGCGGGGACTGGTTCGACGTCATCCCGCTTCCGGGGGCTCGCGTGGCCCTGGTGATGGGCGACGTCGTCGGGCGCGGTCTGCACGCGGCGGCGACGATGGGCCGGCTGCGTACCGCGGTACACAACTTCGCCGTCCTGGACCTGCCCGTGGACGAGGTGCTCGGGAATCTGGACGACCTGGTCGTCCGTATGGACAACGAGGAGCACGCGGGTGATGCCGCCGAAGACCACGAGGGCGCGGGCGTCACCGGAGCGACCTGCCTCTACGCGGTCTACGACCCGGTGGCGGGGGCCTGCACCATGGCCCGTGCGGGACACCCGGAACCGGTCGTCGTGCGCCCGGACGGGACGGTCACCTGTGCCGGGACACCGGCCTCGGCGCCCCTCGGTCTGGGCGGCTACCCGTTCGAGACCACCGAGCTGTCCCTGCCGGAGGGTTCCCAACTGGTGCTGTACACCGACGGCCTGGTGGAGGACCGCACCCAGGACATCGACGTCGGACTGGAGAGGCTGCGCCGGGCGCTGGCGGGGTCCGAAAGCCGCACCCCCGAGGAGACGTGTCAGGCGGTGATCGACGCGCTGAAGCCGTCGCACTCCTCCGACGACATCGCGCTGCTCACGGCACGCACCCGGACGTTCCCGCCCTCGCACGTCGCCGAGTGGGACGTGCCGCCGGACCCCGCGCTGGTTCCCTCGGTGCGGGCGCGTTGCAGGGAGACGTTGCGGAAGTGGGGGCTGGAGGAGACCGGATTCGCCACGGAACTGATCGTCAGCGAACTGGTCACGAACGCGATCCGGTACGGCTCGCCGCCGGTGGGCGTGCGGCTGCTGCACGGCCGCTGTCTGATCTGCGAGGTCTCGGACAGCAGCGGCACCTCGCCGCGCCTGCGGCGGGCGGCGACCACGGACGAAGGCGGGCGGGGGCT
This sequence comes from Streptomyces sp. NPDC028928, assembly GCF_055564915.1. Classification (NCBI taxonomy): domain Bacteria; kingdom Bacillati; phylum Actinomycetota; class Actinomycetes; order Kitasatosporales; family Streptomycetaceae; genus Streptomyces; species Streptomyces sp. NPDC028928. The sequence goes on from NZ_JBVHVI010000001.1 coordinate 320,983, forward strand.
GTTCCTGGTGGCACAGTTCGCTCAGCGATGGGGGACGCGGTACACGACCCGCGGCAAGGTCATCTGGGCGGAACAGGTTCTCCCGGACGGTACTTCCGCCGCGTCGGGCCTCGCACCGGTCGACTTCCTTCTCGACCAGTTCGACGATCCCGGCTTGTGAGCCGAAGTGAACCCCCGGCTGGGGGGCTGCTCGCGGAACTGGCGCGCGTGCATCAGGAGCGGGAAGGGAGGTCTCGGCGCGTCGGGCGCTTCGTCGGCGGCGGACCACGCAGACCATGGACGCACGCAACACGAAGCCCGTCGAGGAGCTTGGATGATCTTCATCACCGCGAAATTCCGGGTGCGGCCGGAGCACGCCGACCAATGGCCCCAGATCACGGCCGCGTTCACCGAGGCGACACGTGCCGAACCGGGTTGCCTGTGGTTCGACTGGTCCCGCAGCGTGGACGATCCGACCGAGTACGTGCTCGTCGAGGCCTTCCGCGACGAGGAGGCGGGTGCCGCGCACGTCCGTTCCCCACATTTCCGCAACGCGCAGCAGACGCTGCCGCCGCACCTCGCCGAGACGCCGCGCATCGTCAACATGACGCTTCCGCAGGAGGACTGGTCCCTGCTCGCAGAGATGGCCGTACAGGACCGGGGCTGATCATCTCCGCGTCTCGGCGCCGTCGTCGTCACCTCGCCGGCGCCTCCGGGGGTGTCGCGTCCGCGGTTGCTGACGGAGCGGATGCGACACCCGCCGGACCGGCGAAGAACGGCCCAGGAGTTGCCCCGCCCAAGTCGTTGACTCGTTGAGTCGTTCATCGCGGGCAAGAGCTGTGGCACCGCTCTGAGGGACCTGACCAGCGGTGTGTCACGTGTCACGCGCTCCAACGGCACCTAAGTTGCCTGCATCACAGCGGAAATGTCCCTTTAGCGCGCATGCTCGAAACGGACACCAGCCCCCAAAGTGGGGTCAATGCGCACCCATTGGATGCAAGGGTCCGAAGTGACCCATGACACAGCACTCGCGACTTCCCCCTTTGGCCCCGCTCCCCCTCCCCTGCCGAAAAGGTGCCCCAGTATGGCCGCTTACGTCTGCCCTCCTGCCGTGATACACGGCGAGCACACCGTGAAGACCAGCCAGATCGTGGCGGAGGTGCGCGACCGGCACCCGCACGCGACGTGGGCACCGCGGATCGACAGCATCGCGGCGAGTACGGGCATCGAGACACGCGGGTGGATGCTGCCGCTGGAGACCGCCGTCGCGCCCGGCAACGGCGGCGGCCTGCGGACTGTCGGCATCGAGCCGGCCCAAGAGGCGCTGGCACGCGACGGGTTCACCCAGCAGGACGTGGACCGCGTGATCGCCGCCCTCGAAACCATACCCGGACCGCAGACCGTCCAGGAGCGCACCGCACCGGCCTGGGAGGCCGTGCAGTCATACGGGGAGCGTGCGGCGCGCGGCGCCCTGCAGATAGCCGGGCTGGACGCCGCGGACGTCGACTGCCTGATCACCAGTCACTCCACCACCCCCGCGCTGCCCGGTCTGGACATAGCCCTCGCCAACAAGCTTCCGCTCCGTAACGACGTGATGCTGCTGCCGGCCACGCAGTGGGCCTGTATCGCGGGGACCCGCTCCCTGGCGCTGGCGGCGGATCTCGTGGCCGCGGACCCCGACCGAGTGGTCCTGGTCGTCATCGCGGAGGCGCTGAGCACGACCTACCAGCCCGCGGACGACACGCTCGAGTCTCTGATCGTCCGGTTGCTGTTCGCGGACACCGCGGTCGCCGCGGTCGTCACGGGCCGCCCGCGGCGTGAGTCGGTGCTGCGGCTGGACGCCGCCTGGCACCACACCCTGCCCGGCACCCAGGACCTGCACCGCCTGGAGACGCGGGCGGACGGCACCCACTTCGTGATGGACCGGCGCGGGCCGCGCGCCGTACAGGCGACGGTCACCGCGATGTGGGAGTGGCTGCGCGTCCGTTACCAGGACACCCCCGACTCCTGGCACCCCGACGTGCTGCTCGCGCACCCCGGGGGGACCCGGGTGCTGGAGTACATGGAGCAGACGATGCCCGACGCGTGGCCGTCGGGACTGCTCGACTACAGCCGGGACAGCTACACCAGCGGCAACCGCGGAGGCGCCGCCGTGTTCGACATCCTGCGGCGGGCGCACGACGCCAAGCAGCAGAAGCCCGGCAATCGCGCCGTTCTGTACGCGGCGGCACCGGGCCTCACCGCCACCGCCCTGGAAGGCGAGTGGCTGTAGTGCGAGGCCGCGCCACCGGTACCGGCAAAGGGGCCGCCCGCATCAGCGGTCACACCACCGGTACCGCCGAGGGCGCCGTCCGTACCGTCGGTGGCGGCGGCTGACGCGCACGGCGCCCTTGCCCCCGCCCGCTCCCGCACGCCGGCCGCGTCCCCGGCACGTAGCCGCGTCACCTCGCGACTTCGGCCCAGACCACCTTGCCGGTGTCCGTCCACCGCACTCCCCACCGAGTGGTGAGCCGGTGCACGATGTGCAGGCCACGACCGCCGTCGTCGAGCAGGCCGCCCCGCCTCAGGCGCGGCCTGCCGCTGCCGGTGTCACCCACCTCGCACAGCAGGCCGTGACCGGCCCTGATCAGCCGTACCGTGATGGGACCGGCGGCGAAACGCACCGCGTTCGTGACCAGCTCGCTGACCAGCAGCAGCACGTTGTCCCGGGTGTCCTCCCTGGCGTGCCATCGCCGCAGCAGCACGGAGACCTGCGCGCGGGCACGCGCGGGGGCGTCGTCGCGGGCGGGCAGCCGCCAGGTCGCGGTGTCCCCCTTGCGGTAGCCGATCATCCGCGCGAGCAGCAGGGTCACATCGTCGCGCTGGCGCACGGGTGCCAGCACGGAGACGACGTGCCGTGCGGCCCGCTGCAGGGCGTCCCAGGGGTGTACCGAGGACACGGCGTCCGCCAGCCTCCCGATGCCCTCGTCGATCGGTACGGCCGGATCCTCCACCAGGCCGTCGGTGTAGAGGGCGAGCAGGGAGCCCGGGGGTGCGCCGAACGTGTGCACGTCGAACGGTTCCCGGAGCGCGAACTCGGCGCCCAGGCCGGGGTGGGGGCGGACCGCGAGCGGGTCCGCGTGCCCGTCCGGGGAGACCAGGACCGGGGGGAGGTGGCCGGCGCTGGACAGGGTCACGTGGTGGCCGACCGGGTCGTAGAGGACGATGCAGCAGGTCGACCCGAGGGCGCTGTAGCCGGCCGTCAGCCCGGACTCCGCGTCGTCCAGGAGCGTCACGGTCTCGTCCAGGTGCTCCAGCACCTCGTCGGGCGCGAGTCCCGCGGACAGCAGCGCGCGGGCCTCCATGCTCAGCTGGCCCATGGTTGCCGCGGCTCCCAGACCGTGACCGACGACATCACCGACCACCAGCGCGGTCCGGCCGTCCGGCAGCGGGAAGCTGTTCACCCAGTCGCCGCCGACGCCCGCGCTGTCGGGCGTGGCGGGCTGGTAGACGCTGGCGATCTCGATCGTGTCACCGCCGGTCCGGGGCAGCAGACGGCGCTGCAGGGCCAGTACCTGCGTGTGCTCGCGCTGGTGCTGACGAGCCAGGTCGACGTGGTGGGCGGTCCTGGCCACCAGTTCCTGCAGGTCGAGCAGCTCGCTGTCGCGGAAGGGGCAGTCCGCCCGCCGCCAGACCTCCGCCACGCCCAGTACGACGGGTGGCGTGCCGTCCAGGACCAGCGGTATGCACGCCACACCCGCCGACCGGTCACCGGGCACCAGGGCCCGCACGACTCGTGGGCTGCCGAGCACCCGCTCGACTGCCTCCCGGTCGGGTATGACGATGGTCTGCGGGGCATCGTCCCGTAGCACCGCCTGTGCCAGCAGGCGACTCGCGTCGCCGGGAAGATCGTCGCCCGGAGTCACATAGCCCTCGGGCCACGCCCGGTCCGGCACCAGGGCCGCCCGCCGTAGCCGGATGCGTCCCTTTGCCCGGCCGCTGACTCCCTCGCCCGTCCACACGGCGAAGTCGAGGTCGACGGCGGCGACGTCTCCCCAGGCCAACAGGGACTCCGCCAGCGACTGCGCGGTCTCGCCGATGTCCAGCGAGGTGCCGATCGCGGTCTCGGCGGCATAGAGGTGCAGCCTCCTGGCCATCGCGATCAGGGAGACGGTCAGGCCCTCCTCGGGCGCCGCTGCGGGCAGGATGCTCATGGAGACGACGAGCTCCGACCCGTCGTCGCGGCGCAGACGCTGGATCCGGGCGACGTGCGCCTCACCGGTCTCCACGACCTGCCGCAACCGCCGGGTGACCGTCGGTACGTCCCCGGGGGGCAGGAGATCGACGAATGGCTTCCCGACCACGCCGTCCAGACCCGCGAATACGGGGGCGTCCAGATTGCAGCGCGTGATGATCAGATCCCTGTCCAGGTTGACGGCGCCGAGAATCTGCTCCTGACGGCCGGCCGCCGGGTCTTCGGGGACGCGCCGGCGCGTGGTGCGGTCGCCCTGCGCGTCGCCAGGACCGGCGTCCGCGCCCGCTCCGCCGCGCGGGATGTATCGCCCTAGGGCGCTGCTGACCAGGTCGAACGCCGAAGAGGACGAGGGGGAGGGTGTGGAGTCCATGCGACTCTCTCAGCAATCCCCGGCGCAGCGCCGGGGCCGTACTCGGACCCGTGCGACGGGGCCCCCGAGATCCCTGACCGCACACCTCATTGAATAACAGCAGGGGTCGCTTCGCCCACACCAGCGAACCGCACGGTGAACACGGACCCAGAGGACGGCCGAGGCCCCGGCAGGACACGTCGTCCGTACGGTCGGGTGGTTCGGTTCAGGCGGACGACCACGATGGCGATGTCGCGGCGGCGCGACCGGCAACGTCGAGGCGGGCGAGAAGGGCGTCGGCGAGACGTTCCGCGCCGTACTCGGCGCAGGTGGCGAGCGTGGAGGCCGGGCGGGTCAGGCCGACGTCGATGTCCTCACCGGGGCCGTTCGATCAGGCCGTCGGTGTAGAGGACGAGGGCGTCGCCGCGGGGTGGCCTGGTCGAGCGGCTCACAGCCACCGTACGGTCGGCGACGTGATCGGCCACGGGCTGATGACCGCCGCCGTCCTGGGCAGGCGGGCAGGTAGCGCACGGCGATATCCCGGTGCCGGACCAGGTCCGGGGAGCCGAGCACCGCTTCGTGGAGGACGGCGGGGAGATCGCGACCGTATCCTCCGTGCAAGGGGATGGCGGCACACCGCAGGGACGCGACTGGTTCGCTCAACGCTGTCGTGGTGACCGCTTCCGTCCGTTGAGCGTCCCACGGTGGCCGTGCCGCCGCCGAGTTCGGAGTTCCGGCAGTGCTTTTCGACGTATCCCGCAGCGAACTCGCCGACATCTTCGGCGAGGACCGGCTCGCGACCATCTCCGCCACCGCCTTCCCGTCCGCCGCCGCGGACACCGAGGGCGCCCGCCTCCTGCAGACCGTCGGCGTACCCACCGGCACACTCCTGCTGCGTCAGCCCGACGAGGACGACGGCCTGCTGCCCCTCGTCCAGGACGCCGTCCACATCGAGGACTTCGAGGACGCCGCGGAAGGCGCGGGCGCATGGCCCGTCATCGGCTGGCTGCTCAACGCGCACCCCGCCCTCGACCCCGCCTCCGGCAGGGTGCACGCCTTCGACCCCGACGAGGAGACCGCGCGGGAACTCCACACGGACGTCTCCTCCCTCGTCCAGGTCAACCTCCGGTTCCAGCGCCTGCTCGAAGAATTCACCTTCAGCGGCGACGACGGCGACGAGGAAGCCGACTTCGAGCGACTGGAGGGCGAGGTCGACCGCATCCGTGAGGAGACGAGCAGCATTGACCCACTCCCCTTCCAGGACGACGAGACCGTCTGGTCGGTCGTGGGCGACGAGATCGCCATGGGCCAGCGCTTCAAGGGCAACAGCCCGGGAGCCCGCTCGCTCCACGGGTGATCGCCGACCGATGTCGCCCACACACGAGACGCCGCGAAAGGAGCGCATCGGTCGTCTGGCCGGCCGGCTCGACACGCACCACCGGCAGGCACTCGCCGCGTCGCTGCCCGCACTCCTTAAAATGGCCCGGCTCGCTGCCCGCCCACCCAACAGGCCGACGGCACCGCTTCCCCCGTCCCGTAAGGAATCACGGCATGACCACCCCGCAGCCCTTACCCCTGGAGCCCACCCCGATCCATGTGTCCGACGAGGTCCTCGATGACCTGCGCGCCCGACTCACATTGACCCGTCCGCCGCTGGACGAGGACAATGGGGACTGGTCCTACGGCGTCCCGGACAGCTATGTGCGCGAGCTGGTCGCCTACTGGCGGGACGGCTACGACTGGCGCAAGGCCGAGGCCGCCATCAACGTCTACGAGCACTACCAGGTGAGCGTCTCGGGTGTCCCCGTGCACTTCATGCGCAAGCCCGGCTGCGGACCGCGCCCGGTCCCGTTGATCCTCACCCACGGCTGGCCTTGGACGTTCTGGCACTGGTCGAAGGTGATCGACCCGCTCGCCGACCCGGCCGCGTTCGGCGGTGACCCCGCCGACGCGTTCGACGTCATCGTGCCGTCCCTGCCCGGCTTCGGTTTCCCCGGCCCGCTCACCGGCTTTCCGGACGTCAACTTCTGGAAGGTCTCCGACCTCTGGCACACCCTGATGACCGAGACCCTGGGATACGAGAAGTATGCCGCCGGGGGCTGCGACATCGGCGGGCTCGTCTCCAGCCAGCTCGGCCACAAGTACGCCGACGAGCTGTACGGTATCCACATCGGCTCCGGACTGCCGCTCGACTTCTTCACCGGGCCCCGCGCTTGGGACTTCGCACGGAATCGGCCCCTCACCGACGACCAGCCCGCCGACGTCCGTGCCCGCATCATCGAGCTGGACCACCGCTGGGCGTCCCACCTCGCCGTGCACATGCTCGACGGCGCCACCCTGGCCCACGGGCTGAGCGACTCGCCCGCCGGACTGCTCGCCTGGCTGCTGGAGCGGTGGAACGTCTGGAGCGACAACGGCGGTGACCTTGAAGCCGTCTTCACCAGGGACGACCTGCTCACCCACGCCACGATCTACTGGGTGAACAACTCCATCGCCACGTCGATGCGTTACTACGCCAACGCCAACCGCTACCCCTGGTCCCCCGCTCACGACCGCACCCCGGTCGTGCAGGCCCCGGTCGGCCTCACCTTCGTCACATACGAGAATCCGCCCGGCATCCACACCGCCGACGAGCGCGTCCGTGCGTTCAAGACCGGCCCGCAGGCCGCTTGGTTCAACCACGTCAACGTCAACGCCCACGACCACGGCGGCCACTTCATCCCCTGGGAGAACCCCGGCGCCTGGGTGAGCGACCTGCGCCGCACCTTCCACGGCCGCAGGCCCTGAACAAGCCTGCGGGCTCGTCCGGCGACGGCCGGGCGCACGCCGCCTGGCGGAGGCGTGCGCATCGGCCGACCGGGCAAGCCGGTGGTGACGGGAGCGGCGCGCACACGGTCGGGCCGTTCTCCATTTGTCGGCTGCTGATCACAGGGCGATGAGGACCGTACCGCCGGGCCGCCGTGCGGACCCCGGCGAGTCCTCTGTGCCGACCATCCCGCCGTCGATGTCACAGATCGACCGGCCGTCTTGTCTCAGGAGGTGACAGAGATGTTGATGTCGACGACGGGACGGTGAGGGTCATGAGGGTGTTCGTGGCAAGGGGAGCCGGAGTCCTGGGGCGCCGGCTGGTGCCTCAGCTCCTCGCCTGTGCCCACCAGGTGACGGCCCCGGCGAGCGACTGGCTTCCCCATCCGGCGGCGTGCGCGGGAGCCAGGCGGCCGGTGCGGATCCCCGTGTGGCTCGCCCGGCTCCTGGCCGGCGATCAGGCGGTGGTGATGATGACGCGGGGGCGTGGCTCCTCCAACGCCAAGGCCGAGCGCGAGCTCGGTCGGCAGCCGCGCCATCCGTCCTGGCGCAAGGGCTTCGAGGAGGAGCCGGCGTGACCGCGCAGACCGGAAGGGCCGAGGAGTTCGAGGAGCTGCGACCGCTGCTGTTCTCGATCGCCTACCGGATCCTGGGCAGTGTGGCCGAGGCCGAGGACGCCGTGCAGGAGACCTGGTTGCGCTACCAGGCGTCGACGACACCGCCCGCGTCGGTCAAGGCGTTCCTGTCCGCTGTGGTCACCCGCGTCTCGATGAACGTGCTGAAGTCAGCACGGGTCCGCCGCGAGGAGTACGTCGGGCCCTGGTTTCCCGAGCCGCTGTTGAACGACCCCTACCAGGACCCGGAACGCTCGGCGGAGCTGGCCGACTCGGTATCGACGGCCGCACTGCTCCTTCTCGAACGGCTCACCCCGCTGGAACGGGCCGTGTTCGTGCTGCGGGAGGTGTTCGCCTTCGGCTTCCCGGACATCGCCACGGCGGTGGGCCGCTCGGAGGCCGCATGCCGCCAGCTGGTGGTCCGTGCCCGCCGTCACATGCAGGAGGGCCGGCCACGGTTCGAGGCCGACCGGCGCGAGCGCGAGGAGCTGGCCGCGCGGTTCTTCGACGCCGTCCGGGCTGGAGAGGTGGACGGGCTCCGGGAATTGCTCGCCGCCGACGTCCAGCTCGTCGCCGACAGCGGCGGCAAGGCACCTCAGTGGGCCAGGGGCTTCTTCGGCGACGACCAGGTGGCCCGCGTGCTGGCCGCCCTCGTCCCGTCCTTCACGCGGATCGGCGGCGCCGTGGAACCGCACGAGGTGAACGGCCAGCCGGGAGCGGTCTTCCGCGACCGGGACGGCCGCGTCGTCAACACCTGGAGCCTGGACATCCTCGACGGCCGGGTCCAGACCATCCGCACGGTGAGCAACCCCGACAAGCTCGGGCACGTCGGCCCCGTGGCAGACGCCTGGGCGGTCCTGCGCGCCACGCAGTACGCCCGACAGGCCACCGACTGAGACCGGCGACCGACCGCACCCCGGCGCTCGACCGCACTCCGGCGCTCCGCCGCGCCCGCCCCGCGGCACCCGACGCACGCCCGACAACCAGGACAAAGGATCGACATGCTACGGATCGGCATCATCATCGGCAGCGTCCGTCCCGGCCGCAACGGCCATCAGGTCGCCCGATGGGTACAGAAACTGGCAGCGGAACGATCGGACGGCACAGCCGAGTTCGAGCTCGTGGACCTGGTGGACCATGCCCTGCCGCTGCTCGACGAACCGCTTCCGGCACGCATGACACCGGGACGGCACCCGCACACCCGACGATGGGCCGAGCGGATCGCCTCGTACGACGCCTTCGTCTTCGTCACCCCCGAATACAACACCGCACCGCCCGCAGCGCTGACCAACGCCCTCGACTACCTCCACGACGAGTGGGGCGGCAAGCCAGTCGCCTACGTCGGTTACGGCATCTTCGGCGCCGTCATGGCGGTGCAGAAGCTCCGCGCACAGGCGGGCGTGCTGTGCATGGCCGATATCGGGCCGCAGGTGGCACTGCTGCTGCGCGAGGACTTCACGGATCTCACCGATTTCCGGCCACGGGAACTCCACAGGGCGCAGGTGTACGCGCTGGTCGACGAGCTCCTGGCTTGGGCCGGTGCGCTCCGCCCGCTGCGCTTGGCCCAGTCCGCCGCCCAGAACGCGTCGTGACCCCACAAGGAGAAACAGTCTTCATGCGTATCACCGTCTTCGGCGCGAACGGCCCCACCGGCCGCCTGCTCACCGACCAGGCACTCACGGCCGGACACCAGGTCACCGCGGTCACCCGCAAGCCGGACACGTTCCCCCTGCGCCACGACCGGCTCAAGGTGACCGGCGCCGACGTACTCGACCCGGCGGCCGTCGACGCCGCCGTGGCAGGGCAGGACGCGGTGCTGTCCACCCTCGGCGTCCCGGCCGGCAAGCAGCCCATCCACACGTACTCGGAAGGGACGTCCAACATCGTCGCCGCCATGCGGCGGCACGGCGTGCGCCGACTCGCCGTGGTCAGCTCCAGCGGGGTGGACCCGCACCCCTACTCCGACGGTGGCATCCTCTTCAACCGCGTGCTCCTGCCCTACGTGACACGGGTGCTGGGCAAGACCCTGTACGACGACATGCGCAGGATGGAAGCCCTGGTCAAGGCCAGCGACCTGGACTGGACGATCGTCCGTCCGAGCGGGCTCTACCACCTGCCGTCCGCCACCGACTACACCGTCGTCGAAGGACATGCCGACGGCAGGTTCACCGCCCGGGTGGACCTGGCCGCGAGCATGTTGGCTCTGCTGGACGACGACCGCCATGTCCGCAGCACCATCAGCGTCATCACGACCGTCGACAACCCCTCTCTGTTCCGGTGGATCCGGCAGGAAGCGCTCGCCAAGGTCTGAACAGAGGTACAGCCACTGACTGCATGTGCCCGCGCGGGGACTCGGCCGACGTCAGCCCTGTGACACCGGCTGTCGGATCGCAGGGTCGGCGTCGGCGGGGCCGGCGGCGATGATCGTGTCCAGCAGGCTCCGTGACGCCTGCAGGTCATTGATCGCGCGGGTGATGCGCTCACGTTCGCGGCGCAGCTCCGCCACCAGGTCGGAGCAGACCGGCGCGAGGGTCGGCCTGTCGTCGCGGACGCACGGCAGGACCTGGGCGATGGTGGCGGTCGGCAGCCCGGCGGCGAGCAGGATGCGGATGCGCCGGACCGTGTCCACGTCCGCGTCGCTGTAGACGCGGTAGCCGCTCGGCAGCCTCGTCGGCGCCAGTAGCCCCTGTTCCTCGTAGTAACGCAGCAGTCGCTCGCTGATCCCGGTACGGCGGACCATCTCCCCGATGCGCACGTGACCTGCACCTCACCCTATTGACTCTCACACCGATGTGAGACTTTAGCGTCCCGTGCATGACGACCAGCACCGCGACCTCAGCGCCCCGACGACCCCCGCTCTCTGCACCGGGCCGCACAGCCGCCCTGGGGGTTCACCTGGTGTGTGGGCGTCGTGGGCACCGCCGAGTGGGTCATGGTCGGGCTACTGCCCGAGCGCGCCGCAGATCTGCACCTGTGTCAGGTCGTGGCCGTGCCATCGCCGTCATGACCGCCGACCGGAACCTGGCCTCAGTTTTCGGCGCGTCCCGGGGAATCTGGCGCGGCGAACAGTTGGGGCTGGCGAACCACCTTCGCCCTCGGTCACCGTGATCCGCGCCTCCGCCTTCAACCCATGCGTCGCCGGCTGCTCCCAACTCGGCGGCGACGCCCTCACCACCGGCCTTCCGAAGGAGAGACACGTATGTCCACTGCTCTGCCCACCTCAAGCCTCGGCCGCGTCGTGCGCGGCACCGGCCCGGGCCTGCTGCTCGCCCACGGCGCCGGCGGCGGTGTGGACGCCAATTACGGCCCCGTCCTGGACACGCTGGCCGCCCGGCACACCGTCGTCGGACCCGACTACCCCGGCAGCGGCCGCACTCCGCGCGCAGACGCTCCCCTTTCCCTGAACGGCCTGGCCGACGAACTTGTCGCCACCGCCGTGGAGGAGGGTGTGGAGTCCTTCGCCATCGCGGGCTACTCGCTCGGCAGCCCGGTCGCCATCCGGGCCGCCACCCGGCACCCTGAACGCGTCACCGCTCTGGTCCTCACCGCTGGGTTCGCGCACCCCAACCCGCGGTTCCTGCTGGCGGCCCGGATGTGGCGCGACTTCCTCCTCGCGAACGACCTGGAGGGCCTGGCGGGCTTCGTGTCCCTGATCGGCCTCAGCGCCCCCGCCTTGGACGCCGTAGGCCAGGACGACCTGGACACGGCCATCAAGAACACCGCAGCCACGGTCCCGCCCGGCACGCCAGAACACCTGGACCTGCTCATCAACCACGTCGACGTACGAGCCGACCTCGCCACGGTCGCCGTGCCGACCCTGGTCATCTCCACCACGCTCGACCAGCTGGTCACACCGCACCACCACCGGCAACTCGCCGACGGCATCCCCGGCGCGCGCTGTGCCGAGATCCCCACCGGGCACCTGCCGTTCATCGAGCAGCCCGAGCAGTGGGGCGCCCTCATGCGCGACTTCCTCCGCGACGTCCGCGCCTGACGCCAGTCCCCACCAGCTCGCCCGCTGCCCCGAACTCGACAAGGCGCTCATGGTCGCCCGCGACGGCGACCAGATCGTTGGTGACCGAGACCGCCGGCCGGCGGCGGTATCCGGAGGCGGGACTCCCCCGGGCCGGGCAACCGTCAGAAGGGGCCGTCTCTCGCGCACGTCTCGCCGGCCGCCAAGGCCCCGCGTCGGCCGTACCGGCGTCGTGTGCCGGTACGACCCCGCCGGCCCGCTCATACGGCATGCGGGTACACTCCACGGTCTACCCACACCTGCGGGGGTAGCCCCCAGACCGTCACGCTCGACCTGACCGTGTTCAAGCGCTCTCCCGCCCACGGAAGGTGGGTCCTACGGCGCGGGGCGAAGTGGTTCGAGCCGCGCGACGAAGCGGGCAAGTTCCTCGGTGGCGCCGCGAGGCAGGCCGGCGACTGCTGTCTCCGGCAATGCCGTGATCACGGTGCACAGCCGCGCGCCGAGATCCGGAAGCCGGGCCCAGGCCGAAGCGGGAGCATCGACCGCGGCGAGCAGCAGGTCACCCTCGTAGAAGTAGGCGTCAAGGAGCGGTTCCTCCAGCAGCAAGCACACTGCGAGCGGAAGGACGTAGGGCAGTGCCACCTGCTGTGAGACGAGGGTGCGCAGATCGGCCGGCGAGAGTTCGCCCAGGGGCACGCGCCGCAACTCGTGCACGTTACGGACCAGATGAGTTGCGTCGGCCGCAGGAGGCTTCCACCGGGGTGGGTCCAACTCATCGAGCGTACGGTCGAGGTGGAGCAGATGGTCCATGCGGTCCATTCTGAACGGAGCCGGCAAGGAATGTCAGACGTACACCTCGCTGACGTTCGGGCGTGCTGCCGGGCGGTGATGGGCGGCGGGGCCTTCCGCGAAGGCTCGCATGGCGTTCTCCGTCGTACGGGTGACGAAGTCGCGGGTGCGGGCATCCATCCCGTGGTCGCGGCCGCCGTCGGAGGTGCCGGCGACGAGGGCCTCCACCCAGCGCATGGTGCCGGTGGCGAACACGCCCGCGCCGCTCGGAGCCGTGTAGTAGGCCGAGTCACTGTGGCTGCGGCGCCCGCCGCACACCAGAGGAGAGTGGGCCGTTATCTCCAGCGGTTCGGGGACGGGTGCAGCGGGGCTGACCCGGTCGTATTCCACGCCGACCAGGTGGGCGAAGCCGTCGCCGGGCCGTACACCCGTTCCTTCGTACAGCCAGTGGTTCGCCGCGTGGACGACGTACGGCGCGTCCGTCGGGTAGCCCTCGTAGAGCACTCCCGTGAGCGACGACTCGGGGTCCGGCGCCGGAGCCCGGCGGAAGTCGGTGGTCACCAGGGCGGGCCGGGTGGTGTAGAGGGGGTCGGTCCGGACGGAGGACTTGTAGCAGACCACCGTGCGGTCCGGCTGCGTCTCCCCCTGCTCGATGCGGACCCGGCGGAAGCAGGTGTTGGCGCCGAGGAAGAGCACGTTGGTGCCGGTGTCGCGCGCCTGTGTGACGTGCCGGCGTTGCTCCGGGGTCCAGTACTCGTCGTGGCCCAGACAGACAATCGCGGCCGCGTCGCGCAGGACCTCCGGGTCGCGGTGCACATCCGTGCCGGTGGTGTAGGCGAGGGGTATGCCGAGCCGTTCCGCCAGCACCACCGCCGCCCGTTCGTACACCATGAACTTCTCCGCGCCGTCGGCGTCGTAGGGCCGGTCGAAACTGACGGCCAGGGAGCGGGCGGCGTACGCGCCGGAGGCACCGGCGTAGAGGCTGTAGCCGCCCCACCGGTTGTAGGCCTGCCAGGTGGCGGGAGCGTGCATCAGGACCGTTCGGCCCGCGCCCTGCGTGGAACGCACGATCAGAGGGATGTAGCGCTGGTGGCCGCTGTCCGCCTCCAGCCGCAGCAGGTACGCCCCCTCCGGCCAGCCGGCCGTGCCGAGTGTGAGCGTGCGCGGCCAGTCCGCGCGCACGGTGCGGGTGTCCGGCAGGAAGCGGGGTTCCGGCTGGACGCGGCCCCGTATGCGTTCCGATGACCACACGAGCCGGGCCTGGGCCCCGCCGTACCAGCCGACGCGGAAGGCCGAGACCCGGAAGGACGACGCGGTCGTCGAGACGTACAGGCCGCACTCCTCGCCCGGCGTCACGCTCACCCGGTCCGCGTAGCCGGCGACGGCGGGGGCAGGACCCCGGGAAGTGATACGCCACTCGGGTGTTCCCGGGCGGTCCCGTTCCGCTTCGGGCCGGTGGGAGACGGCCGCCCGGTGCTGTCCGCGCGGAGGGGCGGCCGCGTCGCAGGCCGCGGCCGTCACCGAGGCGAGCCCGAGGCCGGCGCACGCTCCGAGGACACGCCTGCGCCCCAGCCGCCGTACGTGTGCCGTCCCGTTCTCCGGCCCTCCTTGCCGGACAGGACCGATCTCCATAACGCCTCCCGTGCCAGCGGCTCGCGCGTCACCTGCTCTCCGGACCAAGGTGGCACAGCGATGCGGGCCGCGCGCCCTGCTCTCGGCCGCCGGGCGTCATGGGGGCGCGGGCCCCAGCACCTGCGACACCGCCGCCACCACCGTGCGGCGGTCTTCTTGCGACGGCACCCCTGCCGTCAAGGGCATCGATGAGCTTCTCACGGCTCATCTTCCAGGGGCCGGAACGTCCTGACCGGCGTCGACGAGCACGCCACCCGCGAGATCCGCCACTACCGCGCCCCATCGGGGATCGCCTAGCCTCGCGGTGTGACGACGATCTACGTACTGGACGGCGCCCGTACGACGAGATCGCTCGTGTGGCCTCCTCCATGCCCTCCTCGCAGCGGACCGCGCGCTGGACCACGGAGTCACGCGAAGGTGTCCTCGACGGGGGAGGTCAACCGCGCCACTCCACCATGAGCAGCGTCGCGTCGTCTGTGGTGTGCCCGCCCCGCGCCCGCTTGAGGGTGTGGGACAGGGAGCGCGTCACCGCCCGGATCCCTCGGCCGGCTTTCTCCAGTTGATTCACGCAGTCGATCAGTTGGTCCTCCCCGAACACCGCCCCTCCCCTCTCGTGCTCCTCGATCAGTCCGTCGGTGAAGCACAGCAGGCGGTCCCCGTGCTCCAGCCTCAGCTCGCCGACCGATGGTTTCGGACCACCCAGGCCGACCGGGAGGGTCGTCGGGGCGACGAGGCGCTGTGCGACGCGGTGGTCGCGGACGAGGATCGGCGGCGGGTGACCGGCATTGACCCACTGCACCTGTCCGGTCGTGGTGTCCAGCTGCATGATCTGCGCGGTGACGAAGTGCTCGGGGCCGAACTGCCTCGCTACGGCGCGGTCCATGAAGTCGTAGATCGCCGCCAGTCCGATGCCGAGGCGGCGGGCGTGGCGGTAGGCGCCGATGGCCACGGTGGCCATCGTGGCCGCGTTCAGTCCGTGACCCATCGCGTCGATCATGATCGAGTGAAGGGTGTCGTCATTGAGGGCGTAGTCGAAGCTGTCACCCGCGACGTCATAGGCGGGTTCCAGGATGCCGGCCACCGCGACCCGAGGCATGATCATCGCCAGCGGCGGAAGCAGGGACCACTGGATCTCCGCGGCGACGCTCATCGGTTCGCGGCGCCGGACGCCGAAGAACAGGTCGGAGTAGCCGTGTTTGGTCACCAAGAGGTCGGCCACCAGGCCGGAGATCCTCAGCAGCAGGCGGCGGTCGTCGTCATCGACGCTGTCCAGCGTCACCGCCATGACCCCGACCTGGTCGCCGCCGTCCAGCAGCGGCATGTGCACCCGTACCCCGTCGTCCTCGGCAAGCTCGACGGGCACCGCGTCGAGAAAGCAGCGGCCCGCCTCGGAGTCGTCGATCATCAGCGGTTCCCCGCCGGTGAGGCCCTCACCGGCCAGCGGTACGAGCAGCAACTGGCCGTAGTCCTGGAGCAGCACCTGCGGACGGCGGCCCCCCAACCGCTCCACCACGTCGGCGACCAGCGGCCCGATGAGATGGGGAGGAAGCTCGTGCGCGCGATCGAGAACCGCTCCCAGCAGCGCTTCCCCGAAGCTCTCGGAGCGGCCCGCAGGCCGTTCGGGCCTCATCCGCTCACCCGCCATGATCCGCGCCTATCGGTTGCGGTGGGGTGGGACGACCAGGAGATCGCTCGTGCCATCGCTCCACCGGGGACGTCGACGACCGGGCCCGCCGAACGGTCACATGGGCCCGACGGGCGTCGGACCCTCACCTGAGTCCGTGTCCTCCTTCCGCCTCCCCTGTGGCCTCTTCGGCGAGGTCTTCCTCGGCGAGAGCCAGCATGCGCGGTGCCGGCAGCGGGTTCTCGGGGTCGGCGGCATCCGTCGGCAGCCGGGTGGCCACTCCCGCCGGCTCGTCGGGTGGGATCGCCAGCAGCTCCCAGCGCCCCACCGTGCCGCAGAGGTCGGTCCGGACCACCTCGATGACATGGCCGGGCGCGATCATTGTCTGCGGGGCATCGGGCCAGGAGGCGGTGCCCAAGGTGACGCGAGTGACGGTGCCGGCACCCGGGTCCAATGAGCCGACCAGCGTGGGCAGCTCCAGTTCCGGCGCGTCGCACCGTGGCCACCAGGCTCCGTCCAGCGGGCCGTGGCTGACGTCCGGCGTAAGGCTCAGCCGGGACAAGGGCGGCCGGTAGGTCCCCGCGTCACCCAGTGACGTACCTTCCGCGGGCTGTGTGACGGCGTCCATCATGCGATCCCGTCCCGGGCAGCTTGCGGCTGCCCGCGTCTGTCACTCGCCGGGAACGGCGCCGTCGTGCTCGTGCGCCCGGAAAGCTCTCGGTAAGGTCAGCGTACTCCCGGCCGTACCGGCCTGGACGGCGGAGCCGTTTGTCGCCCGCGCAAAGGTGCGCGCGGCAGACGCTCGATCACCGGCCCGCCGGGGACGTCCCTCCCAGAGGCAGAATCAGCACACAGGGAGCGACCGGACCGGGCAGCCCGACGATCTCTCCCATGTTCTGCCAGCCCCAGGATTGGAAGGCGGCCTGTCCGGCCTGGTCGGCCGGATGAAGCAGGACGACACCGAGAGCGGCGTGCCGGTCGGTGAGCAGACGATGTTGCAGGCGGTGGGCGATGTCGCGGTGCTGAGCGTGAGGACGGGCCACCACCTGAGTGAGGACGACGAACCGTGCACAGGCGGTGAGCCGTTGGATGCTCTCCCGCAGCATGCGCTCGAAGTCTCGCCGGCCTGAGCCGTCCGGGCCCACCGGAAAACCGTAGGCGCAGCCGACCAGCACCGTCGTCTCCGCGACGAACAGCGCGAAGCCGGGGCGCCGGGCACTGATGGCCAGGCGGTGCAGGAACTCCGCCCGGTTGTGGAACGACCCACCGGGAGTGTCCGCGACGGACGTCATGGCCAGGTCCGCGATGTCCTCCTCCATCGCCTCGGTCTGCCATCGGGTCAGCCGACGCAGGCGTATCCCGTCCTTGAGGACCGGCCCACGAGCGGGGTCGCCCGGCGTCCGCTTCCCGTCGTCCGACGGACCCGAGCAGGCCGCTTCCAGGTGGTCGCGCGGCGGTGCGGGCGGCACGGGGTCCGTGGGATCCGCGAGGAGCAAGGGGGTGGATCCGGTGACGGCGAGGAGCCGGGTGATCTGTGCGCACGGGTGGTGCAGCTGCAGGGAGGCGTGCACTCGGCCGGCGCGCCGTGACGCCGACAGGAAGACGTCCAGGCCCTTGGTGTCGCAGGAGCCGACCGTGGTCAGATCGATGTCGATGACGGTGACGCCGTCGCGCAGACACTGCTCCAGTGCGGCCCGCAGCAGCGGCGCCGTAGCCGGTCCGATCTCACCGGCGAGCGTGACGAGTGCTCCCTCCCCTCGATTCCGCCGGTGGATGTCCAGCCGGGAAAGGACCATCACGCCTCCCCTCGGCGGGGACACAGCCCGGCACGGGTACGCGGTAGGGGCCCGTCATGACGAGCTCGTGTGGAGGTGCTCCGACAGCGGCGGACATGATGCCGACCCGTCTCCGCGCCGGCCGCTGGGGCGGCCCGGGGTTCGTCTCTCGCCGAGGACGACCCCGGCGCGGCGGCCGGAATACGTGATGCCCTCGGTAACTCCACCGTACGTCGCCCGCAGCCGGGAGCGGAGCCGACCAGGGCCAGGAGTGGGGAGAGTCGAAGACCCGCTACGTGCGCCCTGGCAGCAGCGGTCGCGTCCTCGGCGCCCGGCACGGCAGGGCCGCGTGACACGACATGGGCCGGACGCGGCCCCGTCCGCAGAGCAGTGCGGCGCTCTGCCGCTCCCAGGAGCCGTGGTCCTCCTTGCCGGTTGCCGGTCAGTGCACCCCTCCTTGCCCGAAGACGCAGAGATCGCGGACGTGGGCCGGCCGGCGAGGGTCCGCCTCGCAGCGGGGGCAACCCTGTGGCCGTATCTCGGAGGTCTCCAAGGTGAGTGACTGCGCTTCTGCACCGCCGGATCGGTCAGCTGCCGGTCGGCGAGTGGTGTGGGGAACGCTCGCGGGGCTCGCCGACGGTGGCCGGCTCCGCGGGCTGGTGCAGTGCGGGGGCTGTCGCCGACGGGGCGGGCGGGCGGAGGTCGGCCATGCGCCGCTCGGGGCCGCGCCGCCGCAGCACCAGGTAGCCGCAGAACGCGGCCGGGCCGAAGAAGATCTGCGCGGGCACGATCTGCGGGAGGTGTCCGGTGAGCGCCTGAACCATGACGGGTGTCAGTGTCGGGGCGAGCGCACCGAACACGGTGACCAGCGCGAGGCCCCAGAGCAGCCCCGCTCGTCCGTACGCTTTGTAGGCCACGGTGGTGAACAGTGCGTACACCAGGAGGTCGCCCATACCCACCACGGCGCCGAAGTCGCCGATGCGCAGTCCGGCCGAGGGTGCGAAGGCGTAGCCCTGCACGGCGTCGAACAGCTTCTGGGTGAGGGGGATGACGGTGGCGAAGAACAGGTCGTAGACGGCCAGTGCCAGGGCGAAGCGGGAGACGTGCCGCAGCTTCAGGCCGCCCTGGGCGTTGAGGTTGGCGGCGCCGACCGCCATCAGCATGATCACCAGGCTGTTGACCAGCCAGTACGGTGTGGCGTGGGTGGGGTCGTCCTGGGCGCTGCGCGCGGTGATCCAGTCGGCGGCCAGGACCGCGGCGATGAGCGTCCAGCGCACCGCGGTGCGGCGGACAACGGGCCCGTAGCCGACGGCGAGGCCGCCGGCCAGGGTCAGTCCCAGCACGGGCGGCAGCAGCCAGTCGGGCAGGGCCAGATACAGCACGGGCAGGACGACGACGAAGCCCATCATGATGACCATGTCGTTGCCGTTGAACACGCCGACGGCCGGCCGGGGCAGGGTGACCCGCTGGAAGTAGGCGAGGGAGGCCAGGCACACGGCCAGGGCGACGGCGAGGGTCACCAGGACGAAGAACGCGGTCTGCGCGGCGCTCATGCGACCGGCCCCGCGTAGGCGAAGCTGTTTTCGACCAGATCACAGCGGTAGCGCCGCAGCTCGCGTCCCTCTCCGGGGATGATGTCGACGCCGGCGTCCAGGCCGGCCTCGGCGAAGTAGCGCGCGATACCGCTGGTCTCGGGTACGGAGGCGGCGGCGACCTGGACGTGCAGCCGCCCGTCCACGACGTCGGCGCGGTGGCGCACCGGCCAGCGCGCGCCGGGCAGCGCATCGAGGACCTCGATGATCTCGCGCGGGGTCACCGGGCCGTGCTCGGTGCGCAGCACATGGTCGGCCTTTCCCAGGATGTGCGAGGTCGCCGGCACGTTCGCCATCTCGCACGTCAGCGGCTCATCGGGCAGGCGCCGTACCAGGTCGCGGGTGTCGTAACGGAACAAGGGCATGCACTCCCGGTAGGGGAAGAAGGGAGTGGCGACGAGCGTGCCGAGCGCTCCCGGCGCGGCCGGCGCCCCGGTGTCCAGGTCGCACACCTCCACCAGGCCGATACCGGCGTCGATGTGCAGATGGCGCTTGCTGCAGATCGCACCGGCGACCGGGGTCACCTCGGTCATGCCGTAGCCGTCGTGCACAGCGGCGCCGAACGTCTTCTCCGCGGCCTGCGCGAGAGCGGGCGAGAGGACCTCACTGCCGACGTTGATACGCCGCAGCCGGAAGTCGGCAGGCCCCAGCCCCCGCTCACGGGCCAGGCGGGTCAGCTGCCCGAGATAGCTCGGGTAAGTGACCATCAGGGTCGGTGCGGTAGGGCCGGTTCCCGCCATGAGATCGAGTGTCTCGGCCGGCGGGACCAGGCCCACCATGCGGATCGCCGCCCCGGCCAGGCGGGCGACCTGCATCTCCGCATACCCGGTGCCCGTCGCCCGGGAGCTGATGTTGAACTGGACCACGTCGGTGGTACGGACGGTGCCGCGCAGCACCTGCGACAGGGCGACCAGCGCCGGCCACAGACGTTCTTCGTACCGCGAGTACCACACCTCGACCGGCCGGCCTGTCGTCCCCGTCGTCCGGGACGCCAGAAACGGCTCACTGCACAGGAAATCACCGGGCCGCCCGACCAGATCGGCTTTGGTGGTGACGGGCACCGTGGTGACGTTCTCGACGGTCAGTGCGGCCGGGTCGACCCCCGCCGCCGCGAAGTGGTCGGCGTAGAAACGCGATGTGGCCACGAGGCGTTTCGCGGTGCGCCGCAACGCCCGATTCGCGAGGTCGGTACGCATCTGCGGGTCCGCGGCAGGCCCGCGCAGCAGGTGCTCGACATCCTCACCGGGCGCACCGAACTCGGCCAGCGTGGCCAGCGCGTCCTCGACGAGTCTCTCGGCAGAGCGCACATTGATCGGACGGCCGAGCACCATAGCCAGCGCCATCCTGAACTGCCGAACCCCCGCACCGAACATGACCCTCCCCCGACCCCCGTCCTGGCCCCCGGTCAGGCCGGCACTGCCACCTCACCGGCCCCTCACCATGCCGGGGCGGGCGGCTGTGGCCGCCCGCCCCGTTCCCCATGTCAGCTGGGGCAGTTCGTGAACAGCACCGCAGCCAGGGAACCCATGACGTACTTGGTGTGCTTGAGCGTGGAAACGATCGCAGACATACCAAAACCCCCTTGCATCGCTCACAACTGAACCCCCGCCGGTCAGCGAAGGCGCACCGATCTTCAAATGGCGCAATGTCTGCTGTCAAGGTTCCGCTACACGATCAAACTTGCGCCGCTAAACATTCAATCGGCCCGAATCTACGGCCAGTTCGCGCCACGACAAGAACCGGAATCCGGGCAGCAGCCACCCCACACCGCGCCCACGACCACCAGCACCCCCGCACGCCCCACCACACCCACCACAACCGGAACCGACCTACGCCGCACTCCCTCACCCCGGACGAGAGGCGAGCGCCACCACACACCAAGGGGGCTCCAGCCCGGTCGACCGAGCACGGCCAGGCAGCAAGCCGACAAGTCCTCACCGACGGACACGGCATCCCGCTCGCTGTGTCGCTGACCGGTGGCGGACCGTCTCGGCCGGCTCCGCAACACGAGACCGGATCATTTGATCTTGTGGCAAGATCGCGGGATGCTACGACTAACCGACTTCATCATCGATTGCCCGGACACGATGAAGCTGGCAGCCTTCTACTCCGAGGTGATGGGGCTCCCGGTCAAGGAGGGCAGTAACGAGAACTGGGCCGGTATCCAGTTCGGCGAGATCGAACTGGCCTTCATCCAGGTGGAGGACTACCGCGCCCCGCAGTGGCCCGACAGCGAGCACCCCAAGCAGTTCCACCTCGACTTCGAAGTCGACGACATCGAGGTCGAACAGCGCCGCGTCCTGGCCCTCGGCGCAACCCTGCTGCGGGACTGTACCGACCCCGACGGCTACGGCTTCCGCGTCTACGCCGACCCCGTCGGCCACCCCTTCTGCCTCTGCCGCAACAAGGGTGTCATCTGGACCGATCAGGGCCTCATCTGGCCCAAGCGCGACTAAGACGGTGCCCTATGTGGCGAGCGGCTGTTCGCGGCCATCGTCTACGTCCTGGTCAGCGGCTGCGCCTGGCGGGCCCTGCCACCGTGCTTCGGCAGGGGATGCTAGCGCGAGCCGCCCGGCGGGAGCACACCGGAGCCGGGCCACCACGCGCTGGGCCGCTCGCGCGGCGGCCTGTCGACCACGACGATGTCTCGATTGGCGTAGCCGTAGGCTGGGCTCGTGACCGACAGGGTTGAGACGGTGTGCCGGGTCTGCGGGCTGGCTACGGGCGACGCGCGGTTCGATGAGTACGGCTTGCCCTTGTTTGTCATCTGCGCGTGCTGCGGATGTGAGTCCGGGAACGAAGACGGCACCTTGGCCGCAGTCCGCCGGCATCGCGGAGCCTGGATCGGTGATGGAGCCCCTTGGTTCGAGCCCAGTGCAAGGCCAGCGGACTGGGAGCCGGCGGGGCAGTTGTCCACCATTCCGTTGGGGTGGCGCTGATCTCGCTCTCGGGCCATCCCCTCTCGCTCACTCCGGCGGTAGCGGATGAGGGCTGCCAGGCACCGGCCGGGGTCTGCTGGGTGAAGGCCCGGCGAGGGCAGTCGACCTCGCGGCACCACCAGCGGCGCTTGTGCCAGCGGAACTCCCATCCGCTCTCCCCGTAGGGAGATCGCCCGGCCGGGTCACCGCCGAGCCCTTCACCCGGGGGGCGATAACCCCGCAGGCCGGGCAGGCCCTGACTCAACCCGCGCGACGGACACCCCGTCGAGGCCGAGCAGCAACGTCGTATCGTTGCGCAAGCTCGTGGCCCTCGCATGATCGTTCTGCGTCGAGAACAGAGATGATCACGCAGGTCCACGGGCATCCCGCATCCGGGGCCGTGCCCGAATGCGTCATGACAACCGGCGGGGTGTGGTTCGCTGCTGGGGTGACTCAGGACTTGGAGATCATCGCATTCGAATCCGCCGAGGCGTTCGAGACATGGCTCGGTGAGAACCACGCCGTCTCGCCGGGTATCTGGCTCAAGCTTCGTAAGAAGGGCCCCGGAATCGTCGCGCTGGACTACGCCCAGGCGCTCGACGTGGCACTCTGCTACGGCTGGATCGACGGCCAGAAGGCCAAGTTCGACGACCAGTGGTGGCTCCAGCGGTTCACCCCGCGCAAGCCGCGCAGCAAGTGGTCCAAGGTCAACCGGGACAGGGTGGCCGCCCTGATCGAGCAGGGCCGGATGCGTCCGCCGGGGCAGGCCGAGGTCGACCGCGCCAAGGCGGACGGCCGCTGGGAGGCGGCCTACGACGGGGCGAAGACCGCCACGGTGCCGGACGACCTCGCGGCGGCCCTGACCGCCGCCCCGGGCGCGGCGGAGTTCTTCGAGACACTGGACCGGCAGAACCGCTACGCGATCCTGTACCGGATCCAGGACGCCAAGAAGGCCGAGACCCGGGCGCGCCGGATCGAGAAGTACGTGGCGATGCTGGCGAAGGGCGAGAAGCTGTACCCGTAGTCACGGAAAGGGGACCATGGCCGTGTGGTGCCCTGGGGCCCCGGCGCGCCTGCGGCCCCGGCAGCAGCCACCACATGCCCTCCCCGAGCGTAACGAAACGCCTAAGGCCCTGAGCAGGCGCACCGCTCAAGATCGGAGACACGGGAAAGCTGTCTCCGAGCCTCTACGGGAAGGCCGCATCGGGTTGGTGTTCACACTTGTCGCGCTGGGGGTGCAGTCGGCGGAGGTGAGCAGCCTCCAATACGGCATGACCGAGAACGGCTCGGGGCTGCGTGGAATCCCGGACAAGTGTGGCGTCGTGCTCGGGCGTATCGAAGCTCGTGGACATGTCGGGAAAGCGGTAGATCGCCATGTCCACGTCCGCGCCCCGGCTTCGCAGTACCCACCTCACTTCGGCTGGTTACATATATGCGGCGGCACCCTTCCGCTCCATCACCTGGGCTTACGTCGAAGTCGCCAACTCGGCCTGCAGCAGCCCCGGACGTGGTCAGCGACAGTCGTTGAGCCAGTCGCCCGGGATCAGGTCACGAACACGGTCGAGGTCTTCCGCCGTCCGGCCACGGGCCAGAACGGCCATGCCGTCGTCGTCGCGCAGAAGGACGTCCTGGCCCAGGAACCACCGGGTCCCGCTCTCCTCCTCACCCGTGGGATACGCCGGGAACGGAAGTTGGACGGAGTTCGCCTCCAGCAGCTCAACGCTGTCATCATCCGGATCGAGGAAGTCGCAGAGCTCTTCATCGGCCTGCAGGGACTCGGACAAGATGATCTCGACGAAGCAAAGGGAAAGGCGCTCCAGCCAGTCCTCCCAACGTTCGGCGCTCTTGTCGGCAAGGTCAGGCCGGATGAACACCGCAGGATCGTCGTCCTGAAGGCTGCCGAGGAGGATGCCCCAGGATGCTGCTCCCTGGTTCTCGTGACGGAAGACCAGGGCCTCCTTGGCGTCATCGACATACAGCTCCGCCGGGCCGAGCAGTACATCGTGATTGCTGGTGAGATCCTTCCGACGCCCGAACAGCAGATACGCCTCGCGCAAGGCCGTCGGCAGCCTGAGACCCAGCCTCTCCTCTGCAGCGTCGAGATCGGCTTCCGTCCATCCGTCATCGCTTCCCAGGGGTGCGCCGGCCCAGTGAGCGGCGAAGCCCCGGATGAAGGTCCATGCGCCACTGCGGCCTTCGACGCCTCTGGCGAGCGAGGCTGCAAGATCGAACCTTTGTGTCATGCCAGGACGATATCGGTGCCGCTCAGCGACGCTCTCCTCGCCCTGGCCCGCCCACAAGTCGGCATCAATCGTTCCCGTCTCACACTGGCGAAGCCAGAGGAGTCGGATCGGTCACGAGGAGCAGGAGCCGTATCGAACGGCGGACGGTACCCGATGCGGACTGGCGTACCGTCACGCTCACCGTGAGCTGGGCCGCCATGAATATGCGGTGTCCCCAGGACTTGGCGAGTCCGGGCGGTAACGATGAACAACCCGCAGGTGCCCACCGATCTACTTGGTCCCGGACGTCGATCCCAAGAGCTCCTCGAAGCCGGCGCCGGCCGCGTGTACGGGCTGTCCAGCCAGGACACCGACTACCAGAACGAAGTCGTGGAACGACTGGGGCTGCCCTTCGACATGCTTTCCGACCCCACCCTCAGCCTGGCCGAGACTCTTGGTCTGCCCACCTTCGAGGCTGACGGAATGAGCCTGTTCAAGCGGCTGACACTCGTCATTCGTGACGGTGTGATCGAGTACGCCTTCTACCTGATCCTCCCGCCCGACGAGCACACCCAGCAGGTCCTGACCTGGCTGCGTGAGAACCCCCTGTAGGGCGCACCGCAAAGACTCACGTCCGTCGGATCTCCCCTTTCGCCCCGGACGACGATGCCGTCCCGGTGAGTATCTGGGGCATCGGCTGACGGCGTGCGCGCAGGGTGAACGGTGGCTGCCTGCTGGCGACGCCTCAGTGCTGGTTGACCGGCCAGATGGCCGCTGGATCGCAGCGGGCCGGGCACGCCAGCAGGTAGACCTCGTTGCCCAGGAACAGCCAGTAGGTGTCGGCCCTGACGCTGTAGGGCTGTTCTGGCCGGCCGGGGTAGACAGCGAAGTCCTTGCCCTCAGGAACCTGGCAGACATACACCAAGTCCGCGCCGCACGCGCACGTGTAGTACTCGGGATCCTGCGCCCAGGACGGGGTACCGCCCACCTTGAAAGTCTGTGCCCCGCCGCCCTCCTCGTCGGTGGCATCGACGAAAGGTCGCAGTGTCAGCGGCAGCACGCACAGGGCCGGTTCGGCTTCCGGGTACGGCAATGCCGCGCGGCTCTGCATCAGCACACGCCAGAACGGAGCCGGGTAGGGCGGCTGCGGAGCGTCCCAGTACTTCGGTACGAGCCGACCGTCAGCAAGTTGGGGGTCGGACGCGTCGTTGTGCGCACGGCAGTGAAAGACAAGGAGGTGGTCTCCACCGAAAGGCTCCAGATCCCCGGGGATGTCGAACTGGAAGAACAGAGCCATCCGCTCACCACAGAAGCACTCGGGCCAGTCCTGGCCCTGGTCGAGGAAGGGCCAGCCTCCCACCGAGTCCCGCACCGGACGGATCAGCGGTTCGGTCCCGACCTCGACCGTGTACGCAGGCAGCACCGTCCGTGTACTCCTCGTATTTCGTCCGAACATCCGCTCAGGCTAATGGCTCTCCTGTGACAGTTGGTCACTGACGGGATGCTCTTGATGTGGTTGGTGTGATCACGGCGTCGATCCGTCGTGGAGGGACAGCATGCGCGGCAAAGGTGCAGAACTGCCCGACTGTAAGCAGGCCCACCACAGCTCCCCCAAGCAGGTCCGCACCCCCATCGAACATGCCTTCGCCCGCAGGAAGACCTGGAAGATCATCGGCTTCTGTCGGACCTCCGCGCCGGCGCCCGGAGCGGACCCCGTCAGCAGCGGATGGCAGGCTTACGGCGTGCTGATCGAGGGATACGACGGCGGCCCGCTGGTCGCCGGCGAGCCGCTGGTAGACCGTCCGGGCTTCTGGTCGAACCACCTGTGGGGCCCGTGTTGTCGTGATGCGGGTGCTGAGCCGGAGTGGTTCGGCGATGACGGAGCTGATGTCGACGCCATGTCCGAGGTGCTCATGGACCCCGAGCGGTGGCCGGTGTTCCGGTTGCCGGTGGATGGCGGGTACGAGGCCGTGGTGGTCTACCGCAACCTCGTCGGCGACTACGGAGTCGACTACCTGTTCACGCATCCCAGCTGGAGCAGTGCCCGGCACATCGCCAGTTGGGACGGGGACTTGCGCGGGGACACACTGACGTGGCGTGAACTCATCCGCGTCGTCGACAGTCCGGGTTCCACAGCCGAAGGGATCGAGGAGCCGGCTGCCCGTCTCCTGCTGCTGCTTCCCTTGCTCAATGAGCATGCCCTACCGGATGAGGCAGCGGCGACGCTCACCGCCGCTCTGATTGCGGTAGGAGCCTCTCAGGACACCGCCCCGATCACAGCACAGCACCTGCTCGAGCACTCGGCCGGGAGCGCATGGCATGACCCCACGTGGGGCTCGCCACTCAGTGGCAGCTCACACCCTCCCAGCCCTGCCGCAAGCGGAGTCCTGACGCGCCTGGGCATCACCTGAGAGCGCACCATCCGTTCCTCCGTGACCACCGCATGGAAGGCGACGGTGTTCATCACGCCCTGCTCGGCGTCGCACACCTGCGGACTCTCGCAGCCTGGATGTCAGAATCGGCGGCATGCCCCTGTGCGACTACTTCTCCGCCGCTGACGACCAGGCCGCCGTCGCGGTCCTCCAGACTCCGGGAGGGCCGGGGCAGGCCGAACTCGACGTGGTCTTCGTCAAGGACATCGATCCGGTCGTCGCCATCGCCCAGCTCGAAGCCATCATGACGGGCTGCAGCTATGAGGAGGCCGGCGAACGCCCGCGGTCCGGCGAAGTGCTGTCGCCGCCGGATGAGGGCCCGCCCTTTGTGGTGAGCTTGTCCGACACCCTGATCGATGCCCTCGTCACGGCAACGCAGGACGACCTTGCGCGCTTCGCCGAGCCGTGGTCGATGACCGACGAACTCCGGCAGCTCGGGATCAGCGTCGACCAGACGGCCGGTGTTCTGAAGAGCCTGGCCCGGCTGGCTCAGCGCGCCCGCGCGGACGGCCGGCGCGTGTATTGCTGGTGGTCGCTGTGACTCACCGTGTCCGGTGCCGTTGTCCTTCCTGAGCGGTTCTCGTCGCCGCCGGTACGGCGCCGGCTCGGTGTCAGCTGCCGCCGACGCCCAGGGCGGTCAGTAGTACGAGGACGAGGGTGGCCACGGCGAGCAGGCCGTGGGCCAGCACGACCGGTACCGGGAAGTGCCGTTCGGCGGGGACGGTGGCCTCGGCTCCCGGGCCCGTGGCGGCGGGTGCTCCGGCCCCGGCCGTTGTGCGCTCGCGGTAGACGGGGATCCAGCGGGCGAGCATGACGAAGCCCAGCAGGGCGACCGGCAGCAGCAGGCCGAACGCAGTCCAGGCCAGGGCGTCCTTGTCGGCCACGATGTAGATGATCCACACCACCAGGCCGATCGCGGCCAGGGCGAAGTGGCCGAAGACGACGGGTGCGGGAAGGCGACTGGTTCCGGTTTGCTGCTGGCGGATGCCGCCGCGTTGGATCCAGGTGCCGAGCATGTAGAAACCGCCGAGAGCGGTGACCACCCAGGTGATCAGTGCGGCGATGTCCATGGGGAACTCCGAAGGGGGGCGGGGTGAGGGCAGCCGGAGGGCACCGGCCACCGTGGTGGGTGTGCGGGCCGGTTCACCCGGTCGAGCGGGTGCCGCTGTGGCTGTGGCTCCGCGTGTATCCCTCGGCCTGGGTGGACTCGTCGGCGACGCGTACGCCGTAGCGGTAGGCGAGCTTGCCGCCCAGGAAACCCGAGACGCCCAGGGCGGCCACGCTGACCGCGGACAGGACGAGCCTGCCGGTGCCGACGCTTCCACCGCCGGCGTGATCGCCGTAGCGCCACAGGAAGTTGACGACGTAGACGGCTGTCACCAGCAGGTTCAGCGTCATGTGGACCAGGCCGGTGCGGAAGGCCGGGGTGCCGGACGGGATCGCGAACAGGTCGAGGAATCCGACCATGCCTGCCAGCAGCGCGCCGATCACGCCGACGGCTATCAGCCACTCCGAGGACTGGGTCAGGAAGCCGGGGCGGTGCACGACGTGGGACGCGATGTCGAACACCAGGCTGGTCACCCAGGCACCGATCGGCACGGTCACCAGGATCGGGTGGAACGGGTGGCCGTACGGACCGGCGAGCGCGGCGCTGACCGGACGCTTGGCTTGAAACTGTGACTCACTGGCCATCGCGGGACCTCCCACTAGTTTCACCAACAAATCCTGGTCTTATTCCAGGAGGCCGTCAAGACCTGCAGGACAGCGGGCCGGAAGAACACTTGTGCCCGCATGAATGGGAGTTACCGTGGTCCTGTGGCTTCTGATCCGACTGCACAGGCCGACGGGACCGACCGCGCCATCGACTCCGTCAGCGTCCTGAGTGAGGACTCGCGGCGGCACATGTTCGCCTTCATCCGGCGTGCCGGTCGCGCCGTCACCCGGGACGAGGCCGCCGCCAGCGTCGGCATATCGCGCAAGCTGGCCGCCTTCCACCTCGACAAGCTTGTCGAGGCCGGCCTGCTGCGCGCGCGGTACGGGAGGCCCGGCGGGATCCGCAAGGTCGGCAGGCAGCCCAAGGTGTACGAACCCACCGACGCCCAGATCACCGTGAGCATCCCCGACAGGCGCCACGAACTCCTGGCCGACCTGCTCCTGGACGCCGTCCTGACCGAGGGCGCCGACGAAAAAGCCGCGCAAGCGGCCATGCGGACAGCCGGGCAACGCGGCAGGCGACTGGGCGAGGCCGCACGGGAGGAGACCCGCCCGGGCCGCCTCGGCCCCGAGCGCGGGCTGACCACCTGCGAGCAGCTGCTGGACCGGTACGGCTACGAACCCGTCCGGGAAACCCCCACCCAGCTGCGGCTGCGCAACTGCCCCTTCCACCCGCTGGCCGCCAAGGCCCCCGACCTGGTGTGCGGCATGAACCAGGCGTTCCTCTCCGGTTACTTGCAGGGCTTGCAGGTCAATGGGGTGCAGGCCGTCCTGGCCCCCGAACCCGGAGAGTGCTGTGTGCGGCTCGGCCCGACCGCCCCCCACGATGACGGCGAGACACCCGAGGAGCGCTGACGGACGGAGATCAGGAGGAGGCGCCGAACGGTTCGGCGAGCAGGTCGGCCGCGTCGACGGAAGCCCGGACCTCCCGGCGCGGGCTGGGGCGGTCGAGGCGGATACGGGTCGTCACCAGGGAGGGCGTACCAGTGACGGGCAGGTTACCGGTGACGGACAGGTTCAGGCGGCCGGTGCAGGTGGGGGCAGTGAGGGTGGGGACCACGATGCGGTGGTCCCCCGCGCGGCGTCTCCGACCGCCCATCCCTGGCGGCCCTGGCGGAACGGCCCATCGGGAGCGGCACGCCCCCCTGATGGGGGTCGCACGCGTGTCCAGTGGGAGTTCCGGAAGACACCTGGAACGGCATCCGTGCTGGTCAGGCGGAGGTCCGGGGGCCCGCAGCGCGGCGGAGCCGGTTGGCGATCGCGAGTCCCAGCCCCTCTTCCACCGGTAGGGAGGCGACGATCAGGTCGCACCCTCGCAGGTCGAGCTCGCGCAGAAACCCGTACAGCCCGCGCGCGTAGGCGGCCATGGAGTCGGGGACCGTCACCACGGCGTGCGCCTTCACCGGAGCGTCGGCGAGGGAGTGTGGGAGGAAGACGCCCACCTGGTGCCCCAGCTCCTGCGCAAGCTCCGCCTCGGCGACGACCTTCTCCGGCTCGACGAGGACGACCCGTGCCCGGGGCGCGTAGTGCGACGGGTGCTGGCCCGGTACCCGGACGCGGCTCGTCGAGGGCACTGCGATCGGGCGCCCCAGCACCGCCTCGAGGTCCTCGCGCGTCACCCCGCCGGGTCGGAGGATGCTCGGGGTCTCGCCCGTGGCGTCGACGATAGTCGACTCGACGCCGACCTCGCAGGGGCCGCCGTCCAGCACGAAGTCGACGGCATCGCCGAGCTCCGCACGGACGTGGTGTGCCGTCGTGGGGCTGACCGAGCCGAAGCGGTTGGCGGACGGAGCCGTGACGCCTCCGCCGAAGGCCGACAGCAGCGCGAGTGCGACGGGGTGGTCGGGCACGCGCACGGCCACCGTCTCCAGGCCGCCGGTGGCTTCGAGGGGCACCCGTCGGCCGCGCCGCAGGACCAGCGTGAGGGGCCCCGGCCAGAAGTGTTCGGCCAGTAGGCGCGCGGTTGCGGGAACGTCCTCGACCCAGTCGTCCAGGTGCTCCGCGCCGCCGATGTGAACGATCAGCGGGTGGGAGGGCGGGCGTCCCTTGACCTGGAAGATGCGCGCGACGGCGGCAGGGTCTTCGGCGTTCGCGCCCAGACCGTAGACGGTTTCGGTCGGGAGGGCCACCAGGCCCCCGGCGCGCAGCACCTCGGCCGCCTTCTCGATGTCACTGGTTGTTGCCATCACTCTCGCAATCCTCTCACTGTCCCGCTCCGCCACGAACCGGTCCCCCTCCGCCACGAACCGCCGGCGGGACGCGGGCGTCGGGGCTGGTGATGGCCGTCATGATGCGGGCGGCGTAGTGGAACGTACCGCCGACACCTTGCGGACCTGACCGGCCGACGGTTCCCAAGGCGATCCACGGTGCCGGGGCGTCGAGGCTTTTTTCGATCTTCATACTGGTCATCGGTGCGGTGGCGGGTGCCGGCGCCGTCCTGGACCGTGTCCGCCCTCGGCCGAAGCGGCGCCGGGCGCGCGAGCGTGACGTGGAAGCGGGCGGCCGACCGGCGCTCCCTGGCCGCGCTCCGGTCAGAGCGAACCGGGCTTCCCGCAGGGCAGTCAGGGCAGCCGGAAGCGCAGACGGCAGATCACCGCGTCCGTTTGCCGCCGCACCGCGTGCGCGACGACCGCGCCCCGCTGGTTCTGCAACAGGCGCTGCCACAGCCGCTCGGGCTCGGTCTCCGGGATCAGCACGGTGACCCGGGCGCCGGGCTCGGCGGCGGCCACCGCGCGGACGTACGCGGCGATCGGCCGGCCGAGGGTGCGTCGCGCGCAGGTCAGCCGTACCAGCGGCACCCCGGGATCCCATGCGGCGCCGCAGCTCTTCGGGCGCCATGTCCACCAGCTCGATCTGCCCAGCCCTGCGCGCTTGGGGTTGGGCCGCGCCGCGGTAGGTGCAGGCGTGGCACGCGAGACGACCTCCGGCCGTCGAGCAGCGTCTGCGTGTGCCGGTGCCCGTGGCGCTCCGCGAAGCCCACCAGCACGTCCGCCCCGCGGGCGGCACGGCACCTCCGGTCAACGCGCCGCGTCACGAAGGGGCCGTTCTGCAAGGAAACCCGTCCGGCAGGCCGCGTGGGCCGCGCGTGGGCGGTTCCCTGGCGCCGGGCACGCAGACATTGACCAGGGCCGATAGGGTGAAAGCGGTGTGCCGGGAAGTCTGGTCGGCGGGGAAGCCAGGGCGGCTCCCCTTCACAGCCCAGGGGGACGGCATGCGGAGCGTCGGGACCGTACTGGCGTTGGTCACCCTGGCCACCGTGGTGGCGACCTTCGCCCGCCGCTGGCGCGTCCCCGCGCCCTCCCTGCTGGTGGTCGCCGGTCTCGGCGTGGCGCTGTTGCCGGGCACCCCCGAGATCGAGATCAGCCCGGAGATCATCGCGCTCGTCGTGCTGCCGCCGCTGCTGTACGCGAGCGCGGAGGACATGCCCTGGCGTGAGCTGCGGGCGGTGTGGAAGCCGGTCGGGATCCTCGCGATCGGTCTGGTGCTCGCCTCGGCGGCGGCCGTCGGCGCGGTGGCGGCGCTGGTCACACCCCTGTCCTGGCAGATGGCGTTCGTGCTGGGCGCGGTGCTGGCCAGCACCGACCCGGTGGCGGTGACGGCGCTCGGCCGCAAGTTGGCCCTGCCGCCGAAGGTGCGGGTCCTCGTCCAGGCGGAGAGCCTGTTCAACGACGCGACCTCGCTGGTGCTGGTCCGGGTGGCGGCGGGAATCGCGGTCGCGTCGGCGGCGGCGAACTGGAGCGCGGCGGGGACCGAGTTCGTGCTGCTGGCCGGCGGCGGCACGCTCATCGGGGCGGCGGTGGCCGGAGTGATCACCCTCATCCGGCGCCGCACCGAGGACCCCGTACTGGAGACGGTGATCGCCCTGGTCACCCCGTACGCCTCCTACCTCCTGGCAGAGGTCGCGCACACGTCCGGCGTGACGTCCTGCGTGGTCGCCGGGGTGATCCTGGGCGGCCGGGGCGACCGGCTCACCAACGCCCGCATACGGCTCCAACTGCACGCCGTGTACGGCACCGTGGTGTTCCTGCTGGAGAGCGTGGTCTTCTCGCTGATAGGGCTGGCGCTGCCGGCGCAGGTGCGGGCGCTGGCCGCCGGCGACCGGGCCTGGCCGCTGTACGCCCTCGCCGTCGCCGGCACGCTCATCGCCGTGCGCCTGCTGTGGCTGGCGCCGCTGTCGGCGGTCGTGCAGCGCAAGGGCGGGATCAGCCGGCTGAACTGGCGGATGCCGGTGGTGCTGACGTGGGCGGGAACGCGGGGTGTGATGCCCCTGGCCGCGGCCCTGTCCATCCCGGAGGTCACGAAGAACGGCAGTGCCCTGGCGGACCGCCCCCTGGTCCTGGTCCTGACCACCTCGGTGGTCGTGGTCACCCTCGTCGTCCAGGGCTTCACTCTCGCCCCCGTCGTCCGCGCCTCCGGCATCGCCCTCAAGCCCGCCCACACCGAACGCGAGGAGATCGAGGCCCGCTCCCGGCTCGCCCACGCCGGACTCGCCCGCCTGGAGGAACTGGCGGAGCTGGAGGCCGTACCGGACATCGTCCTCGACCGGCTCCGCCGTGGCCTGAACGCCCGGCTGGAGGACGCCCGCGAGCGCCTCGCCGAGAGCGACGGAACCGCCACGGCGACCGAGTCCGCCGACCGGGTCTACCGCCAGCTGCGACGCGACCTGATCGCCGTGGAGTCGGCGGAACTCCAGCGGCTGTACGACGACCACCGCATCAGCGACACCACCCGGCGGCGCCTCCAGCGCTCCCTGGACCTGGAGGAGACCCGGCTGGCGGACGCCTAGCGGGATGCGGCGAGCCGTGGCCGCGGTCCGAGCAGCGTGAACACCATCGCCGCGGCCCGGCCGTGGGGACGTCAACGGCCCTGCTACGACCGTGACCAGCACGTCGAGCCCGCTCCGGCCGCCGCCGAGGACCGCAGGACCAGGCGCCCGGACCTGCCGGTCCGAGCTGACGTCCATGTCCAGGCGTGCCCGTGGGAAGAGGGCCCGCCGGAGGAAGAAGGCCGGGGGCGGCAGCACGGCGGGCCAGAGCTGAGGCGTCGATGATCGAAGACCCGTGGCCGCGGTGCCGTCGCCGGCCCGCTGGTTCTCCCGGCCGGCCCCCGGGCCCGGCCCCAGTCGGCGAGCACGTGCCGACCACCGCGTCGGCCGGTGCTGGACCGACCGCGCTGCCCCGCCCCGCGCCCTCGCCGTCTCCGGCGCCGGGCAGGTGGCCGCGCGCGGCGCGCCCGACGCGCTTCGGCCAGGGCGAGGTCGCCCCGGTCACTCGCGAGATCCTGCGCGAGGCAGAACCGGACCGGCACCGCCGGCCCCGCGTCCACACCGGCTGAGGACCACCTGGCAGTGCTTCGTCACGTGAGGTGCTCCGGGCTTCGGGGCTCTCCTGACCCGGGAAGAGCACCATGTGGCTAATCTTCACGGGTGACCACCGAGTTGACCCTGCTGCCCAAAGTCGCCTGTCGCGGAAAGGAGATCACCGCGCCCCGGCTGCGCGGGCTGGTGGCGTTGCTCGCCGAGGATCTGCGCACCGGGTGCAGCACGGCCCGGCTGGTGGAGGGCCTGTGGCCGGACGGGCTGCCGGAGCGGCCCGGCAAGGCGGTGCAGGTCCTGGTGTCGCGGCTCAGGGCGCAGGTGGGCGCGGAGCTGGTCGTCAGTACGCCGACGGGGTACCGGCTGGCGCTGGACGAGGCTCGGGTCGACAGTTCCGCTCTGCTGCTGTACGAGGCGGCGAGTGCCGAGCGCGCGAGGGCGGCGGATCACGCGGGGGCCCTGGCGCAGGCCGAGGCGGGCCTGGCCCTGTGGGACGGAAGCGTGGGGGCCGGGGCGGGAGAGGACCTGCACGATCCGGTGGTGGCGCTGCGTACCGATCGGCTCCGGGCACACCGTTCGCTGGTCCGTTCCCGTGCGCTCGCGCTCGCCCGGCTGGGGCGGCGGGAGGAGGCCGCGGCACCGCTGGCCGAGGTGGCCCGGGAGCTGCCGCGGGACGAGGAGGTGCTGGCGGAGCTGCTGCGCTGCGAGGCGGCCACCGCGGGCCGGGCCGCGGCGCTGACCCGGTACGACACCTACCGCCGTACTCTGCGCGACGAGCTGGGCACCGATCCGGGCCCTGACCTCAGGTCCCTCTATCAGGAGTTGCTGAACGCGGATGCGCCCCGGGTCCGCCAGGGGGTGCCGCACGACCCGAACCCGCTGCTGGGGCGGGACGCCGACATCGCCGCCGTGGCCGGGCTGTTGCGCGAGGCCCGGGTGGTCACCGTCGTAGGCCCCGGCGGACTGGGCAAGACCCGGCTGTCCCACGCGGTCAGCCGTGCCGCCGAACAGCCGGTCGTGCACTTCGTGCCCCTGGCCGGTGTCACCGCCGACGACGACGTGGCCGGTGAGGTGGCCTCGGCCGTCGGCGCGGGCGACGGCCGGCAGCTCGCCGGCGGCGGCGACGCGGTGAGCGGCATCGTCGGCGCGCTGGGTACGGGGCCCGCGCTGCTGGTGCTGGACAACTGCGAGCAGGTGATCGCCGGCGCCGCCGCCCTCGTCCAGGCGCTGGTGTCGCGGTCGAAGGAGCTGCGGGTCCTGGCCACCAGCCGGGCCCCGCTGGGGCTGACCTCGGAGTCCGTGTACGCCCTGCCGGAGCTGTCGCTGGCCACCTCGGTGGAACTGTTCGAGCAGCGGGCGCGGGCGGCCCGGCCCGGCGTGGACCTGCCCGCCGACCGGGTTGCCGAGATCTGCCGCCACCTGGACGGACTGCCGCTCGCCCTGGAACTGGCCGCGGCCCGGGTGCGGGTGCTGGCCGTGGCCGACATCGCGCGTCGCCTCCGGGACCGTTTCGCGCTGCTGCGCGGCGGCGCCCGTGACGCACCCGAGCGGCACCGCACGCTGCACGCCGTGGTCGAGTGGAGCTGGAACCTGCTGGAGCCCGACGGCCGGGCGGCGCTGCGGGCGCTGTCCGTGTTTCCCGGGGGCTTCACCGAGGACGCGGCACAGTGCGTGCTCGGCCGGACCGGGGACGCGCTGAATCTGCTGGAGCAGCTGGCCGACCAGTCTCTGGTCAAGGTGGGCGACAGCCCTTCCGGGGTGCGCTTCCACATGCTGGAGACGCTGCGGGAGTTCAGCGCCGCCCGACGCGCCGAGGCCGGCGAGGGCGAGGCGGTGACCGACCGGTTCCTCCGCTGGGCGCGGGAGTTCGGCCGTACGCACCACGATGTGCTGTTCAGCGGCGATCCGCTGCCCGCCTGGACCCGCATCCGGGCCGAGCAGGACAACCTCGTCCTGGCGCTGCGCCACGCGCTGGCCCGCGCCGACGGGTCCACCACCGCGGCGCTCACCGCCGTGCTGTCCTCCTTGTGGGCCACCGACACCAACTACGCCCGGCTCGCAGGGCTCGCCGCCGAGACCGGCGGGCCGCTGTCCCACTTCCGCCCGGGGCCCGAGGATGTGGAGCCGGCCCGCACGGCGGCGACGGTGTGCACGGCCAGCCTTTTCATGGGCTACGGCCCGCACGCACTGCGCCAGCTCGTCACGCTGCGCCGACTGCCGCCCGCCCCGCCGGACACCCTGCTGCGGGCGGCGGGCATCGTGCTCTGCGCCGTCCCGGACATGCACCCGCCGCAGTACGCCCGGCTGCAGGAGCTGTGCGACGCCGACGAGCCCCTGCTGGCGGGCGTCGCGGCGGGCGTCGCCAGCTACCTGTGGGAGTCCGAGCACGAGACGGAGCGCGCGCTCCGCTGTGCCCGCCGGATGCTCGACGCGCTGGAGCCGCTGGGCAATCCGGCCATGCTGCTGCTCAGTCATGGGCGGATCAGTGAGCTGTGCCTGCGGACCGAGCGTGGCGAGGAAGCGTACGACCATCTGCGGGCCGCCCAGGACGGGCTCGGTGGGTTCGGGGACTGGATGGACTCGGTCGGCGTCCACTGGGGGCTGGTGCTGGCCTGTCTGCAGCGCGGGGAGGTCGACGAGGCGGAGTACTGGCTGGGGCTCGCGGCCCTCGTCCAGCAGCCTGAGGCCGCCCAGATCTACACTCCCGATCTGTCCGCCCGGGCGGAGATCGCGCTGGCCCGGGGGCTGACCGAGATCGGGCTCGGGCTGTGGCGCCGGGCGATCGAGCGGATACGGGAGGACAGCCTGCGGCAGGCCGGCGACCCGTTCGTGGATCAGTGGTTGCTTCAGGTGCAGTCAGCCGCACTGGCGGCGCACGCACTCCATGGTCGGCTGGAGCCGGTGGCCGGCCTTGCCGAGCGGCTGCGGGAACGGCTGCTCGGGATGCTGTCCGTCTCGTCGGACGACAGATCACCGGTGGAACTGCCGGTGTACGGCACGGTCCTGCTGGCGCTCGGGCTCGCCGGGCTGGCCGGGGGCGACACGTCGGCCGTACGGCTGGTGGCGCTGGCGGAGCGGATGCCGGTGATGCGGGAGTTCCCGAGCATGTCCTCGGCCCGGTCGCGGCAGAGGGCCGAGAACGCCGACAGGGCGGCGTACGCCGACGCGAGGTCTGCGTACGCCGCCCTGAGGCGGGAGGAGCTGCGGGCCGCGGCACTGCGCGAGCTCACCGTCGCGGCTCGCGGGTGACACGTGGTCACTGCCGCGGCTCGCGGTTGAACCGCGCCTTGGACCACAGGTAGCCCAGCAGGCTCAGCCCCAGGCACCAGGCGACGGCCAGTACCGCGTTCCTCGTGCCGATTTCGCTGCCCAGCAGCAGCCCGCGCAGGGTTTCGATGGCGGGTGAGAACGGCTGGTACTCGGCGAACCAGCGGAACCAGCCCGGCATGGCGTCCACCGGCACGAACGCGCTGGACAGGAACGGCAGCATCACCAGGGGCGTACCGATGTTGCTGGCACCTTCGGGGTTGGGGCTCACCAGGCCGATGCCGACCGCGAGCCAGGTCAGCGCGACGCTGACCAGCGCCATCAGCCCGGCCGCCGCGATCCACTCCAGCGGCGACGCGTCGGGCCGGAAGCCGATGGCGAGTGCGATGCCCAGCAGCACCACCAGAGCCATCAGTGTTTGGATCACGCTGCCGATCACATGACCGATCAGCACGGAGGCGCGGGAGATCGCCATGGTGCGGAACCGGGCCATGATGCCCTCGGTCATGTCGGTGCACACGGACACCGCGGTGCCGAGCGAGGTCATGGCCACGGTCAGCAGGAGTATGCCGGGTACCAGGTAGGCGATGTAGTCGGAACGGTTCGCGTGCCCGCCGTTGATGCCGGCGCTCATCACGTCACCGAAGACGTAGACGAAGAGCAGCAGCAGGATGACCGGGGTGAGCAGGAGGTTCAGGGTCAGCGAGGGGTAGCGGCGCGCGTGCAGGAGGTTGCGCCGCAGCATGGTGAGGTTGTCGCGGAAGGGGTGGGCCCGGAGGGACTGGGGCGCTGCGCTCATCGGACGGTCTCCTTGTCGGTGGACTCGGCGGACTGGGAAGGTGCGGGGCCGGCGGTGAGGGCGAAGAACACGTCGTCCAGGTCCGGGGTGTGCACGGACAGCTCGTCGGCCTCGATACCGGCGGCGTCGAGCCAGTCGAGGATGGCGCGCAGTTCCCGCTGGCTGCCGTCACTGGGGATCTGCAGGGTGAGCGCCTCGTCGTTCCGGGTGGTCTCGCGCAGCGCGGTGGCCGCCCGCTCGTATGCCGCCGGGTCGGAGAAGCGCATCCGCACGTGCCCGCCGGGGACGAGCCGCTTGAGCTGCTCGGCGCTGCCGTCGGCGACGATCCTGCCGCCGTTGAGCACCGCGATACGGTCGGCGAGCTGGTCGGCCTCCTCCAGGTACTGGGTGGTGAGGAAGACGGTCGTACCGCCGGAGACCAGCTCGCGGATGATCTGCCACATGGTGTGGCGGGAGCGCGGGTCGAGACCGGTGGTCGGCTCGTCGAGGAAGATGATCCGCGGGGGGCCGATCAGGGTCATGGCGATGTCGAGGCGGCGCTTCATACCACCGGAGTAGGTGGAGGCGGGCTTCTTCGCGGCCTCGACCAGGTCGAACCGCTCCAGCAGCTCGGCGGTGACCCGCCGCCCCTCCCGCTTGGACAGGTGGTGCAGATCCGCCATCAGGAGCATGTTCTCCTCGCCGGTGATCAGCCCGTCCACGGCGGAGAACTGCCCGGTGACCCCGATGGCGGCCCGTACCGCCTGGGCCTCGGCCGCGAGATCGTGCCCGGCGACCCGCGCCTGGCCGCCGTCGGCGGAGATCAGCGTGGACAGGATGCTGACCGCCGTGGTCTTGCCCGCACCGTTCGGCCCGAGGAGGGAGAAGATCGTGCCGGCGGGCACGTGGATGTCGATGCCGTCGAGGACGGTCTTGTCCCCGTAGGACTTGCGCAGGCCTGTGGCCGCGATCGCGAGTTCGTGTTCGTGTTCCTGTGCGTGATCCGTCGTCGTCATGCAGCAGAGCCTGCGGCCCAGGCGGTTCAGCGTGACTTCAACACGGTTTCAGCCGCTCGCGTGCGGCGTCAGGGCGTTGAAATCCGCAGGGAACCGCACATCCAGGGCTACGGCAGCAGTCGTCTGGGCTCTCCCAGCGGATGCGTAGGCGGCCGGTCGACTTCACCACTATGGGGACGGGGTGGTGGGTGATCGCCATGGATGATCTACGCGTCGGTGACCTGCGGACGGAACCACGTTCGGACGCCTGCTGCACCTGACCGGGTGACACATGTGGTGCCTCGTCAGGTTGCGGAACTGACGGGCTGTCGGTTGCCTCGTGAGCGGAACAGGAGAGGCGCCGCGCAGACAGGCCGGACGCTGTTCCGTTGGAGGATTGGCATGCGTTACACACATGTGGGTGCAGGTATCGGCCTGGCTCTCGGTGCCCTCGGACTGCAGATCCCGGCCGCTGCCGCCGCTGATGACTCAGATGTCAGTATCGACCCGTGGAATGCCTCCCCGGGTTCCACGGTCACGGTCAGTACGAGGGCCTGCGACCCTGACGCGGACTACGGCAAGGGCCGGTCGGAGGTGGCGGGAGAGTTCCACCTGTTCGAAGGCGATGAGGAGGGGGTTCTCACCGGCCAGTTCCAGATCCCGGAGGGAACCGAGGCGGGCAGCGACACAGTCACCCTGAAGTGTCCGCCGCTGACCATGGTCACGGAAACGTACCGGGTCACCGGCCGCCCGCCGAGCGGTTCGGTCAACGCCGGCTTCGGACCGGCCGACAACACGGGTACGGGGCTCGCTCTGGGTGGTGGGCTGCTCCTCACGGCCGCCGCCGGGGGTGTGGTCTGGATGTGCCGCCGCCCGAACGACAACCGAAGCTGACCATCCGCCTCCGGTGGCCGCGAGGCCCACCCGTCCCGCTGCACAGCACCCGCCGTGTGGAGCAAAGGCTCAACCGCGATGGTACCCAGACACCCCACCAGCGCTTCCCGGGATCCGTCCGTCCGCGCAGTGCTCCTTCTCGCCTGCGCCATGACGGCTGGTACGGCGCTGCTGATCAGCGGGGCGCACGACGAGGAGCCACCGCAGCCGGCGGCGGCCCAGGCCTTGTCGGCCTCTGCGGACCCCACCCGCCCCCCGGTCCGTCCGCTGCCCCCCGCGGAGCCGGTGCGGCTGCGGATCGCAGCCATCGGCGTGGACGCCCCGATGACACGAGTGGGCCTCGATGCGGAAGGGGCGCTACGGCCCCCACCAGCCGGCGAATCCGGCCTCGCCGGCTGGTACGGCGACGGCACGGTTCCCGGCTCGGCGGGAACCGCCGTCGCCACCGGGCACGTGGACACGCCCACCGGCGACCCCGGCGTCTTCTACAACCTCGGCGCCCTGACCAAGGGCGCCACCATCGAGATCAGCCGTGCGGACCGGCGGACAGCGGTGTTCGCCGTCCGCGCCGTCGAGCTGTACGACAGGGACGACTTCCCCAGCAAGAAGGTCTACGGCAATTCCGGCCGGCCCGAACTCCGGCTGATCACCTGCGGTGGCGGCTACACCAAGCGCACCGGCTACCTGGGCAACGTCGTGGTCTACGCGACGCTGACCGCGGTGACATAGCGCCTGTCCCGGGGCGGAACACTGTGTCCCTTTCCCGGCTGCAGCAATGCGAACGTCACCGCTCGATCAACTTGGTACCGTCGTCTGTCAGCGAGCTGCTCGCAGTATTGATGAAAGAGTCAACTTCCGCGTGGAATTCCTTGGCTTGCCGTCGTGCCGCAGCGAACGCTGCGTCCGCGTCATCATTCCCGTGAATCGCCACATGAAGACGCCGGACAATCTGCCGCACGGTCCCGTACAGGTCGAAGGCCATCCGTCCCATTTCTGGCGGCCCGGCCAGACCCACATCCAGGCGCTTCGACCCAAGTTGGATCATCTTGAGGCGCAGTTCTTCCAACCGGGCTTCAGTGAATTCATCGCGGGACACTTCACCGAATCCCAAATCGGTCAGGCTGTGCTCCAGAAGATCCTCGACCACGTGGAGGTACGACCGATATGCCGCACGCCGAGGCTCGTCCCGTAAACGAATGTATTCTGCGCGTGCTGTAATGCGAGCATTTATCCGGGTTGACCAGCTCGTAGCGAGTCCGGCGCCAACCGTTCCGACAGCGCCGGCGAGTGCTCCGAGTACTGCTGCCAATCCGGCGTCCATGCCGCCCGATTCTCGGTGCGACGGTGGCGTGCGTCAACCGGTTGGATCTCTGGGGACGACGGAATGCCGAGCCCGACTCGGCGGACCTCGTGATGCAGCTCCACGAGGCCATTCGCCGGTTCCTGACCCGGCCCGTCACCTCTCACCGGCCGCTCAGTTCCCACACACCTCGCAGCAAGGTGATCAGCCCGCCGGCCAGGGACAGCAGCATCACAGCGTGCCGGGTCCACGCCTGAGGCACCCGCCGGGTGAGACTCTCCCCGAGGAGGGCGCCGGCCACCAGACCGACAAGCGTCACCAGCCATGCCGGTGCGGTGAGGTCCGGCAGGCCGTTGGCGGCCACCGAGAAGACGTTCAGGGCGACGCCGTAGAACAGTGCGTTCGGTACGAACTGCCGTACCGGCCAGTCGGCGTTGGCCGCGTACAGCGACAGCGCCGGTCCGCCCACTCCGGCGGCCGCGTTCATGAACCCGCTCGCCCCGCCCGCGACCACGGCACCGCCGGTGCCGCGCAGCGATGCCACCCGGACCCCGGCCAGCACCAGCAGGACGGCGGCGGTCACCGCCGCCCCCAGAAAGGCGAGCAGTACCGGCTCCGGCAAGCGGGCCGCCGTCCAGGTCCCCAGCGGTACCGTGCCGGCCGCTGCCACGACCAGCACGCTGATCGCCGGCAGGCGCACCTGCCGCCACGTGCTGGCCAGCCCGACCGCGCTGACCACGCCGGCCGCGCAGTTGACCAGCGCGACCCCGTCCGACGGGCCCAGCAGCAGCGCGAGAACGGGCACCGAGACCAGGGCGAACCCCATCCCCGTGATGCGCTGCACCAGGGCGCCGACCGCGATGACCGCGCCCAGGGCCAGGGCGGCGACCTCGCCGCTCACCTCCCCTCCCCCCGGCCCGCCGGTGCGATCGCGAGCAGCACGCCGGGCGGGCGTGCGGCATGCGCCGAGCGGGCGTTCCCGGCCGGCGCGGGGTGCGGGCGGTCGTAGGCGACAGCGGTCATGCGGCCGATCTCAGCATCCTGCGTGCCCGGGGTGAATTCCTTTAGCATCCGGCTTCATGGTGCGGTTCCACCTCGGCCTCGACGACCTGGCGTCAGCCTGTTTCGCCTGCTCGCCCCTACAGGAAGCCGTACTGAGCCTGCGCATGTGGACCCACCCGGTCCACTACCCGACACAACTGCCCTGGTTCCGCCGCCTCCGGGACGCCTTCACCGGGCTCGGTCCGGCACACACCCGGCTGCTGCACTGCCTGATCGCGTCCAACCGGTGGCTGCCCGACTTCCTCACTCCGCGCCCCACCTCGCCCTGGCCGGACATCCAGGAGGAACTCGCCGCCCTGCGAGCCACCCCGCCCCACCGCGTCCCCGGTGACCTGGAACGCGCCTACCTCCCGCACGACGGCGCCATCCCCGAACCCCTGCGCCACGGCCTCCACTCCCCCGAGCGCCTGCTCGCCGAGGTCGCCGACGCGCTGGAGGCCTACTGGACCTCCTGCCTGGCCCCTGCCTGGTGGCCTCGAGCCCGCTCCCTCCTCGAAGCGGACATCGCCCACCGCGCACGCACACTCGCCGCCGGCGGAGCCGACGCTCTGTTCACCGGCATCGACCCACAACTGCGCTGGGACCACGGCACACTCACCATCGCCTGCGAGCACGCGCCCACGACTCCGGCAGGCGTGGCGATCGGCGGCAGAGGACTGGTCCTCAGCCCGACCCTGTTCGCGCAAGGCGCCATCACCGCCATCGACCCCGAACAAGCACCACTGATCATCTACCCCGCGCGAGGACACGGCCTCATGGCCGAAGACCTGACCCCCGCCCGCGTCCACCGCTCACTGCAACGCCTCCTCGGCCGGCCCCGCGCCCGACTGTTGCTCCTGCTCGAGGAACCCGCCTCCACCACCG
Source organism: Streptomyces sp. NPDC028928 (assembly GCF_055564915.1). Lineage (NCBI taxonomy): Bacteria > Bacillati > Actinomycetota > Actinomycetes > Kitasatosporales > Streptomycetaceae > Streptomyces > Streptomyces sp. NPDC028928. Next base: position 364,108 of record NZ_JBVHVI010000001.1, read on the forward strand.
AACTCGCCCACCGCATCGGCGTCACCCCCTCCGCCGTCAGCCAGCACCTCGACGTCCTCCACCAGGCACGGCTGACACGACGCGTCCGCCACGGCCGAAACGTCCTGTACAGCCGCACACCTCTCGGCGACCAACTCTGCGACGAGGGGCCGTAGCTCGCGATACTCGGCAAGTACTCCTCGGACAGTCGGCCGCGCCCCATGAGCACGGCCTCGCCTCCCCTTCTTCGGGCATTGTCAGTGGCACGGCGTAGCGTGTGATCATCGAACCAGCACTACGGGGGAAGGCCGACGCATGGGCACGCGTGTGGAAAAAGGCGGGTACACCGCGGAGCTGACGGACGATCTGGAAGTCGTCTACCGCAATCCGCAGGGGCGGAAGCTCAAGAAGATTCCCGAGGCGATCGTGGGTGCTCCGGGGCTCGCAGCCCTGCTCGGGGCACGGACGCATCTGCGGAAGCACCGTGAGGCGTGTCGCCTGCGGGCGGCTGAGTGGGCGCGAGCCGGGGTGCGCGTGCCGCGTGCCCTGGCCGAGGCGGACCCGCTGTGGCGGGAGGTTCTGGAGGCCGAGTCCGTCCAGCTCACCGACGAGTTGGGGGACGGCGGGCTGTGGGCCCGTACGTATGCCGGGTTCGACGGCCGCACGCTGACCCAGGTGCTTCCCGAGCAGCTCATCCCGTACCGCGACCGCTTGATGCGCGGGCAGCACTGGGAGCCGGACGGCTGCTTCTCCACCGGCATACCGGACCCGTCCGACGGTGTGCTTCCCTTCCCCGAGCGGGTCATCGCCGCCCACCCCGGCTTCGAGGAGCTGGCGACCGAGAAGCTCCTGCTCCTGCAGGACCGCACGGGTCAGTGGCGTTTCGTCTTCAAGCAGGACATCGACGGTGTCCTCCAGGGCCTGGAGGAGTCGGCCCCCGCACTGCTGATCACGCTCCTCGACGAGATGGCCGACCTCGCCCTGCGGGAGGGTGAGCACGCGGCGGCCGCCGCCTGGTTCGGGCGGGCCCGCACCGCCGAGCGGGTGCAGGCGCGCAAGGCCGACAAGCAGTGGCTGCTGGACCGGTACCTGACGTACGCCGAGGGCAAGGCCCTCTCCGCCACGGTCCTGCGGGCCTGGGCTCGCGAGCTGGCCGTCAAGGGAGAGGCGACCGAGGCGGACCTCTCGCGCTTCCGCCAGGTGGTGATCCGTCGCGTCCAGGCGTCGTCCGAGGTGTACCCGCAGCTGGCCGCCGATGTGCGCAAGCTCGCCAAGGCCGCCGGCCGGGACCCCGAGAGGGAACTGGCCACTCTGCTCGGGGAGATGTTCGCGGTCGGTGGTGTCTCGCTGTCCGACGACAAGTTCTGGACCGACTGCCTCAAGGGCCCGGTCATGGACCTGCTGGGCAGCCGCGCCCCGGAGGCCGCCCGCCAAGTGCTGAAGCTGCGTCCTCGCCGTTTCGGCGACAGCTCCACGGTGTGGCGGGAGCTGCTGGAGCGCACCGGTGCGCTCGCGCTGCTCACCGGCGAGGTCCCGGGGCTGCCCGTCGGCGAGGCCGCCGCCTGGCTGTCCGCGTGCATCCGGTCGAACAGTGACGGGAACGGCCCCTGGCCCGTGATGTACGAGATCGCCGAGCGGATCGCGCCGAAGCTGGCTGCCGACGGTGTGCCCGTGGAGTTCCGTTATCGGCGATTCGGCGAGTACAGCGACGGTAAGACGCCTCTCGATCTGATCGACCTGCTGCTGGAACACGGAGCCCCGGTCGCCGATCCTCCGGAGCTCCTCGGCCCGTCGCAGCTGTACCACATCCAGCTCAGCCACCGGCCGAAGCTGGAGCACCTCCTGGCGGACGAGCGTTTCGCCCGGGAGCTGCGGGCGCGGGTACGCGCCGACGTGGAGATGACCACCAAGGACCTGGCGTCGAACAGCTGGTACCAGCCGCACCAGACCAAGGGCTGGGACCGGATCCCCCAGCTGTTCGACAATCCGGTCGGGCACGAGGAGATCCGGGCCTGGTTCGGCCGGGAGCGGGCGAAGTTGCGCGCGGGGGTCGACTTCGAGGAACTGGTCCTGCTGCTCGGCCGGCTCGTTCACGTGGGCGTGGCGGTGGACCTCCTCCTCAAGGACGCGGACGCCGCTGCCGAGTTCGCGGCGGTGGACGTCATGCCGCTGCTGATGGCGGAGCTGCCCGACACCGTCTCGCGTGCGCAGGTCGAGGAGTTGCTGGGGAGGCTGGAGCCGTCCTACGTCGAGCGGGAGGGTGTCACGGGGCCCAATCGCGGTCCGATCCTGGAGGCGCTGCCGCAACTGGGCGAGCCGATGCAGAACCAGGCAGCTCGTTGCCTGGTCATGGCCGTCAACTGCCGTGCGGGACTGGAGCGGCTGGTCCGCCGCCTCGCCCCCGGCGAGGGCGAGGTGCCGCCGACCGCCGGCGCGCGGCCGGAGGAGCCGGAGGACCAGGTGAGCCGTCAGATGGTGGCGCTCGCGAAGGACGGCACGGCAGTTTGGGGAGGCGATCTGGCGCAGGCCACCACCACGTTCGACCGGATGCCCCTCAACGGGCGGTTCCGTCGCACGCACGCGTGCGCCGCGGCACTGGCCCTGTGCGCCGTCTCGTCGCGGGCGAACGGCTCTGCGGCCCGGTCGCTGATGATGTACGCCGCCCATGCCTTCGTCACCGGTGAGCCGGGCCACTGGCGGATCGTCCACTGCGAGGTTCCCGAGGACCGTGCCGACATCAACGCTCCGCTACCCGGGACCGTCTTCCGGACGGACACGTCCGTCGCCTACGTACTGACCAGTGCGGGCAGGGACCCCCGGCGAACGCTGTGGGAGTACTCCCCGGACGGGACCTTTCCGGAGGACGGCCCACTGGCTTCCGCGGGCGTGAAGCTCACGCGTGCCCACGTGCTGAAGCCGGTCCGTCCCGGCGGCTGGTTCACGCGCTTCGCCGAGCTGTACCGCAAGCACGGCCCGGCACCGGCCCGCCCGGAGCTCGCCGGAGCCTTCGCGGAGCGGCTGGGCCTCTCCCCGGCGGAGGCCTCCGCGCTGCTGACCGCACACGTCCCCTGCGCGCCGCACCAGTTGGACGAGGAGGACGACTACCGCTCCGACCACTACTCCACCGACCTGGAGCCCTGGAAGATCCGGCACAAGGAAGCGGAACAGGCGGTTGCCGCACTGACCGACGCCCTCGACCCCCGGTTCCTCACGACTCTCTACGACAAGCTCCTTCCCGACGATCCCGAGCAGCTGTGGATCACAGGCCCCGACGTGGAGCGGGCCGCCGCATGGTGGCTGGAGGAGCTGGGCAGCCCCCTGCCCGTACCCACCGCGCTCCTGCCCCTCGCCGGCAAGGAGACACTCCCGCCGCAGGGCGAGGCGGCCATCGCCCGGCAGAAGCGCCGGGGCGGCCGTGGCTGGTGGCCCCACCTGCGGCTGCCCGCCCTCCTCGGCCGCCTCGCCACCGGGGCGGACTGCCTGGCTCCGCACCGCGCGGGCCTGGCGGGCGAACCGCACCTGCTGGCCCTGCCGAGGATCGCCGCCTGGCTCGCCTACCGCACCCCGGCCGGCGACCCGTTGCGCCCCGTGATCGGCGCGGCGATATCCCGGCTGTGCGAGGAGCGGGCCTCGGCCCCCGGCCCGCTCACTCTCTTCTCCCTGCAGAGCAACTACCTGATGGGCGCGCCCCCTTCGACCGAGGCGCTCACCGCTCATCCGGCGGTCACGGAGGTGGCCGACGCGGCGTACGACATGCGTCATCTGCGTGTGGACCCCGCCGCGCTCAAGGGACCCGATGATCCGCTGCTGGACACCTTGGACACCTACCTCGACTCCGTACTGCCCTCGCAGTGGCTGCCCAGCCCCTCCGGACTGCCCGCCGTCGCGGACCTGCGGCTGCTGCTGAGCGACGACTTCGCCGCGCTCGGGAAGCACCTGGCCATCGACGGCGAGCGCTCCCCTGGCTGGGAACAGGACCCCGCGCGGTCCGTGCCGCATCTCGTCGAGGACTGCGCCGCGGTCTTCGGGCTGGGCAGGGACGCCGCGTCGCTGTACCTGATGCTGCTGGCACTGCCGGACCCGTCGGACCGCAACGTCAAGGCGTGGACCGGATGGAAGCCCAGCCGCTTCAAAGAGGCGCAGGCCGAGCTGGAAGCGTCGGGCCGAGTGCTGCGGGCCGTCCGGTCACGAGCGGGCCGCTCCCTCTTCCTGCCGGGCACCTGGCAGGAGCGGAAGCCGCCGCGTCTCCCGATCGAGGCGTCGAAGCTCGGTCTGCTGCCGCTGGCCAGGGAGCACCGGTCGACGTCACACCTGGCCGCGGTCCCCTCCGCGCCGCTGCCCGTGCTGTTCACGCGGGCGTGGGACGGCGTAGCGGCCGGCGTGGCAGCAGCCCCGAGGTAATACCGATGAGGTCATACCTCTGAGGTCATACCTCTGACGAAGCGCTGCGAGGTCGGAACCTCGAGCCGGCCGGGGATGCGATTGGGAGCACGCCGGAGCCGGCATCAGTCAACCAGCATGACGGATCGAGGTCTGGGGGCGGAAGGTGCGGCGGTAGGCCTGGGGGCTGACGCCGATGGCGGTGTGGAGGTGTTGGCGCAGAGAGGCGCCGGTGCCGAAACCGGCTCTGTGGGCGACCAGGTCGATCGGCCAGTCGGTGGTCTCCAGGAGGTGTCGTGCGAGGTCGACGCGTTGCCGGGTGAGCCACTGACCGGGGGTGCTGCCGACTTCGTCGCGGAAGCGGCGGCTGAAGGTGCGCACACTCATGTTGGCGTGGGCGGCAAGGTCGGACAGGGTGAGCGGTTCGACCAGGTGCTGCACGGCCCATGCTCGGGTGGCCGCGGTGCTGCCGGTGGATGGATCGGGCACGGGGCGTCGGATGTACTGGGCCTGGCCGCCGTCGCGCCACGGCGGTACGACGCAGGAGCGGGCGACCTCGTTGGCGATGTGGCTGCCGTGGTCGAGGCGAACGATGTGCAGACACAGGTCGATGCCCGCCGCGACTCCGGCGGAGGTGAGCACGTCGCCGTCGTCGACGTACAGGACGTCGGGATCGATGCGGGTGGTCGTGAACATGCGCTGCAGCCGGTCGGCCTCGCGCCAGTGTGTGGTGGCGGGGCGGCCGTCGAGGAGGCCGGCGGCGGCCAGGACGTAGGTGCCCGTGCAGATCGCGACGATCCTCGTGCCGGGGCGGATGGCGGACAGGGCATGGCGCAGCGGGCCGGGCAGGCGGCCTTCCTCCCGTATCGGTCCCAGCTGGTGGGAGGGCGGGACGACGACGGTGTCGACGGTGGCCAGCACAGAGGCGTCGTGGGAGACGGCGAGGTCGTAGTCCGCTTCGGCGCGCACGGGGCCGCCGTCCACGCTGCATGTGGTCACGGAGTAGAGCGGGTTGCCGTCGCTGTCGCGGGCGGCGTTGAAGATGCGGGCAGGGATGCCGAGTTCGAAGGGGACGACGCCGTCCAGGGCCAGAACGCCAACACGGTGCATGGCCGGATCCTTTCAGGACATGGCCGTCACGACATGACCGGGGGTTGTGCCGACCAGGCAGTCTTGGGCCGTGCACGGCCCCGCCGGCACGAGAATCCCCTGTACCTCCGCGGAAGGAACACCTTCATGTCCCAGCCCGTCACCACCCGTTCCACCATGCGTGCGGTATCCCAGGACAGGGCCGGAGGCCCCGACGTCCTGAAGGTCATCGAGACGATGCGACCGGAGCCGGGCCGGGGCGAGATCCTGGTCCGGGTTCACGCGGCGGGTGTGAACCCCGCCGACTGGAAAACCCGCGAACGCGGTGTCTTCGCCACCGGGGCGACACCTCCCTTCATCCTCGGCTTCGACGTGGCCGGAGTCGTCGAGGCCGTCGGCGCGGGCGTGACGCTCCACCAGCCCGGTGACGAGGTGTTCGGGATGCCCCGCTTCCCGCACCCCGCAGGCGGGTATGCCGAGTACGTCACCGCACCGGCCCGCCACTTCGCCCCGCGCCCACGCGGCCTCGACCCCATCCAAGCCGGTGCCCTGCCGCTGGCCGCGCTCACCGCGTGGCAGGCCCTGGTCGACACCGCTCATGTCCAGCCAGGACACCGTGTCCTGATCCATGCCGCCGCCGGTGGTGTCGGCCACCTGGCCGTGCAGATCGCCAAGGCCCGCGGCGCGTATGTCATCGCCACCGCCAGCGCCGCCAAGCACGACCTGCTGCGCACGCTCGGCGCCGACGAACTCATCGACTACCGCACCCATGACGTCGGCGAGACCGTCCGCGACGTCGATGTCGTCCTCGACAGCATCGGCGGACCCGACTGGGCGCGCTCCCTGCGCACCCTGCGCCGGGGAGGCACCCTCGTCTCGATCCTGCCGTTCGACGACACCTTCCCCACCCGGCAGTGCGAAGCAGCCGGGGTGCGAGCGGTGTTCATGCTCGTCGAACCCGACCAGCAGGGGCTGCGGGAGATCAGCGCACTGATCGAGAACGGCCGCCTGCGGGTGATCGTCGACAAGGCATTCCCACTCGAACAAGCCGCCCGGGCACACGCGTTGGGCGAGGCCGGCCACACCACCGGAAAGATCGTCCTGACTGTCGCTGCTGATCCCGAGCTCCCGTAAGCTCGCCTTCCGGCGCCCGCCTGGAACGGCAACACGCGCCAAGGCCCGGCTCACGCGTGGCCCTGCTGACCAGCGGTGCCGTGATCGCCGATCAGCCCCGGGACGCGCCGGAGGCGGACGCGTCCACCAGTGAGAGCCGGCTGCCCTCCGCCGGGGTACGCACGCTCATTTACCGAGGTCGACTAGGTACGCGTGCTCAGGCACGCTGTCCGGAACCGGTCGTAGCGTGCACCGCATGCACATAGACCATGCTGCTCGCGGCCCGGTGCCGCGGGTGGGCATCACAGCGGTGGCGTCCTGCCTGCCGGACTCCGAGATCACCTCCCGGCACCTCCAGGAGCAGGTAGCCGCGGCCTCCGGGCTGCGCCTGCCGGTACGGATGCTCGAACGGGCCACCGGCATCGTCGCCCGCCGGGCGGTACGGCAGGGTGAGTACGCCTCCACGCTGGCCGTGCGGGCCGCGCGGACCGCGCTGGAGCGGGCCGGGCTGACGCCGTACGACGTGGACCTGCTGGTGTTCGCCTCCGCCACCCGGGACGTCGCCGAACCGGCGACGGCGCACATCGTGCAGGCCGAACTGGGGTCCCGGGCCCACGCGTTGGATGTGACGAACGCCTGCAACAGCTTCGCCAACGGCATCGACACCGCCCGCGCGATGATCCTGGCCGGCCGGGTCCGCCGGGCTCTCGTGGTCACCGGGGAGACCCCGAGCCGGGCGGTCCGGTACGCCCCGTCCAGTCCCGAGCAGCTCCGGGACGGCTTCGCGGGCTACACCTTCGGTGACGCGGGAGCCGCGGTCGTGCTGGAGGCGGTCGACCGGGGCGGAATCCTGGACGTGGACACCGAGACGCACTCCGAGCACTGGCGGGTCGGCGGGATCTTCGGGGGCGGTTCGCGTCACCCCCGCGGGGACGAGTACACCTACTTCCGCGGGGACGGAGCCGAGCTGCGGGACGTGTTCGAGAAGGTCGGCACCTCGGTCCTCGACCGTATGCGGCAGCGCACCGGACTCGGCTGGGACGACTTCCGGCACGTTCTCGTCCACCAGGTCACCGTGCCGTACCTGGAGCGGTTCGTCGAGCTCACCGGCGTACCCCGGGACCGGCTCGTCGTCACCGTGCCGGAGCTGGGCAACATGGCCAGCGCCACGCTGGGTGTGCAGCTGGACCGCGTGCACGCCGGACTGCGCCCCGGCGACCGGGTGCTGTTCGTCGGCCTGGGCGGCGGCGTGAGCATCATGACGATGGTCTGGGAGAAGGCATGAGCGCCCTGTGGGTGGTGGTGCCCGCACACCAGGAGGCCGCGCGGATCGGCGCGACGCTGGAGGCGCTCGCGGCCCAGCGGGACAGGGACTTCGCCCTCGTCGTCGTGGACAACGCCTCCACCGACGCGACCGCCGATGTGGCGCGCGGCTTCGCCCGCCGGGCGCCCTTCCCCGTGCACGTGCTGCGCGAGGAGGAGAAGGGGGTGGGCTGCGCGGTGGACACCGGTTTCCGTTACGCCATCGGGCGCGGCGCGACGCTGCTGGCCCGGACCGACGCCGACTGCCTGCCGCACCCCGGCTGGACGGCCGCGGCACGCGATGCGCTGGGGCGTGGCGCCGGTCTGGTGTGCGGGCGGATCGAGGCGCGGCGCGACGAGCACAGGCCGTTCGGACGGGCGGTGTTCCGGGGTCTGGTGCATCTCGCGGCCCTGTTCGGGCGCGTACGCCCGGCGCACCGGCGGCGGCACGGCTACCTCGCCCCGTACCGGATGCACGCCGGGAACAACATGGCCGTCACCGCCGCGCTGTACGAGGCCGTGGGCGGGATGCCGCGCCGCCCCTCCCCCACCGACCGGCTCTTCTTGAACCGGGTCCGCCGGCACACCACCGCCATCGTGCACGCCCGCGACATGATCGTGGAGAACTCGACCCGGCGGCTGCGCGCCTACGGCCTGATCGGCACCGCCCGTTGGTACCTCGACAAGGGCCCGGGCCGGCACGGGGAGGATCCGCGCTGATGCTCGACGCGCTCACCCATGCCCTGCGCGCCCATCCCGGCCGGCCCGCCGTCCTCGGCGCCACCCGGACGGGCGCCACCCGCGTCAAGGCCACGTACGGGGACCTGGCCGATCTCACCGACCGCTACGTCGCCGCCTTGCACGCGCACGGTGTCGGTCCGGCCGGGACCGTCGGCGTCGCCGTACGGCCCGGGCCGCGGGCGCTGGCTGTCATGCTGGCCGTGCACCGGCTCGGCGCGCGGGCGGCGGTGCTCGACCCCGGTGCCGGACCGGACGTGCTGCGCGCCCGGCTGGCCCTCGCCCGGCCCGGCCTCGTCGTCGCCGACGCGGCCGCGCAGGCGGTCGCCGGGTGGGCCCGGCCGCTCGCCCGCCGGGCCCGCCTCGCGCTGCCGGACCTGGCCGAGCTGGGTCCGGTGGTCACGGTCGGGCCGCGGCTGCCCGGCTGCGCGCCCGCCATGGCCGGCGGCACGCGGGGCGTGGTGCCGCCGCGGCCGGTGGACGACGACGCGGACGCGGTCATCGTCTTCACCTCCGGTACCACGTCCCGGCCGCGCGCGGTGGTGCACACCCGCTCCTCGCTGGCCGCCGGCATGACCGCGGTGACCGACCTGGTACGTCCGGAGCCGGGACGGCCGGTCCTGGGCGGGACGTTCTTCGTCCTCGTACCGTCCCTCGCGAGCGGCGCACCGGTCGCGCTGCCCGCTCGGTCCCCGCGCGTCCTGGCCCGGCAGCTGAGCGAACTGGCCCCGACGTCCACCTATCTGACCCCACCTCAGTTGCGGTCGGCGCTGGCGCGGGGGGCCCGTTTCACGGGCCGGGTGTGGACGGGTTCGGCCCCGGCGAGCACCGGGCTGCTCACCCGCGTCAAGGAAGCGGGCGCCGAGGAGGCCTGGGGCGTGTACGCGCTGACCGAGATGTTCCCCGCTGCGGCGGTGGAGCAGGCCGACAAGGCCGCGTACACGGGCGCCGGCGACCTGGTCGGCGTACCGCTTCCGGGAGTGGCGGCGAAGGTGGACGCGTCCGGTGAGCTGCTGCTGTCCGGCCCGGCGGCCCGCGACCGCTGTCTGGGCGAGGAACCGGACCCGTGGGTCGCCACCGGTGACCGGGCCCGCCTGGAGGAGGGGCGGATCGTGCTGGAGGGCCGCGCCAAGGACATGGTGCTCAGGCGCGCGGAGAACATCTATCCGGGGCTGTACGAGCCCTCGCTGCACGTGCCCGGCGTCGAATTGGCGCTGCTGGTCGGCGTACCGGCCGATGACGGCGACGAGCGTCTGGTCGCCGTCGTGCAGCCGGGGCGGGGAACCGACCGTGCGGCACTGCGGGCGGCGCTGGACAGGCCTCTCCAGCGGATGGGATCCGCCCGGCCCGACGCGGTCCTGTTCACCGAGATTCCGTTGTCCGGGCGCTCCCGCAAGCCCGACCGGGCCGCCACCGCCCGGCTCGCCGCCCGGCGCCTCGCGGAAGGGGGCCGCACGTGACCGCCCTGCCGGCGAAGTCGGCACCGCCGCTGTGGGTGGTGGTGCCGGCCTACAACGAGGAGGCCGGGATCGGGGCCACCCTCGCCGCGCTCGCCGACCAGACCGACACCGACTTCGCGCTGGTCGTCGTCGACAACGCCTCCACCGATGCGACCGCCGACGTGGTGCACCGCTTCTCCGCCGGCGCGCCCTTCCCCGTGCACGTGGTCCGGGAGGAGGAACCGGGCACCGGCGCCGCCGCCGACACGGGGTTCCGGTACGCCATCGAGCGCGGGGCGGCGCTGCTCGTCCGTACGGACGCCGACTGCCTGCCCGCCGCCGACTGGATCGCCGCAGCCCGCGCCGAGTTCGGCCGGGGTACGGAGCTGGCCTGCGGCCGGAGCGTGCCGCGCCGGGACGAGCACCCCTCGTTCGCCGAGCGGTACCTGCTGCCGGCGGTGGTGCGGACGACCGCGCTGTACGGCCGCTACCGCAGGGCCCACCGCCACCCGCGCTACCGCGCACCCTACGTCCTGTGCCACGGCCACAACCTCGCTGTCACGGCCGATCTGTACCTGCGCTGCGGAGGCTCGCCGCGCGTGCCGCTGGAGGGACCGCCCGAGGACGTCGCCCTGCTCAACCGGGCGCGTCGGCACAGCGACCGGATCGCACGGGCCGAACGGATGGTGGTGTACAGCAGCCTCCGCCGGCTGCGGGCGTGGGGCGCCCGCAGGACCTTGTTGTGGAACTGGGACCGCCGCTTCCGGCCCGCCGACCCGCAGGAGGTGCACATCCGATGACCACGCTTTCCGGGGCCCGGGCAGCACGGCGCAGGGACCGACGCGTGTACACGCGCTCTCACCCCGCGCTGTTCGCGCTGCTCGCCCTCTCCCGCCGCCGGGCCGTGAGCCGCCTGGGCGGCACCGTGCTGGTGCACGGCGAGGATGCGTACCGACACGCGCTCACCCGCGTCCCGCTGGACCGCACCGCGGGCGGCACCACCGGCGGCGCCGCCCGCGAGCTGTCCGCGGGCGGCGCGCTGTTCGACCAGGAGGGCACCGGTCACCGCGCCGCCCGGCGGGCGGTCGCCGACCACCTCGGCGCGGCGGGTGTGCAGCGGCTGCGCCCCGTGTGGCGCCAGGTCCTCGACCACCGCCTCGCCCCGCTCGGCGCGGGCCGCGCCGTCGACCTCGTGCCGTTGGCCCGCGAACTGGCCGGGGTCACGGTCCGGGCGCTCCTGGACGTCCCCGGGGACCCGGAGCACATCGCCGCGGCTGCCGCCCGCGCGGCGGCGGCCGCCGTACGCGACCATCTGCCCGGACCCCGGCCGCCCGGCACCGCCCGGGCGGCCGCCGCGGCGGCGGGGCGGCTGGAGGCTCTGCTCTCCCCCGCCGGGTCCGTAGAGCGTGCCGAGGAGTCGGCCCTGCGGGTGATGCTCGCGGTCGCCGCCGTCAACACGACCGTGGCGGCCCTCCCGCGCGCCGCCGCCTGGTGCGCGGACGCGGCGCTGTGGGACCAGGCCGCCGACGACCGGCTGCGCCCGGTCCTGGTGGGCGAACTGCTCCGGGTGACCGCGCCCTCTCCCCTGCTGCCACGCGTGGCGGCGGCCGCGGCGGACCTCGACGGCTGCCCGGTACGGGCCGGGGACCGGCTGATCCTGGTGGCCCGGCACGCCGCGCGGGCCCACAGCGACCCTCCGGACGCCCATCGGCCCGCCCCGCCCGCCGTGGCCCAGCTCGTCTTCGGTGCCGGACCCCACGCCTGCCCCGGCGCCCGGCTCGCCCGTGCCCAACTGGACGATTTCCTCGCCGCGTTGGCCGCGTACCGCCCCGCCGTCGTCCACGCCCGCGTGGACCGGCGCGCCGCGCTGCCCGGCTGGCGGTCGCTCAGCGTCCGAGCCACGCGCGGAACACAGGAGGATCGATGACCACCGTCGCCGTCACCGGTGCGAGCGGCTTCTGCGGGTCCCACGTCGCCGTCGCCGCCGCCGTCCGGGGATTCGAGGTGCTGTGCGTCGGGCGGCGGCCGGGGCCGCTCGGCCGGCACATACCGTGGGACGCCGCCCGCGAGGTGCCGGATCTGTCCGGCGCGGACCTCGTCGTGCACTGCGCGGCGGCGGTCGGCGATCCACTGCCCGGCTCCCGTGCCGAGGCCGCGATGCGGGCCGTGAACGTCGACGGCACGGCGCGGCTGATGGAGGCGGCTGCCGGACGGCCGGTGGTGTGGGTGAGCAGCGCGAGCGTGTACGAGCCGGGACCCGGCCGCTCCCGCATCACCGAAGACCACCCGGTGCGCGGCCAGTTGAACGCGTACGGCCGCACCAAGGCCGCCGGGGAGGCCCTGGCGCTCGCCGGCGGCGCCGTCGTCCTGCGGCCCCGGGCGGTCTACGGCTCCGGGGACCCGCATCTGGTGCCCCGGCTGCTCTCCCGCGTCCGACGCGGGCTGCTCCTGCTGCCCGGCCCCAGTGTCCGCCTCAGCCTGACAGCCGTCGAGAACCTCACCGACGCCTGCCTCACGGCGGCCGACTGGCCTTCCGGGGCCTACAACATCGCCGACCCGGCGCCGTACGACCGGGACCAGGCCGTGCGGGCCGTCCTTCAGGCCCACGGCGTACGCGCACGGATCCGCCACGTTCCGGCGCCCGTTGCCCGTACGGCGGCGAGGGCTGCGCAGCTTCTGGCCGGACCGCGTTCCGGCACCGAGCCGGTGCTCACCCCGTACGCGGTCGACCAACTAGCCACCTCGGTCGTTCTGGACGTGTCCAAGGCCGAGTCTCAGGGATGGACAGCTGGTCGCCTCCTCACGGACTATGCGGCTGCCATAGCCACCCATTGCTGAACGAAGGGTGGAAGGCGGCCCCACCGCGTTGGCGATTCGTGGCGTGGTTGGCACACTGCTGCCCTGAGCGATGCTCGGATGTATCGAGACCGGTGTCCAAGGGGGATGACCAGCGTGGCGACGACCGGATTGGCCGCGGCGATCGAGGAACTGCGGCAGGAGCTGTACAAGGCCCAGGACCGGGGAGCCGGGCAGCAGTTCGCCTTCCAGATCGAGGAAGCCCAGCTGGAGCTGCTGCTGGAGCTACGGAAAGAGGGCAAGGGGGACGGGAAGCTGCAGTTCGGGGTGGCGACCGTCGGGGCGGGCGGGTCTGGTTCTTCCACTCGTACCCACAAGTTGACACTGAAGCTGCAAGTGAAGGATCGGGCTGCGGGCGGCACCAGCCCCGAGATCAGCCAGAACCAATCGGGCGCCTGGGACGACGGCGAGGACTGAGTTGGACCCCCGCAGGCTGGCAGACGTCCGAAGCGGCGATGCGGACCGGCACCACAGCCTGGCCTCCGGCTACCTGATCGCGGCGAGCCTCGTACTCACGGCCCGGCACGCTGTCGTGAACAAGAGCACCGGTGCTCCGTGGCCGCGGATCGACGTGCGCGTGGGGCATCCCGGTCCCGACCACGAGGCAAGGGAGCGGCGCGCTGCGACGGTGTGCTGGATCCACCCCGGCGGCCGCGATGTCGCTCTGCTCCTGCTCGAAGCCCCGGTGGAGGTGCCCGGTACGGTGCGCTGGGGCCGGCCTGCCGGAACTGACCCACTGCCCTACAAGGCCCTGGGTTTCCCCAGAGCGGTCGTGAAGGCCGATGGGCAGCGCAACGTCGAGTACCTGCACGGAACGCTTCCCCCCTTGGCCGGCGGCGCCGCTCCCCATGACCTTTATGTCCTGGCGGTGGACGCCGCTCCGGCCTGGCATCCGGGCGGCGGGCAAGCCTGGGGAGGCGCATCCGGCAGCGCCGTTTTCTGTCACCAGCATCTCGTCGGTGTGGTCGTACATGACGACGACGCCTACGAGAACCGCCGGCTGCACGCCTGCCCCGCTCATACGTTCATCGCCGATCCCGGATTCGTCGCGTATCTGCAGCACCACGGGGACGGTGCACCGAAACTGGTTCCCCTCACCGCGCAACCACTCACCGGGGCTGACACCGTGCTCCAGGGACCTGTGAGGGACATCGTCCCGTCCCTGGCCCTCTGTCTTCCGGATGCCACACCGAACTTCACCGGCCGGCAGGCCGAACTCGACGCCATCCTCCGTACGTGGGACCCCCGCTCCCGCGCCCCTGACTCCCGGGAGACGGTCGTCGCGATCGCAGGGCTGCCCGGCGTGGGCAAGAGCGAACTCGCCCTCCAAGCCGCACGGTTGGCGGAGGAGCAAGGGTGGTTCCCCGGCGGGGCGCTGTTCGTCGACCTCCGGGACTACGAGGAGGGCGACGACGAGGCCGCGGGCGCGGCGCTGTACGACCTGCTGCTGGCCCTGGGCGTGCCCGGGGAGCGGGTCCCGAGGCGTACCGGCCAGCGCAGCGCGCTGTACCGGAAAGTCCTTGCCGAGCGGGCCGAGCAGGGGCAGCGGTGTCTGGTCGTCGTCGACAACGCCTCCGGTCCCGAACAGGTCCGTCCGCTACTGCCGAGCACAGGGGGCGTCATCACCTCTCGCCGGATGCTCACCGGTCTCGACGGCGTGCGGCCGATGAAGCTGGAGGTGCTGGGCCCGGACGACGCCGTCTCCCTCGTGGAGAAGGTGTTGGGCGAGGGGGACGGGCGCATGGCGGAGCACCGGGGGCGGGCCCGGGAACTGGCGCGGCTGTGCGGGCACTTGCCCCTCGCCCTGCGGATCGCCGGGGCCTTGCTGCGCGAGGATCCGGCCCTGGGCCTCGATGAGCTGGTCGCGAGACTCGCCGACGAACGCGAGCGGCTGGCCGAGTTCGTCCATGACGACCTCGCTGTCCGTGCCGCTTTCGACCTGTCCTACGAGCGGCTGGCCGAGTCCGACGCCCGCCTCTTCCGACTGCTGTCGGTGCGGCTGGGCAGCGACTTCTCCACCGAGACGGCCGCCGTCATCGCCGACGAGGGCATCCCAGCCGTAGGACGCGCCCTGACGTCACTGTGCCGTGCCAGCCTCGTCGACCGGGGGACACCCGAGAACCGCTGGAGGCTGCACGACCTGATCAGCGTGTACGTCGCCGGCCTGGCCCACGAGCGCGACTCCCCCGACGACGTCCGCGCGGCCCGCGACCGGCTGCTGCACCACTACTCGGTGGTGGCCGAGGAAGCCTCCCGGCAACTGTGGAGCCCTGCGCATGCCGGGAAGTCGCGCTTTTCCTCGGAGCCGGCCGGAGCACTGGCGTGGTTCGACGCGGAGGCCGTGGCACTGGTCGCCGCGGTGGCCTCGTCCGAGGATGCGCAACTCCCGGACCTGGTGCTGCGGTTGTCCCGTAGCCTCGACGAATACCTGCTGCTGCGGCGTCGCTTCGGCGACTGGCTGGCCATCGCGGAACGAGCGGTACGCGCGGCCCGTGAGCTGGACCAGGAAGAGGAACTGGCCGCCGCGCTGGATCGGCAGGGAAGAGCGCTGGCAGAGCAAGGGCGACTGCTGGAGGCCGTCGATCCGTTGCGGGAGGCGGCCGGCACCTATCACTCGCTGGGCCATGCCCGGGGCGAGGGCGTCGCCCTGAGCCATCTCGCGCGGGTCCTGGCCCGCCAGCGGTTGTTCGACAACGCGACAGAGGCCTTCCGTCAGGCAATCCGTCTTCAGCAGCGTCTCGGCGACCTGCCCGCCGAGGCGGCCGCACTGCTCGGTCTGGGCGAGACCCTGCGCGAGAGAGCGATGTTGCATCCGGTCCAGGAGCTTGTCCTGCTGGAGACGGACAAGCTCCTGGAGGCGGCCGAATGTGGCACGCGGGCGGTGTTCCTGAGCCGCCGGGCCGGGGACCTGTACGGCGAAGGCAAAGCGCTCCGGCTGCTGGGACGGGCACGGGCTCACCTCTACGCGGCCTCCGCGGACGCACGTCCGGGAGCGGCGGCCGACTTCATACGACAGCACCACAGAGGACTGGACACCGATCGCAGGGCAGCCGCCATGGTGATCGCCCTGGAGAGGAAGGAGCTGGAGCTCCAGCTCCAGGGCCGGCCACAGGACAACCGGTCGGCGCTGCGGAAGGCGGTGCGGCACCTGGAGAGATCGATCGACATCTTCCGGCAGTACGGAGACTGGTACAGCGAAGTCCTCGCCCTCATCGACCTCGCCTTCGCCCACGGCACCGGACACCAGCGCGAAAACGAGGCAGCCGCTCTGGACCGGGCGCAGGCGATAGCGGAGGAGAGCGGGGACCCGCATGCCGAGGCGTTCGTGCTGCGTGGCCGCGGAGAGGCGGCGGAGCGTGCCGGGCAGTACGACGACGCGGCCTCCCTGTTCGAGCAGGCATGCCGCCTCTTCCACGAGACGGACGACCCCTACGAGGAGGCACCGACCCGCAACCGCCTCGTCCATGCCCTGGTGACGGCGGGCCGTATGACGGAGGCCACGGCACACCTGAGCCGTGCGATGGCACTGTCGACGCATGTGACCGTGATGGCCTCCGACCCTGCCGAGGCCACCGAGCAGGCGAGCGTGGGCGCGTTCATCGACGCCATGATGCGCAGTTCCACTCGCGTTCGCCGAAACGGAGACGTCTGACTGACCATGTCAGACACCAAGCTCCTGCACGTCGGGCCGCACAGCCTGCCCCGCCCGGAAGCGGGTGGTTCGGCGCACTCGTCACCCGCCGGCGCGGGGAGCCGGCCGACCAGCCCGGCGAGAGCATCGGCGACTGGCGCCCCGGCGTGCCGATCGGCCACGCACCCGCCCGCTTCACCCCCATCACCGACCCGCGGACGCCCACTCCTGCCTGACCCCTCCCCCGGGACCGGGCAGGAACCACAGGGGTAACGGCCCGAACGCCGGCCCCCTTGCCACCTCCCCCTTGCCACCTCCCCCTTGCCGTCTCCTCCTTGCCGCCTCCCCCATCGACAGAACACGAAGGACCGGTCCATGACCACTGCCCGCCGTGCCACGCCCGACGACGCCGAAGGCATCACCCGCCTGCGATCGGAGCTGATCCTCTCCCGACCGCTCGATACGGCCTGGCTGGCCCTGTGCCGGGACCAGCTGGCCGGACGCCTTCAGCCCGACGGCGACGCCCGGGCCTACGTCGTCGACGCGCCCGGCGCCGGACTCGTCACCTGTGCGCTGGCCCTCGTCAGCCCCGTGCTGCCCGCGCCTCGGTACCCAGAGGGACTGGCCGCGCGCATCCAGGCCGTGGCCACGCTCCCCGGTTACCGTCGCCGCGGCTATGCCAGGGCCGCCCTGACAGCGCTCCTCGGCGACCTGGAGCAAGAAGGCGTCACCCTCTTCGAGTTGCACGCCAGTGACGAGTCCAGGCCCTTGTACGAGGCCCTCGGCTTCTCCAGCGATCCCGCACTCATGCGCAGGACCGCGGTGCCGCGACCATCCGGTGAGCGCCACACGGGTGCCGCTGCCGCCGGCGACTGGGACACGATCCAGCGTCTGGCCGACGCGTTCAGCCGCCTCGACACCGAGAACGGGCTCCAGCCGGAGGAGCAGTGGACCCTGCAAGTGCTCAAGCTCGCCGAGGAGGTGGGAGAGGCCGCGCAGGCCGTCATCGGCGCCCGGGGCACCAATCCCCGGAAAGGGCACAGCCACTCATGGACAGACGTCGAGGACGAGATCGCCGACGCCGTCATCACCGGCATGGTCGCCCTGGCACGGCTGCGCCCTGACGCACGTGAACACTTCTCCGCCCTACTGGCCCGCAAATCGGCGCGTTTCCTTCCACCGAACGGTGCTCCGCGCCGGACCCCAACAGCCGACCAGGGCGTAGGGGGTCGAGCGCCACGGCTCCCGGACGAGGGCCCCGGGCCGGTACGAGCCGGTGGCCTCTAGGCCACTGCCTCGCGGAGGCTCCCGCGGGCTCGGCGGCACTCGTCAGTCCAGGATCGTGGCCATGCCACGGCGGCGAAGGTCGGCCAGCCCGTTCAGCATGGCCTCGATCTGCTCGGGAGAGTGCCCGACCCACCCCTTGAGTTCCGACAGGATGCGCACGGGCTCGCGTGTGCGATAGGAACGGGTGGGGTTGCCCGGGAACTTCCTGTCGGTGACGTTGGGATCGTCCTCCAGATCGCCGGTCGGCTCCACCACGTAGATCCGACCCGGTCCGTCGCCGGCTGCCAGCTCGGCGCCCCAGGCAGCGGCATCCAGGGTCTCGGAGACGTAGACGTGGCGGGAGGTGCGCCCTTCCTCGAAGTTGGACGCGTGGCCGGGGATCAACAGATCCCCCGGAACAAGATCGGCCTTCGTACCGTGCAGGTAGGTTCCTTCCTCGTACACCTGGAAGGGGACAGGGGCGCTGGTCATGGGCTACTCCTTCGGCCTGGGCCTGGGATAACAGGGAACCACAGCAGCTACCGCGGCTCGTGACGCGCACCACGAACAGGCCGACGGCACCGGCGAGCTAGCCGTCCACCAACGCTGCCACCAGGCGCGTCAGGGGAGGCCGTGGATCAGGTGTGCCCGGCCGGCTGGTCATCAGCAGATGGTGGGCGGTGCCGACGATGGCGAGGCTCACCGTGCACGGGTCGACAGTCTCCGCCACCCGGCCGAGCTTCTGCTCGTCCTTCAGGTAGCCGGCGATGGCGTCCTGGATCGCGGTGAACCCGGGGGCCCCTCCTTCCAGGGCCTCGCGGATGCGCAGCGCGGCGGCGGGGCGGGTCATGGCCAGGCCCGAGATGGCGGGACCGCCGGAGTCGAACAGCGCGAGGGCGACAGCTTCGAGGTTCCGCGTCACCGTGCCCTGGCCGGCGAGCCCCGACAGTGCCCGCGCCTTCGCCGCCGTCCGTGCGAACCGGTCGAGGCAGAGCTCGGCCACGAACTCGTCGAACCCGGCGAAGTGCGCGTGCAACAGTCCTTTGGCGCAGCCCGCCTCGGTGGTGACGGACCGGCTGGTGAGCGCGCCGGGCCCGTCCCTCTCCACGACACGCTCGGCGGCCGCGAAAAGCCGCTCGCGTACGTCCGGTGTCGCCACTCCGCGCGGTGACATGGGCTCCTCTTCCGTTCCGCCTCCGCCGCCCTCCAAGGGGGCGCCACCTTCTGGATGGTAGCGGGGATTGCCAGTATGGGCATGCGCCCATACTGTTTGGGCGTACGCCCATTCTCCGTCGCCCCTCACAGGAGGCACCCGTGCCGGACATCGTCAACGCTGAGCAGGCTCAGGCGTGGAACGGCCCCGAAGGAGCCCACTGGGCCCGCAACCAGGACCGCTGGAACGCCGTGAACGAGGGGTTCGACCAGCCCCTTCTCGACGCCGCCGGAATCGCTGAGGACCACTGGACCCTCGATGTCGGCTGCGGTTCCGGGCAGACCACGCGCCTCGCGGCGCTCCGGGCGCCCCAGGGGCGCGCGCTGGGCCTTGACCTGTCCGGTCCGATGCTGGCCGAGGCCCGGGCCCGCGCGGAGCGAGAGGGCATCACCAACGTCTCGTTCTGCCAAGGGGACGCACAGGCCCACCCTTTCGAGGCGGGGGCGTTCGACGCGGCGATCAGCCGCTACGGGGTGATGTTCTTCACCGATCCCGTAGCGGCGTTCGGCAACGTCGGCCGAGCGCTGCGCCCCGGCGGTCGCCTGGCGTTCGTCTGCCCGGCCGATGCCACGCTCAACGACTGGGTGACGGCGATGGCAGCGCTGCGCGACTTCCTGCCGGTCGGTGACTTCGGGCAGCCGGGGCTGCCCGGCATGTTCTCGCTGGCCGCGCCGGACCGCGTCCGCGACGTCCTCACCTCGGCGGGATTCACCGGCATCACCATCGAGCAGACGCAGGCCTACGGGGCATGGGGAGACGGAGCCGAGGACGCGGCGCGGTTCCTGCTGGGAACGGGCCCCGGTCGTCACCTGATGGAGCAGGCGGACCCGACGGCACGGGCCCGCGCCCGCCGCACCCTGACGGACCACCTGCGCGACCACGAGGCGACGGACGGCACGGTCCGGCTGCGCAGCACGTCGTGGCTGGTCACGGCGGACCGCCCGGGCGGCTCGTCGGCCAGGTCCTAGGGGTTTCGTTTGGATCATCGGGCGCCCCCGAGGGAGATCCGGCAATGTGCCTGCCGCCCTGGCTACCACGCCACGCACACGCTGCCCGATGGAGCAGACAGAGAAAGGCCCGCTCGCTGTCACAGGCGGGCCGGCGTTGCCAGGCGATCGGGGCGACGCTACTCGGTAGGACCTTCGGCCGCTGGGGCGGTGCTGCTTCCGTTGAGGGGGAACACGTCGCCGAACGCTGCGGTGCGATACTCCGCGTAGACCTTTGCAAAGGCCGTTGCCAGTACGAACAGGAGACCAACGATCGTGACGATGAGTGTGTAGCCGGCAAGAAGACCAGCAGGTCCGTGGCCGTCGATGGCCGCCCACAGGAAGGTGAGGATCAGGGCCGCGGTCATGAAGAGGCACAGCAGCATCCAAGTGAAGACTGTCAGCCGCAGACTCCGTAATTGGGTTTTGACCACCCGGCTTCCAAGCGTGTCCCCGTCTGTGTCGAATCCCGCTTCCCAAGCCTGACTCACGAGCTGCCGCGTGATCGTGGCCAGCGCGTGCATTTCGACGAACCCGAGGACCAGGATGACCATGATGGCGGCAGAGCTCATCGCGGCGTAGTCGTCCGTCATGGTCAGTCGGTAGTGGGATTTGAAGTAGGCGAGTGCCCCGAAGATGACGAGGGCTGAGAAGCCGGAGATCGGGAGCAGGGAGTCGATCCGCGATCTCCGCCAGTCTTCCCAGACCTCTTCGGCTGGTGATTGCGTCGTCGGTGGCATGACTGACGTCCCCCAAGGTCCTGTTCCCACTGCTCGCGGAGGGCCCGACCTCCGTCGTCGTGGTAGCCGTGCGCGTTTGAGGAAGACAGTACTCGGTGCCCAACCCACCAGACAGGAAGTTGTAAGTAGCTACGAAATCGCCACGCCTGAGCACTGTAGGCACTTGGCGGGTGATCCAAACGAAAGAACCTAGTCCTGTGTCCCCGCCTGCTGTTCCTCTCCGGTGACGAGGCCCGCCGGGCGACGGCCCGGTGGCTGCTGTGGCTCGGGCCGCGCGGGTGTGGGGGGCACCGGACGGTCCAGCGGGGCGTCGGTGGTCACGGTCATCGGTTCCCCGTGATGCAGCACGACCAGAGGCTCGCCTTCCACCAGCCGGTAACGCGCGCGGGACGGGCCGATGTCCACCTTCAGCCTGCGTCCGCGGACCAGCACGGTGAACGCCACCCTGGACAGTGCCTCCGGCAGGCGCGGTGCGAACGCCGGCAGATCGGGTTCTCCGTCTTCGCCGATGTACCGGCGCAGGCCGCCGAAACCCGCGACCAGGGCGATCCACGTGCCGGCGAGGGAGGCGATGTGCAGCCCGTCGCGGGTGTTGTGCTCCAGATCGTCCAGGTCCATCAGCGCGGCCTCGCCGAGGTAGGCGTAGGCCAGCCGGAGGTGCCCGGTCTCGGCGGCGAGCACGGCCTGGCAGCACGCGGACAGGGAGGAGTCGCGGACGGTGAGCGCTTCGTAGTAGGCGAAGTTGCGCGCCTTCTGCTCCTCGGTGAACAGGTGCGGGCACTCCATCATGGCCAGCACCAGATCGGCCTGCTTCACCACCTGCTTGCGATAGAGGTCGAAGTAGGGGTAGTGCAGCAGCAGCGGATAGTGCTCGGGTGGGGTCGCCTCGAAGTCCCAGCGCTGGAGACTCGTGAACCCTGCCGACTGTTCGTGCACGCCGAGGGAGTCGTTGTACGGCACCGCCATGCGAGCCGCGGCGTCCCGCCACACCGCGGTCTCCTCGTCGTCGACACCGAGTTCCGCGGCCCGGTCCGGGTGGCGCGCGGCAGCGTCCGCGGCGGCCAGCAGGTTCTGCCGGGCCAGCAGGTTGGTGTACAGGTTGTCGCGGGCGATGGCGCTGTACTCGTCGGGTCCGGTGACCCCGTCGATGTGGAAGACGCCTTCCGCGTCGTGGTGTCCGAGGGAACGCCACAGCCGGGCGGTGTCCACGAGGAGGTCGAGACCCTCACGGCGCTCGAAGTCCTCGTCCCCGGTCACCATGACGTACCGGACGGCGGCCATGGCGATGTCGGCGTTGATGTGGAAGGCGGCCGTGCCGGCCGGCCAGTACGCGGAGCTCTCGGCGCCGTCGATCGTCCGCCAGGGGAACGCGGCTCCCGACAGGCCCAGCTGGCGCGCGCGTTCCCGGGCCGCGGGCAGCATCCGGTGCCGCCACCTCAGCGCCGACGCGACGGTTTCCGGCGCGGTGAACGTCAGGACGGGCAGCACGTACGACTCGGTGTCCCAGAAGGAGTGCCCGTCGTACCCGGTGCCGGTCAGGCCCTTCGCGGGGATGGCCCGGTTCTCGTTGCGGACCGCCGCCTGGAGCACGTGGAAGAGGGCGAACCGCACCGCCTGCTGGATCTGTGCGTCGCCCTCGACCTCGACGTCCGCGCCGGCCCAGAAGCTGTCCAGGTAGGCCCGTTGCGCGGCGAGCAGCCCGTCCCAGCCCGTGCTGACCGCGGCCGCCACCGCTCCGTCCACCTGGTCGTGCACGGCCGGCAGTGAGCGCTCCCCCGACCAGCCGTAGGCCACGAACTTGACCAGCCGCAGCGCCTGCCCGGGCACCAGGTCCGCGGTCACCGTCAGACGGCTGACGTCGGGCTCGCTCTGCGCCGTCCAGCGCGTGCTCTCGGGGCCTTCGACGAGATGGTCGGCCGCTGCCGCCACCCGCAGTGCGCTGTGGGTGGTGCGGTGCACGAGCCGCAGACGGGTGTCCTGGGCGAAGTGCTCTTCGGCGATCAGAGGGGACTCGATCGCCGCGGCCACGCGGGGATCCCCGTGGAGGCGGGGCAGTTGTTCGTTGGCGACCAGCTCGGACTGCACGGCCACCGTGGTCGGTCCGTCGACCGGCTCGACCTCGTACACGATCGCGGCCACCGCGCGCTGGGTGAAGGAGACGAGCCGCTGCGAGGTGATCCGGACGGTGCGGCCGCCGGGCGACGTCCACCGCGCCGTGCGGTTGACGATGCCGGAGCGGAAGTCCAGAACGCGTTCGTGCTCCTGCAGCCGGCCGTAGCGCAGATCGCACGGGTGGTCGTCCACGAGCAGACGGATGATCTTGCCGTCGGTGACGTTGATCATCGTCTGGCCGGACTCGGGATATCCGTAGCCCGCCTCCGCATAGGGCAGCGGGTGCCGCTCGTAGACGCCGTTGAGGTAGGCGCCGGGCAGCCCGTGCGGCTCTCCCTCGTCCAGGTTGCCGCGCCACCCGATGTGTCCGTTGGACAGCGCGAACACCGATTCGCTCTGGGCGAGCACGTCCAGGTTCAGCTCGGTCTCGCGCAGGCACCACGGCTCGACCGTGTAGCTGGGATGGGTGATCACCGCGACTCCAGTAGCTCGGCCAGGTCACGGACGACGATGTCCGCCCCGTGCGCCCGCAGCTGGTCCGCCTGGCCCACCCGGTCGACGCCCACGACCACGCCGAACCGGCCCGCCCGCCCGGCCTCGACGCCGGCCAGGGCGTCTTCGAACACGGCGGCCTCGTCCGGTTCGACGCCGAGGTCGCGGGCCGCCTCCAGGTAGGTGTCCGGGGCGGGCTTGCCGCGCAGGCGGCGTTCGCGCGCCACGACTCCGTCGATCCGTTCCTCGAACAGGTCCTCGATGCCGGCCGCGGCCAGGACGTCTCGGCAGTTGGCACTGGACGACACCACCGCCCGGCGCAGGCCGGCCTCGCGTGCCGCGTGGAGGAAGCGGACCGAGCCCTCGTAGGGTTCCACCCCGTCCTCGCGGATCCGCTGCAGCACCAGGGCGTTCTTGCGGTTGCCCAGTCCGTTGACCGTCTCCGCTCGCGGCGGGTCGTCCGGTGTTCCCTCGGGCAGGTGCACCCCCCGGGCGGCGAGGAACGTGCGTACGCCGTCCTCGCGGGGGCGTCCGTCGACGTACTCGTCGTAGTCGTCCACCGCGTCGAAGGGCACGAACGCGGTCCCCTCGCGTGTCGCGCGTTCGCGGAGGTAGCCGTCGAACATCTCCTTCCAGGCCGCCGCGTGCACCTTCGCGGTCTGGGTGAGGACACCGTCGAGGTCGAACAGACAGGCACGGACATGAGCAGGAAGCCCCAGCATGTCGCCGAGGCTATGAGGCACCCGCGGGCGCTCACGTCAGGCCACCGTCCGGCACGCCGGACGACACCCGCACGGTCGAGGGCGGAGCGGCGGCCCAACGCAAGACCAGCACTCGGGGCGAGCGGCCTCCCTACGATGTCACCATGACGATCTCTGGACCGGGACAGCCGCTGATACGTGTCCTGCACGACGAGTCCCGACACGACCTGCGGGATCCGACTCGTCCGCGTCCTGTCCGTCTCTACCTGTGGGAACCGAGCCGCCCACAGCCTGCGCCTGCTCCGCTGGTCGTCGTCTCACACGGCACCGGGGGTTCGGGCAGCAGCATGGAGTGGCTGGTACGACCGCTGTACGAAGCGGGCTTCCGTGTCGTGGCCCTTGATCACCACGGCAACAACCACATCGACGGCTACGAGCCGGAGGGCTTTCTCCACGTATGGGAGCGGCCCCTGGACGTCTCCTTCACCCTCGAAGCGCTCGCCCGGGAACAGCTGCTCGGTCCGGTCGGCGTGGCGGGTTTCTCCCTCGGCGGTTACACGGCGGCGGCCCTTGCCGGGGCCCGTCTCGATCCGCAGATCGTGTCGGCCGTACTGACGGGAACGGTCCCTCTGCCGGAGATCCCCGAGTTCCCCGGCGCGCTGGAGGCGCTGCGGAAGAAGCACCAACGGGACGAGTCGTCACGACGTGTGCTGGATGCCGCCGCAGCAGACCTCTCGGATCCTCGAGTGCGGGCGGTGTTCCAGGTGGCCCCCGGAGTCGGCGGCCTCGTGACCCCGGAAAGCCTGGCAACCATACGAGTTCCTGTGGGCATCCGCTGGGGTGGAGCGGACACGGTCAACCCGTACGAAGTCGACACCAAACCGTACCTGGAGCACATCCCCACAGCGACTGGCTGCTCGGCCGGCCCTGACGTCCGCCACGACGACTTCTTCGCCCCGGAACCCGCCGACCCGGCTGTCCGCGTACGGGTCGGCGAGGAGGCGGCCGCCTTCTTCCGGCGGCACCTTGGTGACTGCTGAGGCAACGGCCCTCGGCTCACAGGCCGACGGTGGCTCTGCGCTGTGCCTGTTCGAACTCGGCGAGGGGATCGCCGCCTGCCTGCCAGGGCCAGGCGGTGACGATCCCACCGATGGCCTCGAACACCGCCCCGGCCTCGACCCGGCGATCGCCGGCCATCAGTGCGTAGGCGAGGAGGTTCAGGTCGGCAAGGGCCTTGGCGTGACGGAGGAATCCCGGCTGACCCCAGGTGTGCGCCACACGGTCGAGCGCCTGGGCGGCCATCCCCTGGGACCAGTGGGTCCGCGCCACCAGTGCTTCGTATCCGCCCCGGCCGAGAATGGCGTGGTACTGGAAGATCTGCGCGGTGAGTTCCGTCCCGGCGCAGGGCGCGTTGGAGGGCATACGGGCACACAGCGCGTCGACGAACTCCAGAACCTGGAGCCGGGAGCCTCCCTCCTCCGGGGTGAGGTAGCCCAGCATGTTCATGTACGCCTCGCGGTTCCAGCGGTCACGCGCGAGCACCTCGTTCCACACCCCGAACACCTGGGGCTGCTTCCAGCGCTGCCGGCGCGCCACCTTGAGCAGGGCCACCCAGGGGGTGGGATCGTCCGGTGCGAGTTCGGCGGCGCGCAGGCAGGTTTCCACGGCGTCATCCGTGTCGCCCGGACGGTCCTGGGCGTGGGTCTGTGCCACCTGGGACCAGGCGTGCAGCACGAGCGCGGTCGCATTACGGGGTTCACGCGCGGCCCAGGAGCCCGGCAGACGCGATGCGGCGAGGAAGTCCGCGAGGACGCTGATGCGGTGAGTACGGCGGTCCCAGTCACCCGGGTCCTGGTCCAGGAGCCGGGACAGCTGGGCCGTACACAGGTCGGTGGTGGCGATCGTTCCCGTCCTGGTGGTCGCCAGCAGGGACTTCAGCAGTCTGCCCAGTTCCTGGTCGTCGAGTTCGGGGGCGAGACGAGCCCGTTTGCGGCGGCTTGAGAGAAATCCCATGGCCGGAGGCTAAAACGGATCACACCACCCGCAAGGGCTGAGCCCAGATCGTTATCGATCACACACCCTGCGTGATCACTCGATGCGCATCGGGGGGTTTACCCCAGTGGAAAGGTGATCTTGGCTGCGTACGATCGCAGGGACTGACCACCGATTCGACTCGCTCCACACGGGGGACCTTCATGCAACGCCCACAGACCCGCGTCGTTACTGCAGTGGCTCTGGCTGCTCTCGCAGTCGGAGGCCTCTCCGCGTGCTCGGCACTCGGTCAGGACAGCACCTTCGAGGACGACGCCGAGGTGTCCCAGAAAGTCACCTCCGTCCGTCTCGACAACAGGAACGGACAGGTGACGGTGGACGCTTCGGCCGACGCGTCCTCGGTCTCCGTCCACCGCAAGGTCAACTACCGTGGTGAC
This sequence comes from Streptomyces sp. NPDC028928, assembly GCF_055564915.1. Taxonomy (NCBI): domain Bacteria; kingdom Bacillati; phylum Actinomycetota; class Actinomycetes; order Kitasatosporales; family Streptomycetaceae; genus Streptomyces; species Streptomyces sp. NPDC028928. Next base: position 390,574 of record NZ_JBVHVI010000001.1, read on the forward strand.
AAGCCCGGTGGCACGTCCTTCCGCGTCAGCAACGGCGTCCTGACGCTCTCCGGCTGCGGTGAGAACTGCGGCGTCGACTACGTCGTCAAGGTGCCCGCCGGTCTTCCGGTGACGGGGGGCACGTCCAACGGCGGCCTCACGCTGGCCGGTGTGGGTCCGGTCGATGTGCACACGAGCAACGGTGAGATCGCGGTGACCGGCGCGACGGGCCCTGTGAAGCTGCGCACGTCCAACGGCGACGTCGACGTCAAGGACGCCAAGGGTGGCGACATCGTCGCGCAGACATCGAACGGCGAGGTGACGATCCAGACGGTCACCCCGCAGAACATCAAGGCCCGGACGACCAGCGGCAATCTCACGGTCACGGCGCCGCCTGCCAAGTACCGGATCTCGGCGAACAACGCCGACGGCGACAAGAAAGTGGCGTTCACGAATGATCCGTCAGGCAAGTACCGCCTGGACCTGTCGACGACGAGCGGTGACTTGACTGTGAAATCGGCAGGGTAGCGGGCGGAAGGGCCCGGTGGCCGGCACGCAGCTGGGCCACCGGTTCCCCCGCGGTCTCCGGGGGCCCTACCGGGACTGCTCCTGCCGAGTGAGCGCGGTGATCAGGGCGTGGATCGGGTCGTTGTCGGAGTCGGTCCCGTGGGCCTCGGCGCCCTCGAAGGTGGCAGCCTCGGTGCTGCGCGGGAACATGGCCTCCTCGTATGCGGTGAGGGCGGCCTCGATGTCGTCGGGCTGGGCGGCCAGTGCCTTGCCGAGTTCGGCGCCGTCGAGCATGGCGAGGTTGGCGCCTTCGCCGTTCGGGGCCGAGAGGTGGGCGGCGTCGCCGAGCAGGGTCACCCCGGGCACCCGGTCCCATCGGTGCCCGGCCGGCAGGGCGTAGAGGGGGCGCAGGACCGGCGCGGTGTCGCAGTCGGTGATCAGCGCGGTGAGCTCGGGCGCCCAGCCGTCGAACTCCTTCGCGATCCGCGCCGTGGCCACGGCGGCATCGGCGAAATCGATGGCGTCGAACCAGTCCTGCGGCTCGGACAGCCCCACGTAGGCGTGCAGAGTGTCACCCCTCTCCCGGTGCGCGAAGAGTTCCCGGCCCGGCGTGTGCACGATCATCGACCCGCCACCGACCGCTTTCGCGGCGGCTGGGTGCCGGGTGTCGGCGTCGAACAGATAGGTCTCGACGACCGACTTGCCGGTGTACTCGGGTGTGGTGGCGGAGAGTAGCGGCCGGACCCGGGACCACGCGCCGTCCGCGCCGACCAGCAGGCTGGTGACGACGGTGCTGCCGTCGGCGAACGTCACCTCGTGGCGGCCCTCGCCGAGGGTACGGGTGCTGCTGACCTTGTGCCCCCACCGGACGGTGCCGGCCGGGAGTGAGTCGAGCAGGATCTGTCGCAGCTCGCCGCGTTGTACCTCGGGGCGTCCCCCCGTGCCGTCGTCGGCTTTGTCGAGCAGGACGGTTCCGTCCGGGTCGAGGATCCGCAGTGCCTGGCGGCCCTCCAGGATGAGGCCACGGAATTCGTCCATCAAGTCTGCTGCTTCGAGGGCGAGTTGGCCGTTGTAGTCGTGGATGTCGAGCATGCCGCCCTGTGAGCGCGCAGCCGGGGAGGGCTCCGCCTCGTAGACGGTGGCCGGTATTCCGTGGACGTGCAGGACGCGGGCGAGTGTGAGGCCGCCGAGCCCAGCGCCGATGATCGTGATGTCGGTGGTCATGGGGGCTTCCTTCCTGACCGTGGACGATTGCGATGCCGATGGCCGGTGCCGGTGCCGTTGTCGGCCGGCGCCAACCACTCCAATGTCCCGGCAGGCATCGACAGACCACCGACAGACCACCGACAGAAACAGCAGTCCGCCGTACGATGCTGTCGTGATCACCTGTGTTGTCGAGTACACGATCGACGCCGCGAAGATCGACGCCTTCGAGCGGTTCGCCGAGCGGTGGATGACGCTGGTCGAGGAACACGGCGGCACCCACCACGGCTACTTCCTGCCGGCCGAGGGCGCGAGCGACAAGGCGTTGGCCTTGTTCAGCTTTCCCGGTCTGGCCGCCTACGAGCGGTACCGAGAGCTGTTCGGCAGGCATCCGGACTTCGTCGAGGCCGATCGCATCCGGGACGACAGCGGCTGTGTCCTGCGCTACGAGCGCACCTTCATGCGGCCGTTGCTGCCGCGCCGTGACTGATCGGCGGAAGGCGCCGCGTACAGGTCGCGGAGCAGTGCGATCTCCGCTCCGTGGTGGATGACCTCACGGTTGACGTGGAGGACGACGGCCGCCAGCGGCCAGTGGCGGTAGGTGTCCCACAGGTCGTCGCTCGGGGCGCTCAGCGCGTGGGCGTCCAGTCCCCGCACTCCGGCGAGCCACCCCTCGTACGCCTCGTCGAGCTGGCGCAGCGCCTCCGTGGCCGTCGCCGCGTACGCGTAGGTCTCGTAGTCCGTCTTCGGGCCGCCGAAGTAGTGCGCCACCCGCATGCCCAGGACGCCGACGATGACGTGGCCGAGCCGCCAGGCGATGGTGGTGACCGGAGCCGGGTGCGGCTCGGGTGTCGCCCAGTCGATGACGTGGCTGCCCGATCCCGCCGCCGACGCCGTACGGCCGCGGTCCCGGGGGCGGATGTTCCAGGCGCCGGCCACCGGCTCCCAGAAGTACTCGTCGTCGCTCAGGCCGTCCAGCCGGGGGCGCAGCTGGTGGCGCCAGTGCCAGTCGAGTTGCGCCACCAGCTGCTCGTTCCAGTCGATCTCCATGGCGACGACCGTAGGCGGCGGGCGGGCGCCGCCGGTCCCGCAGCACAGCCGAAGCCCGGAAAGTATGAACGGCCGCCCCCCCGTTCGTGGGTGGTGACGTCCCGTCAGCCGTGGCCGGCCCGGCGCTCGGTCCAGTCGGCCGCGTTCGTGACGAAGTTCTCGATCAGCCGCAGGCCGGAGCGGGTGCAGACGCTCTCGGGGTGGAACTGCACGGACTCGATCGGCAGGCGGCGGTGGCGCAGGCCCATGACGTACCCGTCGTCCCGCGCCCTCGCGCTCACCTCCAGCTCCTGTGGGAGAGTCTTCTCGACGACCACCAGGGAGTGGTAGCGCGTGGCGGTGAAGCCGTCGGGCATCCCGGTGAAGACGCCGCGTCCGTCGTGCTCGATGGCGCTGGTCTTGCCGTGCATGATCCGCTCCGCCGGCCGGACCGCGGCGCCGTGGGCGGCGGCCACCGCCTGGTGCCCGAGGCACACCCCCAGCAGCGGGACCCGGCCCGCCGTCGCCCGGACGAAGCGCGGGTAGTCGTGGTCGTCGGGCGTTCCCGGCCCCGGGCCGAGCACGACCGCGTCCGTCCCCGGGCCGGGCAGGTCCGCGGCGTCCACGTCGGCCGCCCGTACGACCACGACGTCCACGCCCGTCGTCAGCAGGTACTGGCGGATGATGTGGACGAAACTGTCGAAGGCGTCGATGAGCAGGACCTTCACGTCAGCAGCTCCTCTCCCGTCACCGCCCAGTGAGCGGCGCTGCACTTGGCGAGGGTCTCCGTCCACTCCCGGTCGGGGTCGGAGTCGGCGACGATGCCTGCCGACGCTCTCGTGCGGTAGGCCCCGCCGTCGTGGACCAGGGTGCGGATGCACAGGGCCAGGTTGAGGTGGCCCCGGTGGCCGATGATGCCGACGGCGCCCGCGTACAGGCCCCGGCGCCGGGTCTCCAGCGCTTCGATGATCTCCATGGCGCGGATCTTCGGTGCGCCCGTCATGGTGCCGGCCGGGAAGAGGGCCGCGATGACGTCGAAGACGTCCGTGTCCGGCTCGGTCCGCCCGGTGACCGTGGACACCAGGTGCAGCACCCTCGTGTACCTCTCCGTCCGCAGCATGTCCGGAGCGTCCAGCGTGTCCCTGCGGCACACCCGCCCGATGTCGTTGCGGCACAGGTCCACCAGCATGACGTGCTCCGCGATCTCCTTCGGGTCCGCGCGCAGGGCTGCGGCCTGGCGTGCCGCCTGGCCCGGATCCGCGCCGCACGGCAGCGTGCCGGCGATGGGTCGCATGGTGAGCAGGTCGCCCTCCTTGCGGACGAACAGCTCGGGGCTGGCACCGATGACCGTCCGGCCCGCGAACGGCGCGAGGTACATGTACGGCGAGGGGTTGCGGATGCGCAGGCGCGTGTAGACGTCGACGGGGTCGGCGTCGCTCTCGATCGTCAGCTCGTGGCCGAGCTGTACCTGGTAGATGTCCCCCGCCCGCAGGTGGGCCAGGGCCTGCCGGGCGTCGGCACGGAACCGTTCGGGCGTCGTGCTGTCGCGCACGCGGCTCGGCGGCGGGACGTCGGGACACGCGGGTTCGTCCGCCGGTGCGGGCGGGACGGGGGTGAGGGTGTGCCGGACGGTCTCCGCGTCCAGCGGCGGCCACCCGGGGGCGTCGGCGAGCACCAGCTCGGCGTGCGACGGGCCGGTGTGCGGCTGCTCCGCCGTATACGACAGACAGCCCTGGAACAGGGCCAGGGAGAGGTCGGGCAGTTCCTCCTCCTGCGGGATGAGGCGCGGCAGGTTCTCGATGTAGTGCACGGTGTCGTAGCCGAGGAAGGCGAGGAAGCCGAAGTCCCCGGCGGGCTCGCCGCGTTCGCCGGGTTCGCTGGGTTCGCTGGGTTCGTTGGGTTCGTTCCTGACGAAGGCGGCGTTCAGCGCCCGCAGCGCGGTCCACAGCGCGCCGGGCGAGGGCAGGTGCAGCGATCCGCTCTCCGCGGCCGGCAGGCCGAGTCCCCTGCGCATCGCGCTGGCCGCGAGATCCGTGAGCGCCGGGACGCCGGTGGCCTCGACACGGCCGCGCGTGACGGTGACGGTGAGCAGGGCACGGAAGCCGACCAGGCTGCGCCGGCTGTCGGGCGCCGGGCCGCCCGCGGACTCCAGGAGGTAGACCTGGTCCCGCCCGTAGCGAGCGGCCAGCGCCCGGTACGCGGCGAGCGGCCGCGGCGCGGCACAGCGGGTACGCCGTACCGTGACGGCGACGGCCGGGGGGTGAGCGGGCGAGTGCGTCGTCATGGGGCGGCACTCCTTCCTGGCCTCTTCCGGATCGCGGCTGCTGCGGGCGGGGACCGGGTACGGACCCCGGTACGGGCGGGGACCGGGTACGGGTGGTCAGCCGGGCAGCAGGTGCCGCACCGCGGCCTGCCGGGCTGCTCGTACCTCGTGGTCCGGTTCCGCGCGATTGTCCTGGAAGCGCGCCGCCTTCCAGCTGACGAACGCACCGGTGTGGGTCACGGGGTCGAGGTCGGCGGTGAGTTCGACGCTCGCCCGGACGCCGCACCTGTCGAGGAGGCGCCGCGCGGTCGCTGCGGCCACCGCCGCCGCGTCGTCCTGGCGGTCGGGCAGCAGTTCCAGCCGTACGGTGACCCGGTCCGTGCCGTCGGGGCCGGGATCGACCACGATCTGGTAGCCGAGGCAGCCCCGCACGCCGTCCAGCAGCGCCTCCTCCAGATCCGCGGGCCGCAGGCGCCGCCCGCCGACGGTCACGTGGTCGGCGACGCGTCCCGTCACCGCGACCTGGGGACCGGGCCGGCCGCAGGCGCAGCGCTCTTCGGACAGGCGCACATGGTCGCCGGTGCGGTACCGGATGAGGGGCTTGATCCCGTCGACCAGCATGGTGAGGACCAGTTCCCCCTCGCCGGTCCGGCCGAGGCTCCGCCCGGTCGCGGGGTCGACGACCTCGGGGAGGTAGTTGGGACGCGAGAGGTGGAGCCGGCCCTCGGCACAGCCCGTGGCGATGGCGAGCGCCTCCTGGGAGCCGTACAGGATCGGCAGCGTGTCGGCTCCCCACAGCGAGGCGACGTTCCGGGCGAACGCCGGGGTGCAGATCTCGCCCAGCACCAGGAAGAGGTCGACCTTGAAGTCGCGGCGCAGGTCGTAGCCGTAGTGCCGGGCGGCCTTGGCCAGGCCCAGGCACAGGGCGGGCGCGCCCACGACGACCTCGACCTCCAGTTGGTGCATCAGGCGCAGGGCCTTCTCGAAGCCGACCCGCGGCGACTCGGGCCAGATCTTGACATGGGCCGCCCCGAGCCGCTGGGCCACCTCACCGAAGGTGTCGCCGAACGCGTACAGCTCGCTGGGGCCCATCAGCCCGATCACCGGCAGGCGGTTGCCGTAGCGCGCCGCGAACAGCCGGCGGCAGGCCTCCTCCACGTGCAGGTCGCTGGTGAAGACGTCCTTGGCGTCGCGCGGGCAGGGCGTGGAGGCTCCGGTCGTGCCGGTGGTCTCGTAGTAGACGAGGGCCTCGGACACGGGGGCGCACAGCACGTCCAGCAGTTCGCGGCGCAGGTCGTCCTTGGTCGTGTACGGCAGCTGCTCCAGGGATCGCGGGGTGAGGCCGTCGACATCGGCGGCGGCGAGGTGCCGGCGGTAGAACGGGGAGTTGTCCCGTACATGGCGGACCACCGTCCGCAGCCGTTCCGTGTCCCAGGCCTCCCATCGCTCCGCGCTCAGCGTGCCGTTGTGGTAGTCACCGGTGAACGCGGCGTAGGCGTCCCGGAACAGCGGGTCGACGTGGGCGTCGTTCATCGGCTTGCTCCCTGTGCGCGGCGGGGGGACCGGTGACGCTCGCTGGGGATGTCGACGGCCAGTGCGTCGCGGCCCGTCAGCTCGCGGTGTTCACGCAGCACCTGGATCAGGTCGACCATGCGGTGCAGCATGCGCGTGACCATCTCCATGCCCTCCTCGTCCTCCAGGGCGCTGCCGGCCTCGTCGCCGTAGACGACGGAGGGGAAGCCGTGGCCGGCCACGATCATCCGGTTGAGCAGGATGTTGTGGAGCAGGTGCGCGTAGGTCTCGACGTGGCTGTAGCGGCGCCCGGTGACCACGGCGCCCGCCACCTTGTTGGTCAGCCGCCGGTCGAACCGCAGGTACCCGGTGCCGGAGCGTTCGATGAAGGCGGGCATGAGCGGCGCGCTGCCGAATCCGTGGACGGGGGTGGCGTAGATGATGCCGTCGGCCTCGGCCATCCGGTCGACGACCGCGGCCACGTCGTCGTCCACCGTGCAGGGCGTGGTGCGGAAGTTGCAGTCGCCGCAGGGGCCGCATGGAGACATCCGCAGGTCGCGCAGGCAGACGACGTCCAGGCAGGCGCCCCGGCCCGCGAGTTCCTTGTCGGCGTGGCGGAGGATGGCCGCGTTGTTGCCGTCGGGCCGTTCCGAGCCGTTGACCGCCAGGATGCGGATCTTCTGGGTGCCGCTCACCACCTGCGCCTCCCTCGTGTGAACCGGTCGGGGCGTGGATCCTCGCCGGGCGCGGTTAGCCGGCGGTTACATCAGCGGCGCGAGGCGGCCGTGCAGCGCGTCGTCCAGGAGGCGCCGGGTGCGCGGGGCGGGCTGGGCGTCGAGTCCCTGGCTGAGCCGGCGCGCGCACACGTCGTGCCACGACTTGACGCTGCCCAGCTCGCCCCGCTTGCCGTGGACGTACATGAGGGTCTGGTAGGCCTCCTCCTGATAGGGGTCCACGTCCAGGATCTGCCGGCAGTACCGCGTCGCCGCGGCGTACTCGGCGTCGCGCAGGGCCAGTTCGCGCAGGCGGTGCAGGGCGCGCAGCACGGTGGAGCGGGTCCACTCCCGCTGTTCGGCCACCCAGTCGGTGGTCTCTCCGGGCAGGAACTCGCCGCGGTAGAGCGTGACGGTCTGCCAGTAGTGGGCCGTCGCCGCGGCGGTGTCGCCGCGGCGTTCGGCCAGAGCGCCTCCCTCGAGGTGGCGTTCCATCTCCTCGGCGTCGACCCAGACGCGGTCGGCGTGGAGGATGTAGCCGTGATCGCGGTACTCGATCGTCACGGCGGGCTGCCCCTGGCCGTCCGCCTCGGTCCGCAGCACCTGGCGCAGCGCGTGCATGGCGACCTTCAGCGAACTGCTGGTGGGTGTCCACTCGCTGCCGGGCCACAGTGCCTCGTACAGGTGCTCCCGCAGCATGAGACGGCCGCGGTTCATCACCAGGTACTGGAAGAGATGACGGGCCTTGCCCGCCCGCCACTTCAGGACGGGTGCGCCCTGGAGGGTGACGCTGAAGTCACCCAGGCAGCGCACCTCCACCGTCGCGTCGTCCGAGGTGTCGGCGTCCTCCGAGGTGTTCGCGTCGTGGGGGGCGCGGCTGTTCGCGTGCGTGTCGGGCATCGTGTTTCCCCCTGATTTCCCCGTTGTGTCCAGCACGAAACGGCAGGGGCCAACGTAGGAAGGTGCCATGTGCGCCAACAAGCCAACGGTCGGCCGGTGAGCCCTTCGCATCAGGGGGTGAGCGCCGAACGTCGTAGTCATGCCTACACCCTTGGGATCAGCCGGAGGGTGCTGTGCCGGAGCGGGCCGCGGGCCGAGCGGTTCCAGCCACAACGGCCGCGCGCACGGGCACAGGTTCGCCCGGGAGGTATAGCCTTGAACGGCGCTGAACACCGTCACTCGGGTCCGGTGCAGTAAGGGGGAACTGCATGGCGTCTGGGCAAGACTGCAAGGAACGGAATCGCCGGTCGAGTGCCTGCCTCACCCTCCCCGGGATCCGCGCAAGACGCTTTCGCCGGCATCCCGCCGTACGGGCGCGAGGCAGCGGCACATGACCGACCGAGCCACCGACACGATCACCATCGTGGTGGCCGACGATCAATCCCTGTTCCGCGAGGGGCTCAAGGAACTCCTGGCGACCGTCCCCGAGTTCAGCGTCGTGGGCACCGCGGGCGACGGCGACGAGGCCCTGTCCCTGGTCCGGCAGCACCGGCCGGACATCCTGCTCCTGGACGTGCAGATGCCGGGCCCGACGGCCGCGGCCGTGGTGGAGTGCACCTGCCGGCTGTCGCCGACGACCCGGACGGCCGTGCTCGCCATGCACGACGACACCGCCCTGATGGAGGATCTGCTGCTGCGCGGTGCCGCCGCCTACCTGGTCAAGAACATGGCCCGGGACGAACTCGTGTCGGCGCTGACCACGGTCATGCACAGCAGCGGGAACGTGCTGGTGTCGGTGCCGCAAGGGGCCATACGCGCCCTGGGGCGCAGCACACCCGACGTCGAGGAGCCCTCGCCCCGTGAGCTGGACATCCTGCGCCTCGTCGCACAGGGCATGACGAACCGTCAGATCGCGAGCAGACTGCACCTCGCCGAGGCCACCGTCAAACGGCACCTGACCAACGTCTACGGCAAGCTGGGCGCCGTCTCCCGCGCCGACGCGGTGCGCCGCGCGGGCACGCTCGGGCTCATCGACTTCTCCTAGCGCCCGCCGCGCCGGAACCTAGAATGAGGGCCATGTCCCGCTCCTTACGGCCACGGTCGCTCACCTGGTCCCAGGTGGCGGCCTGGCGGCTGCGCCGGCACCACCTGGTCGATCCGGTCACCGCGCCGGATCCGGGCGAAGCCGTGGAAGGCGTCGCGTCGGCGTTGTGCGGTGTGCACGCGCAGGTCATGTCGTCAGCGGAACAGGCGGTGGCGGCCCGCACCCGGCTCCCCGACACCGGGGCCGCGGTACGTGCCGCGCTGTGGGACGGCCGGAGGCTGGTCAAGACCTGGGCGATGCGGGGCACGCTCCATCTGCTGCCGGCCGCCGAACTCCCGTCGTACGTCGCCGCGTTACGGCACGACGGGCGCCTCCTGACCGAGCGGCTCCTGGAGCAGCAGGGGATCGCGCCGCGCGATGTGGAGCTGGTCCTGGACGCGCTGCCGGAGGCGCTGGGCGAGGAGACGCTCACCCGGGAGGAGCTGGCCGAGCGCCTCGGCGCCGTCACGGGCGACGAGGCGCTCGGCGACAAGGTGCGCTCGGGGTGGGGGGTGCTGCTCAAGCCGGCCGCGCGGCGCGGACTGTTGTGCTTCGGCCCGCAGCGGGGCCGCAACGTGACGTTCTGCGCGCCCCGGTACTGGCTCGGCGGCCACGGCCGGCCGCCCGGGGACACGGAGCCGCCCCAGCGGGCAGCGGTTCCCGACCGCGCGGAGCCGTCCGGACCGGCCCGGGCGCTCGGCCGGATGCTGGAACGCTATCTGCGCGCGTACGGCCCGGCCGCGCCGGACGATTTCGCTCGTTGGTGGGGCACGGGAACGCCCGAGGTGCGCGCGGCGCTGCGCGAACTGGGCGACGCCGTGGAGGCGACGAGTGTCGAGGGCCACCGGGCGTGGGCTCTGCGGGAGGACCTCGAGGCGATGGACCGCCCCGCGGCGGGCGACGCCCCCGTGGTCCGGCTGCTCCCGGGGTTCGATCCGTACGTCGTGGGCGTGTCCCGGCAGTTGGCGTCCCTGCTGCCCGACCCCGCGCTGCGCACGAAGGTCTCGCGCACCGCGGGCTGGATCTCACCGGTGCTGGTCGTCGACGGCCTGATCGGCGGGGTGTGGACGGCGCGGCGGTCGGCCCGGCGCACCGAGGTCGAGGTCGAGGCGTTCACGCCGCTGCGCCCCGGTCTGCGCCGCCGGGTCACCGAGGAGGCCGAGACGCTGCTGGCGGCCTCCGGTGACCACGAGGTCGCGGTCCGCTTCGCATAACCGGTCGCTAACCTCCCCGCCCTAGGGTCGCGCTCCGACCGTCGCGGCACCGCCGAGCCGCGTCGGCGAACGGACCTGGGGAGGACGGATGATCCCACCGGCCACGGGCAGGAGGCCGCCCCCGGCGGGACGCTGGCTGCTGCGCGAGCCGTCGCACGAGTCCGGGGCACGGCTGTTCTGCCTGCCGTTCGCCGGCACCGGAGCCGCCTCGTTCCGCGGCTGGCCCGGCCGCATCGGCCCGCTGGAGGTGTGCCCGGTGCAGTTGCCGGGGCGGGAGAACCGCATCCGCGAGGACGGCTACCGCGACTTCGACACCTTCGCCGCGGACGCCTCACGGGCGCTGGCGCCGTACCTGGACCGGCCGTACGCGCTGTTCGGGCACTGCATGGGAGCGCTGCTGTGCTACGCGCTGACGGTACGGATCCAGGAGGAGGGCGGCCTGCTGCCCGACCGGCTGTACCTCTCCTCCTGCCTGGTGCCCAGCCGCGGCTTCTTCGGGATGTTCCACCCGTCCATGAGCGACGAACGGCTCGGCCGCGAACTCGGCCGCGTGGTACGGCGGTTGGGCGGCGGTGAGATCCTGCCGGACCTGCTCCCGCTCGCGATCCGCGTACTGCGGGGCGACGTCGACATGTGCTACGGCTACCGGCCCCCGGGCCCGTACCCGCTCAAGTCGCCGATCAGCGCGATCGGCTGGCGCGACGACCCGGACGTGGGGCCAGCCGACCTGCGCGAGTGGAACGCCTACGGGCAGGTCACCCATCACACCCTCGACGGTGACGCGCTCACCTACCTGACCGCGCCGACCGCCCTGACGGAACTGATCGCCGAGGACTTCGCACCCGCCGCCCCGTGACCGGGATCCGTCTGGGGGCGTCTGCTGGAAGGGACGACCATGAATCAGGACGCACGTGGGGCCGGATCCGCGACCCTGGTGGCGCTGTTCGCCCGGAGCGTGGGCCGGTACCCGGACGCCCCGGCGGTGAGCGACGGCACGTCACGCCTGTCGTACGCGGAGCTGGACCGCCGTTCCACCGCACTGGCCCGGACACTGGTCCGGCGGGGGGTGCTCCGGGGCGACCGGGTCGGCCTGTACCTGTCGCGGGGCGTCGACCTGGTGACCGCCGTGCTGGGCGTGTTGCGGGCGGGCGCCGCCTATCTGCCCGTCGACACCGCGTATCCGGCGGCCCGCCGGGACCACATGCTGTCCGTCGGCCGGGTGGCCTGCGTGGTCACCGAGCCGGCCCTGGCCGAGGGGCCGGCCGGCGCCGGCTGCCCGGTGATGGAGTGGAGCGGCGCCGAGGAGAGCACCGGCACCGACGGCCCGCCGCTCCCGGAGCCGGCCGGTGCGGACGCGGCCTGTGTGCTGTTCACCTCGGGCTCGACGGGCACCCCGAAGGGCGTGGTGCTCGAACACCGGCAGATGACCGCCTTCGCGCTGGACGCGGCGCTGCCCGAACTGCGTCCCGGTGACCGGTCCGGGCAGGCCGCGAGCGTCTCGTTCGACACCTTCACCTTCGAGGTCTGGCGGGCCCTGGCGGGCGGTGCCGAGATCGCGGTGCTGCCGTCGTTCGCGCAGTTGCTGGCCACCGATCTCCAGCGCGAGCTGCGGCGGCGCCGGATCACCGCGATGCTGGCGCCGGCCGTCGCGCTGGGCGACGTGGTGCGCCACGACCGTGAGGCGTTCTCCTCGCTGCGGCTGCTGTGCTCGGGCGGTGACGTCCTGCTCCCGGCGACCTGCCGGGACCTGCTGGCGGGCGGCTTCACCGGGCGGTTGTTCAATCTCTACGGCCCGACCGAGACCACCGTCGCGTGCACGGGGCACGAGATCCGCAGCGCTCCGCCGGCCACCGACGAGAGCGTGCCGATCGGCAGCGCCTTCGCGGGCGCGCGCCTGTACGTGCTCGACCCGCAGTTGCGTCCCGTGCCGCCCGGCACGCCCGGCGAGCTGCATGTGGCGGGCAGTGGGGTGGGCCGGGGCTATCTCGACCAGCCGGGGCTGACCGCCGCCCGTTTCCTGCCCGACCCGTTCGCCGCGGACGGCAGCCGTATGTACCGCACGGGTGACCGGGTCCGGCAGCGGCCGGACGGGGTCGTGGAGTACCTGGGCCGGATCGACCGCCAGTGGAAGATCAGTGGCTACCGGGTGGAGCCCGGTGAGGTGGAGGCGGCGGTGCGCAGTCATCCCGGGGTGCGGGAGTGCGCGGTCACCGCGGTCGGCGAGTCGGGTGCCCGGCGCCTGGTGGCGTTCACCGTGCCCGCCGGCGAGGCGCTGTCGCTGCGGGATCTGCGGGCCTTCCTGGAGCAGCGCGTGCCCCGGTATCTCGTGCCGTCCGAGTTCGTGGTCCTGCCGTCGATGCCGACCGACCCGCACGGAAAGCGGGACTGGGACCGCCTGTTGGCGATCCACGCGGACCGCCCCCTGCGCGGCGCCGGCCACGCTCCCCCGCGCGACGACGTCGAGCGCTATCTGGTGCGGTTGTGGGAGGACCTGCTGGCCCTGGAGGGCATCGGCGTCCACGACGACTTCTTCGCACTCGGCGGGCACTCCCTGCTGGCGGTCCGGGCCCGCCTGACCATCCAGCGGGACATGCGTGTCTCGCTCAAGCCGGAGGCGCTCTTCGAGGACAGCGTGCTCGAAGACCTGGCCCGCGTCATCAACGAGAAGCGAAAGGCGATGGTGACCTCATGACCGGCCGCACACGGCCCGACGCGCCGATCGACCTCAACGACCTGGACCTGTTCGTGTCCGGTGATCCGCACGCCGCGTGGTCGTGGCTGCGGCAGAACGCGCCCGTGTACTGGAACCCGACGCCGGACGGCGGCTTCTGGGCGCTGACGAAGTACGAGGACGTCGCCGCCGCGTACATCGACGCGTCCGCGTTCTCGTCCCGGTTCGGGACGGTGCTGGGCGGCTCGTACCGCAGCGCCGCGGACACCGCGTCCGGCCAGATGCTGATCTGCTCCGATCCGCCCGACCACCGGCTGCTGCGCCAGCAGGTCCACAAGGCCTTCGCGCCCTGGATGATCGAGAAGGCCACGCGGCGGGTGGTGGAGTTCCTCGACGCGGCGCTGGACAAGTTCGTGGCCCAAGGCGGCGGCGACTTCGCCACCGAGGTGGCGCTGGAGCTCCCGGCCGGTTTCCTGTCGGCGATGTTCGACCTCGGGCGCGACGACGCGTTCCGCCTGCTGCGGCTCACCCGCTCCATGATCGGGCACAAGGACCCGGAGTACGCGGGGACGGCCGGGACGGGCATGACGCTGGTGGCCTCCCAGGTGGAGATCTTCGACATGATCTCCGAGCTGATGGAGCGACGGCGGCGCGAACCGGGCGGCGATCTGGTCAGCATCCTGTGCTCGGCCGAGATCAACGGCCGCCCCATGACGGACAGCCAGATCCTGTACAACTGCCTGAACGTGGCGGTGGGCGGCAACGAGACCACCCCGTACACCGCCACGGCGGCCGTGCTGGCCCTGGCGGACCACCCCGATCAGGCCGAGCGACTGATCGCCGACCCGGGGCTGCTGAGCACCGCGGTGGAGGAGGTCTTCCGCTGGACGTCCACCAACGCCTACGTGCAGCGGACCGCGACCCGCGACGTGGAGCTCCGCGGCGCCCTCATCCGTGCCGGGGACTCGGTCACGCTGTGGAACGCCTCCGCCAACCGGGACGAGGAGCAGTTCCCCGCACCGGACGTCTTCGACGTCTCCCGCACCCCGAACCAGCATCTGGCGTTCGGCGTGGCGGCGCACCGCTGCATCGGCATGGGCGGGGCGCGGCAGGAGATCACCCTGCTCATGCGGGCGCTGGCGGAGCGCCGGCTGCGCTTCCGCGTGGCCGGGCCCGTCGAGCGCCTGCGGTCGAACTTCATGCTGGGCATCAAGCACCTGCCGGTGACGGTGACCGCCGGCTGAGCCCGCGAAGGAGCGGCACGGCGCACCGCGAGAGGGGGGAGACGGTGTCTCCCCCCTCTCGCTCTTCCGGCCGGCTCTGTCACGTCCGCTCGGTGGCGTGCCGGAGGCTCAGCGGCCGCATGTCCGTCCAGTGCTCGTCCACGTAGCGCTCGCACTCCTGCTCGCCGCCCGAGAACCCGGTGTGCCGCCAGCCTCCGGGCGGCTCCCGGTCGGCGGGGAACAGGCCGTACTGCTCCTCGGCGTTGACCAGCACGTTCCATGTGCGGGGCGCGGGTTCCGTACCGACGTCCTCGCGGTCGACGCTCATGCCATGCCCTCCACCGTGTCGTCGTCCTTGTCGTCGTTCTTGTCGCCGTTCTTGTCGTCGTTCTTGTCGTCCCCGGGCCGGCCGTGCGCCGCCTGTTCCAGGTGCGCGGCCAGGGCACGCAACCGGGAGTTGGCGAAGACGGTGCTCATGGGGATGGCGAGCCGGGTGGCTCGTCTGATCCGGGCCGCCACCCGGATCGCCAGCAGCGAGTTCCCGCCGATGCGGAAGAAGTCCTCGTCCGCGCCGACCTCTTCGACGCCGAGTACCTCGCACCAGGTCCGGGCCACCAGTTCCTCGTACGGCCCCGTGGCCGCGGCGTGCGCGGCCGTCCGGTCCGGTGTGCCGGACGTACGCGGCTCGGGTCGCGGGAGCCCGGACCGGTCCACCTTTCCGGACCCGTTCAGCGGGAAGGCGTCGACGACGACGTAGGCGGCGGGGACCATGTGGTCCGGGAGGTGCCGGCGCGCCCATGCGTCCAGGTCCTCCTCGTCCGGCCGTCGCGGTGCGCCCGGCGCGCTCCGGCAGTACGCGACCAGGGCGGGGGCCGCGGGCACGTCGTCGCGCTTGACGACGACGGACTCGGCCACCTGCGGATGCCCGGCGAGTACCGCCTCGATCTCGCCCGGCTCGATCCGGAAGCCCCGCAGCTTGATCTGGTGGTCGAGCCGGCCCAGATAGGCGAGCGTGCCGTCGGGACGCCGGCGGGCCAGGTCTCCGGTGCGGTACAGCCGGCTGCCGTCCCCGGCGAACGGGTCCGGGACGAAGCGGGCCGCGGTCAGCCCGGGCCTGCCCAGATAACCGCGGGCGAGCCCGGTGCCGGCGAGGCAGATCTCCCCGGGCTCGCCGTCGGGGACGGGGCGCAGGGCCGGGTCGAGCAGGTACAGGCCCACCCCGGGCAGGGGGGCGCCCAGGTGCGGGTCGTGCCGTGCCTCGACGGGTGTGGCGGTGGCGTCCACGGTGCATTCGGTGGGGCCGTAGAGGTTGTGGGCGACGGCGGCACCGTTCGCCCGGAGAGCGGCGAGGGCCTGCCAGAGGTCCGGGTCGATGGCCTCCCCGCCGACGAGGAGGGTGAGCGGGTCCGCGTCGGCGGTGGGCGTCAGGTGCTCGACGAGGGGGCGGAGGTGCGAGGGGGTGATGTCCAGGTCGGTGATGCGCTGTTCGCGCAGGAACCGGGCGAGCGCCTCGGGGTCGGTGCGCAGCTCCTCGGGGAGGAGGACCAGTGTGTCGCCGGCGCAGGCACGGATCCACTGCTGTACGGAGGCGTCGAAGGACATGCTCGCGTTCCATCCGACGCGGGTTGGTTCCCGGCGGACGATGCCGGCGCCGCGCAGCCGGTCCAGCAGCTCGGTCAGGGCGCCGTGCGTGATCTGCACGCCCTTGGGCCGGCCGGTGGAGCCGGAGGTGTAGATGACGTAGGCGGGGTGGCCGGAGCGGAGGTCCACCCCGGGGGGACCCGCCGCCGTGTCGGCGTCCAGGTCGAGGGTGTCGAGGTGGAGGGCGCGGTCGCGCAGCGGCTGGGGCAGCCGGCCGGCGACCGACGAGTGGGTCACCACGGTCGTCATGCCGCAGTCGGCGGCCAGGAAGCGCAGCCGGTCCTCGGGGTGGGAGGGATCCAGCGGCACGTAGGCCGCGCCCGACTTCAGGATGCCGAACAGGCCCACCGGCAGGTCCGCGGTGCGGGGCAGGCACAGGCCCACCATGGTCTCCGGGGCCGCTCCCCGGGCGTGCAGGATCCGGGCCAGTGCGTCGGAGTGCGTCCGGAGCCGGCGGAAGGTCAGCGACCGGGCCGCGGCGACGACGCCGGGCCGGCCCGGATGCCGGGCCGCGGCGCGGTCGAGTCCGCGGTGGACGGGCTCCCACCCCTCCGGCGGGGTCGGTGTGCCCTCGCGCGTGGCGGTGGCCCAGGGCGTGCTGCTGCGTGTCACACGGTCCTCCTCTACCCTGCTCGGCGCGGCCCGCTCCGGTCAGTAGCGGTACTTGGCCGGTTCGGTGTCCAGGGCGGCGACGGCGTCGGCGAACTCCCGCTCCAGGGCGGCCAGGTGAGCGGCGTCCGGTGCGGCGGCGTCGCGTGCGCGCATCAGCCGCTGGGTGGTGTCCAGCAGCGGCTTGAGCGCGGCTGCCGTGACGTTCTTGCCCGCCAGGTACGGCAGGGACCAGAAGTCGAAGTCGTACAGGGGCAGCCAGGTCGACTCGGTGACCGCGTCGAACATGGCGTCGCAGTGGGCGGCGGCCTCCCGGGAGTCCATCGTGAAGTGCTCCCAGCTGTAGCCGGCGCCCTTGATGCCGTACAGCTCCTTGTTGCGGTAGACGGGCGAGCGTTCGTTGCCCCACCACGCCTGGGCCCGCCAGAAGTCGGGGGCGGTCTCGTTGAGGAAGTCGACGGTGTTGGCGACGGTGCGTTCGTTCTCTCCGGGGAAGCCGACGATGAGGGAGGCGAAGGTGGTCACGCCGCGTTCCTTCAGCCGCTGGATCCCGGTGCGGTACTGGCTGTCCTGCGCGAGCTTGTTCATGTTCTGCAGGACCTGTGTGTCCCCGGACTCGATGCCGAGGAAGACACCGGCGCACCCCGACTCCGCCGCGAGGTCGAAGGTCTCCTCGTCGCGGGCGTTGGAGCAGCGCAGGTAGGAGTACCACCGCAGCCCCAGGTCCTCCTCGATCATCATGCGGCACATTTCCTTGAACCGTTTGGGCGGGACGTTGAAGGTGTCGTCGACGAACACGACGTTGCGCACGCCCTTCTCGGCCAGCGCCCGCAGTTCCCGGCGCACGGTGTCGACCGAGGCGGTGGTCAGGGCGCCGGCCCGGGAGGGGTAGTCGCAGAAGGCGCATTTGAAGGCGCAGCTGCGGGCGGTGCGGGTCTGTGCCGTGGCGCCGATCTGCCGGCTGCTGAAGCGGCTCCAGTCGATGGCGCAGGCGTCCAGGTCGTTGGCCTCGGGGCGGCGGCGGGTGAGCACCCAGGTGTCGTCGGGGCAGTGGATGACGTTGGGCACCTTCTCCACGGAGGCACCCGCGGTCAGCGCGGCGCACAGGTCGGCCAGGGTCTGTTCGCCCTGGGGCTCCTGGACGTAGGTGTCGGCGCCCATGGCGAAGAACATGTCCTGGAGCGCGTCCGTGATGCCGTTGAGACACAGGTTGTCGATGAGGGGGCCGCCCACCACGATGTGGGCGTCGGGCGCGTGCTTGCGCACGAACTCCACGATCTGCACGACCGGCAGGATGGTCACGTAGAACGTCGTCGTGATCGCCACCACGCGCGGGCGCCGGCTGAGCAGCCCGGCCAGCTCCTCCTGCTCCGCCCCGAACAGCGAGACGGGTTCCGCGGAGTAGCCGTGCCGGCGCAGGTGGTTGGTGAGGTAGAGCGCGGCGAGGTTGAAGACCTCGCCCACGTGGTAGCGGTCGTTGCGTCCGGTGGCGCGGTTGCGCAGGTGGCTGAACGCCTCCAGCCAGGGCATGGGGCGGCCGTCGAGGACGAGGTGCTCCTTGCGGTAGATCTGCCACTCGGGGGAGTCCGGACCGGCCTGTTCGCACATCAGCCGGTAGTCATCGAAGTCACCGGCGTGGTAACCGATGACGACACAGTCAAGTCCGGTCATGTTCGGCTCGCTTTCCGCTCGGGTCGGCGGGTGTGGGGAAGTGGGCGCGCACGAGTCCGGTCACGTACGGCAGGTGGTCGGCGAAGTGGAAGTGGTCGCCCGGGAGGAGGTGCACCTCCGCGTCCCGCCGGGTCCGCTCGGTCCACGCCCTCAGGGTGGGCTCGCTCACCAGGCGGTCCTCGGTGCCGCCCAGCACGGTGATAGGGCACGCCAACCGCCGTGGTGCGGGCCCGAACCGGTAGTTCTCCACGATCGTCAGGTCCGCGCGGACGGCGTCGAGGACGAGCGTGAGGAGATCCGGGTCCGCCAGCACCTCCGCCGGCATCCCGCCGTACTCGTGCAGCCAGTCCACCAGCGCGGAGTCCGACCACAGGGCGTCGCCGTAGGTCGCGCCGGGTTCGCGGGCGTGCGGTGCCCAGGCCCCCGACACGCACAGGGCGGCGGGCGGGCGCCCGGCCTGTTCCAGACGCCAGGCCACCTCGAACCCGAGGAGTGCGCCCAGGCTGTTGCCGAAGATCACCAGGGGCAGGTCCAGGTCGTCCAGGGCCTCGACGAGCGCGTCGCGCAACTCCTCCATGCTGCGCGCCGGCGGCTCGCCGAAGCGGGAGCCGCGCCCGGGGTACTGGGCGGCGAGGACGGTGACGTCGTCGGGGAAGTGCGCGGGCCATTCGGTGAAGGCGTGGGCGCTGCCCCCGCCGTGCGGCAGCAGAAGAAGGGCCGCGGTGTGCGGGCCGGGGGTCGGTCGCAGGTCCCACACCCAGGGCCGGGAGAAGTAGGCGGCGCGCTGGGGTGCGGAGGTCATACGGCCAGCTCCCCCGTGTAGCCGGGGAGCGGGTGCCGCCGGCACAGCCGGTGCACGGCTCGCCGTACCCGATCGCGTACGGCGGGGTCGAGCCGGTGTCCCGCCGCGCCGGCCGGCTTCGTCGCGGTGAGGACCTGGTGGACGAGGTCGGCGCACTCCCCCATGTCCTCGGGCCCCAGGCCACGTTGGGCGAGGATGTTGGTGCCGAACCGGAGCCCGCTGGTGATCCGCGGTGAGCGGGTGTCGTTCGGGATGCGGTTGCGGTTGGCGAGGATCCCGCACTCCTCCAGGGCGCGCTCCGCGGCCGCCCCGGACAGGCCGAGGGGCGTGGTGTCGACCAGGACCATGTGGGTGTCGGTGCCGCCGGTGAGCACACGGTGACCGCGGCGGGTCAGCTCCTCGGCCAGGGCCCGGGCGTCGCGCACGATGCGCTCGGCCAGGGCCCGGAACTCGGGTCGCGCCACCAGGGCGAGGGCCCGCGCCTTGGCGGCGATGCCGGCGGCGTTCAGCGTGCCCTGGCTGCGTGGGAAGACCGCCCGCTGCATCAGCTGGGCGAGGGTGCGGACGCCGTCGGGTCCGGGCGTGT
The DNA here is from genome assembly GCF_055564915.1 of Streptomyces sp. NPDC028928. Taxonomy (NCBI): domain Bacteria; kingdom Bacillati; phylum Actinomycetota; class Actinomycetes; order Kitasatosporales; family Streptomycetaceae; genus Streptomyces; species Streptomyces sp. NPDC028928. Next base: position 410,220 of record NZ_JBVHVI010000001.1, read on the forward strand.
CGCACTCGGCGCCGCTCAGGATCAGTCCGCCGCGGGGGCCGCCGAGTTGCTTGTAGGTACTGAGGGTGGTGATGTGCGCGAGGTCGATCGGGCTGGGGTGCGCGCCCGCGGCGACGAGGCCCGCGATGTGCGAGATGTCGGCGAGCAGGTACGCCCCCACCTCGTCGGCGACGGAGCGGAACCGTTCGTAGTCCAGGGCCCGTGGGTAGGCGCTGGCGCCCGCGATGACGACCTTCGGGCGGTGCCGGTGCGCCAGGCGCCGCACCTGCCCGTAGTCGATGCGTCCGTCCTCGCCCACGCCGTACCCGACGGCGTGGAAGTAGTCGCCCACCACCGACGCCGGTGCGCCGTGGGTGAGATGGCCGCCCGCGTCGAGGGCGAGGCCGAGGACGGTGTCGCCGGGGCGCATGAGGGCGAACAGCACGCTGAGGTTGGCCTGGGAGCACGAGTGCGGCTGGACGTTGGCGTAGCGCGCCCCGAAGACGGCGCGGGTCCGGCGGACGGCCAGTTCCTCCACCTGGTCGAGCCAGCGGCAGCCGGGGTGGTAGCGGGCGCCGGGGTACCCCTCCGCCGTGACGTTGGCCAGGACCGAGGCGCCGCAGGCGAGGACGGACGGGTCGGCGAGGCTGGCGTAGGCGACCATGGCGAGCGTGTCCTGCTGCCGCCTGAACTCCTGCTCCAGCAGCCCGTCCAGTTCGGGGTCGTGCCGCCGGAGCGACGCCGCGGCGCTGACGGTCAGGTCCCGCTGCCCGGTGCCCCGCGCCGCGGGCCCGGCCTGGTTCGGCAACGTCAATGAGTCCACTGCCCTGTCCTCGCGTCCTAGGTGCGTGGTCGGCCACCCCGGAGGACCGGGGGCCCGGCGACCGTAGGGCGGCGGGGTTTGGCAGCGGTTACGCCGTGCCGACGGCGGTGGTCACAGATCCGCACCGGACCGATCGGCGGCAGACGACCACACACGTGCAGGCAGCCGGTGCCACAGACCGAGGCCGGACCGGTCGGCGACGGCGGCAACGGCAGCGGCAACGGCAACGGCAACCGCGGCGGGTCTCACAGGCCGAGGCCTGCAACCAGAGCCACGCAGGCAGCCGATGCCACAGACCGACGCCAGCCCCCTCGGCAGCGACGACGGCGGCGGCAGCAGGCGGGAGCCGGGGCCGTGGCAGCAACCGGCCTCACCGACCGAGGCCTGCAAGCAAAGCCGTGCCGGCGGCCGTGGTCACAGGCCGAGGCCGGACCGGTCGGCGGCCGGCAGCCAGACGGGGCCGATCGCGTCGGCCATGTCCCGGGCGCGGGCGCCGCTCCCGGCGGCGTCGAGCAGCCGCGACAGGAGCCGGTGCGGCCGGTCCCGGCGCCACACGGCCGACCACGGGTACACGGGGGTGGGGTCCACGAGCGGCACCGTCCGGATGCGCTGCCCGTCGGGTACGTTCATGCCCGCGCCGACGAGGGTCGCCGCGCCGGGACTGTCCGCGACGGTGTCCACCAGGTGGTCGAGGCTGAGCGCCGGTCCGCTCGTGTTCAGGTCGAGCGACCAGGTGTCGGCGAACTCCCGCAGGAAGGCGGTCCATTCCAGCACGCCGCCGCCCATGGGCGTCCTCAGGGGGACTCCGGGCAGCTCGGCGAGGCGGACGGACGGCTCCTGGGCGAAGGGGTGGTCGAGGCCCACCAGCAGCACGAGGGGTTCCAGTCGCGCCGGCCGGTACGCGAACTCGTCCCGCCACGGAGTGCGCAGCGCGTGCACCCGGCCGAACGCCACGTCGATCTCCCCGCGCCGCAGGGCGGGCAGCGCGTTCTCCAGGCCGTGCCGCATGCTCACCTCCAGCGGCGCGTCCGGGTCGGCGTCGATCCAGCGCTGCACGAGGTGTATCGGGACCAGGCGCTCGTCGAGGACGTCGATGCGCAGCGGACGGCCGGCCGCGGCGACGGCGGCGACGGCCGTGTCCGCGGCGTCCAGGGCGGCGACGGCGGGGCCCAGGAAGCGGGAGCCCGCCTCGGTCAGTTCCACGCCCTGGCTGGAGCGCTCCAGGAGCCGGGTGCCGAGCAGTTCCTCCAGCCGGCGGATGCGCTTGGACAGCGCCTGCTGGCTGAGGTGGAGGCGCTCGGCCGCCTTGCCGAAGTGCTGCTCGTCAGCCGTCGTGATGAATGCCCTCACCTGCGCCATGTCCAGATCCACGCTCTCATCTTCGAAGACTCCCGATGGTTGTCAAACCCGGAGTGATCGTTGTTGGACAGGCCGCGTGCGCCCGGCATTGACTCGACGTGACGAAGATGTCCGTCCGCTTGCTGGGAGAACAGATGTCCACCATGGAGACCGGGCCCGAGGGCAAAGGAGGCGCCCCCGCACCCGCGGAGCAGCCCGCAGCGTTCCCGCGCCGCTGGAAGGCGCTGGCCGTACTCTCGCTGGTCCAGTTCATCATCGTGATCGACAACACGGTCGTGAACATCGCGCTGCCCTCGATCGAGGACGATCTGGGCACCTCGCAGGCCGGCCTGGCCTGGGTGGTCAACGGCTATCTGCTGGCCGCGGGCGGACTGCTCGTCCTGGGCGGCCGGGTGGCCGACCTCGTCGGACGCAAACGGCTGTTCGTGATCGGTACGACGCTGTTCGCCCTGGCCTCGCTGACCAGCGGCCTGGCCTGGAACTCCGGTGTGCTCATCGTCAGCCGGTTCGCCCAGGGCGTCGGCGAGGCCATGGCGTCGCCGGCCGCCCTGTCGCTGATCGTCCTGATGTTCACGGACGGCAAGGAGCGGGCGAAGGCCCTCGGCATGTGGGGAGGTCTGGCCGGCATGGGGGCGACGGTGGGCGTCCTGCTGTCGGGCGTGCTGGTGGATCTGGCCGGCTGGCGCTGGGTGTTCCTGGTCAACCTGCCCGTCGCCGCCGTCGCGCTGGCTCTCGCGGCACGCAATGTGCAGGACGCGCCGGTCACGGGCGCGCGGCAACGGCCCGACGTCTGGGGCGGTCTGCTCATCACGGCCGGGCTGGTCGCGGTGGTCAACGGTCTGCTGCAGGCGTCGGAGCACCCGTGGAGCAGCGTGGCGGTGTGGGGGTCCCTGGCCGGTGGGCTGGTGCTGGTCGTGCTGTTCGCGCTGGTCGAGGCCCGGGTTCCGGATCCGATGATGCCGCTGCGGTTCTTCACCGACCGCACCCGGATCACCGCCAATGTGGCCACCGTGTTCCTCACCAGCGCCATGGCCGCGATGTTCTTCCTGGTCACGCTGTACGTGCAACAGGTCCTCGGCTACTCCCCGCTCCAGTCGGGTCTGGCGTATCTGCCCTTCTGCGCCGCGTTCATCCCGGGGATGGTGGTCTCCACGCAGCTGGTGACGAAGGCCGGCGCGAAGACGGCGATCATCGTGGGCTTCGGTGTCAGCGCGGTGGGCATGCTGCTGCTGGCGCGCATCGACGCCCAGGGCTCGTTCTGGGGCCAGCTCGTACCGGCGACGGTGGTGCTGTCGTTCGGTCTGGCGATCGGCCTGCCGGCGCTGCAGAACGCGGCGCTGTACCGCTTGTCGGACGCGGACGCCGGCCTCGGCTCGGGAGTGCAGACGTCGGTGCAGCAGCTGGGCAGTTCGCTCGGGCTGGCGGTGCTGACGACGCTCGCCGTCACCCACGCCCATGACGCACGCGGCTCCGGCGGTGCGGCCGGGCAGGCCATGGTGGACGGCTACCGCTTCGCGTTCGTGACGGCGGCGGTGGTCCTCGTCGTCGGCGCGGTCCTGGTAGCCGCCGTCATGCAGGCCGTACGGCAGCCGCAGACGCCCGGCTCCCCGCAGGTGCAGGCGCCTCGGGCCGGAGCGCAGCACACCTGACGGCCGGTCACGCCCGACCGGCCCCCCGACGAGCGGCCGTCCCGCCGGAGTCATCCCCCGCCTCCGGTGCGGGGCGGCCGCTCTCCTTCTCCCCTGCGGCGGGCCCGGGTTCAGGGGGTTTCGCGCAGACGCTCCAGCGCCCGCGCCACCTCCTCGTCGCTCATCCCCTCCACCTGCTCAAGGAGGTCCGCGGCAACCGTCTCGTCCTCGCGCGCCCCGTCGGTTCCGACGGCGGCGGCGTCGGCCTCCACCGCACGGGCCAGCGACGCGAGACCGCTCGTCTCGAAGATCTGCATCACCGACAGATCGGTTCCGAACTCCTCGTTGACGGCGGCGATCACGTCCACCGCCAGCATCGAGTAGCCGCCGAGGGCGAAGAAGTCGTCGTCGCGTTCCAGGACGTCACGGCCCAGGGCACCGGCCCAGATGCGGGCCACGGCGCGCTCGGTCTCGGTGCGCGGTGCGCCGCACGTGCCGGGTGCCGGCCCGCCCGGGGATGCCGGCCCGCCCGGGGGTGCGGGATCCGGGGCGCCGGCGGGCGCCGCGGACCAGGCCGGCAGCGGCGGGCGGGGCCGGCCGGACTGCTCGCCCGGCAGCTGCGGCAGGGGGGTGTCGGGGTGGTCCACCGCGGCGCGGAGGATCTCCAGGTAGGCCTCGCAGATCTGGCGGGCGCTGCGCGCGTCGATGCGGTCGCTGTCGTACTCGAACCGGCCGGTCAGCCCCTCCAGGGTGTCGTCCAGCACCAGTTCGAAGTCGAAGCGGACGGTGTCGTTGGACATGCCCCGGCAGGCGGCGCGCACCGAGTCGCCGAGGGGGGTCCAGCCGAGGGTCGCGGGTGTGCCGCCGTAACTGAAGATCGTCTCGGCGATGGGGTTGGTACGTCCGTGGCGGACCGGCCTCAGCTCCTCCACGAGCTTGCCGAACGGCAGGTTCTGGTGCTCGATGGCGCCCAGGACGGCCTCCCTGACCCGGTCGAGGACCGTGGCGAAGGAGGCGCCGCCGGTGTCCGTGCGGATCACGACGGTGTTCGTGAGCGAGCCGAACACGCGCTCGAAGCCGGGGGTGTCGCGGCACGCCAGCGGCAGGGCGGTCGCCACGTCGGGGCGGCGGGCCAGCCGGGCGAGCAGCACCTGGTAGGCGGCCAGCAGGACCATGAACGGCGACCCGGCGTGCTCCCTGGCCAGGCCGACGACCCGTTGGCGCAGGCCGGCCGGGACGGTGAACCGCACGGTGCGGCCGGTGGGGAGGGTGCCCGCGGTGCCCGGCCGGTCGTAGGTCAGGCGCAGGCCGTCGTAGCCGTCGAGGCGGCGGCGCCAGTAGGCCGTGAGCCGCTCGGTCTCCGCCGGGGTCAGCGTGGTCCGCTGCCAGGCGGCGTAGTCGGCCAGCTGGGGCCCGGGGTCGGGCAGTACGACGTCACGGCCGGCTGCCAGCGCGGCGTACGCGGCGCCGGCCTCGTCCAGCAGGACGCCCACCGCTCCGCCGTCGGCGATGGTGTGGGAGGCGACCCACACCAGCACGTGCCGCTCGCCCCGCTCGTCCAGCCGCAGCAGTTCGAAGCGCCACAGCGGCGCGGTCTCCAGGTCGAAGACGGTGCGGGCGAGTTCGAAGCAGCGGGAGTCGGCGGCGGCGCGGGGGTCGTCGTGCCCGGACAGATCGCGCACCGGCAGCTCCACCGGGACCCGTGCCCGGACCACCTGGCGCAGTCCGCCGGGGTGGGGCCGCAGCTCGGTGCGCAGGGCGTCGTGCCGCTGGACGACCGTACGCAGGGCTGTGTGCAGGTGGCGGGGCTCCAGGTGGCCTTCCAGATCGAAGCGGAAGGGCACGTTGTAGTTCGGCGTGCCGGCGGTCAGCCGGCTGAGGAACCACAGCTGTTCCTGCGTGTGGGTGGCGGGGAGGGGGGCCGCGGGGTCGGCGCGCGGCACCGGCGGGCCGGGTTCTCCGTGCGCGGGGGGCTGTCCGGCCCGCACGCGCTCGGCGAGGCGGGTCCACTGCTGGGGCGTCAGGCGGCTGAGGGAGTCGTCCATGACCGGCCGAGGCTAGGGCCGCCGGGTTAGGGCCCGGTTACGCCCGGCCGCGTAACCCTTCGCTAACCTCGGCGGCCTACCGTCCCCGCCTCCTGTCTCCAGCGCGGAAAGGGCGGAACGTCGTGCGGGACACCCACTCCCACGAGTCACAGCTCTACGTCCACGAACGTGTGGCACTGGCAGCCCGCCGCACACCGAGGGCCACGGCCGTCGAGCACGCGGGCACGGCCCTGGACTTCGCCGGCCTGGAGGAGTCGGCCAACCGGCTCGCCCGGCACCTCCAGGGGCTGGGAGTACGGCCGGACGCGCGGGCCGGTCTGTACCTGGGGCGCGGCACGGCGCACCTGATCGCCCAGCTGGCCTGCTTCAAACTGGGCGTGGCGGCGGTGCTGATCGACCCCGCGCACCCCTCGGCCCGGGTCGCGTCGATGCTGCGGCACGCCGAGGTGGCCGTCGTCCTGGCGGACGAGCACACGGCGGCCGGGCTGGACGAGGGCCCCGGGGTGCCGGTGGTCCTGATGGACGGCGACACATGGCGTTCGGCGCCCGCCGGACCGCCCGAGGTCGCGGTGACCGACGCCACCGTCTGCCATGTCGCGTTCACCTCGGGCTCGACGGGCGACCCGAAGGCCGTGCTGTTCCGGCACGGCGCCCTGCGGACGCTGGTGCACACGCTGATCGAGCAGTGCGCCATCGAGCCGCGCTCGCGGGGCAGTTGGCTGTGTTCCCCGGGGGCGGGGCTGGTCGAGGTGGACTGTCTGCCGCTGCTCGCCGCGGGCGCGACGGTGTGCGTGCCGGAACCGCATGTCGCGGCGGACCCCGGGGCGCTGCGGGACTGGCTGGTGGGCGAGCGCGTCTCCCACAGCCTCATGATGACGGCGACGGCGGAGCGCTGCTGGTCGCTGGGCTGGCCGGACGACACGGCGCTGCGCAATGTGCGGGTGGCGGGCGAGCGCCTGCGCACCTGGCCGCCGGACACGCTGCCGTTCGAGGTGGTGAACGTCTACGGATCGTCCGAGGCCACCGTGGTGACCACGTGCAACCTGTCGGCCGTGAGCCGCACCCTGACCGAGGACGAGCGCCTGCACCGCGCCCCGCCGGTGGGCCGCCCCGTGCCCGGCGTGCACGTCCATGTGCTCGACGAGTCGCTGGCGCCGGTCCCGCCCGGGGAGCCGGGCGAGCTGTACGTCTCCGGCGCCGGCCTCTCGCTCGGCTACCTCAACCAGCCCGCGACGAACGAGGAGAAGTTCCTGCCCAACCCCCTGCCCGACGACCCGCACCCGGTCCTGTACCGGACGGGCGACGTGGCACGGCGCTGGCCCGACGGCGAGATCGAGGTCATCGGCCGGGCCGACGACGAGGTGAAGATCCGCGGCTACCGGGTCCACCTGGGCGAGGTCGAGTCGGCGCTGGCGCGGCAGCCGGGTGTGCTCCAGGCCGCCGTGACCGTGACCGAACCGGCGGACGGGGAACGCCGGCTGGCCGGCTACCTCGTCACCGCCCCGTCCGCCCCGCCCCTGCTGTCCGAGATCCGCCGGGCGCTGCGCCGGACGCTGCCCGCCTACATGGTTCCGGTGACCCTCACGGTCGTGGACGAGATCCCCGTCGGCCCCGGCGGCAAGGTGGACCGGGCCGCGCTGCCGGCGGCCGGCCGGAGCCGGCCCGGCCTGGACGTGCGCAGGGTGGAGCCGCGCAACGAGACGGAGCGGCGCCTGGCGGCCCTGTGGTCGGAGGTGCTCGGACTGGACGACATCGGTGTCCTCGACGGCTTCTTCGACCTGGGCGGCGACTCGCTGAGCGCCCTGCGGCTGCTGACCCGCGCGCGCGAGGAACTCGGCCTCGACGTGACGCTCCCCGAACTCATGCGCGCGTCGAGCGTCGCCTCGCTGGCCCGGCTGACCGCGGCACGCGGCGCGGCCGAGGCGACCTCGTCCCTGACCGGCCTGCCGCCGGTGCGCCGCGACCGGGCCGGCCGGTACGAGCCGTTCCCGCTGACGGAGACGCAGCAGGCGCTGTGGATCGGCCGGGGCGCCGCCGTCGACTTCGGGAACGTGGGCTGCCACGGCTATTTCGAGTGGGAGCGCGACGGGCTGGACGTGCCGCGGTTCGAGCGGGCGTGGGCCGAGGTGGTGCGCCGCCACGACATGCTGCGCGCGGTCGTCCTGGCCGACGGCACCCAGCGGGTGCTGCCACCGTCCGCCGGTCAGGAGGTGCGGGTGCTCGATCTGCGGGAGGAGTCCCCGGACGCGGCCGGTGAGCGGACGCAGCGGGTGCGCGAGGAGATGTCGCACCAGGTGATGGACCCGCACACCGGCCCGCTGTTCGACGTGCGGGTCACGCTGCTGCCCGGCGGCCGGGTGCGTCTGCACATCGGCGTCGATCTGCTGGTCGTCGACGCCTGGAGCCTGTTCCAGGTGCTCTTCCCGGAGCTGATCGAGCTGTACGAGGACCCGGACACGGCCCCGCCCGCACCGGGGATCACGTTCCGGGACTACGTGACGCAGGCGCGCTCGGCACTGGAGGCCACGCCCGCCTACGAACGCTCCCGCGCCTACTGGCTGGAGCGCGTCCCGGATCTGCCCCCCGCACCCGACCTGCCCCTGGTCACGCGGCCGCGGGGCACGATCCGCTTCGAACGGCACGCGCACCAGCTCGCCCCCGCGCGCTGGCACCGGCTCCAGGAGCGAGCCCGGCGGCTGGGCGTGACGCCGTCCGGCATCCTCGTGGCGGTCTTCGCCGAGGTCCTGCGCACCTGGAGCAGGAACGACGCGTTCACCATCAACTTCCCCGTCTTCGACCGGCTGCCGGTGCACCCGGACATCGACCGGCTGCTCGGCGACTTCACCAACACGCTCCTGGTGGCCGTGGAGAAGACCGACGGGACGTTCGCCGAGCGTGCCCTGGACATCCAGGAGCAGATCTGGACCGATCTCCAGCACCGGCACTTCAACGGGGTGCGGGTGCTGCGCGAGCTGCAACGCCGCCGGCCCGCCGCGGGGGCCCGCCCGGCCATGCCCATCGTGGTGACGAGCCTGCTCGGACATCCGCCCCGGCGGCAGGTGTCGGGGCTCGGCCGGGAGACGTACGGCATCTCCCAGACCCCGCAGGTGCTGCTCGACTTCCAGATCCGTGAGATCGACAGGACCCTGCACCTGAAGTGGGACTTCCTCGACGCGATGTTCCCGCCCGGCCTCGTCGACGACATGTTCACCGCCTACTGCGGGCTGCTGGACCGCCTGATCACGGAAGAGGCGCTCTGGCAGGCCGAGCGGTTCGATCTCGTACCGGCCGAACAGCTCGCCGTACGCGCCGCGGTCAACGACACGGCGCGGGAGGTCGGCGACACACTCCTGCACGAGATGCTCGCGCGGCAGGCGGCCGAGCGCCCCGACGCCCCCGCCGTCATCACCACCGCCCGCACCCTGTCCCACGCCGAACTGCACGCCCACGCCAACCGCATCGGACGGCGCCTGCGCGAACTGGGGGCGCGTCCGGGCAGGCTGGTGGCGATCGTCGCCGAGAAGGGCTGGGAGCAGTACGCCGCGGTGTACGGCGTCCTCACCGCCGGAGCCGCGCACCTGCCGGTCGACCCCGCGGTACCGCCGCTGAGGCTGCGGGAACTGCTGGAGAACGGCGAGGCGGAGCTGGTGCTCACGCAGAGCCGGCTCGTCGACGCACTCGCGTGGCCGGACGGCGTACGGGTGCTGGCCGTGGACCGTGACTTCGACACCGTCAGCGATGCTCCGCTCGCCTCCGTGCAGGGGCCGCGCGACCTGGCGTACGTCATCTACACCTCCGGGTCGACGGGCCGTCCCAAGGGTGTCATGGTCGACCACCGCGGTGTGACCAACATGTTCAGCGACATCAACACGCGCTTCGGTGTCGGTCCCGGCGACCGGGTGCTCGCCGTGTCGGGGCTGCACTTCGACGCCTCCGTGTACGACGTCTTCGGCATCATCGCCGCCGGTGGGGCGGCCGTACTGCCCGATGCCGGTGAACGGCCCGACCCCGCGCACTGGGTGGACCTCGTCCGCCGGGAGTCGGTGACCTTCTGGAACTCGGTGCCGGCACTGGCGCAGATGCTGGTCGAGGCGGCCGAGCAGGTCGCCGGCGACAGCGCGGCACCCGTGCTGGAACCGCTGCGGCTGACCGTGCTGTCGGGCGACTGGATCCCGCTGACCCTCCCCGACCGCATGCGGGCACTGGCCCCGCGCCTGCGGGTGATGGGGTCGGGCGGCCCGACGGAGACCGTCTGCTGGTCCATCCTCCAGCCGGTCGGCGAGATCGACCCGGACTGGACGAGCATCCCGTACGGCAAGCCGATGGCCAACCACCGCTACCACGTGCTGGACGGCGCCTGGCGGGACCGGCCCGTGTGGGTGCCCGGCGAGATGGTGGTGGGCAGCGACGTCGGACTGGCCCACGGCTACTGGCGCGACGAGGAACGCACCCGGGAGCGCTTCTTCCGGCTCCCCTCCACCGGGGAACGCGTCTACGCCACGGGTGACCTGGGGCGCTATCTGCCGGACGGCTCGATCGAGATCCTCGGACGCGACGACTTCCAGGTCCAGGTCAACGGGTACCGGATCGAACTGGGCGAGGTGGAACACGCCGCCCGCAGCCATCCCCGGGTGGAGGCGTGCGTGGTCGTGGCGCCCGCCCGGGAGAGCCGGGCCCGCCATCTGGTGGCCTTCGTCGCCGGGGACGTCAGCGGTGACGAGGTGTCCGCGCATCTCAGGGAGCGGCTGCCCGGCTACATGGTTCCGGCGGACGTACGGATCCTGGACGCGCTGCCGCTCACCGGCAACGGCAAGGTGGACCGGCTCGCCCTGACCGAGCAGGCGCGCCGTACGGCCGGGCAGACGAGTCCGCAGGACCCGGACGACACTCCCAGGGGGCCGCTGGAGGCGCTGGTCGCCGCGGTCTGCGCGGAGGTCCTGGAGCGGCCCGAAGTGGGCGTCCAGGACGACTTCTTCCTCCTCGGCGGCGACTCCCTCACGGGAACGCGGTTCGCGGCCCGGCTCGGCTCGCTGCTGGACGTGCCCCTGTCCGTCCGCGACATCTTCGATCTGCCGACGTGCGCGCAGCTGGCCAAGGGCCTGGCGACGGACGCCGAGCACGGCCCGCGGGTCGTCGCCTTCGCCGAGGCCGTGGCCAGGACGGCCGCGCAGGACGAGGAGCAGGACGCGGGATAGGCCGGGGGTGCGCACTGAGGGGCTACCGAGGGGCTGCTGAGGGGCTGCCGGACGGTACTCCGGCAGCCCCTCGGTGTCTCAGGCAGGCGCCTCGGGTGTCGTCCGCGCCGTCCCGGTCAGCCGCCGCTCACGGACGTCAGGGTCCGCCCGCCCGGCGCAGGCTCCAGCGTGCGTCCCGCCGACTGCGCGGCCGGCCGCAGCCTGCGCATCAGCTCGGCGAGGTCACTCGTCGGCAGGGCCTGCGCCGCGTCGCACAGCGCGGCGGACGGATCGTGATGTGCCTCGACGATGATGCCGTCGGCCCCCACGGCGGCTGCCGCGAGCGCGAGGGGCACGACACGGCCGCGGGTGCCGGCGGCATGGCTCGGGTCCACGATGACCGGCAGGTGCGTGCGTTCCTTGAGGACGACGACGGCGGCGAGATCCAGCGTGAAGCGGTATCCGGTCTCGAAGGTACGGATCCCCCGCTCGCACAGCACGACCTGCTCGTTGCCGCCGTCGAGCACGTACTCCGCGGCGAGCAGCCACTCGTCCAGAGTGGCCGCCAGGCCGCGCTTGAGCAGGACCGGCATGCGCAACCTGCCGGCCTCGCGCAGCAGTGCGTAGTTCTGCATGTTCCGGGCGCCGATCTGCACCATGTCCACCGCCTGCGCCACCCGCTCCACATCCCGTACGTCCACCACCTCCGTCACCAGGGGCAGGCCGGTCCGCTCCCGGGCCTCCGCCAGGAGCCCCAGTCCCGCCTCACCGAGGCCCTGGAACGCGTACGGCGACGTACGGGGCTTGAACGCGCCCGCGCGGATCGCGTGCGCGCCGCAGGCGTGGACCTCCCGGGCCGTGGTCAGCATCTGGTGCCGGTTCTCCACGGAGCACGGGCCGGCGATGACGGTGAATCCGGGGCCTCCGATCTCCACGTCCGACACCCACACCCGTGTGGTGGCCGCGCGCCCCGCCAGCCGCGCCGCACGCGGGTACCCGGCCGACAGCGACGCGATCTGCGTGACCTGCGGCAGGCCGTCCAGGACGGCCGCGACGCGGTCCCGGTCACCGGTGAGCGACACCAGATGCGGCGTGTGCACTCTGAGACCGGATCCCGCGAACTGCACCGCCGACAGCACGTGCCGGCGCTGCGCGGGGGTGCACGTGTCACTCAGGACGATGGCGATCATCTGGGGTCCTTCCTCCCGGTGCGCGGGCGGGCGCGCCGCGGCACGTGGCTCAGGCGCCGCGCAGCCGCGCGAACCGTACGGCACAGCGGCGCAGCAACTCCTGCGCGGTGCGGACGTGGTGCGGGTCGCTCGGGCAGTGCGCTTCGAGGACCAGCCCCCCGGACGGCACGGGGCGCGCGGTCAACAGCAGGGCGAATCGTGTGGTGCGGTACTCGGGCTCGACGAACGACGCCTCCAGGCCGGTGAACCGAGGGGCGGCGCCGGTGGCGGCCCGCCCGTCCTGGTCGTCGTACACGAACATGACGTCCGCCAACGGGGCAGGCCGGTGGTACTCGTCGGGTGCGACACGGCGCACCACGTGCTCGAAAGGCAGCCGTGCGTTGGCCAGGGCCGCGAGGACCGAGGCCCGGCCGCGTTGGACGAGTTCCCGGTCACCGGGAGCACCGCCCACGTCGACGCGCAGCACCACCCGGTTCACGAAGCAGCCGATGACCTGGTGGGTGTCCGGTGTGTCGCGGCCCGACACCGACGAGGCCACCACGATGTCGGTGCGCCCGGTCAGTGCGCCGAGGACGTCCGCGAAGAGGGCGTACAGGGTCATGAAGGGGGTGGCGCCGGCCTGTCGGCCGATGGCGCGCACCCCGTCCATGACGCCGGCCGGGACGTCGACCCGCTGTACGACGCAGCGACGGCCGTCGGCGGGCAGGGGTGCGGGAGGCAGACCTGCCAGGGCCCGGACCCAGTGGCGCGCCTGCCGCTCGGCCTCCTCACCGGCCAGCCAGCGCCGCTGCCGGGCGGCGTGCTCGGCGAAGGGGGCGGGACGGGAGGCGGGCGCGGACCCGTTGTAGTGGGCCGCGAGGTCGTCGAGGAAGAGACGCATCGACCAGGCGTCGTTGGCGATCGCGTGGATGTCCGCCACCAGGACGTGCTCGTCCGGGCCGACGCGCAGCAGTGTGGTGTCCACGGGCGCCTGGCGTGCCAGGTCCCTGCCGCGCCGGTTGATGCGCTCGATCTCGCGCTGCACGCCACCGGGTCCGTCGGGAACCCGCACGAGGCGTGGCCCGCGGGCCGGCGCCGTATCGCGCATCTGCCACAACGCGCCGTCCTGCCGGCGGAAGGTGGAGGTGAGCAGGTCGTGCCGGTTCAGCACGGAGCGGACGGCCCGGCCGAGCGCGTCGGTGTCGAGCGGCCCGCGCAGCGAGAGGGCCCACGGCCACAGGTAGCGGGGGTCCGCGGGATCGGCCTGGTTGAGCTGCCAGTACCGCTCCTGCGCCGCCGTCGTGGGCGCGCGGCCCGCCGGTCGCCCGGCCGCCAAGGCCTCGATCAGGGCCCTCCGGTCAGACGAGAGCGCCTGGATGCGCGAGCGGGCATCGGCCACGGAGATCAGCTCCTTGTACGCGTGCGGCTCAGCGTGCCGGGGCGCGGTTTGCACACGGTTACGGCCGCCCGGGCGACCTCGGACACGGGTGGGGCTGCCCGGGTGACGTCGGACGGTTACGGCGGCCTGGCGGGCGTCGGCGGGCGATCGGCGGGGGGTGACGAACTCGACGGTGACGAACGCGGAGGGCGATGGCCGGGGGCCGGTGACCGCGGCGGACGACAACCGGGGCTGCGGCCTCAGGGGGTGGGCTGGTGTGAGGGTGGGCGGCCGAGCGGCTCGGGGGGCCTGCGGCCTGGAGGGCAGACGGCGTCGGCGGACCACAACCGGGCTGTCGCCTCGGAGAGTGGGAGGGCGGGGCGGGCCCGCAATCCTGGGGGACGGCGGCCTGGGGGACAGGCGACCGCGGTGGAGGACAACCGGGGCTGTCGCCTCGGAGGGTGGAAGGGCGGGGCGGGCCCGCAATCCTGGGGGACGGCGGCCTGGGAGACAGGCGACCGCGGCGGACGACAAACCGGGCCTGTCGGGTCGGAGAGTGGAAGGGTGGAGCGGCCCAGCGGTCCAGGGGCCGACGACCTGGGGAACAGGCGGCCTCGGCGGACGACAACAGGGCTGCCGAGCTCGACGGATGGGCGAGAGGAGCGGCCGCGCGGTCCAGGGGGCCGTGGGCGGGTGGGCGCGCGGTCCGGGGGCCCGGTAGCCAGGGGCCTGGGGCCTGGGGCCTGGGGAGCAGGCGGCCTCGGCGGGTGGGTACCGACCCGCGCGCCCGGGCGGTCGCCGCAAGGGCCGGTGGCCACGCCGACAGGCGTTGGGCGGAGGCCGGGCGGGCAGGCGGGCCGGAGGCCAGGGCCGGCAGGCGAAGCACGGACCGGCAGGCGAAGGCGAAGGCCAAGCCAGCAGGCGAAGCAGGACCGGCGGGCGGGGCACGGACTGGCAGGCGATGGCGAAGGCCAAGCCAGCGGGCGGGGCACGGACCGGCAGGCGAGGCGCGGACCAAGCCAGCAGGCGGGGCACAGACCGGCAGGCGAAGCACGAACCGGCAGGCAGCGGTGGGGGGTGGGCCGGCACGCGGGGCGCGGGCCGGCAGGTGAGGGGCGGCGTAACTTTCGGCTAACCGCCCGCGCTTAGCGTCCGTGCCCGTGTTCGAGTCGACAGGCCGCGCCGCCGGAGGCCGTGGCCCCGGGAGGATTCATGTCGCAGCGCAGCGGCACCTGGCTGTTGCGGGAACCGTCGGCCCACGCGGACGCCCGGCTGTTCGTCATGCCGTACAGCGGCGTCGGCGCCTCGGTGTTCCGGCACTGGCCCGAGCGGTTCGGGCCGCTGGAGGTGTGCCCGGTGCAGCCGCCCGGCCGGGAGAACCGGCTCGGCCACGCCCCGTACGAGACGTTCGAGGACTTCGGCAGGGACTGCGCGCGAGCGCTGCTGCCCTACACCGACCGGCCGTACGCCGTGTTCGGGCACTGCATGGGCGCCTTGCTGGCCCACGCTCTGGTCGCCGCGCTGGCCGCGGAGCGGGCCCCCGCTCCCCGGCGGCTCTTCGTGTCGTCGTCGCGTGTGCCGCACTGGCCGCCGGAGCGCCGCTACCGGATGCCCGCCCCCGGCGCCACCGGCGTCTACCACCCGTCGATGACAGACGACGAGCTGCGTGAACAGGTGCAGCGGGTCTCCCGCATGCTGGGTCAGGGAGAGCTGCACTCCGACCTGGTCCCGATGGCGCTGCGGGTGCTCAGGGCCGATCTGCGCATGTGCTTCGGCTACCGCCCCGCGGCGGCGGAACCGGTCAACTGCCCCGTGACGGCCATCAGCTGGCAGGACGACACCGATGTCCGCCCGGAGGAGATGACGTACTGGTCCGAATGCGGCCCGCTCAGCCCGCACACGCTGCCCGGCGGCAAGTGGTCGGTCCTCGACGCCACCGCGCCGCTGGCCGAGGTGATCGAGCGGGACTTCGGCCGGCCCCAGGAAGCCGACGTGCAGCGGAGGATGACGGTATGACCCCTCTGGTACGCCCCAGTGGTCCCGTGGAGGTACAAGGGGTGCGCACCGAGCCCGCCGAGATGGAGCGGGTACTGCTGGAGCACCCCTCGGTGGCCAGGGCGGCGGTCCGCGCCACGGACGCCGAACCCCGGCGTCTGATCGCCTTCGTGGCCCCGTCCGGTGACGCGCTGTCCCTGCGGGAGCTGCGGGAGCACCTGGCCGACGCGAAGCTCGTACCGGACCGTGAACCGGCCGCGGGCGTCCCGGAGTTCGTGGCCATGACGGCACGCGCTCACCAGTCGGACGCCGCCTGGACCGCGGACGGCCTCGCCCGCGCCCTGGAGGACCTGGCCCGCAGGCGAGCCCCCCATACACCGCCCGCCGGTCCCACCGAGCGGTACCTCGCGGGAGTCTGGGAGGACCTGCTCGCCGTCGACGCCATCGGTCTCGACGACGACTTCTTCTCGCTCGGCGGCCACTCGCTGCTCGCCGTGCGGGTGCGGATACGGCTGCAGCGGGACCTGGGGCTGGAGGTGCCGCCGGAGGTGCTGTTCGAGAACAGCGTGCTGCGGCACCAGGCCGACGCGGTGGACCGGGCGCGTGCCGGCGAGGCCGCGCACTGAGGCGCACGAGCCGCGTACTCGGGTGGAAAGCCACGCATGCGAGGCGGAGGAAAGGAGAAGACCGATGCCGGGGTCCCGCCCCATCCTGTCACCCGACGAGATCGACCGTCTCGACTTCGCCGACCGGGTCCTGCACTCGACGTGTGACCTCACCGAGGTGTGGCGTCACCTGCGCACGCACGAGCCGGTCCGCCGGCAGCCGCCGCGCGACGGGCTGGCCGGCTACTGGATGCTGACGGCCCACCGTGACGTGAGCGCCGTCTACCGCGACACCACGCACTTCACCTCCGAACGCGGCAACGTGCTCGACGCGCTGCGCGGAGGCGGGGACTCGGCGGGTCGTCGCATGCTGTCGCTGACCGACGGCGTCCGGCACACCGAGGTGCGCCAGATCCTCACCAAGACCTTCTCCCGGCGGGGCCTGGAGGCGCTGGGGGTACGCATCCGCGCGATGGCCCGGCAGCTGATCGGCCAGGCGCTGGAGCGCGGCACCTGCGACTTCGCGACGGACGTGGCGAAGGAGATCCCGCTCGCCGCGATCTGCGACCTGCTCGGCGTCCCGCACCGGGACCGCGAGCGCATCTTCGCCCTCACCTCGACCATGGTCGCCTCCGAGACCCCCGTCCTGACCCATGCCGACGCCTGGCGGGCCAAGAACGAGGTCCTGTACTACTTCGCCAACCTCTCCGAAGGACGGCGGACGGCCCCCGCCGACGACATCGTCACCCTGCTCACCTCGGCTCGTGTCAACGGCAGCGGTCTCACCGACGACGAGATCGTCTTCAACTGCTACAGCCTGATCCTCGGCGGCGGCGAGACCACGCGGATGGCCATCGGCGGAGCGGTGCTCGCGTTCCTCGACCACCCCGCCCAGTGGCAGGCGTGGCAGCGCGGCGAGGTCGCGGTGGAGACGGCCGTCGACGAGGTGCTGCGCTGGACCACTCCGTCCATGCACATGGCGCGCACCGTCGTACGAGACGTCACCGTCGGCGGCACGGACCTGCGGGCCGGCGACATCGTCACCCTGTGGAACGTGTCGGCCAACCGCGACGAGCAGGTCTTCGAACACCCCGACGACTTCCGCCTGTCGCGCAACCCGAACAAGCACGTCACCCTCGGCGGAGGCTCCCACTTCTGCCTCGGCTCCCATCTCGCGCGTCTGGAGATCGGCGCGGTCCTGGAATCCCTGCGCGACCTGGTCACCGACCTGGAACCGGCCGGCGAACCGGCCCGGATCTACTCCAACTTCCTCGGCGGAGTCTGCAGCGTTCCGGTGACCTTGAAGGGCCGCTGACAGGCATCCGGCGGGCCCTGGACGCGGTCGGCCTGCGCGACCCGACCCACGCGCGCGAGGTGACGGCGACGCGGACGCCCGGGCACCGCACCTGCCGCCCGGTCCCGGTCCCGGCAGCCGCTCGGTCGGGCACCAAGTGCCGTCTGCGAGAATGAGAGCCGTTCTCAGAGCGCCACGGTATGCGGTGCTCGTCGCCCAACAGGAGCACGCACGGTGTCGCCACAGCACGGAGCCCCCTCTTCCTCCGGGGGACGCCGACGGTCGTCCGCCGCCGGCGGGCAAGGACGCCGCCCGTCCCAGGCAGGTGAGCGCACGCGTCCGTCCGCAGGCCAGGGCCGCGACGGCGGTAGCCCGATGAGCAAGGACCGGGAGCGCGGCACCGCGGGCCAGGGCCTCACGAGCCGGCAGGCCGAGAAGGGCCGGCCCACCCCCGAGCACCGCCCGGACTCCAAGGAGCAGGACCGCAGGCCGCCCCGGCCACGGGGGCGGGAACACGCGGCGCCCCGAAGCGGCAAGGCCTCGGAGGACCGCAAGGATCTGCAGGCCGACTGCGCCAACTGCTTCGGGCTGTGCTGCGTGGCGCTGCCCTTCGCCCGCTCAGCCGACTTCGCCGTCGACAAGCCCGCCGGCCAGCCCTGTTCGAACCTCCGGCAGGACTTCCGCTGCGGCATCCACGCGCAGCTGCGCGACAAGGGCTACCCGGGCTGCACCGTCTTCGACTGCTTCGGCGCCGGGCAGAAGGTGTCCCAGACCACCTTCGGGGGCACAGACTGGCGTCAGGCGCCGAAGACGGCGCGCTCCATGTTCCAGGTCTTCCCCGTCATGCGGCAGCTGCACGAGCTGCTCTGGTACGTCACCGAGGCCCTCGGCCTCGCACCGGCCCGCCCCGTCCACAAGGAGCTGCGGAAGGCGCTGGCCCACATCGACGGTCTGACCCGCGGCAGCGCCGAGTCGATCGCCCGGCTGGACGTGAACGCGCTGCGCGGCGAGGTCAACACACTGTTGCTGCGGGCCGGCGAGCTGGCCCGGGCCCAGGTCCCGGGCCGTAAGAAGAACCACCGGGGAGCCGATCTGATCGGCGCGAAACTTTCCGGCGCCGACCTCAGGGGGGCGAGCCTGCGCGGCGCCCTCCTCGTCGCCGCCGACCTCAGCGAGGCCGATCTGCGCGACGCCGACCTGATCGGGGCCGACCTCCGGGACGCCGACCTGAGCGGCGCGGACCTCACCGGCGCGCTGTTCCTCACCCAGGCGCAGCTGAACGCGGCCAAGGGCGACGCGGCCACCGTACTGCCCCCGGCGCTCAGCCGGCCCGCGCACTGGTAGGCGCGGGGAATCCGCCGACAGCGGAAAAGTCACCGATGTCCGTCAGGACACCGGTTGGCCGTGACCGCCGTTGAAGGCCGCCTGCCAGGATGGCCGCATGGGGAAGAACACCGCGGTGCATCGACTTGACCTGGGCTACTTCGTCCGCCCCGCCGCAGAGACCGGTGGCCCGCAACCGCGGGTGGAACCCGTGCTCGCCTACCTGGTGGAGCATGATCAGGGCCTGATCCTCTTCGACACCGGCATCGGCAACGCGGACCCCGAGACGGAAGCGCACTACCGCCCCCGTCGCCGTCCGCTGCAAGACGCCCTCTCCGAGGCGGGGGCCGGCCTCTGCGACATCTCCCTTGTCGTCAACTGCCACCTGCACTTCGACCACTGCGGCGGGAATCCCCTCCTGGGCGGCAAGCCCATCCTGGTCCAGGACGTGGAGCTGGCCACGGCCCGCCGCGGCGACCACACCTTCGCCGAACTCGTCGACTTCCCCGGCGCGACCTACGAGGAGCTCGCCGGCGAGGCGGAGGTCCGGCCGGGAATCTGGATCATCCCGACCCCAGGACACACCCAGGGGCATCAGTCCCTCGTCGTTCGGCGAAGCGACGGCACCGTGATCCTCGCCGGGCAGGCACACGACTTCGCGTCCCAGTTCGCCTCGGACCACCTCGCCCGCCAAGCAACACTGCACGGTCCGGAAGAGCCGCTCCCCGCCTACCAGCCCTGGCTCGAACGGCTCGCCGACTTCGACCCACGCCGCGTCCTCTTCGCCCACGACTGCTCGGTCTGGGAACCGGCGCGCAGTACGTTCTAGCGCGGACGCGGGGCGCAGACGCCTACAACCCGTCCCGAACGTCAGATGACGCCGCGGATCGCCGCCTCGAACCCTTCCACGTGTCCCGCGGCGAGGGCTGCGGCCTTCTCGGCGTCGCCGTCGATGATCGCGCGCAGCAGGGGACCGTGCTCGTGCACATGGCCCGCCAGGCCGGGCAGCCGGTCGAGGAACAGGCACCAGATACGGGTGGCCAGGTTGTCGTACCTGATCAGGGTGTCCTCAAGGTAGGGATTCCGGGTCGCGGCGTAGATGGCACGGTGCACGGTCATGTCGAGCCGGATCAGGTCGGTGCGGCCGTCGGGCGCGTCCGCCAGCCGGGCCAGCAGACGGTCGAGGCCTGCTCGGTCGGCGTCGCCGGCGCGCTGGGCCGCGATGCTCGCGGCGAGGGGCTCCAGCTGCTTGCGGACCTCTGAGATGTGTCCGAGGTCGGCGATCTGCACCTCGGTGGCGAAGGTTCCGCGCCGTGGGTAGGAGACGATGAGGCGCTCGTGCTCCAGTCGCTTGAGGGCCTCCCGGACCGGAGTGCGTCCGAAGCCGAGTTCGGCGGCGATCCGGTCGTCGTTGACGGGTTCTCCGGGGCGGATCTGGAGGGTCACCAGACGGTCCGAGACGGACCGGTAGGCCTGATCGGCCAGCGTTCCCTCGCCGCCCTGACCAGCGACGGTCGACGCAGTCACCCGAAACCCTCCCTTGACGTGACCGGATCCGTGCTCTTAGCGTAGCGCAACAGCGCGATTGATATATCAGTCGTCTTTCAGTCGCTCCGCAGGGAGGTCCCATCGCCACCGCGAGCGAGAACGCCCGACCGACCGGTTCCCGCCGCACCCCGCCGATCCGCACCTCGCGGCCCAGGAGGCTGCTCAGTGACGCACCCGCCTGACAACACTCCGGCCACGCCCGGAGACGTCCTGCCCGTCCACCCCGGCTTCCTGTGGCGCAACCCCGACCCCAAGCCGTCCTACGACGTCGTCATCGTCGGGGGCGGCGGACACGGCCTGGCCACCGCCTACTACCTGGCCGAGAACCACGGCATCACCAATGTGGCCGTCCTGGAGAAGGGCTGGCTCGCGGGCGGCAACATGGCCCGCAACACCACCATCATCCGCTCCAACTACCTGTGGGACGAGAGCGCCGGCATCTACGAGCACGCGCTGAAGCTGTGGGAGACCCTCGAAGAGGACCTCGACCACCCCATCCTCTTCAGCCAGCGCGGCGTACTCAACCTCGCCCACAGCCCGCAGGACATCCGCGACAGCAAGCGCCGCGTCCACGCCAACCAGCTCAACGGCATCGACGCCGAGTGGCTGGAGCCGGACGAGGTCGCCAAGGTCTGCCCCATCGTCAACGTCTCCCCCGACGTGCGCCACCCCGTGCTCGGCGCGACCTACCAGCCGCGCGCGGGCATCGCCAAGCACGACTACGTGGCCTGGGGGTTCGCCCGCAGGGCCGACGGCCACGGCATCGACCTGATCCAGGACTGCGAAGTCACCGGCCTCGACATCCGGGACGGCCGGGTGCGAGGCGTGCGGACCACGCGCGGCTCCATCGCCGCGGGCAAGGTCGCCCTCGCCGCGGCCGGGCACTCCTCGGTGCTGGCGTCCATGGCCGGCCTGCGGCTGCCGCTGCAGAGCCACCCCCTGCAGGCCCTGGTCTCGGAGCTGCTCGAACCGGTGCACCCGACCGTCGTGATGTCCAACGCCGTGCACGTGTACGTCTCCCAGGCCCACAAGGGCGAACTCGTCATGGGGGCCGGCATCGACAGCTACAACGGCTACGGACAGCGCGGCTCCTTCCACATCCTGGAACGCCAGATGGCCGCCGCGCTGGAGCTGTTCCCCGTGTTCGCCCGCGCCCACATGCTGCGCACCTGGGCCGGCATCGTCGACGTCACCCCGGACGCCTCCCCCATCGTCGGCCTGACCCCCGTCGAGGATCTCTACCTCAACTGCGGCTGGGGCACCGGCGGTTTCAAGGCCACACCGGGCGTCGGCTGGTGCTTCGCGCACACCATCGCCACCGGCGAACCGCACCCCTACAACGCGCCCTTCACCCTTGCCCGCTTCACCACCGGCGCCCTGGTCGACGAGCACGGCGCGGCCGCCGTCGCCCACTGACGTCCGCACCGACCGAGGAGGTTCACATGCAGCTCATAGCCTGCCCCTGGTGCGGTGAGCGCGAAGAGATCGAATTCCACTACGGCGGGCAGGCGCACGTCGCCTACCCCGACGACCCGTACGCGCTCGATGACGCACAGTGGGCCCAGTACGTCTTCTTCCACGACAACCCCAAGGGCCCGTTCGCCGAGCGGTGGGTGCACGCGGCCGGCTGCCGGCGCTGGTTCAACGCCCTGCGCGACACGGTCACCCACGAGTTCCTCGCGGTCCACGACATCCCCGGGCGGCACACAGGCCAGGAGGCCGGCTGATGAACACCCCGTTCCGTGCCCACGGCCACGGCCGCATCGACCGCGACACCATCCTGTCCTTCACCTTCGACGGCACCGCCTACACCGGGCACCCCGGCGACACCCTCGCCTCGGCCCTGCTCGCCAACGGCGTGCACCACGTGGCCGACAGCATCACGTACGGACGGCCGCGCGGCGTCCTGGCCGCCGGAGCCGAAGAGCCCAACGCGCTCGTGCAGATCGAGGCCCCCTTCCCTGAGCCCATGCTCACGGCCACCACCGTGGAGCTGTACGACGGCCTCGTCGCCCGGGGCCTTTCCGGCCAGGGCCGCCTGAGCAGCCGGCCGGACCCGGCGCGCTACGACACCATGCACGCCCACGGTGAGCTCCTGGTCGTCGGCGCCGGCCCGGCCGGACTGGCCGCCGCGCTGGCGGCCGCCCGGGCCGGAGTCCGTGTGATCGTCGTCGACGAACTCCCCCGGCCCGGCGGGTCGTTGCTCGGCAGTCAGGAGATGCTCGACGGCAGACCCGCGACCGAGTGGGTCGACGAGGTCGTCGCGGAGCTCGACGCCTGCCCCGACGTCCGCCTGCTGCGGCGCACCACCGCGTTCGGTCACTACGACGACGGACTCGTCATGGCCCTGGAGAAGCGCACGGACCACCTCGGTGCCGCAGCACCCGCTCATGTCTCGCGGCAACGGGTCTGGCGCATCCGCGCCAAGCAGGTCGTGTACGCCACCGGAGCCTACGAGCGCCCGGTCGCCTTCGACGACAACGACCGCCCCGGGATCATGCTGGCCGGCTCGGCACGCACCTACCTCAACCGCTTCGGCGTCCTGCCCGGACAGCGGGCCGTCGTGTTCACCACGAACGACAGCGCCTACCCGGCAGCGCTCGAACTGGCCGACGCGGGCGTGCGGATCGCCGCGGTGATCGACGCCCGCGAGGACGTGCCCGCGCACTGGCGGGCAGTATGCGTCGAACGGGGCGTCGACGTGCGCGCGGGCCACGTCGTCACCGGCACCAGCGGCGTGCAACGGGTCTCCCGTGCCCACGTCGCCCCCTTCCGCCGAGGTCGCGTCGGGGACCGGCAGGGAATCGACTGCGATCTGCTGCTCGTCTCCGGCGGCTGGAACCCGGCCGTGTCCCTGTTCAGCCAGGCCCGCGGCGGCCTGCGCTACGACGCCGGGACCGGGGCCTTCCTGCCCGCGCAGGCGCTGGACAGCGTCCGTACGGCGGGATCGGCGAGCGGTACCTTCACCCTGGCCGGCTGTCTGGCCGACGGCGTGGACGCCGCCGGACGGGCCCTGTCGGCGCTCGGCAGGCCCGGTCAGACGATCGCCCTGCCGACCCCCGGTCCCCTGCCGGAGGAGGCACCCGGCCGGGTGCTGTGGCGGGTCCCGAGCCGACGGGACGGTCAGGACGGCGCGCACCAGTTCGTCGACCTGCAGCGGGACGCCCTCGTCTCCGACGTGCTGCGGGCGACCGGGGCCGGCCTGAAGTCGGTGGAGCACGTCAAGCGTTACACCACGATCGGCACCGCCCATGACCAGGGCCGGACATCGGGCGTGATGACCTCGGGCATCGTCGCGGAGGCACTCGGGGTGGACATCGCCGACCTCGGCACCACGCGCTTGCGCCCGCCCGCCGTGCCCGTGGCCTTCGCCGCCCTCGCGGGCCGCAACCGCGGGGAACTGTTCGACCCCGTCCGGGTGACCGCGCTGCACCCCTGGCATGTCGAACACGGCGCCCTGTTCGAGAACGTCGGCCAGTGGAAGCGCCCCTGGTACTACCCGCAGGCGGGCGAGACCATGGAGGAGGCCGTGCTGCGCGAGTGCCGGGCCGCCCGCACCGGCGTCGCGATGATGGACGGCTCCACGCTCGGAAAGATCAACGTGCAGGGCCCGGACGCCGGCGTACTGCTGGACCGGCTCTACACGAACCTGATGAGCACACTCAAGGTGGGCCGGATCCGGTACGGCGTGATGTGCGGCGTCGACGGCATGGTCCTCGACGACGGCACCGTCGTCCGGGTGGCCGAGCGGGAGTTCCTGCTGACCACGACCACCGGCAACGCGGCCAGGGTCCTGGAGTGGATGGAGGAGTGGCTGCAGACGGAGTGGCCCGACCTGCGCGTGCACCTCACCTCCGTCACCGAGCACTGGGTGACCATCCCCCTGGCCGGCCCCCGCTCCCGCGACGTGCTGGCACAGGTGGCCCCCGGTCTGGACGTCGGCAACGACGCCTTCCCGTTCATGTCCTGGCGCGACGCGGACGTCGCCGGCATCCCGGCGCGGGTGTGCCGTATCAGCTTCTCCGGTGAACTCGCCTACGAGATCAACGTCCCCGCCTGGCACGGCATCACCGCGTGGAAGGCCCTGTACGCGGCGGGCAGCCCGTTCGGCATCACGCCGTACGGCACCGAGACCATGCACGTGCTGCGCGCCGAGAAGGGCTACCCGATCATCGGGCAGGACACCGACGGCACCGTCACCCCGCAGGACCTGGGCATGTCATGGGTCGTGTCCAGGAAGAAGCCGGACTTCGTCGGCAAGCGGTCCTTCACCCGGGCGGAGAACCTCCGCCGCGACCGCAAGCAGCTGGTGGGCCTGCTGCCGGCCGACGAGCGGGTCCTGCTGCCCGAGGGCGCCCAGATCATCGCCACCAGCGACGTCCCGGAGCCGCCGGTCCCCATGCTGGGACACGTCACCTCCAGCTACCGCAGCGACGCCCTGCGGCGGACGTTCGCGCTCGCCCTGGTGCGCTCCGGAACCGAGCGCATCGGCGACACCCTCTACGTCCCGCTGGACGGCCGGACCGTGCCGGTGACCGTGACCGACCCCGTGCTCTTCGACAAGGAGGGAACTCGCCGTGACGGTTGAGACGCCCACGCGCTTCAGTCCGCTGGCCGCATGGCAGGACCGCCTGGCGCGGCTGCCCACCGGAGTGCGGGTCCGGGAACTGCCCTTCCTGACCCAGATCACGCTGCGGGTGGAGCCCGGCAGCGCTGCCGCCGAGGCCGTCGAGGCGTCCTTGGGCGTGGCGCTGCCGGGGCCCGTGCGCGCTGAGATGTCGGGCGACGTCAAGGTGCTGTGGACGGGCCCGGACGAATGGCTGCTGGTGGCCCCGGACGGCCGGCGGCAACAGCTCCTCGCCCAGCTGAGGTCGGCCGTCGGGGACGCGTTCGCCACGGTCACCGACGTCTCGGCGCAGCGCACCACGCTGGCCCTGTCCGGACACCTCGTCCGCGAGGTGCTGGCCCAGGGGTGCGCCATCGATCTGGACCCCCGGGTGACGCCGGTCGGCGCATGTCTGACGACGCTGCTGGCACAGGCCCCGGTCACCCTGGTGGTACGGGGCGAGGCAGCCTCCGGTGTCTGGCTGCTGGTCCGTTCCTCGTTCGCGTCCTACCTGGCGGCCTGGCTCGTGGACGCCTGCACGGAACACCGGGACGACACCGGATGACCTCCACCGCTCACCAGGTCCCGCCTCCCCCGGCCTCACACAGCTACCGGTGCTCGGGATTCTCGTAGTCGTGGCGGCAGCCGGCGTCCCAGGCGGTGCGCTGGTTGCCGTAGGCGGGGATGCCACCCAGGTCCTTCAGCGCCCGCGCCATGTGGAGCAGGTTCCAGGTCATGAACGTGGTGTTGCGGTTGGTGAAGTCGTTCTGCGGTCCGCCCGAGCCGGGGTCCAGGTAGGACGGGCCGGGCCCCGCCTCGCCGATCCATCCCGCGTCCGCCTGGGGCGGGATGGTGTACCCCAGGTGTTGCAGGCTGTAGAGGACGTTCATGGCGCAGTGCTTGACGCCGTCCTCGTTCCCGGTGATCAGACAGCCGCCGACACGGCCGTAGTAGGCGTACTGACCGGCATCGTTGAGCAGACTGGAACAGGCGTAGAGGCGTTCGATCACCTGCTTCATCACGGAGCTGTTGTCGCCCAGCCAGATCGGGCCGGCCAGCACGAGGATGTCGGCCGCCATGACCTGCCGGTACAGGTCCGGCCAGGCGTCCGTCTTCCAGCCGTGCTCCCTCATGTCGGGCCACACACCGGTGGCGATGTCATGATCCACCGCCCGCACGACGTCGACGCGTACGCCCTGGGCACCCATGATGCCCGTGCTCCGGTCGATCAGCCCCTGGGTGTTGCTCGTCTCCGGAGAGCGCTTGAGGGTGCAGTTGATCACCAGGGCCCGCAGGTCGTCGTAACGGGCCGGAGGCGTGTCGTCGGCGGGCGACGAAGCGGTCACACGGTCCTCCCAGGGCCTTGCCGCCACCCCTCGCGGGCGGCGCGTCCACATGCAGATCAAGCCTGCGGACCGCGCTCGGCGGGCGCCACCGCAACGCCTCCGAACGGCCTCCTCGTCCGGCGGCGGCGAACGGCCGGGCCGACGGCGTCCGCGCACGCGCCGGTCGCCTGGCCATCAGGGGCTGCCGTGGTCGCGGGCGTAGGCGGCGAGGACCTGCTGCCGCGTGCCGCCGGTGCGCAGGAAGCGCTGGTCGAGCACGAGGGCCAGGTCGTCGAGGGCGGTGGCGAGCACGGCGGCGCCGCCCGACGTGGTCCGCCGGGCCCGTTCGGCGAGGTCGGTGGCGTAGCCGAGAGTGAGCGCCAACGAGGTGTCGCCGGGGCCGTCGTGGAAGTAGTAGGACTCCGGGTACTGGAGAAAGTCCACGCACGTACGGGCGATGTCAGCGGCGAGTTGACCGAGGACGACCGACTCCACGTCGGACTCCGGACGACCCGCCGTCGGATCGGCACGGCGCAGCTGCGAGATGCGCAGTGCCAGGGCCCGCCTGCGGGCCAGAGCCGGATAGATGCCCAGGATCCAGGAAACGGTGGCGGTCAGCAGCGCGAAGCCGATCAGCGCCTCCAACGGCGCGACGATACGCAGCCAGTCGGCGGCGGGGGCGATGTCACCGAGGCCGAGCGTGGCCACGGTCACCAGGGAGAGGTACAGGGCGTCCACCGGGCCGGCGTGCTCGGACGGCCTCAGCGCACCGCTGAAGGAGAACGCCTCCGGCATGTGGGGCCAGTACACGAGAGCCCAGCCCACGGCCATCGCGCAGGCCCACGTGGCCACCACGGTCACCATGCCGACGGGCCCGGCCAGCCCGGCGGCCCTGTTGCTCCTGCGCGTTCTGGTCGACAAGCGCCACAACAACGTCATGACGACCCTGCTCAGGCCGCCGTGCCGGGTGGGATGCCACAGCGTGTGGAACACGTCCCGCAGGATGATCAGCACCACCAACGCGCCGACCAGGGTGACCAGCCATTCCATAGCTCCTCCTCGGGCTCGCCCGCCTCGGGTCCAGCATCGAACGATCCCCTGCCGGACACGGTCACGCGCCACGCCCGGCCTGCCGTGTCCCGGCAGGGAGGAGGTGTACGTGTGCATCCATCCGGAGCCGGCCGGCGGGCGCGCGCCGACCGGGGGACGGACGCTGTACGGGGTGGACCTCGCGCCGTGAAGGGGCGGACAGGGACGCCTCGGCCCGAGGGGTGGCCCGAACGGCCCTGTCGGGTACCCGCCGGTCCGCCGGATGGTGAGCTGTGCCCCCGGGCACTCCGTGCACCACCGCCCGTCCGATCCGGAAGGACCCCGATGTCCCTCGACACCCAGCAGGCGCTCACCGAACTCACGGACGTGGAACTCGCGGAACTGGACGCCCACTGGCGCGCCGCCAACTACCTCGCGGTGGGCCAGATCTACCTCATGGCCAACCCTCTGCTGACCGAGCCGCTGCGGCCCGAACACGTCAAGCCGCGCCTGCTCGGCCACTGGGGCACCTCCCCCGGCCTCAACCTGGTCCACACCCATCTGAACCGCGTCGTCAAGGCCCGCGGCCTGGACGCCGTGTGCATCTGGGGACCCGGCCACGGCGGCCCCGCCGTCCTGGCGAACTCCTGGCTGGAGGGGTCGTACACCGAGACCTATCCGGACATCACCCGGGACGCGGCCGGGATGGCCCGGCTGTTCCGGCAGTTCTCCTTCCCGGGCGGGGTGCCCAGTCATGTCGCCCCCGAGACCCCCGGCTCGATCCACGAAGGCGGCGAACTCGGCTACTGCCTGTCGCACGCCTACGGCGCGGCCTTCGACAACCCGGACCTGCTGGTCGCCTGTGTGATCGGCGACGGTGAGGCGGAGACCGGGCCGCTGGCCGCCTCCTGGCACGGGAACAAGTTCCTCGACCCGGTCCATGACGGCGCCGTGCTGCCGGTCCTGCACCTGAACGGCTACAAGATCGCCAACCCGACGGTGCTCTCCCGCCTGCCCGAGGCCGAACTGGACGAACTCCTCAGGGGCTACGGCCACGAGCCGATCCACGTCACCGGCGACGAACCGGCCGCCGTCCACCGTGCGATGGCCGCGGCCATGGACACCGCCGTCGACCGCATCGCCGCCTTCCAGCGAGCCGCCCGCGAGGACGGCGCCACCGAGCGGCCCCGCTGGCCGGTGATCGTCCTGCGCACCCCCAAGGGCTGGACCGGGCCGGCCGAGGTCGACGGAGTGCCGGTGGAGGGCACCTGGCGTGCCCACCAGGTGCCGCTGGCCGCCGTCCGGGACGACCCCGAGCACCTGCGCCTGCTGGAGCAGTGGCTGCGCTCCTACCGGCCCGAGGAACTGTTCGACGAACACGGCGCCCCGCGCGCGACCGTCCTGGCCTGCGTCCCCGAGGGCACCCGCCGGCTCGGCGCCACCCCGCACGCCAACGGCGGACTCCTGCTGCGCGAGCTGCCGCTGCCGCCACTGGACCGGTACGCCGTGGCCGTCGACAAGCCCGGCGCGACGCTGCACGAGCCGACCCGCGTGCTCGGTGACATGCTCCAGGACGTCATGGCGGCCACCGCCGGCCGGCGCGACTTCCGGCTCGTCGGCCCCGACGAGACCGCCTCCAACCGGCTCCAGGCCGTCTACGCGGCCAGCGGCAAGGCCTGGCAGGCCGCCACCCTCGACGTGGACGAGCACCTCGACCCGCACGGCCGCGTGATGGAGATCCTCTCCGAACACACCTGCCAGGGCTGGCTGGAGGGCTACCTCCTGACCGGCCGGCACGGGCTGTTCTCCTGCTACGAGGCGTTCGTGCACATCGTGGACTCGATGGTCAACCAGCACATCAAGTGGCTGCGCACCACCCGCCGCCTGCCCTGGCGCGCCCCCATCGCCTCCCTGAACTACCTGCTGACCTCGCACGTGTGGCGCCAGGACCACAACGGCTTCTCCCACCAGGACCCCGGTTTCGTGGACCACGTGCTGAACAAGAGCCCGGAGGTGGTACGGGTCTACCTGCCGCCGGACGCCAACACCCTGCTGTCGGTCGCCGACCACGTGCTCCGCAGCCGCGACTACGTCAACGTCGTCGTGGCCGGCAAGCAGCCCTGCTTCGACTGGCTGTCGATGGAGGAGGCCAGGGTCCACTGCGCCCGCGGCGCCGGCATCTGGCCGTGGGCCGGCACCGAGGACGGCACCCGGGACCCGGACGTCGTACTGGCTTGCGCGGGTGACGTACCCACCCAGGAGGTCCTGGCCGCAGCCCAGTTGCTGCGCCGCCACCTGCCCCAGCTGGTGGTGCGGGTGGTGAACGTCGTGGACATCGCCCGGCTGCTGCCGAGCGAGGAGCACCCGCACGGCATGAGCGACTTCGAGTACGACGGGCTGTTCACCGCCGACAGGCCGGTGGTCTTCGCTTACCACGGCTACCCGTGGCTGATCCACCGCCTGGCCTACCGGCGTACCGGCCACCCCAACCTGCACGTGCGCGGCTACAAGGAGATCGGCACCACGACCACCCCGTTCGACATGGTGGTCCGCAACGACCTGGACCGCTACCGCCTGGTCATGGACGTCATCGACCGCGTCCCCGGCCTCGCGGTGCGGGCGGCGGCCGTACGCCAGCACATGGAGGACACCCGGCAACGTCATCACGTCTGGATCCGCGAGCACGGCACGGACCTGCCGGAGGTCGCGGACTGGACCTGGAACGGCTGAACGGCACCGGCGTGCGGTTCCTGGCGGGAATCAGGGCCCGTCCGCCCTGGTGCCGGGCTGTGCGGCGGGACCGTATCCCGATGACGGAGCGCGAGCAGGCGGGCACCGACGGCCCAGGTTTTGCCGAACGCCGGCCGACCGCGCCGGGCGCGCCGCGATCGGTCATGGTGGACACAGCAGGCGACACAGGAGCAGGCCCGCGGTCCGCACCGGTGCGGACCGGCTGCCCGAGGAGTGAGGGACCATGGCGGAACACCGAGAACCGCGACAGACGCCGTCGACGGCTGTGCCACGGGGCGACCTCGGCCGCCGCATCGAGCGGCGGCGAAGGGAGCTGGGCCTCACCCTGGAGGACCTGGCGTTCCGGGCGGCCATGGCCCCGAGCTATCTCGCCCACCTGGAGCAGCACAGCACCGCGGCGCCGGAGGCCGGCACGCTGCTCAGGCTGGCCGGGGCCCTGCGGACCGACCCCACGGAACTCGGCGGAGGCTATGTCGACCTGCCGCCGGGCATCGGGCAGGCCGCCAGGTCACCGCGCCTGACCGAACTGGGCGAGGAGGACTGCCGCCGGCTGCTGTCGACACACGGCGTGGGCAGGATCGCGGTGTCCACCGAGGCGGCGCCCCTCATCGTCCCGGTCAACTACAGCGTCGTCGACGACGCCGTCGTCTTCCGGACCCAGCCGGGCACGGTCTCCCTCCAGGGGCTCGGCCGCGAGGTGGCCTTCGAGGTCGACCGCGTGGACGACGCGCTCAGCCAGGGCTGGAGCGTCGTGGTGCGCGGACATGCCGAGACGGTGACCGACCCAGACGCCGTACGCCGCCTCACCGAGCAGGCGCACAGCGCGCCCTGGGCCGGCGGGGAGCGCGACGTCTGGGTACGCATCGACATCACCGGCCTGACCGGCCGCCGCATCGACACCTGGTGACCCCGCCCGGCCAGGGCGGACGGACCGAGGGCCGGCGCCTCACGGCACCGGCCCTCGGATTCATCAGCAGGTGTTCGGCAGGTCTTGCCCGCCGGACCTCAGATGGCGCGAACGCGTGCGGCCTGCGGACCCTTGGGGCCCTGGACGACCTCGAACTCCACGTGCTGGTTCTCCTCGAGGCTACGGAAGCCGTGGCCCTCGATCTCGGAGTAGTGCACGAAGAGGTCCGGTCCGCCGGCCTGGGCGATGAAGCCGAAGCCCTTCTCCGCGTTGAACCACTTGACGGTTCCCTGAGTCATTTCTCGCTCCTTGCAGGGGCTGGGGTGCGGGACCCGCACCGTGCGGTGTCCCGGGCCGGCCTGGACGCGACTTCTCCAGTTCCCTGAAGGAAGGCGGCGCCCGCGACATCGTTCTTCGCGAGCGTGCGGTGAAACACAGACACAAAAACTACGACCGCTGTGTCCAACCGGGCCCCCACCGGATTCATTCCCGCCTGCGGAAGCGGCGTGATGGAGGTCACACTCATGCGGCACCTGGGGCGCGGTGTCTTCGGGGCAGTGGGCCGCGAGTCAGCTGGTCGGTGGGCGGCGGTCGGCCCAGGGGTGGGCCTGTTCAAGGGTGTGTGCCACCTGGAGGAGGAGGTCCTCCCGCCATGGCGCGGCGACGATCTGGACGCCGACGGGCAGGCCGGTCGCCTCGTCGTGGTGGAGGGGGACGGAGATCGCCGGTTGGCCGGTGACGTTGAACACCGAGGTGAACACTCCCATGGGGTAGCTGTTCAGCAGTGCCCGCAGGGGATCCTCGTCGGTGCCCGCCCGCCAGGCACCGACGAGCGGCGGGAGACATGCCATCGTGGGCGTCACCAGGAGGTCGAAGCCGGCGAGGAAGCCCTCGACCATGCGCCGCGACAGCTCTTGGGTCTTCTTCACGCCTTCCACGTAGGCCCACGAGTCGACCGATCGCGCGGCGTCACGCAGGGCGCGGTTGTGGGGCTCGACACGGTCGGGGTCCGCGAGCGCGATCCCGGCGCCGCCGGTGTTCCAGATGGTCGTGAAGGCGACGACCAACTCGTCGGTCGGGGGCAGCGGAAGGCGGGTGTCCACGACATGGTGGCCGGCCGCTTCGAGCGCGCGAAGCGTCGGCTCGACGGCCGCCGTGCACGCCGGGTCCACGCTGATCCCGTCCAACGGCGAGTCGGTGAGCACACCGATCCGCAGCCCGGCCGTCGGCGGTTTCCTCAGTGCGGCGGTGAAGGAGCCGTGCCGGGTCGGGGGCGACCACCACGCGCCGGGATCGTGGCGCGCGAGCACGTCGAGCGCGGCCGCGGTGTCCGCCACCGAGCGGGTGAGCACGCCGCTGGTGCCGAGACCCTCGGCGCTCACGGTCGCGTTGGTGATCAGGCCGCGCGTGGGTTTGAGCCCGACGAGCCCGTTGCACGAGGCGGGGATGCGGATCGACCCGCCGCCGTCCTCGGCGTGGGCGAGGGGCGCCATCCCGGTGGCGACGGCGATGCCCGCCCCGCTGGACGAGCCGCCCGGTGTGCGGTCCGGGTCCCAGGGGTTGCGCGAGATGCCGAGGGCTTCGCTCTCGGTGAAGGGCAGGGTGCCGAACTCGGAGGTGGTGGTCTTGCCGAGCAGGACGAACCCGGCGTCCACGAAGCGTTGCACGACCGGGTCGGACACCGCGGCCGGCGCCGGGCTCGCGCCGGCGGAGCCGTGGCTGGTGGGCCATCCGGCCACGTCGAGCAGGTCCTTGACCGGCAGCGGGACGCCGTGGAACGGCGGGAGGTCTTCCGGCGACGCCGCCCGCGCCACGGCGTCGGCTGCGGCGGAGGCGGCCTTGCGGACGTCGTCGTCGGCGCGATGACAGAAGGCGTTCAGGCGGGGGTCGAGCGCGTTGATCCGCTCCAGGCAGCCCTCGGCCACCTCGACCGGACTCACCTCCTTGCGGCGTATGGCCGCGGCCAGCTCCACGGCCGGCGTGAACGGGTCGATCGGCGAACGCATCAGCAACGGTCCTTTCCCGGTGGGGAGTTCATGGCAGGCCGTCAGTGTTGTCGCGTCCGCGACACCGCGTCTTGGACGAATGTTCCGTAGCCTGAGGCCATGCGATCCACCGAGCCGGCTCATGACGCTGCCGCGGTGTGGGACATCACCACCCCGTCGCGGCCCGGTCGGCTGCCGGGGGTCAGCATGGCCGGGTTCCGCGCTCGTACGACGGACCCCGTCGATCTGGGCGTGGTCCCGTACCCGGCGGTCACGGTGGCCGTCAACCTGGGCGACGGGCCGCTCGCCGTAGACCACGTCAACGGCCGGCGGCAGGACGACAGTCTCGTCGTCGGACTCGCGCCCGGCGGTGTCCGAGGGAGCGGCCAGGACATCGAGTGCCTGCAGCTACGGCTGTCGCCCGTGCTCGCACACTCGGTGCTGGGCGCCTCCTGGGAGCTGAGCGGGACGGTGGTCTCCCTCGACGACCTCTGGGGCCGCGACGCGGCGCGCGTCCAGGAGCGGCTGCGCGCGGCCGGGTCGTGGGACGACCGGTTCGCGATCGCGGAGGCGGCGCTCGCTCGACGCCACGAGGCGGGCCGGCCGGTCGATCCGGAAGTCGCCTTCGCCTGGCGGCACATGCTGGTGAACCCGGGGGCGGTCCGGATCGAGCGGCTGGCGGCCGAGGCCGGTTGGAGCCGTAAGCGTCTGTGGTCCCGGTTCCGTTCCCAGGTCGGCCTCACTCCCAAGCGCGCGGCTCAGCTCGTCCGCTTCGACCACGCGGCTCACCGACTCGCCTCCGGTCACAGCGCCGCCCGGGTCGCGGCGGAGATCGGCTACGCCGACCAGTCCCACCTCCATCGCGAGGTCATGGCCTTCGCAGGGGCGACCCCGACGGCTGTCGCGGCGGCACCGTGGCTGGCGGTCGATGACATCGCATGGTCCGCCCCCGCGTACCTGTCCGGGGAATCGGTTTCACGGTGGTCACCCTTTGGCCGACCGTGACCGAGCCGTTGACGGGGATCGTCGAGGTGTACGACGCGGCGGCGACCGTCCCCGAGGAGCCGTTCCGGGTCGGCATCTGAAGGAGCTGCTGCCCATCGTGTACGACCCCACGGTGGGCGAGACGATCACCCTTCGGAGTGCGGTTGCGCGGGTGTGCCGCGGGGCTGGGGGTAGTGGTCGGCGATCGCGCGGTCGAGCTGCTGTGTGCGGAATCAGCTGCGTACCGCCCAGGCGCGGCGGGCCGGGCCTACGCCGTATCGGCGGGGCCGGGCGGGCTCAGGGCGTGTGGCGCACGTCGGGGTCGCCGGTACTGCAACCCTTGTCGTCCATGGATGTCACCACCTTCTACGCCCTCTTCTCCGCGACCTGCTTCACCTTGGTCGGCCTGTGGTGGAACGTCGTTCAGAGTCATGCCGACTGGATGGGCGACCCCGCCCAGCGCCGGATCGTCGGCGGGGTCTACCTGTCCTTCCTGCTGCCCGCCCTGATGGGCTTGTTCGCCCAGGTCGGCGGAACCGAGCAGCCGCTGATCTGGCGAGCGGCCTTCACCGCCCTCGCGGTAGTCGGCTGCGGATGCACCCTGCGGCTGCTGGCCCGCACGCGCGGCGACAGTTTCGTCGCCTGGCAGCAGGCCGGCGCCACCGTGCTCTACTGCGTGATCGCGGTCGTCGGCGTGGCCCCCGAACTCGCCGGTCATGTCCGGCTGCGCCCCATCCAGGCCGAGGCGCTCATGCTCATTGCCCTGATCATCGTGGGCCACGCCCTTGTCTGGCGCTTCATGGCGGGAGAGGGTCGCGCCGCGGAGGAGGAGTGATCGTGGTGGCCGGCCCGCACGGGGACGGCACCTGATGCGGGACCAGACGCTGGGCAACCCGGAGGCCGTGGCGGCGGCCTTTGTTCATGGCCTGGCGCCGCGGAAGCCCTGGGCGCCGCTGTACCGGTGAGAGGCGTCCCGGATCTCGTAGACGAGGGTGAGCGTGGTGACTCGGCCGCCGGCGACGGTGCCGGCGCGGAGGGTCCAGGTGCGGGCCCCGGCGGAGCCGCGGAAGGTGCCCCGCGCGGTGCGGTGGAGGGTGACGGCGGGGATGTCGGCGAAGCCGGTCATGCGGAGCGCGCAGTCCGCGCCGGCGCACGCGGAGCGGAAGGTCAGCCCGTGGTCCCCGCGGTAGAAGCCGGCCAGGAAGTCGAGGTCCTGCTGCAAGGGGTGGGTCTGCGCGGGCGCCTCCGGCCGGAAGGCGGCCCGGCTCGCCCCCTCGTCCAGCACCAGGGTGTAGCGCCCGGCGAACTGGGCCGCGGTCGCCGGTGTGCCCGGGGGGTCCGAGGGGCCGCTCGACTTCAGGGGCCCGGGGGGCGGGAGGCTGCCGGTGGAGGGGAGGGCGCGTGTGCCGGCCGCCGGGTGGTCGCAGACGGCGCGGAACGCGGCGTCCGGGGCGTACCGTTCCCACTCCGCCCGTGTCATGGGACGCCCGGCCGCGGCGCAGACCGCGCCGGGGAGGTCGTCCGGCTCGGCCACCCGCCACACCTCCAGGGTGCGGATGTCGGTGATCGCGGCGAGGGCTTCCCGGCCCGGCAGGAAGGCCAGGGAGCGGACGGCTTCGAACGGGCCGGTGAACGGCACGCCGAGCGGGGTCCGGGTGGTGGTGTCCCAGAGCCGGACGGTGCCGTCGCGGCCGGCGGAGGCGAGGGTGCTGCCGTCGCCGCTGAAGGCTACGGCGGACACCTCGTCGGTGTGGCCCTCCAGCGGCCGGCCGACGGGCCGCCGGCGGGCGGTGTCCCACAGCCGCACGGTGCCGTCGGCGCCGCTCGCGGCGAGCAGGCGGCCGTCGGGGCTGAACGCCACGGAGTCGACCCGGCCGTTCTGCCCCCGCATCGCCTCGCCGAGTGCCTGGCCGTGGCCCAGCTCCCACAGCCGTACGTCCTGCCCCTCTGCCACGGTGGCGAGGGTGCGCAGGTCGGGGCCGAACGTGAGGTGGCCTAGGGATGCCAGCGGGTCTCCTGGGGGCACGTCGGGCGTGAGCGTACGCAGCAGGCGGCCGGTGCGCGCGTCCCAGCGCCGTACGGTGAAGCCCGCCTGGCTCGCTGCGGCGGACAGCGACCGTCCGTCGGCGGACCAGGCGAGTGCCTGAACCGGTCCGGCGTCGGCCAGGGTGGTCAGTTCCCGGCCGCTCGCGGTGTCCCACGTCTGGACGCGGTCCTCGTCGGCCGCCGCCACCGTGTGGCCGTCCGGGCTGAAGGCGAGCGCGCGGGTCCAGTCGCCCAGCCCGCCGAGTGCGGTGTTCCGGCCCGTGGTGACGTCCCAGAGCCTGATGCGCCAGTCGCCGTTGCCGGGGGCGCCCGCGGCGACGTACCGCCCGTCCGGGGAGGCCGCTACGGGCCCGTCCCGGTTGTCGAGTGAGGTCAGCAGCGGATCGCCGACGTTCCACAGCCGTACCTCCGGACCGCTGTCCCCGGCGGTGGCCAGCGCCGTGCCGTCGGGACTGAAGGAGAGGGCGTCGACGCGGCCGCTGTGGCCGCGCAGCGGGCCGCCGAGCAGGCTGCGGCCGGACAGGCTCCGCAGGGTGGCCGTGCCGTCCCCGCAGCCGACCGCGATCGTCGTACCGGCCGGGGCGACGGCGAGGGCGCTCGGCGCGGTGTCCTCGCCGCATCCGGGCCGGTCGCCGATCCACTCCCGGCCGGCCAGGTCCCGGAGCCGGAGGTGTCCCGATGTCCCCGAGGCGATGAGGTACTTGCCGTCGGGTGTGAAGGCGAGCGGCCCGGAGGCGCCGGTGAGGGTGGGGCCGGCCTGGCGCTGGATGGCGGTGTCCCACAGCCGTACGCGCCGTTCGGCGTCGGCGGTGGCGAGCAGCCGGCCGTCGGGGCTGAAGGCGGCGCTGCTCGCCGGGGTGTCCAGCGGGTCGCCGACGGACTTGCCGGAGGCGGTGTCCCACAGCCGCGTGCCGCTGAAGAACGTCCTGCCGCCCGGGCCGAGCACGATCGGGCCGGTGTCGCCGGCCGCGATCGCCGCGGTGGGCCGGGCCCGTGTCCGGCCCCCGCGCAGGTCCCAGATCCGTACGGTGTGGTCGTCGCCCGCGCCGGTCAGGGTGTGGCCGTCCGCACTGAACGCCAGCGCGGTCACGGTGCCGGCGGGGCCGGCGAGCGGTTTGCCGACCGGGCGGTGCGAGGCCGCGTCCCAGAGCCGGACCAAGGAGTCCGTGCCGCCGGTGGCGATCGTCCGGCCGTCGGGGCTGTGGGCGATCGCCGTGACGGCGCCGTGGCCGGTGAGGGTGCCGCGCAGGGGGCCCGCGAGGACGACGCGCAGGCTGTGGCGGGCATCGTCGGTCGGAGCGACCCGCCAGGCCGCGGCCGCGAGCAGCGCCGCCTCGACGGGGTCGGCGGCCTGCGCGCTGCTCTCCGCGAGCCGCCGGGACAGTTCCATGTCGCGTTGGCTGTCGAGCCTGCCGCTCGCCACGAGGGCGAAGACTCCAGCGATCAGTGCCAGGACCACCGCCACCGCCACCGTCGCGGCCAGCGTGCGGCGGCGGCGCACCCGTCGGGTCTCGGCGGCGTAGGACGCGTCCAGGAATTCCCGCTGCCGTCCCTCCGGCGTGGGGAACCTGCCGGGGTCGGCGAGCCACCGCTGTTCCGCCTCGCGTATCGCCGCGAGCAGCGGGCCCTGGTAGAGGTGGGCCGGGGCCTGCCCGTCCTGCGACCATCGTTCGGCGTCCTGGGCGAGGCGGCCGTGCCGTCGCCATTCCTCGATGTCGGTGCTGAGCCAGTCGCGCAACCTGGGCCAGGCGTGGAGCAGCGTCTGATGGGCGGGCTCCGCGTACTCGTTCCCGATCACGACGAGCCGCCGCTCGGCGAACTTCCGCAGTACGGCTGGTGCTTCCTCGGGCAGGTCCCGCAGCGGTACGCGGCGGCTGACGGCGGGCGTGTCCGGGCCGATGAGGGCGAGTCTGCGCAGGGCGTCCGCGGCGACGTCCTGCTCGCGCGGGGTCAGGGCCGCAAACACCCGCTCCGCGCTCGTCTCGACGGCGCCGCGCACTCCGCCCGACAGTTCGTAGGCGCGGTCGGTGAGCCGGTCTCCCTCGCGGCACTCCCAGGTGAGCAGCATCGCCTGGGACAGCAGCGGCAGCGCACCGGCGGTGAATCCGCCGCCGGGAACGAGGAGTTCGGGGGAGCGCAGATCGGCGAGGATCCTTTCGGCGAGCCGCGGGGCGACCGCGAGCCCGGCGGCCTCCGCCTGGTCGGCGATCGCCCGGCGCAGATCCGGCTCCTCCATCGGGCCCAGGATGAACAGGTTCTGCTCCAGGGCCTGCCGCAACACCTCGTAGCGGGAGCAGTTGTCCTGCTGGTCCCCGCGCATGCCGATCACCACCAGCGCCGGTGGCCTGCCGTGTCCTGCGGCCGGGGTTGTGGCGGAGTGCAGGGCGGTGACGAACGCCGCGGCCTGGCGGGTGTCGGGGGTGCCCACCCCGAACAGTTCCTCGAACTGGTCGACCACCAGGACGAGTCGCAGCCCGTCGCCGGGAGCGCCGGCCCGCCGGCGTTCGAGCCGCTCGGAGAGGAGCGCCTGCCGGATGTATCTCCCGGTGCTCTCGGGATCGGCCGTCAGCCGCTCGCGCAGTGTGTGCTGGTCGGCGCCGGGCAGGACGGACGCGAGGTGGAGGGCGAGGGTGCCGAGCGGATCACCGAACTCCCTGGGCGTCATGACGATCTGCGGCCACCGCGTCGTCTCCGGTGGCAGCCCGCCGGACGCCGCCGCCAGAGCGGGCAGCAGCCCTGCCCGCAGCAGCGAGGACTTGCCGACGCCGGAGTCGCCGGTGACCATCACCATGGCGGGGCCGGTGTGGTCGTCGGCGAGCACGCCGGCGGTGAGCGTGACCAGTCGCTCGATCGCCCGCGCCCGACCGTGGAACAGCTCGGCGTCCTCCTCGCGGAACGCCGCCAGGCCACGGTACGGGCAGTCCCCCACCCAGCGGGGCCGGGGCGCCGGGGTCCGTGTCTGCGGCGGGCCGCCGCGGAGGGCGGCTATGCCGTCCCCCACCCTGTGGGTGGCGGCCTCCTGCCGGCGCATCGCGTCCATGATCCGGTCGTGTTGCGCGGTGTGCAGGTCGGCGCTGCTGCGCAGGCCGTCCAGGGCGGTACCGATGTCTACGAACAGGAAGCGGAACTCCCCGAAGTGTGCGGCGAGTTCGGCGAGGCCGGCGATCAGTTCGCCGCCTGCTCCCCGCCCGTCCCCAAAATCGCCGCGGAGGAGTTCACCGAGGGCTCCGCTGTCCCGCAGTAGCCGGGCGACGGCCGCGCGCAGGACCGCCGCACGGTCGCCGCCCTCGTCGAGCACCTCCTCGATCCGCCGCTGGAGTTCCGCCTCGGCCTCCTCGGGTGAGGCATCGGGCCGCAGGTGGTCCACGGCGGAGGTGACGAAGTCGGTGAGGACGTTGCCGCCGACCGAGCTGAGTACGCCGATGCTCGTCGGCAGGAGTGCCCCGTCGGGCCCCAGCAGCGCGCCGAACGCCCCGGCCGCCAGGGCGGCCAGCAGCAGGCGCGGGGTCCAGCGCCGCACCCCCGGCACGGACGCCTCCGCGTACCGGCCGAGCCTGCCGCGCATCCCGGCCAGCATCCGTCGGCGGCGCTCGTCCTGCCCGCCGCCCGGCTCTTCCTCGCTCACCGCTCGGACCTGTCAGCTGAACGGTTCGTCGGGACGCGCCGCCTGGTGCGGGCCGGGGCGGAAGCCGGACGGGGCGGTGGCGGGCAGGCGTGCGTATCCCTGCGCCACCCACTCGCACTCGACGGAGAGATGCGGCATGTTGTCGTTCAGGCACAGCGCCGTTCCCTCCGTCACGGTCACGGTGCAGGTCACGGTCCGGGACGCCTCGGACCACACGTCATGGGGACAGAGGCTGAGCCGTACCCCTTCATTCGAGACCACCAGGGCCGGATGCCGCTCCCGCACCTTCGCGGTGAGCTTGACCGCGGTGCCACGGGGGACGACGAACCGGCAGGAGACGGCGGTGCTGGGCTGCGTCTTGCCCCTTTCACGGATGTCCGGGCAGAACTTCTGGCCGGGGATGTCGGAGCCGATCCCGGCACTCCACGCGGAGGTCATCAGCACCACCAGGGGCACTCCGTCGGCACGGGAGCGGGAGGACGCGGACGCCGAAGGGCCCGGGGCAGCGTCGTCGTGGTCCTGGCCGGACGACGCGCATCCGGCTGCCAGGAGCAGGGCCACGGGCAGAAGGCGTCGGGCGAGGCGGCCGGTCATGGCGTCTCCGTCCTGCGGTAGGCGTTGCATTCCCGCGCGGATTTCTGCTCGAACTTGTCTCCGGTGGACACACAGACGGTCGCTTTCCCCGCCGATCCGAAGACCGCACAGGTGATCGCGTCACCGTGCCCCAAGCCGCTGTTGCAGCCCTCGTAGTCGATGTACACGTAGGAGAATCCGGGCTTCCGGGCGGGGTGCGCGTACGGATCGCCTTCCCGCGGGGGCTGGGCGCGCAGGTAATAGATCTTTCCCGGCTTGACGGCGATTTCGCACTTCTTTCCGAGAACGCCGTCGTTACCGCAGGATCCCTTGAAATTGCCGAACAGATCGATCTTCCATTTCGTTTTGAAGATCACGGTCAGCGTTCCGGTTCCGTCGGCCGGCGCCGGCGCGGCCTTCTTCCCACAGGCCTGGCGCGCCACGTCGGCGGGCCCGGTGGTGGTCACGCAGATGATGGCGTCGTGGTCCTGGCGGACCGTGCAGCCGGAGGCCCCGGGGCCCTCCCGGCATCCCCAGTAGGCCAGCCGAACCCCGTCCGGCAGCGTGTCACGCGCGGTGACGACGACCTTCCTGACCTCGCTGTTCTTCTCCACCCGGAGACTCGACCGGCACACGGTCGACTTCACCTCGCATGCCCCGTCCGGCTCCCCCGGCAGGTCCAGTGCGGCCAGCCGGCTGTCCGCGACGAGCTCGAGCCGGACCGAGTCCGCCGCACCGCCGGGCCGCAGGAGCAGATAGGCCGAGCCCGCGGCGACGATCAGCAAGGCGACAGCAACGACCGCCGCCCTGACGCCAAGGCGCTGCATCACGTTCTCCCCCCGATCCGAACCGGCGCACTGCCGTTTCGGCTTCCCCCTGCCACATCGATCGGGCAGCCACGATCAGCAGCAGATTAGCGAAGGGGCGCGTTGTCCGATAGCGAGTCCACGGAAATGCATATATGCACGGGGTACGTGATCGGAATTCCCACGCAATACAGAGAATGTGCGTGTCGGTGGAGGAGGTGTGGAGGCAGCAGCGGCCACCGGGCGGGCCGGGCTCACCTTCTGGGGCGTCGGGCTGGCGTACGCCCAGGCGTGTCGCCCACCGTACGGAAGGTATGAGGCTCAGAATGGCGCCGCTGACACCGGTACGACACAGCAGGAGCGAGCGTGGCGCAGGGCACCGTCAAGTGGTTCAACGCCGACAAGGGCTTCGGGTTCATCGAGCAGGACAGCGGTCCCGATCTCTTCGTGCACTACTCCGAGATCAAGGCCGCTGGTTTCCGCAGCCTGGAGGAG
Organism: Streptomyces sp. NPDC028928; assembly: GCF_055564915.1. Classification (NCBI taxonomy): domain Bacteria; kingdom Bacillati; phylum Actinomycetota; class Actinomycetes; order Kitasatosporales; family Streptomycetaceae; genus Streptomyces; species Streptomyces sp. NPDC028928. The sequence continues at coordinate 451,672 of NZ_JBVHVI010000001.1, forward strand.
GGCCAGCGGGTCGAGTACGAGGTCACCGAAGGCCACAAGGGCCCGCAGGCCAGCGCCGTCAGCCTGCTCTGACACCGGTGGTGATCAGCCTGGCTGCGGGTGCCCGAAGAGCAGGTCGTAGCCAGGCGGGAGCTGGAGCAGGATGCGGTTCATCAGGTCCTCACCCGCGATGTCGGCCACGACGCTGAGTACGGCGCTGACGTCCCAGGTGGCGGTCTTCTCCGTCGCGCCCTCGATCCAGGCCGCGGTGGCCCGGATGAACCGCTCGGGCGGCAGTGGTTCGTGTGCCTGGAGCGGGTTGAGCAGGACGAGCGCGAGCGTTTCGGGGAGCCGGGCGGCCAGCTCGGCGCGTACATCTCCCACCAGATGAGCGCCCAGCAGGGCCAGGACGACTCGGGTGGCGCGTTCCGCCTCCTCCTGCGAAGCGTATTCACCGCGGTCCTGGACTGCGGCGATCAAGGCGTCCCAGTGCATGATCACCTCGGTTCACCCCCTGCCCTCGTGGTGTCACCGAAGCCGACAAGTCATTGCGATCTGGTCATTTGTGATAATTGAATAGGTCATGAGCAGGGTAAATGTCAAGCTGACGAGAAAGATGCGGTAGCGCCGGACGGATGTGCGGAGGCATGCCGTCATGGACTGGTTCTCGGACCCTGACTACTGGCTGGGCAGGATGCTCTTCCAGCGCGGAATCGCCGTGCTGTACTGCGTCGCCTTCCTCAGTTCCGCCCTCCAGTTCCGCGGCCTGATCGGGGAACGGGGCCTGCTGCCGGTACCTCGCTTCACAGCCCAGGTGCCCTTCCGGCGGGCCCCGAGCCTCTTCCAGCTGCACTACTCCGACCGGTTCTTCGCCACTGTGGCCTGGACGGGCGCCGCGGTGTCCGCCGCTGCGGCGGCGGGGGTGCCGGACCTGATGCCGTTGTGGGCGGCGATGCCGGTGTGGGCGGCCCTGTGGGTGTTGTACCTGTCCATCGTCAACGTCGGGCAGACCTGGTACGGGTTCATGTGGGAGTCGCTGCTGCTGGAGGCGGGCTTCCTCGCGGTCTTCCTCGGCAACGACGACATCGCGCCGCCCGTGCTGGTGCGATGGCTGCTGATCTGGCTGCTGTTCCGGCTGGAGTTCGGCGCCGGGCTGATCAAACTGCGCGGCGACCGCTGCTGGCGCGACCTGACGTGCCTGTACTACCACCACGAGACCCAGCCGATGCCCGGCCCGCTCAGCTGGTTCTTCCACCACCTGCCCAAGCCCGTGCACCGCGCCGAGGTGGCGGCCAACCATGTCGCGCAACTCCTCGTGCCGTTCGCGCTCTTCACCCCGCAGCCGGTGGCGAGCGTCGCCGCCGGACTGGTGATCGTCACGCAGCTGTGGCTGATCGCGTCCGGCAACTTCGCCTGGCTGAACTGGCTGACGATCATGCTGGCGACGTCCGCGATCGGCGGCTCGCAGGTCACCCACGCGCTGGGGCTGCCGCCCGCGCCGCGTTTCGGCGCCGCACCGGCGTGGTTCGAGGGGATCGTGACGACGGTCACCGCGCTGGTCGCGGTGCTCAGCTACTGGCCGGTCCGGAACCTGCTCTCCCGCAGCCAGGTCATGAACGCCTCCTTCACTCCGCTGCACCTGGTCAACACCTACGGCGCGTTCGGCAGCGTGGGTCGCATCCGGTACGAGCTGATCGTCGAGGGCACCGACGAACCGGAGATCACCGACGGCACGGTGTGGAAGGCGTACGCCTTCAAGGGCAAGCCGGGCGACACGCGGCGCCTGCCGCCCCAGGTGGCCCCGTACCACCTCAGGCTGGACTGGCTGATGTGGTTCGCCGCGATCTCCCCTCTGTACGCGAGGGGCTGGCTCCCCGCCCTGCTCGTCGCCCTCCTGGAGAACAACCCGGCCGTCCTGCGGCTGCTGCGCCACAACCCCTTCCCGGGCCCGCCACCCGCCTTCGTCCGGATCTGCCTGTACGAGTTCCGGTTCACCAGCCGGCCGGAACTGCGCGCCACCGGAGCCTGGTGGAGCCGGACCTTCCTCGGCGAGTTGGTCCCACCCGTGGCAAAACGCGAGGAGCTGCCCCTGCACTGACGCAGCGGCGGGGTTGTACCGCGAGCCGTGACCGGTGTGAGCTGCGGCATTGCCCACGGGAACGGCGAGCCCGCACGATGGGCGGACTGTCGGACGTCAAGGGAAGCGGTTCCTCATGGGTGATCATGTGCATGTGCGACTCAGCCAGGGGCTGAGCGTGTCGGAAGAAGGGGAACTGGTCGAGCACTCGCGCTGCCGCTGCGGTGCCACCTTCACGAAGGTGTTCGACGCCGACGGCGGGGAGCCGGAGTACCCGAGCGGGTCCTGACCGGCGCGCCCGGCGCGCCGTCGGCGTGCCCCAGCCTCCGCCCCCGCTGCGCTGCGGAGACCCGACCTCACTCGGATGGCCGAACCGTCGGCAGACCGCCTCCGTGCCGGTGACAGCGCGCGGCAGGCCGGGCTCCAGCACCGTCACCGCCCTTGGCGAGCGCGCTCCCGGCGGGTGATCTTGGCGCGGGCCTCGCAGGATGATCCCGGCTGAACGCCGCCCGATCTCCGCATGCAGGGAGCAACCCCCCCATGGCGATGACGCAGACCTTGATACCGGCGCTTGAGGATGCCCACCAGGCCCATGCCGCGGCACGCGACCGGCTACGGGCGGATGCGGCCCTCGCGCCGCCCGGCCCCCACCGGCAGATGCTGGAGCACGAGGCCGACGACATGCAGGACCGCGTGCAGCGCATCGAACGCCATGTCCGCGGCCTGCGTCCCCGCGGACTGCTCGGTGGCGCGACCGACATGGCGCGGTTCGCCGCCCGCACCACCTGGAGAACGGCCACGCTCCCGCTCACCATCGGGCAGAAGGCCGTGACCGGGTTGGTGCGTGGCCGTGGGCCGGCCGACGAGCGGCAGGTGCTGAGGAACATCGAGGACGAGTACGCCGTCGCGGCCCGGGCCCTGGCCAGCACCCGGGCCGGCGAGGTTCTCGCCGACCAGGCCGAGGACCGCACCAGCCGCGACCTGCTCCGGGACATGCACCGCGAGGACCAGGAGCTGCTGGCCCTGCTCGAGGACAGCCTCACCCGGCAGGCCCGGACCGTGGCCGCAGCGAGTGACGGCCTCAAGGTGGAACAGACGGCGCAGGGCGGCCTCGCCGACACGGCCACCCGGCCGCTGCGGGCCGTCGTCACCTGGGTGCGCGAGGCAGTCCGCCCCGCACAGGGCCCCGGCGACGGCGGGGAGCCGGTGGCGGAGAAACACGAGGTGTCTGCCGCGGCCGAGCAGATCCAGGGAGCGGTCAGCAGCGAGGAGAGCCTGCCCATCATCGGCTTCAGCCAGCTCGGCGTCGAGGAGATCGAGCGCCGCCTCCCCGCCCTGTCCGAGTCCGACCTGCACGTTCTCGACGGATACGAGCGCACGCACGCGCGCCGCAAGGCCGTCCTGGAGGCTATCGAGCGGCTGAGCGCCAGCCGGACCTGACCGTTCCCGGAGCCCCACACGACGGGGACTCGGCACCCTGGTACGACCGGCAGGGGGCCGGCTGACCGATCCGTACTACTGCACCCCACAGGGAGATCATCGCGATGGATCTGCCTGTCTCGCGGTGCGGCGTCGCAGAAGGGCGGCGAGTCCGTGCGGGTCGCGGACGGACAGTGCCAGGCGCGCGTACGGGCTCGGTGGGTGACGGAGTTCCACCACCAGGGCGGGCTCCCCCGCCACCAGCGCGACGAAGTCCCGGCCGTCGGCGTGCACCAGCTCTCCGGCGCACCACCGCCCTGGACGGAAACGGTAGTGCCGGCCCGGCGTACCGATCCGCAGCGCCCGCCACCACGACGGCTCGACCCGGATCTCCGACACGAGCCGCAGCGGCATCCTCACGGCGCACTGCCGTGCGGCTGCGGCCAAGCGCCACGGCAGGCGGACGAGGAGCTGATCACCGTCGACCCGAGCCCGTACCAGCACGGCAACCGCCTCCCTGGTGGAGCCTCCTTGCCTCGTTATATAGGAGTGTCCGCTCAGCCGGCGTCGCGGGCCGTCTCCGCGTGACGCAGGAAGCTGGAGTACACGCCCGCGTAGCCGAGGGTGAGTGTCTCCCGGTCGACCCGCACGGCACGGTCCTGCAGCGGTCGTACGACATCGTCGGCGGCGTCCATCAGCGGGAACAGGGCGCAGCCGTGCTCCCAGCCCATCAGGTCCGCGACCGCGACGAACGCCTCCAGCGGGCAGTTGCCGACACCGGCGCCCTGGCCCGCGAGGGAGGCGTCGACCCGGGTGACGCCGTTCTCGACGGCGACGACGGAGTTGGCGACGCCCAGGCCGAGGTTGTGGTGGGCGTGGATGCCCAGCTCCGTCGCCGGGTCGAGGACATCCCGGTAGGCGCGCACGCGGTCGCGGACGCCGTCCATGGTGAGCCGGCCGCCGGAGTCGGTGACGTACACGCACTGGGCGCCGTAGGACTCCATCAGCTTGGCCTGGCGGGCCAGTTCGGCCGGTCCGGCCATGTGCGACATCATCAGGAACCCGGCCACGTCCATGCCCAGGTCGCGGGCGGCAAAGATGTGCTGGGCGGAGATGTCGGCCTCGGTGCAGTGGGTGGCGACGCGGACCGAGCGGATACCGAGGGCCCGGGCGCGGCGCAGGTCGTGCAGGGTGCCGATGCCGGGCAGGAGCAGCGTGGTGGGAACCGCGCGGGTCACGGCGTCGCAGACGGCCTCGATCCACTCCCAGTCGGTGTGCGCGCCGACGCCGTAGGTGATGCTGGAGCCGGACAGGCCGTCGCCGTGGGCGATCTCGATCGCGGTGGCCCCGGCGGCGTCGAGGGCGCCGGCGATGGTGCGGGCCTGCTCGACGGTGTAGCGGTGGCGGACGGCGTGCATGCCGTCCCTCAGGGTCACGTCCTGGACGTACAGGGAGGTCATCGCGGTGCCACCTCCGTGGCGCGGCGGGTGGCCGGGTGCCTCACAGACAGGGGGAGAAGTGCGGGCGGTCCGGTGCGCCTCGGCCTGCTCGAGCGTGACGGCGACGGCTACCAGATCCGGGTGCGGCCTGTCAGTCGTCCGGGATGCCGGGACCGCTGAGGGCGGGCACGGTGTCCTCGGGGTAAGCCAGGGAGCGGGCGCCGGCGCGGAACTGGGCGAGTCTGTCGACAATGGTCTGGCCGACGGGGAGGTGGCCCCAGACGCTGATGCCCTGGTGGGTGGCGGGTTCCCAGGTCGTCTCGTCGATGATGATCGGGTTCCAGCCGACCTCCCGGCCGCCTCCGCCGCGGAGGCCGCCCGGGCTCTGGATGAGCTGCGAGCCGACGGAGTCACCCTCCTCGCCAACAACCGCGGTGCCTGTCTGGGCGGCGCCGGCCAGGACGCCCTCTGGCACGCACTGAACGACCGCGGCGCCGTGGTCTTCGTCCACCCGGCCGAACTGCCCGCGCCCCCGGTCGACGGCATCCCCGCGTTCGCCGCCGACTTCCTCCTCGACACCGCCCGGGCCGCCTACCTCCTCGTCCGCAACGGCATCCTCCGCCGCTACCCGGACATCCGCTTCATCCTCAGCCACGCCGGCGGATTCGTTCCCTACGCCTCCCACCGCATGGCCGTCACCCTTGCGAACGACACCGGCCGCAGTCCCCTGGACGTGCTGGACGACCTCCGCTCCTTCTGCTTCGACACCGCCCTGTCCTCCAGCCCCGCGGCCCTGCCCACCCTGTTCGCCCTCGCCCGTCCGGGACACGTCCTGTTCGCCACCACTCCCCCACCGCCGGCCCCGGCCGTCCCGGCCCCCGTACGCCTGCGCCGTACCGCCCGACGCACGGCCGCACGGCTGGTCTTCAAGCTCGTACAGCCCAGCACCGACTGACACGGGCCACTATGTGGAGGTGCGGCACGGGAGCCGGCGGCTGCCTGCCGGCACCGGGAGGGTAGGTCACCAGCGTCCGCTTGACCCGCCGGAAGCGCCCTCTCAGGCGAAAAACGCCGGGAGACGCATTCGAACAGCCTCCGCGTGCAACGAATGAATGTGCCCACGGCATACGCCGTGGCGAAGCAATCATCGAAGGAGGTGGCGGTCATGGCTGAGAGGCCCGACGAGACCCCCGAGGAAGAGCCGACCCGTTCGGCGGAACGGTCGTCCGACAAGACCAAGGAGGACCCCAAGAGGAAGGGTCAGTCCCGCAAGTCCGGTGACGACGAGGATCCGCCGCAGTCGCGTGGTGCGACCATCTCAGACCGTGCGCTGAAGACGGACATCGCGGCGGTTCAGTGGTAGCCGACGCTGCTGACCTGCGGTGCGCCGACGAGGCACACCGCAGGCCCCGCCCGCAGAACGCGCCCGCTGTCGTCGACTGCCCGCCCCTCGACGGCTTCGACGTACTGAACAAGGTCGCCGCCATGCCGATCAGCACCTGGCGTTACCGCAACGACCCGGAACAGGTCCGTCATCTGGGTCCCATGGCACAGGACTGGTGGGAGGCCTTCGGTCTCGGCGGTGACGACAGGACCATCAGCATGGTCGACATGAACGGCGTCGCCATGGTCTGCATCCAGGCCCTCCACCGACTCCTGGACGAATGCCGCCAGGAGGTCCAGGAGCTGCGCGAGCAGGTGGCCCGTCTGACCGCCGACGCCGCGACGGGCCGGTGACCGCAGGCCGCACCAGCCGCACCAGCCGTTCCGCCACGACCGTGGGGAATACGAACCAGTGACCATCCATGTCTTCGTCGGGCCCACCCTCCCCGCCGGCCTCGTCCACGACCGGCTTCCCACCGCTGTGGTCCACGCGCCCGCCCGCCACGGTGATCTGATCCGTCTCGATCCGGGAGACGGCGACATCGCCGTGGTCATCGACGGCCTGTACCACCACAGTCTGCCGTTGCGGCACAAGGAGATCCTGTGGGCCCTCACCAGAGGGACCGTCGTCATCGGCGCCGCCAGTATCGGAGCCCTGCGCGCCGCCGAACTCGACGCCTACGGCATGGTCGGTGTCGGTGAGATCTACCGCCAGTACCGGGACGGTGTCATCGACTCGGACGCCGACGTGGCGGTCGCCCACGTGGACGAGCCTCCGTACCGGGCCCTGACCCTGGCGCTGGTGGATCTCCGGCACCAACTGGCCCTGCTCACGGACGGTGGCGTGCTGACCGCCGACACGGCGGGCCGCATCATGGCCGTGGCGACGGCGCTTCCGTACACCTCCCGTTCGTGGAACGCCATCCGGCATCATCTCGTCCGGGCCGGGACGCATGTCTCGCATCACGTCGAGACCGCGGTCCGTGCCGTCCGGGAGGACCCGCTCCGGCACAGCCTGAAAGCGCGCGACGCGCTCCTCGCGCTCGATCACGCGCAGGCGCTCACCGCCGGCGCGCCCGCACCCGCCGGGCAGGAGTGGGCCGGGGGGTCCGGGTGGGTCACCACCTTCCTGGACGAAGCCGTCGTGGAGCACCTGCCGCTCGAACCGACAGGCGCCTCACCGCGCACGCTCGGCGAGGCGCTGCACGACCAACGCCTCCACGACCCGGAGTTTCCCGAGCGCTGGTCCGCCTACGTACTGGCGTGGATCGGTTCGCAGCACGGTGCCCCTCCGCCGGACCGGCTCGGCCCGGAGCCGAAGCGGGAGTGGCTGACCAGCGAGGAAGCGCGGATGTGGCAGGAGGACCGGGCGGTGCGCGCGGCCCTCGTCAGGTCCGCGAGGCCACCGCTCGCCCGCGCCGCGGAAGCCGACCGGCTCCGCGCGCTGCTCCGGCAACACCCTGAAGGCACCCACGCCGGCGAGCCGGCGCCTCCCGGGGCGGCCGGTGACGTCAGGAAGTGGAAGCGGAGTGAGCTTCGCGCCTACTTGAGCCGTGTCTGGAACGTGCCCGAGGAACCGGGGGCGTTGCTGGCGTGCGCCCGCGACCGGGGTTACGCCAGTGTCCTCGACGCCGTGGAGGCGGCACGGGCGGTGCTGGCACGGCGAGGGCGGCCGGACGACGCCGGAGGAGTCCGCCCATGCTGACGGTTCCTCCGGCACGGGCGGCCCTGTCCGGCAAGGTGTTCACCGACGGTACGCACCGTGTGCGGGCACCGCGGGAGACCTGGGACCTGGTGCGGCCGCTCCTGCCCGAGTACGGCATCACCCGTGTCGCCGACGTCACGGGACTGGACACCGTGGGCCTGCCCGTCGCCATGGCCGTACGGCCGCTGTCGCGGACCCTCGCCGTCTCGCAGGGCAAGGGACAGTCCCTTCTGCTGGCGAAACTGTCCGCCGTCATGGAGAGCATCGAGCTGTGGCACGCCGAGCGGGTCGTGTCCGAGCCCGACCTCGAGCGCACTGCCGCGCACGATCTCGGCCTGCCCTACGACTTCCTGGACCTCGACCACCAGCCGGGCAGCATGGTGGGCCCCGGCCAGGAGATCTCCTGGGTCCGGGGAGCCGATGTGCTCAACGGGCGGCCGGTGCCCGTCCCCCTCGACAGCGTTCGCCTCACCCTGGAATCGGCCCGGCCGTGGCAGCCGCCCGGACTACAGGCATCGAGCAACGGTCTGGCGTCGGGCAACTCCCGGGACGAGGCACTGCTGCACGCCCTGTACGAGGTCGTGGAGAGGGACAGCCTCACTCTGCTCGACAACACCGGTCACGACTGCCGCGTCCCGGTCGACTGCGAAACCGTCCTGGACGGCACGAGCGCACCCCTGGTCCGCCTCTTCCGTGAGGCCCGGGCCTACCTGGAGATCGCCCTGGTACCCAACCGGTGGCAGGTGCCCTGCTTCGTGTCCTACGTGTGGAGCGAGGACTTCCCGGTCTGGTCGGCCGGCTCCGGCGCTCACTCCTCACCGGACGTCGCGCTGTCCCGGGCCGTCACCGAAGCCGCCCAGAGCCGGCTCACCGCGATCACCGGAACCAGGGACGACCTCCCCGCCCTGTATCCCGACGGACCGCACGAGCCGCCGCGACGACCGCCTGACCTCGTCACCTACGACACCGCGGTGGCCCCGTACCGCGAGGCCTTCGACGATGTGTCCGCGGAACTCGCCTGGCTTTCCCAGCACATCGCCCGCACCACCGGTTGCGCCCCGATCGCCGTCGACCTCGCCGACCGCGAGGAACTGGCCGTGGTCAAGGTCCTCTGCCCCGGACTCCGCTTCCACGCCCGCCACGAGGTCCCGCGACCGTCCTACGCGCCCTGACCCCGCCCCCACCCGGCCCGCATTCCACGCGGGCGCCCACCGTCCATCCCCGCACAGCAGGAGGAGACCATGGCCAAGGGCCTGTCCATCCACATCGGCCTCAACGAGATCGACGAAGACAAGTACGGCACCAAGGGCGCGCTCAAGAACCCCGAGAACGATGCCGTCACCATGACCAACCTCGCCAAGACGGCGGGCTTCGACGTGCTCGGCACCCTGCTCACCAAGGAAGCCACCAGCGGCAACGTCACGCAGGCGCTGAAGGACGCCGCCTCCCGCCTCACCGCCGGAGACATGCTCCTGCTCACGTACGCGGGCCACGGCTCGCAGGTGCCCGACAAGAACAGTGACGAGCCCGACCGGATGGACGAGACCTGGGTGCTCTACGACCGTCAGCTGATCGACGACGAACTGCACGCGCTGTTCGCCACGTTCGCCCAGGACGTACGGATCGTCATGCTGTCCGACAGCTGCCACAGCGGCACCGTGGCCCGTGACCTGTCACTCTTCCTCAACGGACCGGAACTGCAACGCACCTTCGACACCGCCGAACCGGCCGAGGTCCGGGCCAGGGTCAGGGTCCTCCCCCAGGACGCGCAGTTCCGCAACTACCAGCGGGACCAGGAGCTGTACGACTCCATCCAGCGCGACCTGCCCTCCCTCGACCAGCAGGAGGTCAAGGCGGACGTGCTGCTGGTCTCCGGGTGCCAGGACAACCAGACCTCCAGCGACGGCTCAGGTCCCAACGGGCTGTTCACCGAAACGCTTCTCAAGACCTGGCGGAACGGCGCCTTCCAGGGGACCTACTCCAGCCTGCACCGGCAGATCGTGGAGAAGATGCCCTTCTACCAGACGCCCAACATGTTCCAGTCGGGCAAGTCCAGCCCGGCCTTCCTCGCCCAGGCGCCGTTCTCCGTCTGACACGCCTGTCGCCCGGCAGTCGTCTCCGAGCGCTCCCTCGGTGGTTGTTCAGCGAGGGAGCGCTCACCCACGGGTCAGCCCGCCTTCTTCGCGTTCCCGCCGCCGCTGCCGGTGGCCTGCGTGGCGGTGCCCGCCAGGCTCTGGAGCCCCTCGAGCGCCTTGGTGAGCGCGTTGAGGGTTTCCTGGAGCTGGGCCACCTGGGCGGGCAGGCCGGCCAGTGCCGTCGCCGCCTCGACCGCCGGGCCCGCCCCGCCGGCGGTACCGGAAGCCGCGGCCAGCAGGCCGGTCAGCCCGGCGAGAGGAGTGGCCGCACCGCTCGCCGCGCCCAGGGATCCCAACTGGCCCGCCAGTCCGGTGAGGCCGGACAGCGTCTTTCCTCCGTCCTTGAGCAGCCGGGTGGCTTCTTCCTCTCCCAGGCTGTGCAGCGCGGCGAGCCGGCCGAGCAGTTGCAGGGACTCCGCGGGCAGGTTGGCCACGGCCTGCAGGCGCAGCTGTCGTGCGAGCGAGTCCGCCCCCGAGGTCGGGGACGAGCCGGAGGGGCGGTCGAGGATGTCGTCGAATGCCTTCTTCGCGTCGTCGGCGAGGTCGCCGATCAGGGTACGGAAGGTGTCCGTCATCGGGGTTCTCCTTAACACGGTGCGGGGGGACGGCTCAGGTGTTCCAGGTGCGGTGGACGACTGCGGTGGCGGCCTCGGCGAGGGCCGTGGTGTGGGGCGAGTCGGGCAGGTGCGGCTCCAGATCGGCCCATGCCTGACCGAGCAGGCGAACCGCTTCCTCCTCGCAGACGCGCACCGCCCCGCTGTCCTCGATGGTCCGTGCGGCACGCCGGACGGCCCCCGCGTCCGGACGCGTGCGCAAGGACTGCCACAGGTCGGTCGCCTCCCTGAGCGGGAGCAGGGTGACGGCGTGCGCCAGCGGGAAGCCGACCTTGGCGTTGCACAGGTCCTCCGCGGCGCGTTTCGTGGCCTTCTCCCGATGGATCACGCCCCGCAGGTCGCCGACGTCGTCCATGATCTGGTAGGCGAGCCCGAGCACCTCCCCGAAGTCCCCCAGCGCGGCCCGCTGTTCGGGCTCGGCCCGTCCGACCAGGGAGCCGATCTCGCACAGGGCCCGCACCTGCGCACCTGTTTTCAGCCGGTGGGTGAGCGCGAGCATCCGCAGCAGCGGCCCGGCGTCCCGCGTGACCAGCGCCAGCTCCAGCTCCTCCGCATGGCCCTGGATGTCCAGGGCCTGGCCGGCGTGCGTGGCGCGCAGGCCCGCCAGGTAGGTCTCGTACACCGCCAGGCGGAGCGCCGGGTCCTCGGGGAGGGTGCGCCGGATGGCACGGTCGAGGCTGAAGTAGGCCGCGGTGCCGGCGTTGATGGCCGTACTCTCGCCGAAGAGCGTGTGGACGGCCGGGCCTCCGCGCCGTACCGGTGAGGCGTCCTCGACGTCGTCCACCATGAGGGAGCCGGCGTGCCCCACTTCGCACGCGGCGAGCAACTCGGCGTACGGGCGGGGGTTGACGCCGAAGATCTCCAGGACTCGGGCCATCAGATGGGCGCGCCAGCGTTTGCCGCCGGCGTCGAGCAGATGACGCACCGGAGCGACGAGGGCCGCGTGGAGGCGCCGGTCGCGCCGGCCGTCGCCGGCGTCCTCCGGGCCCTCCCGGCCTTCCCGACCCATCAGTTCAGCGCCCAGCGTGTCCGTGGGTGCCGACGGGCAGATGCGGGCGAGACCCTCGTCCAGCGCCGCCGCGACCCGCGTGATGTCGCAGCCGGACATCGGATCGAGGGACGTACGCGGGTGCACCACGGCTCTCGCGGCGACGCCTCCGGGACCGGGCAGCGATGACAGTTCGTCGGGCATTGAATTCGCTCGCTCCGTTAAGAGTGCAATGGCTAGATTAAAGGTAGCGAATACCGGCAAGTGACACGAATCAGCGAGCGCATTCCCATTTCCCTCTCATAGGATTATCCATTCCGTTTGCCCTCGCAGGAGTTGGCCGATACATTCCGTGCCTCCGAAATGACTACCACTGGAAGGACGGCCTCTGATGCCACCGCGCAATGTCGTCGAAGAGTTCATCGACAACGTGGTGGACGACTACAAGAAGGCATTCGACGACCTTCTCGGCCGACAGGCCGGTGAGGAGAACCGCGCCGCCTGGGTCCTCGCCGCACCGGCGCTCGCCCTGGCCACGCTCTTCCCGGAAACACTTCGGCGGATGAACGGCGTGAGCAACGCGCCCACGGACACATCGCCCGCATCCGACGGCCCGGCGCACCGTGGGTGAGAGGAACCGATGCTGAGCCAGGCGGGCGGGCGGCTGCTCACCGTGGCACGCGTGCTGAGCGAGCTGGCCGTACAGCAGACGGGGCGCTCAGCCGTCCGACCACGTCACGACAACGCGGAGCCCCACGCCTTCACCGACAGCGATGACCGCGCCGCTTCCGCTGGAGCCGCCCGCCGGGCCCGAGCCGCACGCAGCGCACTCGAACGGCTGGGCCCCCTCTACATCAAGCTGGGCCAGGTGCTGGCCACCCGGCCGGACATGGTTCCGGCCGACGTCCGCGCGGAGTTCCAGAAGCTGAACGACCAGGTGCCCGCCGAGCCGTTCGCCACTTTCGTGCCCGTACTGGAGGCGAACTTCGGGCCCCGCTGGGAGCGGATGTTCGATGACGTCGACGTCACCCGGCCACTGGGCGCCGCCTCCCTCGCCCAGGTGCACCGGGTGACACTCCGCGGCGGCACGCCCGGGGTCGTGAAGATCCAGCGGCCCGGGATCCGCGGGGTCGTCCAGGCCGACATGGCGCTGCTGCGCCGTGCCGCCTGGCTGACGGCACGCGGCGCGCCACGGTTCAACGCGGTGGTCGACGTGGAGTCCATCCTCGCCAACGTCTTCGACGCGATGGAGGCGGAACTGGACTTCACCAAGGAGGCCGCCAACATGGAGCGGGCCCGGGCCTCGGTGAGCCGGTTCACCCATCTCGACATCCCTGAGGTCGTCGCCGCCGCGCCGGGCGTCCTGGTGCAGTCCCTGGCCCCCGGCGGCTCGGTGGCACGCGTCGACCGGGGGGAAGTCAGTCCGGAACACCGCGAGGCCGTCGCCCGCGACCTGGCCGCGTTCATGGGGCGCGGCTACTTCATCGACCGCTTCTTCCACGCCGATCCGCACCCCGGGAATGTCTTCGTCACGCCCGACGCGCCGGCGACCCTGCTGGACTGGGGCATGATCGGACGCCTCGACCAGCAGACCAGCATCCGCATGCTGCTGCTGTTGATGGCGGTGAGCCAGAACGACGGCCACGGCCTGGCCAAGGTGTGGGCCGAGATGGGCCGCAGCACCCCGTGGGCGAATCTGCCGGCCTTCTGTGCCGACATGGCCGCACTGGTGCCGAAGCTCGCCACGGCGTCGATGGCCGAGCTGAACTTCGGGGTGGCGTTCAGCGCCGTACTGGAGAAGGCGGCCCGCCGCGGCATCGCCTCCGCCCCGACCGTCGGCCTGGTGGGCAAGTCGCTGGTCAATCTGGAGGGGAGCGTGCGGCTGCTGGCACCGCACCTGACCTTCTCCGACCTGTTCGAGTCCGAGGTCCACGGCATCGTCCTGCACGTCCTGCGCGAAATGATCTCCCCACAGCACACGGCCCGGCGAGCCCTGGAGTCCCTCCTGGCCTACAGCATGGCCGGGGAACAACTCCGCGCGGACCGCACCACCCACACCGACCGTCCGCACTTTCCCTCGCCCGGCCCCGCGCACAGCGGCTGTTGCCCACCGAACCGCCCCTCCGGCGCAGGCCGAAGCGCCCTCCTGGCCTGCGGAGCGCTCGCGCTGTGGGCAGCCCACCGTCATGCGACGAGAGCACGGTGACGTTTCGCGGTGCCGCTGTTCGGTGTCGCTGTTGGTGCCGCTGTTGTGCCGCTGTTCGGTGTCGTTCCGCGGTTTGTTCCGCAAGCGTGACGTCTCATGAGAGGCATGGACAGGACCATGGACATCACCCGCATCCTCAAGGAACTCCTCGGCGCCGTGGCGGACGATTCCAAGAAGGCGTTGGACGAACTGCTGGACCGTCCCGCTGACGCGTTCGGGCGGAGCGCGGGGAGCCCAGCCGCACCGCCGGCACAGTGGTCCCTGCTGCCCCCGGCCACGACAGCCGATGACAGCGCCGCCCTCACCGAGAGCCTGGTGGCGCTGCCGCGCCTGCTGCACCAGCTCACCGAGGTCACCGGCCAACTCGCCCAGACCGTGCGGCAGCTGCCGTCCCTGCTGGACGCGCACGGGATCCTTCCGGCCGGTGAGGCGGTGACGGCGGGTGCGGAGAAAGCGGCAGAGGCCGGGGCGGGCAAGGCCGTGGGAGCGGCCGGGGCGGCGACGGCAACCGCTCAGCAGGCACTGTCCCCAACGGCACCGAAGCCCAAGCTGATCGGCTGGTGACCCTCTCTTGACTCTACATACGGTCGACCGCATGCTTTAATCATGACTGCGACATCCTTCACCGAGGAGACCGACCCCTTCTGCCTGGCCGCCGTCGACGCCGCGGCGATGCTGTTCGACGCCCCCTGGCAGCGCTACGCCGTGATCGGGGACAGCCTCTCCGCGGGGACGGGAGACACGAGCATCGGCTACGGGAACCAGGGCTGGTCCGATCGATTCGCGCACGTCCTGCGGCAGGTGAGGCCTGACCTGGCCTACCTGAACACGGCAGTGATCGGTGCGACGACGGTCGACACCCTCGCCCACCAGATCGCCGGGATGCGGGACTTCGCCCCGGACCTGCTGCACATCCCGTGCGGCGCCAACGACCTCCTGCGCCGCTCACCGGACTTCGTGGAGATCGAGCGGAACATGCGCACGATGTACGACCTGTCGGCCGGGACGGGCGCGCAGCTCACGACGTTCACCCTGGGGCGCTCCTACGTCGTGCCGGTCTTCCCCGACTGGACGGAACGCGTGCTCACCCTCAACGACCTCACACGCACCCTTGCCTGCGAGTACGACGCCGTCGTCGTCGACATGTGGGATCACCCCGTCAACTCCCGGGAGAACCTGCTGAGCGCGGACCGCATCCACTTCTCCACGGCGGGCCAGGCCGTCATGGCGAGCGAGATGGTCAGGGCGCTGGCCGCCACCCTGGCCCGCCGCACACGCTGAACACCGCGCCACCCCCCACAAGGGGTACGATCGACCGTATGGACACTGGAGCGCGCACGTTCGCCAGGCGGACGGACACGGTGTCGATCACTGACAAACGCCTGCTCAAAGGGGCGCGAGCGCGGGAGACCGCGCTGCGGCGCGCCGTCGACATCGCCTCCCTCGACGGACTGGACGACGTCAGCTTCGGCCGTCTCGCGACCGATACGGGCATGAGCAAGGCGGGCATCCAGACCCTGTTCAGGTCCAAGGAAGTGCTCCAGCTCGCGACCATCGACTACGCGCGCGACATGTTCATCGACGCGGTCGTCCGCCCGGCGAGGGACGCGGCTCCCGGAGTCGACCGGCTGCGCTCTCTGGTCGAGCACTGGATCGCGTACGCCACCACCCCGCTGTTCGAGGGCGGCTGCTTCCGCGTCGCGAACATCGCCCGTTTCGACAGCAAGCCGGGGACGATCCGCGACGCCCTCCTGCGCGATCAGCAGGAATGGCTCGACACCATCGGGAAGGAACTGCGGAACGCCGTCGGATCCCACGAGATTGCGGAACTCGACATCGACCTCGCGGTCTTTCAGATCGATTCCGTGCTCTGCGCGGCCAACACGGCCTTGCGCCTGGGAGACGAAGACGTCGTCGGCAAGGTTCGCCGCACCGTGGAAAACCTCCTGAAAGCGGCCTGCTGACCGTCGTCACGCCTTCCTCGGCGGCGCCTTCGGCAGGAGGAACACCAGCAGGGCCGCGAGTGCCGCGATGGCGAAGGCGGTCGCCCTGAGATCGGTCTGGACGGCCGGGCACGGCCACGACGACGATGAACGAGTCCAGGGTCGCCATGAACATACCGATCATGACGGTCGCGTACGCTCCCTCGCCACCGCAGCGGACCGCGACAGGTCACCCGTCGGCCGCGTACCGTCGCACTCACCGTGCAAGCGCTGGGAGTTGGCGAGAGCGGCTGCCGGGCCAAGTGGTTGAAGAGCGGAGCACATGACGGAGCGCACGATCCACCTCGATCCCGATCCGCGTGACTGGCGTTGCCGGAAGATCCAGGTCCGGGCCTACCGCTGGTACGCCACGGTGTCTCTCGACCGCGACGGATACCTCAGCGCTGCGGCCTCACGGGGACACGACGGCGAGCTGCCCGCCGCCTACACGGAAGCCGTCGACAAGGCGCGTGAAGCCTGCATGGACCGCATTTCGTACGACGGCTATCCGGGCCGCTTCTTCTGGAGCAGCGGCCCGTCCTGGATCCCGCTGTTCGCTCCGTTCCCGCATGTCGATGCCACGGTCGAAGCGCTGCGTGCCGCCGAACTCGCCCATGACTACACAGGACTTCACACCCTCGCCGAACGACTGGCGCTCCCCGTCGATGACTGGCTGGCTCCCGGTGAGCGCGAACTCGTACGCGGTGTCGACTTCGTCTCGCCACCCGCCGCGTTCTTGCGGTTCCTGCGCGGCAAGGCCAAGGAGCACGGGCTGCGCCTCAACGGTCGAGCGACAGCCGGGAGCGTGTGGGTCCGTCCGACGCTGCCACCCGCCGAGAAGCAGAAACGGGAAGGCGATCCGGAACGGTATCGGGGGTGGGTGGATCGCTGGACCGGGCACACCGAGCCGGACGGCGCTCCCGGAAGACCCTGGGTAGGCGGCAGAGACCACGATCTCAGTCACGGCGCGGAACCCGTCCGGTTCCGTGCCGTCGAGGCACCGAGCGGCGGCGACTGCCCCTGCGGCATGGACTCGCGCAACCGCGGGGAGGATGGCAACCGGCACGCCGCACACCACGTGGCGTGGGCGCTCGGCGTCCGCGTCCCCAAGAACCTCCAATGGTGGGGCAGCCTGGCCGTCGTGACGACCCAGTCGCCCATCGCGTGGCGGAAGCTGGTCTCGCGAGTAGCCAGGATGCCGCAGAGAGAGAACCACTACGACTTCAGCTCGTGGTCCCACCTCGATGCGCCTGAGGTCACTCCGGACAACGTGCGGGCGTACCTCTTGAAGGCGCACGAGCGCGTCATCGGCTACCTGGCCGCCCATGACCACAGCCGGCACGCCCGCTGGGATCTGGTCCAAGGGTCCCGGTACGGCGACCAGGACGACACCCTGCGCCCGAGCATCGACCTGATCTGGATAGCGGACACATACCGCCGCCGGGGTACAGGGGCCCGCCTCGTGCAGGCACTCGCCGACGACTTCGGTTGTCAGGTCGCTGATGTGTCCTGGTCGACGCCGATCAGTGACGCGGGCCGGCGTCTCGCACGGCGACTCTCACCACAGGGCGTTTGGGTCAGCTGAACCGACGGCCGCTCGCGGGCTACCGGCACCGCCGCGACGGGGAACGTCACGCAGCGGCGAAAGCCAGAGGTGTTCGGCTTCGACTACGACGTCATCGCCGTGGCGGTGGGTAAGTCCCCGGTGACGGCGCGCCAGGTGGCGCACTTCGCCCGCGAGCACGTACGGACTCGGCATAGGCGCTTCGAGCCCGTCGACGTCGCGAAGGCCGCGCGGGTCACCGAGCAGTTCATGACCGCCGCGACGACCGGCGACTTGGAGGGGCTGCTCTCGCTGCTCGCGCCGGACGCCACCTGGACCGCGGACAGCGGGGGCAGGACCACCGCGGCGCGTCGGCCGGTGGTGGGGGCGGAGAAGGTGGCCGCGGTCCTCGTGACCGTCTTCCGCACGGCACGGCTGGCGGACCCGCGGAACAAGGTGGTCAACTGGAACAACATGCCCGCGATGGTGGTCTACAGCGGCGACCGTCCGGCAGGCGTCTTCCTGGTCGAGATCGGCGACGGGAAGGTCACCGGCGTCTACGCCATCCGTAACCCGGACAAGCTTGCCGCCGTGTCGGTTCCGCGTCGGATCAGCCGGTAGGCCGGCTCCGCGTCAGGTCGGCTCCGAGGCCTTTCGGGGGCCGGTAGTCCGCCCCCAGCCCCATGCGGGTCACCAGTTCCAGCATCAGCATCTCGAACATCGGCTCCTGATCGGTGATCAACGGGGTCAGATGCTCGAAGACCTCCAGTGCCACCTGTCCGTGCAGGGAGCGCCAGCACGACAGCATGACGAGCAGTGCGCCGAGGGGGATCTCCACGCCCGTGGCGGCGCGGTAGTCGGCGATCTGCCGGCGCACCCGTGGGTCGAGGTCCTCGTCGGCCAGGATCGGATAGGGGCGGGCCGCCCACAGCCGCATGTGCTCGGCACCCCAGACGGCGGCGAGTTCCCGGACCCACTCGGCGGTCACATCGGTGTGGGTCACACCGGCGGCCACGGTGGGCGTGCCGAACAGCAGACGGAACTCCTGGCGATGCGCCAGGGCCCAGCGACGGAACACCCGGGACGGGGCGATCAGGCGGGCCGCGAAGTCCGTTTCGCGCTCCCCTTCGATCGATGCCCGCAACTGGTCCGTCAGCTCCGCGACGATGTCCCGGGCCGTGTGCCGCACGATGTCCCCGAGATCGTCGAAGTGCCGGTACAGAGCCGCCGGGGTCACCCCGACCCGGCGGGCGATGCCGGCGAGTGTCAACGCCTCCACACCCTGCCGGGTGATGACCTCCCGCGCCGCCGCACGGACGTCCCTCGACATCTGCCGGCGCAGCCGTTCGCGGCGGGTGGGGGCAGGCATCGGGCCGTCCTCCTCCGTCGCCTGCTCGTGCAGAACGACGAACACGTTGACGGTCCGCACGTCGCCACCACCGGTGATGTACTGCGTGCCACCGTGGAGCGCCGCGTTGCTCTGACCCGGCACCGCGGCCGCCGTTCCGGGGCTCTCGTGCCCTGCCTCGTCGCTCACCACGGGCCCCGGCCTTCCCGGCCGACGTTGACGTCCCCGCTCAGGGTGATGTGCTGCGTCCCGCCGTCGCGGGCGGTGTTGTGCTGTACGCAGGTCACCCGGGACCGGGTCCGGTGCCGGGGCCCTGCCTCCCGTCCCGACTCGGCCCGCTCCGACTCCCTCCGCTCCGACTCCCCCCGCTCCGACTCCCCCCGCTCCCGGGCGGGCTCTCCTCGGCCGAGCAGGGCCGCGAACCGCAGTTGCGCACACCGCCAGACATCTGCCGCCATGGCCCCCACCATCGCCGTTCCGCCGGCCACCGCCAGCCCCCACAACGCTTCCGATAGCACCGTTCCTCCTGTCTCCCCCGCGGCACCGCGTTGTGCCGGCACACAAGCAACGTTCGGCAGCGTCACCAAGTAATGGGCCATTACTTTGCTTGTGGTCGTTGCTCGAGGTGTGAGGAGTGCGCGTGGCGGCTCGGCGTACGCCGGCGTCTTGCGGGGCGTACGGGTCTCAACCCCGCGGGTGAGGGGCGTTATCGCCGGTTCAGGTGCTGATCGAGGGTGGCCAGGATGTCGTCGACGGGGCCGAAGGTGATCATGGCGGTAGTTCCGCCCGCGATCTCGCCGCGCAGCGGGGAAAGGGCGTCGTGGGCCTGTGTGGCGAGTGAGGCGTCTTGGAGCAGGATCGCCGTATGCGCGTTGACGGCCCAGAGCGAGTCGTACAGGTGGTCAGCAGGGGGTGTGGGCAGGAGGGCGGCGGCCTGCCGGGCCGCTGCGAGGTCGCCGCGGGCGAGGTCGAGGAGGGGTTGGACCCAGGGCCGGTAGGGGCCCCAGTCGAGGTGGGGGTCCGTCGGCGCCGGACGTCGGTGGCGCACGCGGAGTGACAGGAGCGCGAGCGGGAAGATGCCGGCTTCCACCCCGGGCATGCCGGCGCCGGCGAGGTCGGTGGCTACGGTGCGATAGGCGTGAGCGACCTCGGCGGGGTCGTTCGACCGTTCGGCCAGCTGCATGGTCCGGAAGGCAGCGGTGAGGACGTGAACAAGCGGGGTCTCGTGGACGGTGGCGAGCCGCTCGGCCGCCACGACGTGGCGGTGCGCGGTCTCGGTGTCGCCGCGCGCCGCGCAGACCTGGATCTTGATCAGGTGGCCGAGGATCTCGAACAGCGGGAGATCATGCCGCGTGGAGAGGTCGATGAGGTCGTCGGCAACCATGTCGCGTTCGCCGGTGCGCCCTGGGTGCTGGAAGGACTGCACGAATCGGGCGTTGAGCGCGAGTGCCAGAACGTTGGGGTCGTGCAGGTCTCGGGCAAGTTGTTCGGCTTCGGTGGCCGCCTCGGCGGCCCAGCGGTCTCGGGTTCCGCGATGCTCCAGCGCGATGGTCGCCAGGAGACGTGCTCGCAGGGCGGGTGGAGCCCCTGGGCCGAGGCGGTGCAGCGTGCGTCGCGTGGTCGCGACCAGGGCCTCGGACCGTCCGGGATCGTCGGCGCGTGTCCAGATGGTGGGGACGTCGTACTCCGCGATCACGCGGGCCGTGAGGCCGGGGTCTCCGGTCCGTTCCGCTTCCGCGGCTGCCGCGGCGCGTTGCTCCTGGGCCAGTACCAGGTTGGTGCCTCCGGTGACCGCGGCGGCCCTGGCCACGGTGCTCATCGAGCGCAGCCGGGTGTAGGTCCCCGTCGCCTCCGTGCGTGTGAGCAGGCGCAACCGGTCCTCGTCCCGGGGCGTGGGCGTGAGGTGCGCGGCGTGCCGGAGGATGTCCCGTTCGAGATGGTCGAGACTGTCCGCCGATTCGAGTCCGAACCGATCCAGCAGCCTGGCTCGCGCGGCCCGCAGCGAGGCCAGCGCGTCGACCTGACGTCCGGCTTGGTAGAGCGCCTGGGCCAGCAGCACCCAGGCATGCTCCCGCCACGGGTGTGCGGTGGCGAACGTCTCCAGCTCCGGGACGAGGGGCGCGCCACGCCCGAGGTCGAGCACCGCCCGGGCGCGCAGCTCGACGGCTTGACGGTGCAGTTCTGCCAGGCGGGCGCGCTCTGATGTCAGCCAGGACGAGGTGTCGAGGTCCGCGTACGGCTCGCCCTGCCACCACGAGAGCGCTTCGCTCAGCGCACGGGCAACCTGGCCGCTGGGTCCGTCGCGCGTGGCCCGAAGGGTGTCCTCGAAACGGTGGGCGTCGACGTGTGTCCGTGGAATCCGTAGGGCGTATCCGGTACCGACGGTCTCGATGACGTGTGAGCGGCTGCGCGGGGGACGATCCGGTTCAAGGGCTCGGCGCAGCTCGGCGACGAAGGTGCGGACCGTCCCGGCCGCGGTGGGCGGGGGGTCCTCCCAGAGATCATCGACCAGCACCGCTAGCGGCACGGCCCGGCCGCCGGCCGCGACCAGGCGTCCCAGAAGCTCGCGGCGGCGCCGGCTGCCGGCCGCTACAGGGCGGCCCTCGGCATCCCTGACCTCGATCGGTCCGAGCACCTTGACGAGGATCTCCATGCCCTCATTGTCCTTGGCCTCGGGCCACCACTGCTGATGCACTGCTGATCCACTGCTGACCCGGCTCCCCGATCCTCCCTGTTGTTCACGCGTTCGAGAGAGAGTGGCAACGATGGGCATCACCATTCCGGGGTTCGAGACCAGGTCGATCGGTGTGGCCGACGGCGTTGAGCTGACCGCGGCGGTCGGCGGAGACGGCCCGGCCGTCGTGCTGCTGCACGGCTTTCCGCAGACCCACCTGATGTGGCGACGTGTCGCTCCCCTCCTCGCCGAGCACCACACCGTGCTCTGCCCCGACCTACGCGGCTACGGCGCGAGCAGCAAGCCGGAAGCGGTCACCGAGGACACCTACGCGAAGCGGACGATGGCCGCGGACATCGTCGGCCTGGCCGACGCACTCGGCCTGGACCGGTTCGCGCTGGTCGGGCACGACCGCGGCGCGCACGTCGCCTTCCGGGCCGGCCTGGACCACCCGGAGCGGATCAGCCACCTGGGAATCCTGGACATCGTTCCCACTCCGGACACCTGGAACGTCCTCCACGGGGTCAGCGCGGCGGTGGCCTTCCACCTGTATCTGATGGCCCAGCCGCCCGGTCTGCCCGAGCAGATGATCGCGGGCAGCGCCGACGCGTTCTTCGGCCACTTCCTCGACGTCTGGTCCAGGAGTTCCGAAGCGATCCCGGCGGACGTGCGCGCCGAGTACCTGCGCGCATGCCGGGACGCCGTTCCGTCGATCGTCGCCGACTACCGCGCCACGGCGACCGTCGACATCGCACATGACCAGGCCGACCTCGACGCCGGCAACCGGCTCGCCATGCCGGTGACGGTCGTCCAGCAGGACTGGGGCCGACAGCTGGGGTTCGACGCCGCCGCTGTCTGGCGGCCGTGGGCCGCCGACCTTCAGCACTTCACCACCCAGGCGGGCCACTTCATGGCCGAGGAGGCTCCCGAGGACATCGCCACGCTGATCCTGAACCTGGTGAAGCGGTGATCACCCCCGGACGGCCGGTGCCGGCCGCACTCACCGGCGGCCCTGACACGCTCCGTGCGAGGGTGCCGCGGTGACCGACACCGGATCTGCCGTCGTGTCATCCGGCCGCCTCGCAGACTCCGAGGTGGTCGGGGTGACCATGCTGACCGAGGTACCCCTCGCCGACCGTGCGGGAAGCGCCCGGCGGCAGCGTGTAGCACAGGCCGGTGGCACCGTCCTGGTAGACGACCATCACCCCGACCGTTTCGGCGCAGTTGCTGGCGGCGCTGGTGTACCGCCAGCTCTCGTACATGGCGACACAGGCGGGGGCCGGCTCAGAACTCTCGGACCCCGCGAAGGCCGGTTCGGCAAGGGCGAAGGGGAGGATCAAAGAGATGACGGAACCTGCCGTCCGTACGGACCAATTCATCCAACTCTGCACTGACTTGACTCCCTGACTCTCGAACGGAAGACGTACAAGCGGACGAAGAACCGGGCAAGAACGGCCCCTCATGTGTTCAGGTGTCGAAGGAATCAGGAGGCCGACCCGGACGCAAATCGCCTGCACCTGCCTTCGGACAGAGCGGTGATTGCATGGTGTGAACGACGGTTGCCCTGCGGCGAGGCAGCAGTGGCCGTGTCTGCCGCCCACGTGACGCTTCAACCATTTCAGCGCCATCCGGCGCGCTCGCTCCGTTCCTCCAGGCAGCGTGCCCGGTGCCGGTCGGAACTCCCGGGCGTCTGCAAGCGAAGTGGCGCAGCGACGGCCCGCCCTCGACCGAAAGAGGCTGGACCGTCGGTCACCGGGTAGTCGAACTCCGAGGGGCCCGACGAGAGCAGGGCCCCCTGGCGAAAGGAGTGTCATGTCAGGAGTTCTTCAACGACTCAAGCAGTTCGCGCGCAGTCCGCAGGGGCGGCGCACGATCGAACAAGTACGCCGTACCGCGGCCGATCCACGCCGCCGAGCCCAGGCCCAGCGGCTCCTCGGCAAGCTGCGCGACCGCCGGTCCGCGTCGGGCATGTGACCTCGCCGAGGATCCTGCCGGCTTCCGCGGAGGCGTTCAGCGCGGAGGCGTTCAGCGCGGGGGCGCCCAGGTCGGTGTCCAGGTTCCGGCGGTGTCGTGGCCGGACGGGGTGACGGCGAGATGGGCGTGGAGGGTGGCCAGGGCCGGGTGGGGGTTGTCGCGGTGCCAGAGGAGCGAGTGCGGGTAGACGGGCGTGGGGTCGGTCACCGGGATGCGGCGCAGGCCGTGGCCGGCGGGCCAGACGAGGCGGGTGTGCTCGCCCATGAAGGTGGCCAGCGCCGGGGTGTCGGCGACGGTGTCGAGGAGCGCGTCGGAGCCGAAGTTGGGGCCGGTCGCCTCGATGGTGAGGCCGAACTCGGCGACGAGGTCGTCGTAGTAGGCGGCCCACTCGGTACCGGGGACGATGCCGGGCATCCAGATCCGGTGCCCGGCGAGCTGGGCGAGGGACACCGACCGGGCGCCCGCCAGGGCGTGGCCGGGACCGGTGAGAAGCTGGAGCGGTTCGTCGAGCACCCGGACGGACTCGATGTCCTCGGGTAGGGGCTGGCCGGGCGCGCCGACGGCACGGAAGGACGCGTCGATCGCCCCGGAGCGGATGGCGGCCACGGCCGTATCGATCTCGAACAGCATCAGCACGTCGAGGTCGATCTCGGGGTGCGCGCGGTGGAAGCCGCGCATCAGGCCCGACGCCGCGCCGCGCGAGGCGATGATGTCGACCCGCAGTGGACGGCGGCCGGTGCGCACGGACGCGGCCGCGCGCTCGGCGACGCGCAGCAGGTCACGGGCGTGGGGCAGGAACGCCTGCCCGTCGATGGTGAGCTGGGCGCCTCGCGCGGTGCGGGTGAACAGCCGCACGCCGAGGTTGCGCTCCAGCGCGGCGATGCGCTTGGAGACGGCTTGCTGGGTGACCGCCAGCTCGGCGGCGGCCTCCTGGAACTGCCCCGCGTCGGCGGCGACGACAAAAGTCCGGACGGCGTCGAGGTCCATGCCGACACCCTACGGCCACAACCATTGGTTGTGCGCGACGGCCCTGTGGTTGTTTGATCCCAGGCCCTGGCGCTCGCTTTGATGCATCCGATCGCTGATCGGTTGTGCGGGTGAGTGGCGAAGGGCATGGGGCATTGGGAAGCGGGCAGCCGCTGCGACATCTGCTCGGGCATCGGCTCGGGCATCGGCTGGGGCGCCGGTTCGGGTGGCTCTGGGCGGCGTACGGGACCAGCGCGCTCGGTACGTGGCTCGCCTTCGGCGCGTTCCCGCTGATCGCCATCCGGGTGCTGCACGCCGGACCGGCCGAGGTCGCCGCGCTCTCCTCGGTGGGGGCCGCGGTGGGCGCGGCCGTGGCGGTGCCGCTCGGCCCGTGGGTGGAGTTCCGCCGCAAGCGGCTGGTGCTCGTCGCGATGGATCTGGTGCGGTGCGCGGCGCTGCTGACGATCCCCGCCGCGTTCGCGCTCGGCGTGCTCACCTTCCTTCAGCTCCTGCTGGTCTCGGTCGTCGTCGCGGCGGCGGACATCACCTTCCGCGCCGCCTCCGGTGCGTACCTGAAGACGCTGCTGCCGGCCGAGGACCTGCTCGTCGCCAACGCCCGGTTCGAGTCCACGGCCTGGACGACCACCATCATCGGACCACCACTGGGCGGCGCGGCGATCGGGCTTCTCGGTCCGGTGGCGACGGTGGTGGCCGACGCGGTCAGCTACCTGCTCTCGGCCCTGGGCATCCGCGCGACGGGCAGGCACGAGCCGCGGCCGGAGCACCGGAAGGCGGCGCGCATGCGGGCCGGGGACCTGCTCGACGGCTGGCGGTACATCCTCGCCGACGCGGCGCTGCGTCCGCTGTTCCTCAACACGGCCCTGTTCAACGCCCTGGTGATGGCCACCCAGCCGCTGCTGACCGTCCTGATGCTCGGCCGGCTCGGGTTCTCACCGTGGCAGTACGGCCTCGCGTTCGCCGCGCCCTCGATCGGCGGGCTGCTCGGTTCCCGGCTGGCTCGACCGTTCGTCACCCGGTTCGGGCAGCACCGGGTCCTGGTCGTGTCCGGGGGGCTGCGCGCGATCTGGCCCGTCGGCCTGGCCTTCCTCGGGCCGGGCACCGGAGGGCTGCTGCTGGTGATCGGTGTCGAACTGGGGCTCGTCTTCTGCTGCGGGGTCTTCAATCCCGTCCACGCCACCTACCGCCTTGAACGCACCGCCACCGACCGGGTCGCCCGCACGCTGTCCGCCTGGGCGGTGACGGCCAAGGCTACGACCGCGCTGCTGACGGCCGTCTGGGGCCTGCTGGGCGGCCTGCTCGGCCCGCGTACGGCCATCGGCCTGGCCGGCGTGCTCCTGCTGGCGACCCCGCTGCTGCTCCCCCGCCGCGCGGCAGCGCCTCTCCCCGAGCCGGCCCCGGCACCGAGCCGCACATGACGGGCCGCCCCGGCCGTCACCGCGAGCAACGGTCGGCCAGGGCGTCCATGACGAGCTGGAGGTTGCCGTAGACGGCGAGGACGGGGGTGGCCGATGGTCTCCGAGAAGAACTGGATCACGCCCGTCGACCCTCGCCCCCACGGTCGTAGCGCCTGAACCGCGTCAGAGGCGGTACATGATCGCTGTGTGGTCGGCGGAGGCCAGTGAGCAGGACATGACGGCTTGCCCTCCCGCACCCCGAGGGCAAGCCCGCCACCACTGGCTGTGGGCGGCGGTCCGGGAAGAGTGCGTCGGGCTCCGGCAGCCGCCGGCCACCCGCTGCTCCCCTCTGGTTCAGGTCACGCTGCGATCGGGCTTCGCCGCGCGGTGAGGGCGCACTGGAGGGTGAGCGAGTCGACCAAGATCGATTGTCAGTGGTGGGTGAGACAGTAGGAGCATCCAGTCGGAAAGAGGGGGAGCCGCCATGTCCGGTAACCAGAACTACATCAATCACGTTGCCCTTGTGCTGGATGCCAGTTCGTCCATGTCGCACCTGAGCCGCAAGGTGGTCGAGGTCGCCGACCAGCAGATCGCGTATCTCGCCCGCCGATCGAGGGAACTGGACCAGGAAACCCGTGTCACGGTGTACGTCTTCGCGGACAAGGTGGAGTGCGTCATCTACGACAAGGATGTGCTGCGGATGCCGTCGCTCAAGCAGCTGTACCGGGTCGGTGGGATGACGGCGCTGCTGGCGGCCGCCCTGAAGTCACAACGTGAGCTGGCGCAGACGGCTCAACTGTACGGCGACCACAGCTTCCTGACGTTCGTGCTCACCGACGGGCAGGAGAACGCGAGTCATCGCTGCCCGGACGCTCCTGCCAGGGACCCGCGTGAACTGGTCGAGGCCGTGGCCACAATGATCGAGACGCAGCAGGACAACTGGACCCTGGCCGTCCTTGTGCCGGACCAGATGGGCAAGCGCGAGGCCATGCAGTGCGGCTTCCCGAAGGACAACATCGCCATCTGGGACGCCACGAGCACACAGGGTCTTGAGGAGGCCGGGCAGGTCATCCAGCAGGCCACCGAGAAGTTCATGGTGGGCCGCGCCCAGGGCATCCGGGGATCGCGGACGGTGTTCTCCACGGGCGCGGAAGCGGTCAACAAGGACACCATCAAGGCAGCCGGCCTCACCCCGGCGGATCCGTCGGAGTACCGGCTGATCCCGGTGACCCGTGACGCGGCGATCCGGGAATGGGTCGTCGAGAGCGGGCACACCTACCGCACCGGTGGTGCGTTCTACCAGTTGAGCAAGACGGAGAAGGTCCAGGCGCAGAAGCGGATAGCGGTGCTGGAGAAGAAGACGGACCGGGTGTACACGGGTCCCGAGGCCCGAGCCCTGCTCGGTCTCCCGGACGTCGAAGTCCGCGTCAAGCCGGACCACAACGACGACTTCACGATCTTCGTACAGAGCACCAGCGTGAACCGGAAGCTCGTACCGAACACTCGACTCCTGCTGATGCTCTGACACTCGCCCAAGCGGTGTTGCCCGCTGTAACGCAGCGGGCAACACCGTCACAGACCGGTGGGTATTGCGCCCTCAGCGCCAAGGGTTCACCTGAAAGAGCGGGCGAACTGTCCGATGAGAGTGGTGGCGATCGGAGGTTGAGCCTCGTCGGCGGCGCGTGACAGGCTCGTGCGCCGTGCAGGTACTTCGGCGAGGCCTTCGACCGGCCGTTCCCCGAGCCTCTGGCGCGGTGGGACGATTCCGTGGGGCCCGGCGCCGACATGTGGGCGGCCGAGGACGAGACGCGGGAGGAGATCATCGACCGCTACCGTCGCGTGTGGGGGCACTCGGACGCGACGATCAGCGCCCTTGCCCTTGACTCCGCCGGCTATGTGCCTTGGTGGCCCCGCCCCCATGTGAAGCTCTTCAACGTCCTGGTCCACATGCTCACCGAGACCAGTCGGCACGCCGGACACGCCGACATCCTGCGCGAGCAGCTCGACAACTCGACGGGAACAACGGCTGGTTCCGCGGCCCTGCCGTACGACGCGGCCTTCTGGGAGGCCCGCCGTGTGGAAATCGAGCGGGCTGCCAAGGCCGCCGTCGCCAAGCCCCGTCATGCTGGTTCAGCCGGCACGCGGACTGACCTTTGACGCGTGACGTCGTGGTCCTCAAGGTCGGTGGGGTGCCGTGCGGTCGTGGGTGGTCAGGTGGTGGGTGATCAAGGCGGTGATGGCGGGGGTGACCGCGGTCGTCTCCGGGCGCCAGCCGGGGACGGCGTTCACCTCGCAGATGGTGTGGGTGTCCGGGGAGGTGAACAGCAGGTCGACTCCGGCGATGTGCAGGCCGAGGGTGTGGGCCGCTCGTACGGCCAGGTGTTCTGCTTGCGGGTAGCGGCCCGTGCACACGGTGGCGGAGCCGCCGTTGGCGATGTTCGCGGCGAGAGCGTGGTCGTGGGAGGTGTGCAGGACGGCGGCGATGGGTTCTCCGCCGACGACGATGACGCGCAGGGTACGGCCGTGGGAGGGGGCGATGTGCTCCTGGAAGAGGAACGGTGTCTCCCGGGTGAGGCTGCCGGCAATTTCGCGCAGGAGGCGGGGATCGGGGGCCAGGAAGACCTGGGCGCCTTTCGCCCCGTTGACGCTCTTCACGACGCACGGGGTGGTGAGGTGGGGGCTGCGGACGACACCTTCGAGAGGGGCGGTGGCGTACGAGAGGGTGTCGGGGACCGGCAGTCCGGCCAGGGCGAGTTCCTGCAACTGCCAGATCTTGTTGCGGGACCTCAGCTGGGCGTCGAGGGGGTTGACGAGGGTGCTGCCCATGCGTTCGAGGTGGCGCAGCAGGGTGACCTCGCGGTCGTGGTCCATGGGGCCGGCGACCTGGCGCACGCACACGACCTTGGGCGCGGGCAGGTCCGTGCCGCCCAGGGTATGGAGCGTCAGCCGGCCGTCGTGGATGCCGAAGACAAGTTCGTCGGTATGCCAGAGAGCGAAGCGGGGGCCGTAGGCGGTGGCGAGCGCTGTGGCGAGTTCCTGGGTGGAGCGGCGGAGTACGGCGGGGCGCTGTCGTACCAGCATCCATACGTCGGCGGCGGCGACCGGGGTGTCCGGCTGAGCAGGGTGCTGGTCGGTCACGGTGGCTCCTCGCCGTGTTCGTCGCCCGTCGACCGGCGCCCGCTCGGGTGCCGGCGCGGTCAGTCTCCCAGTGTTCCTGATCACGTCCCATTGTTCTCGTTGATCCGCCACTCCGGTCGTACGAGCGCCGGTGACGAACGGGGCGGAGGAGAACCTCTCCCCCGCCCCCTCCAGGTCGTGCGGCAACCACGCACCGCAGCAGCCTGAGGCCGCTCCCCCGGCCGTCAGGCTCGGCAGCGCAGCATCTCCAGCGGTGGGTACTTGTGGAAGTCCGCCCAGAAGTCCTCGCCGAACTCACGGATGCCGGCCTCGGACACCTGCAGCGGAACCCACTCCACCGCACTGAACCCGGTCGCCCGCAGACAGTCCTCGTAGACCTCGCGACGCGGGGCCGAGGAG
Organism: Streptomyces sp. NPDC028928; assembly: GCF_055564915.1. Classification (NCBI taxonomy): domain Bacteria; kingdom Bacillati; phylum Actinomycetota; class Actinomycetes; order Kitasatosporales; family Streptomycetaceae; genus Streptomyces; species Streptomyces sp. NPDC028928. The sequence goes on from NZ_JBVHVI010000001.1 coordinate 481,056, forward strand.
ACGATGGTGATCGGCTGGGGGTCGATGAGAGCGGTGACCCGCACACGCGTGCCCGTCTCGATCTCCTCGCCGGCCGGTTCGCAGAGGAACCCGTACTTGTCCAGGGACGGGTTGTCGAACTGGTAGTCGGGCTTCTGGGCGAGAACGAAGAACTCTCCGCCCGGCGCCAGGTTCTGGCGGATGTTGCGGCACATCCGTTCCATCGTCGCGATGTCCTCGGCGTAGTTGAGGCACTGCACGCCCAGCGCGATGTCGAAGCGCCGCTCAAGGGGCGGCAGCTCGGCCACGTCACCGACCTCGTAGCGCACCCCCAGCGGGTCACGCTGCTCGATGTCCCGCGCGGCGGCGATCATCTCGACGGAGATGTCGACCCCGAGGACATCCGTGGCGCCGCGCCGCTTGAACTCCCTGCTGTAGAACCCGGTGCCGCACGCCAGGTCGAGAACGGACTTGCCGCTCACGTCCCCGACCAGGCCCAGGAAGCTCGGTACCTCTCCGTAGCGCGTCAACGGGAGGGCCTTGAACCCCTCGAACGCCTCGCCGATCTCGTCGTACTGCTGCACGCTCACGTGCTGCCCCCTCGTGTGTTCCGTCCTGTACGCGGCTGTACCGGCCCTCCGAACCCGGAGGCTCGCCGGGGCCGCGGTCGTGGCAGAGAGTCTTCCTCCGCGCGGTCCGGCAGCCGTACTGGCAGATGCCACGAAGAAAGGGGCCGGGTGAACCGCCGATCACCCAACACCGCCGCGATCGTCACTTCATATGTCACCGGTCCGGCCGCTGGTGTCCCGGCGTCGGTCCCGGATCTCAGGGCCCTGCCGGCAGTCGGCTGACGTGCAGCCGTTCGTGTCCCGCGTTCCGCTACGCCCCTGGACCAGGAGGTTCCCGAGGGCGGTACGTCGGTGCAGGACTGCTCGTCCCACGCGGACCGTGGTGACCAGGCCCGCGGCCCGCAGCGCTGCGGTGTGGGCGGAGACGGTGGCATTGCTGACGCCGAGCCGTCGGGCGAGCCGGCTGGTGGTGTGCTCCTCCGAGAGCTGGAGCAGTAGGGCGACGCGGGTCCGTCCGAGTACCCCGGCGAGCGCGTCCTCCGTGTCGCTCGCACCGTCCGGTGAGAGCGGCAGGCCGGGGCCGGCGGAAGCGGTAACGTACAGGGGGTGGCCGGGCAGGTCGGCGATGAGGGGATGTCCGGGACCGTGGAAGGTGGGCACGAGCACCATGCCGCGGCCGCGCAGCTCGATGTGCTGGTTCCAGGGGGCCGGCAGTTCCCAGATGTCCTGGTGCAGTCGGCCGGCGGGGACGAACGCGGTGAGCGCGGCGCCGAGGCCGTGCTCGGCCAGGGTCAGGGCGTGACGGGTGAACTCCGCCTGGTGCAGGTCCCGCACCACCGGCCACACGGGGCGCAGGAGGGTTTCGAAGGCCGTGTGCTGGGCGCGTCGTAGGAGTTGCCAGGCCTCGGCATCGCCTCGGTGCAGTGCGCGGATCCACAGCGGAGCACGGGACACGCTGGTGGCGTAGACCCGCTCGATCTCCGAGCGCACCAGTTCCGGGGGCGAAGCCCGGACGGTGTCGAGTCCTTCCGTGAGGCTGTCGCTGAACACGTCGATGAACCTGGGTGCTTGCCCGAGGGGCACCAGGTCCGCCAGCGGCAGGACCGCGGCGGGCAGGGATCGCAGCGCCCGCCTCCTCCAACGGCCGTGGAGCGCCTCGTTGTCGGCGCCGGTCATCCTCATCAGGGCGGTGTTCAGCTCCTGCAGGGGCGCCGGCCGGGGAGCGAACCGGATCCGGGTGAAGTCCGCGGCCGTGAAGCGAATCCGGATCACTACTCTCCTCCAGGTCACCGCGCCATCGTTTCGGACTGTGCCTCAACCTTGGCCCGTCCTCCCTGTGGGGCGCCAGCATGCAGGTCGTGCCCTCGTCAGGCAGGCGAGGCAGGCACGGCAGGCACAGGGCCTGCGGCACAGTGACTGAAGGGGACAGAGATGGCGTGGACGAGGCACGGTGGCAGTGAGCGGGATGACCGGGCCCGCGTGCTCGGGCGAGACCTCGGCGGCCCTGTCGGGGGCGAAGGTGCTGCCGGATGGGACCGGCGGACCGTCACCAAGTCGGCCCTGCTGGCCACCACGCTGCTGTTCGCCGGTGGCGGTGTCGCGCGCGGTCAGGGGGTGAGCGGGGGCGGCGTCGTCCTGCGGCTGCCGGCGCCGACCGGCCCGCACCGGACCGGAGTCACCAGGCTGTACCTGGTCGACCGGTCCAGGAACGACCCGTGGCAGCCCGAGATTCCGGTTCGGGAAGTGATGGTCACGGTGTTCTACCCGGCCCGTGCCGTCCGTGGCTACCCTGTCGCGGCGCAGATGACCCAGGGAGCCGCCGAGTTGTTCGGGGTGATCGACGCCTCGGTGCACCGCTTGCCGATGGCCGGCGTGAACTGGGCGGCGACCATGACCCACTCCCACCTGGGGGCACCCGCGCAGGCGGGGCGGCGACCGGTGCTGCTGTACAGCCCGGGCGGCCTCGACCCGCGCACCCTCGGCACCGGGCTCGCCGAGGAGCTGGCGAGCCGCGGCTACGTGGTGGTGGCCATCGATCACCCCGGGGATGCCAGTGAGGTGGACTTCCCCCACGCGATGCGGGGAAGGCGCAGGGTGCGCGAAACCGTCTTCCGGAAGGATCCCCGGGAGGACGCGCAGCAGTTCCGCACCATGATCGGCACTCGGGTCGCGGACACCCGGTTCGTGCTGGACCAGCTGGAAGAACTGGCGGCCGGGCGCGATCCCGACGCGGCGGGACACGTGTTGCCGCAGCGCCTCGGGCGTGCGCTGGATCTGCGGCGGGTGGGGATCTACGGCCACTCGGCCGGCGGCACCACCGCGGCCGAGGCGATGTACGAGGATCGCCGTATCGACGCCGCTGTCAATCTGGAGGGTTACCTGGACCACGCGCCGCCCGCACCCGGCCAGGAGGGGAGGCTGCTCCCGGTTGCCGAGCACGGCGTGGACCGGCCGCTGCTTCTGTTGCAGACCGAGGGCTTCGCCGGCAGAACGGCGTTGGAGCGTTCCTGGTCCGCCCTGTCGGCGCACCCTCGCGGACGTGTCTGTCGAGGGGTGATCGGCAATGCCACGCACCGGGTGTTCACCGATTACGCCGCCATGGCGCCGCAGTTGCAAGCGGTGGGGCTGATGGCCGCCGAGAGCCGGAACGCGTTGGTCGGCGCGATCGATCCGGCCACTGCGGTGCCGACCGTACGCCGTCGGGTGTTCTCGTTCTTCGCCCGGCACCTGCCCGTGTGACCGCCCACCGCCAGGGTGGTCGTTTCCGGCCGCCCTGACGGTCCTGGTGCCCAGGGCGTGTTCAGGAAGGAGCGGGCGAGTCGATGGAGCCCTGGTCCTTGGGGACGGTGAGGGCTCCGGGGCATGCGGGGTCGATGACCACCACGGTGAAGGGGCCGTTGCGCGGAGGGACTTTCTGGTCCAGCCGCAGGGCCTTCACAGGGCGTCCGACGCAGGTCGCGGGGAGCTGTGCGGCGATGTCCGTCCCCGCGTCGACGGTGACGGTCGCGGCGGTGGCCGGTTTCCGTTCCGCGTCCTGGGTCGGGCTCTTCTCGGATGCTCCTGCCGGCAGGACGTAGGCGTACAGGGTGCCGCCGGCGAGGGTCAGCAGGGCGCCGGCAATCATCAGCAGACGGGCGAGGCGGAAGGTTCCCCGCATCTGCATCATGGCGGACTGGACGAGGAGCACCGCCCGGTGGAAGAAGTAGGTGTCGAGTCGTGTCTGTGTGGCGGCCAGATTGTCGCCTTCGGGCGCGGGGTCCTGGTCGGCGGCGGCCGGGGCGGGCGGAGCGCTGCCCGTGGCGGCGGGGAGGCGGACGTCCGTCGCCAGCCGGCGGGCCTGCCGGGCGCGTTCGTCCGCGGCGGCGGCGTACGCGGCTGACTCCCGCTGGATCCGGTCGGCCAGCTCGTCGGCCAGTCGCTGTTTGTTGGGGTTGGTGTCGCCGAGTTTGCCGACGGCGTCGGCCTGCTCACGGAGTTCCGCCAGCGTGGCGAGGTGCGCCGACACCGCACCGTCCAGGGTTTTGAGCACGTCGTCACGTCGTGCCGCCGCCGTCGCCTGCACCAGCCGGGCCTTCTGCAGTTTGCCCAGCTCGCTGATCAGGTCGGAGATCTTGTGCATGCCGGGGCCGAGATGCGCTTCGTGCTCGTTGCCGGTGAGCATCGAGGCCAGCTGGATCTCCGCGCGGCGGCGCGGCCCCATGTACCAGCGAATGGTCCGGTTCTTCATGGCCGGCTTCAGGCGCTGCTCCAACGCGCCGAGACTGGCGTCGAGTGGTTCGGGGACGAGCGATGCCGCCCAGATGGCGAGCCCGATCCCGAGCGCCGCGCAGCCGAGCCCGATGCCCATGAGCCAGACGTCGCCCCCGGTGATCCTGCCGATGTTCGAGAAGGGAAGCGAGCCGAAGAGGACGAGGCCGACGACGGCGAAGGCCGCGAGGATCCAACGGCTCGTGGCCTGGTAGCTGCGCTTGGCCTGGCGGGCCTGGCTCAGCAGTCCACCCGGGTCGAGCACCTGGTCCGCGGGGGCGGGCTGCTCGGTGGCCTCCGCCGACGGCGCCTGCCCGATCAGGGCCCGCGCTGCCGTGAGCAGCTCCGAGGTGGCCTTCAGCGCCGCTGTCCCGGTCGCAGGTGTGGTCATGCCGTTCCGCCCATCTGTCGACAGGACTGGGAATATGCCCAAGGGAGGTGCCCGCCGCGTCGGAGCCGCACCGCCGCACATGTCACCAACCGCCTGCTTGGCGGACCCCAGCGGTCCCGGAGTCGCGTGGTCCCGTGGCCCCGTGGCCCCGTCGTCCCGGAAAATCATGTGACGCGTGGCGAGCGAGCCTCGACAATCCACGCGTGGCCACCATGAACCTCGACCGGGCTGAACGCGGCCCCTCCCCCCGACCCTCCCTCTCCGCGCTGGCAGGCCGTACCTTCGGTGCGATCCCGCCAACGGCACTGGTACTGCTCGGCATCGTCAGCGTCCAGGTGGGCTCGGCCTTGGCCAAGCACCTGTTCAGCGCGGTCGGCAGCTTCGGCACGGTCTCGTTGCGGCTGTTCTTCGCGGCGGCGGTGCTGATGCTGCTGTGGCGGCCGTCGCTGCGCATGGATCGCCGTGCGTGGGCTGTAGTGCTCGGCTACGGTGTGACGCTCGGCCTGATGAACCTGTGCTTCTATCTGGCGCTGGCCCGGATCCCGCTGGGTATCGCGGTGACCATCGAGTTCCTGGGGCCGCTGGCGGTGGCCCTGGCCGGGTCGAGGCGCTGGCTGGACGTGTTCTGGGCCGGGCTCGCGGCAGGCGGTGTGGTCCTGCTGATGGAGGGACGCGGCGACCTCGACCTCGTCGGTTTTCTGTTCGCCGTCGCCGCGGGGACGTTCTGGGGCCTGTACATCCTGGTCGGCGCGGCGTTGGGCCGCCACACCACGGAAGGCAACGGTCTGGCTCTGGGAATGGCCGTCGCGGCACTGGTGGCTGTGCCCTTCGGCGTGGCCGACAGCGGAGCGGCGCTGATGCAGCCGTGGGTCCTGGTCGCGGGGCTCGGCGTGGCACTCTTGTCGTCCGTCATCCCGTACTCGCTGGATCTGGAAGCGCTACGCAGGATCCCACCGCGGGTGTTCGGCATCCTGATGAGCCTCGAACCGGCGATGGCGGCCCTCATCGGTCTGGTCGTGCTCCAGGAGTCGCTGCGATGGTCGCAGTGGATCGCGGTGCTGTGCGTGGTGGCGGCATCGGCGGGCGCCGCACGCGGGGCCCGGCCGGATGTGTGATCGCCGGCTGGTTCCCAGCCGCCTTGTCCTGCAGTTCGGGCCGCCCTCCGGGGCAGCCTCACCGCCGCCACGCTCGCCTCCGCCTCCGCCGTGGCCACCACGCACGGCCTCCGAGTCTGCTGTTCACCCTCCGTCCGTGTCGTACGGCGGTGACGGTCGGTTCCAGACGGCGTCGAACCGGCTGACCAGCCTGCGGAGTTCGCGTGCACTGCGAGGTGAGATCGCCTGCGTCACGGTGTCGAGGAGAGCACGGGCTTCGAGAGGACTGCCGCAGCAGTACCAGTGCGCGTTGCCCCACTCGTAGTCGTGCCACAGCTGCCTCTCGGGAAGGTGGACGTAGTCCTTCCACAAGCGCACGGCTGCGCTGACGTCTCCTGGCTGCAGATAGTTGCGCGTGTACTCGAGGCGGCGGATCTCGGACAGTGCGCGCGCGGACAAGCCGTCGATGACTGGCTTCGTGTCGGAAGTCCGGCGGCGTGGTGTGCCGGTCCGGAGATGTCCTGGCCGGCTACGCGGCATGGGCCTTTCGGTTCGTCGTCATGCCGCACATGATGCCACGGTCTCGAACGACGTCTCGAACGGGATATCAGCTCTTCTTTCGCTCCGAAGGCACCCCGTCCGTGCCGTAGACCGTAGAGCTTCGCCGAGACGTCCACATGGGCGAGCCTGCGCAGCGCGCTGAACACCGCCCACGCGGCCACCATCTACGCCACCGCCCTGGGCGGAAGCGGAACCAGCCGCACATCGGGATCGACGCGCGCGGAGCCGGCACGGTGGCGCACACGATCCACAGCGGAGTCCACGGGACCACCCTCAACAACTCGGCTCCCGGCTCGCCGGCGGACGTCGACCTGGCGGCCGCGCGGGCAACGGGGGATCTCGACCAGGTGGACCGTGAACGGTCAGCGGGACGGTTCGACTCCCCAGGTGGCGGCTCGGGCGGCGGCGGCCGCGCGGTTGGGGAGGTCGAGCTTGGCGAGGATGTGCTCGATGTGAGTGCCGACGGTGCGCGGTGTGATGTACAGCCGCTCGGCGATCTCCTTGTTGGTGCGGCCGGTGGTCAGTTCGGCGAGCACCTGGAGTTCCCGCGGCGTAAGTCCGCCGGGCGGCGGGCCCGCGCCGCCGTCGACGGCTCCGGTGAGGGCCTCGGTGAGCAGGGTGACCACGGCGCGCGCCGGGTCGGGTGAGCGCCGCGGCCGGCGGAGGCTGACGTTGAGCATGCCGACGTACCGGCCGTCGGCGGCGAACAGGCACTGGGCCACGCCGTCCTCGATGCCGAGAGGGGACAGCACCTCCTGGAAGCCCGGGGATGCCGCCAGGAGCTGCCGGGGCACGTCCCCGAGCCAGAGACCGCCCCGGGCGGGGCTGCGGAGCACGGCGAACACCGGGTCGTGGTGGAGGCGGGTCTCGATGTAGGCCGTGGCGTCGTCCGGGTAGCTCCCGGCCAGCGTGGTGTGGCGTCGGCGCAGCGGATCCCAGCGGGCCAGGGAGGCGTGGTCGTACTCCATCACCTCCGACAGCGCCGTCAGGACCGTGTCGACGCCGGTCGCGCCGCTCGTGGCGCTCCTGGCGGCCGCACGGACGTGGACGGCCGCGTCCAGGATGTCCGCCGTGCTCCGCTGCGCTGCCATCCTCCAAGGATGATCTTGTGCCCGGAAGACGTCAATCGCGATGGGCGTCGTACACGACCTGCCCGTCCACGACCGTGAGGACGACGGGCATCCCTGGGATGTCGTGGGGATCGGCGGTGAGCAGGTCCCCGTCGAGCACGCAGAGGTCGGCGGCCTTGCCCGGCTCCAGGGAGCCCTTCCAGTCGTCGGCGAAGTCCTGCCAGGCGGCGTCGATCGTGTACGTACGGATCGCCTCGGCCAGGCCGATGCGCTGCTCGGGGCCGCTGACCCGGCCGGCGGCCTTCGACTCGCGCAGCACCATGGTGGCGACGCCCTGGCGCCAGTCCGGGTAGGTCACGGGGGCGTCGGACCCGCTCGCGACCCGCACGCCGGCGTCGAGGGCGGCGCGGTACGGCCATGCGTACGCGGCTCTTTCGGCGCCGACGAACTCCTCCTCCATGTCGGCGACGGTCCACTTGATGGTGGGGTTCATGTTGACGCCGAAGCCGTGCGCGGCCAGCACCTTCATGCTGTGCCCGGTGAGGAAGTCGCCGTGGATGACGTAGTGGCGGGCGTCGGGCCGCGGGTGCCCGGCCACGGCCGCGGCGAAGGCGTCCGCGACGGTGTCGACGGCCCGGTCGCCGGTGACGTGGACGCCCAGCTGGTGCCCGGCCGCGTGGGCCTGCCGGATCATGGCGTCGATCTCGGCGACCCGCTCGGCGTCCGTCTCGCCGCCGACGCACAGGGAGCCGCAGCCGCCGCCGACGTACGGCTCGTGCATCCAGGCCGTCCTGTTGGGGACGATGCCGTCGGCGAAGATCTTCACCCCGTGGATCGCGAGGCGGCGCGGATCGGCGCCGCCGGACTCGCCGACCCAGCTGAGGGCGCTGAGGGCGGTGAGAGCGCGGGTGAACTCGTCCGCGGTGCTCGCCATTCCGGTGGGCAGGAGCAGGACGCCGACGCGGGCGGTCAGTTCTCCGTCGGCCAACAACTGGCGGTAGACATCGAGGGTCTCCGCGCCGAGCGCGCCCCGCATGATGCCGTCGCCGCCGGGGCCGAGCCCGGGCTCGGTGTAGCTGGTCACGCCGAGCCGGGCGAGCGTGGCGAGGGCCGCTCTGATCGCGTCGGTCCGTTCCTGCCGGCTGAGCGGCGGCAGCGCGTCCTGGACGACGGCTTGCGCGCCCTCGTGGAGCAGCCCGGTCGGTTCCCCGGCCTCGTCCACGACGATGGTCCCGCCGGGCGGCGCGACGGTGTGCCGGTCGATCCCGATCAGCTCCAGTGCCTTGGAGTTGACCCAGGTGGCGTGCCCGGAGAAGGAGTACAGGACGACGGGGTGGTCCGGGCTCACGGCGTCGAGGTCGCGCCGCGAGGGCAGCCGTGACGGATCGGAGACGCACTCGTGGAGGTAACCGGTGTCCCAGCCGTGCCCCGTGATCCACTGCCCGGCCGGAACCCGCCCGACGGCCTGCCGTACCACCTCGGCCACGTCCGCGAGGGAGGACACGGCGGGATGGCCGAGGTCGAGGGAGAGCGGCGGCGTCGCCATGCCGAAGGCGCACCCGTGCAGATGGGAGTCGTTGATACCGGGAAGCAGCGTCGCCCCCCGCAGGTCGATGACGCGGGTGCCGGGTCCGACGAGCGGCGCGACGTCGTCCCGCCCACCGACGGCGCTGATGGTCCCGCCCGTCACCGCCAGGGCCGAGGCGACGGAGAACTCCGCATCGACCGTGACCACCCGTCCGCCGAGAAACACCAGGTCCGCATACGCATCCACAGAAGGTCCCTTCGAAAACCGGGGGCACGACGGCCACCCGCGAACGATCTCCCGAGGACTATGACCGCGCGCCCGCCCTCCGCACATCGGTCATCCCACCGATACGCGTTCTCCCCGTGACAGGCCTCACGAGGACCTCCCTCGGACGCTTCCTGGAGGGCTTGGCGACCCAGCCGAGGCAGCTGGGTCGTCGTCGGACTCCGGTGACGGGACGAACGCGCCGGGCACGTCGTTCGGTGCGTCGATCTTCTTCTCACCGGGGTACGGCCGCGTCCAGTGTTCCGGGTGCCGGGTGAACACTTTGGCCTTCCACACTCGATCTCAGCTGAGGAGTGCCGAAGGCGTCGAGCGGGCCACGTACGCCAATCCGTCATACTCACGCATGAGCACCGTTGAAGCCATGGAGAAGCGGTACGTCACGCGCGGCACACCAGCGCCAAAGGACCGCATGAACTGCGGGCTCTCCAGCCACTGGGCGACTGCGGGTCGGGCCCGGCCGGCGCGGAGGTCGATCATGTGGTCCTGGGGTGTGGCCGAGGCCAGCCGGGCCTCGACGGAGCGAGGACCCGCCGCACCGATGGTGTGCTTCCTGGGCGGTCGTGTCGCGGAGTTTCCGGGTCGGGCGCGGAAGGCCCCCTCTCCGAACAGCAGGCCCAGGGCGTAGTACCGCTCACCGTAGTGGTTCCTGAGGTGCTGCCCCATGGCGGGTATGCCTCGGGCGTAACAGTCGGTACAGACATGGCCGTTGTGGGCCCAGACGGCCACCTTTCCGGCGGATCCCTCCTCCAGGGAGATCACTTCCTGAGCCATGTACCGGTCCCGGGCGGCCAGTGCGCCCGGCTCCTCACCCTCGCCGCGCGGCGGCAGGGAGGCCACGTCGGCCGCGGCCACGATCCTGCGCGCATGCCTGAGTGCCTGATCGACGGCCGCGTCTCCGATGCGCGAAGCAAGTGGGAGACGCTCTTCCTCGAGGAATCGCTCCAGGTCACGAGCCTCGCCGAGGAGTTGGGGGCGCTGGGCCCCGAGGGAACCCGTTCGGGCCTCCGCCAATGTGCCGAGCAGGCCGCCGGTGATGTCCGCCCGTTCCGGTGCCAGCGTGCGCAGCATGCCGGCCAGCGCCGCCAGGGAAGGGCCGCATCGCTGGGGGTCGATGCCCACGAAACGTACGGCCTGGTCCTTGGGAACCGTTCGGTTGTGGTCGCGCATCCACTCGACGACGTCGAGCATTTCCCGGGTCCGCCATGTCCAGAAGCCGAGACCGACCACGGCGTCGGCGGCATCACCGGTTCCGTGCAGCACGTAGTCGTCGACAGCCTGGGCAGCCGATGCACTGGCCTCCATGGCCAGGGCTGTGAATCCCATCTCCTCGACGAGGAAGCGCAGTAACCGGTGTTTGAGCCGGAAGAACTCGGCTGTTCCGTGCGTCGCTTCCCCCATCCCCAGAACACGCACGTCGCGCAGGACCTCGCGCAGCGGCTCCAGGTCAGCGTGGCCCGGGTCCGATGCCTCGGCGTGCGGGCTCTTCAGTGGCAAAGCGTTCTCTTTCAGCCATCGTTGCACTTCCTCGGTCATTGTCATTTCCTCTCGCGCCGCCTGTCGGCCTAGGCGAGGCTAGCCTTTATGCGATCACGCCCGAGCGGGCCGCGCGTATTTCGTCCGAGAGTTCCGCCAGTCAAAAAGGGTGCGAAGTCCGCCTGGGGAAAGGGCGACATACATGTCCCACCGGGCAGCCATGACGTGGTGGTGGTCGGCGCCCGGCGCCGGTGCCTCCGGGGCGAGCGCGCGGCGCGGGTCGGCCTAGCGGTGCTCTCCGGCGCGGACGCGCCCGGTATCGGCGTCAGCGGCGGATGAGGCCGAGCTGGGCGGCGGTGGCGACGGCGGCGGTGCGGGAGTCGACGGCGAGCTTGGTGTAGATCCGGGCCAGGTGGGATTTGACCGTGCCCTCGGTGAGGTGGAGGCGGCGGCCGACGGCCTGGTTGGACAGGCCCTCGGCGACCAGGGCGAGGACTTCCGTCTCGCGCCGGGTCAGGGCGGTGCCGGGTGTGCGCAGCCGGTTCATGAGGCGTTCGGCGACGGCCGGGGCCAGGGTGGTGCGTCCGGCGGCGGCGGTGCGCACGGCGGCGGCCAGGTCCTCGGGAGGGGCGTCCTTGAGGAGGTAGCCGGTGGCGCCGGCCTCGATGGCGGGCAGTGTGTCGGCGTCGGAGTCGTACGTGGTGACGATCAGCACGCGCGGGGCGCCCGGGCGGGCGGTGATCCGGGCGGTGGCCTCGGCGCCGTTCATGCCCTTGCCGAACTGCAGGTCCATGAGTACGACGTCGATGTCGCCCTGGGCGGCGCGGTCGACGGCCTGCTCGGCGGTGGCGGCTTCCGCGGTCACCGCGAGGCCGGGTTCCGTCTCCAGTACGGCGCGCAGTCCGGCGCGGACCACGGGGTGGTCGTCGGCCAGGAGGAGACGGATGGGGGTGTCGGTCACGGGCGGGCCTCGGGTTCGGTCTCGCTGGGCGGGGTCAGGGGCAGCCGGGCGGCCAGGGCGGTGCCGTGGCCGGGGGCGGATTCGAGGGTCAGGGTCCCGCCGAGCGTGTGCACACGGGTGCGCATGGCGGCGAGGCCGAAGCCGCCGCTCTCGGGGCCGGGGGCGGGCAGTCGGCCGGGGTCGAAGCCGGTGCCGTCGTCGACGATGTCGAGGGCGACCTGGTCTCCGAGGTAGCTGAGCGTGATATCGGCGGTGGTGGCGCGGGCGTGGCGGACGGTGTTCGCGACGGCGGACTGGGCGATGCGCAGCAGGGCGACCTCGTGTTCGGTCGGGAGCGGGGCCGGGTCGCCGGTGAGGTGGAAGCGTGCGGTGAGCCGGTGGCGGGTGCCGGTGGTGTCGCAGAGGCGTTCCAGGGCGTCGGCCAGCGTGGTGCCGTCCAGGGCGGGCGGGGTGAGGGCGGCGACGAAGCGGCGGGCCTCGGCGAGATTGTCCACGGCGGCCTGGCGGGCCGCCTCCACGTGGCGGGTGGCGGCGTCGGGCCGGTCGGGGAGGGCGCGTTCGGCGGCACGCAGCAGCAGCTGGATGCTGGACAGGCCCTGGGCGAGGGTGTCGTGGATCTCCCGGGCCAGACGTTCACGTTCGGCCAGGACACCGGCGGTGTGCTGGGCCTCGGCCAGGTCGGCGCGCGTGGCGGTCAGCTCCTGGATCAGGCGTCTGCGCTGTTCGCTCTCGCGGTACAGGGCGTCGTACCCCCACACCACCGCGACGGCGACGGCGGCCCCCAGCGCGGGACCGATGGCCATGGCCGGGCTGAAGGAACCCTGGTGAGCGGCGAAGGCGGCGATCGCGGCGAGCGCGGTCACCGCCACGGCGGGCAGGGCGGTGCGGCGGGACAGCAGGTGGAGCTGGAGGAAGTACAGCGGGAAGGCGACCCACACCCCGTCCGCGGTCAGCGCCAGCAGCACCAGCCATACGGCACCCACGGCGGCCAGCCACCAGGCGGCGGCCCGCCGGGAGCGGCGGATCCGGGGCAGCAGCGGCCCGGCCGCGTACACCAGCCCGCACACCGCCGCCACGGCGACGATCAGCCCGGCGTGCGGTCGCCCGTCGGCCACGGCCCGGACGCCGGCCAGGGCGAGCAGACCGACGGTCAGCAGGTGCAGGCACCAGGCCAGGGCACGGGTGGTCGGGGTCGGGGCGGGGACGGTGGTGGTGTTCACAGTCCTTCCAGCCTAAGGATGGAGACCTCCTGGTGGCCTCCATCGAAAGTTGGAACCCGCAGGTCGCCTTCCGATCCGAGAACTGCCGTCCGTCGCCGGACGCCCGCGCTGGGAGCGGCGGCGAGGGTGGAGGCACTCCGCTTCCACCAGCGGAGAGCATCCCGCTCCCCCGCTGGGGAGCGCTCCGTTTCCACCCCGGAAAGGACAGGCCGAGGCCGTGTTCGTCGCCTGGAGAGATCTGAAGTTCGCCAAGGGGCGGTTCGCCCTGATGGGAACCGTCATCGTGCTGATCACCCTGCTGGTCGGGCTGCTGTCCGGACTGACCGCCGGGCTGGGCCGGCAGAACATCTCCGCGATCAACGGCCTGCCCGCCGACCGGATCGCCTTCGCCGCGCCCGGTGACGGTCAGGAGCTGTCGTACGGCGACTCCACCGTCACCGAGGGACAGTGGCAGCGGTGGGCCAGGACTCCCGGCGTCACCGGCGCCGAGCCGCTGGGCATCACGACGACCAGGGCCACCGCCGGTGACCACAGCGCCGGGGTCTCCGCCTTCGGCGTGGAGCCAGGCTCCCGACTCGCCCCCGCCGGCGCCAAGATCAAGGAGCGCGCGGTGGTGCTGTCGGTTCCGGCCGCCCAAGCGCTCGGTCTGAAGCCCGGCGACGACGTCACCCTGGCCGGGCAGCGGCTGACGGTGGCCGCCGTCCAGGGCGATGCCTCGTTCAGCCACACCCCGGTCATCTGGACCAGCCTGGACGTCTGGCGGAAGACCGCGCCCCCCACCGGCGGCGGCGAGGTTCCGACCGCGACCGTGATCGCTCTGAATACCACCTCGGCCGTCGACGTGCAGGCCGCCGACGAGGCCGCGGGCACGAGGACGGTCCCGAAGGCGGACTCGCTGCCGGCCATCGGCTCCTACGCCTCCGAGAACGGCTCCCTGCAGCTCATGCGCGGCTTGCTGTTCGTCATCTCCGCCCTGGTCATCGGCGCCTTCTTCACCGTGTGGACCGTCCAGCGCGGCAGCGACGTCGCCGTCCTGAAGGCCCTCGGCGCCTCCACCGCACACCTGCTGAGAGACGCCCTCGGGCAGGCGGTCGTCCTGCTCACCGGCGGCACCCTGCTCGGCACCGCCGTCGCCGCCGCCGTCGGCGCCTTTCTCTCCGACTCGCCGGTGCCCTTCGTCCTGACGCCCGCCACCGTCCTCGTACCGGCCGCCGTGACGATCCTGCTCGGCGCGGTCGGGGCCGCCCTGGCCATCCGCCGCATCACCTCCGTCGACCCGCTGACCGCCCTGGGGAGCGCCCGATGAGCCTGCAGCTGTCCGACATCACCCTCACCTACCCCGACGGCGAGGAGCGCCTGACCGCCCTCGACCACGTCACCCTGGACGTTCCCCGGGGCAGCCTGACCGCGGTCGTCGGCCCCTCCGGCTCGGGCAAGTCCAGCCTGCTGGCCGTCGCCGCGACCCTCGTCGCCCCGGACGCCGGCACCGTCACCATCGACGGGACCACCACCACCGGCATGACCCGCGGCGACCTCACCGACCTGCGCCGCCACAAGATCGGCATCGTCTTCCAGCAGCCGCATCTGCTCCCGTCCCTCACCGCCGCCGAACAACTCCAGGTCATGGCCCACATCGACGGCCGATCCCCCGCCGGGGTCCGCGGCCGGGCCATGGACCTGCTCGACGCCGTCGGCCTCGCCGACCACGCGCACCGCCGCCCGCACCAGCTCTCCGGAGGGCAGCGCCAGCGCGTCAACATCGCCCGCGCCCTGATGAACGACCCGACGGTGCTGCTGGTCGACGAGCCGACCAGCGCCCTCGACCACGAGCGCGGCGCCGCCGTCATCGACCTGATCGCCCGCCTCACCCGCCGGCGGGCCACCGCCACGGTGCTGGTCACCCACGACCGCGCCCACCTCACCGCCGCGGACCGGATCGCCGAAGTCCACGACGGACGCCTCCGCCCGTCGGCGGGCGCGGGGTGAGGCGGCGCGCGGTCGCCGCGCATCCGCACCGGCCCGCCGGCGCCGAGGCGTCGCGCGAGCCGCCGGTGCCCGGGGACCGGATACTGGTGGGGTGAGTGTTTCGCGCATCAAGCCTCACCTGCGGTGTCTGTACGGCAGCGGGTCCGACCTCGGGCATGTGGTGGCCGAGCGGGCGCTGGAACGCGCGGCGGGGGTGTCCGACGTAGCGCCGCTGCCGGTCGGCCCGCCGGTGCACGTCCTCGTCGTGCATACCGGGAGGTCGGCGGATCTGCGCTGGTCGGCGGACGGAACCGCCCGGCGTGAGCGGTTCCACGCCGGTGAGGCCCTGGTCAATCCCGCGGGATGGGCATCGCGGCCCCGCTGGCAGGACGACGTGGAGCTGCTGCTGCTCGGCATCGATCCGGCGTGGCTGGAGAAGCTGGCGGCCGAGAGCGGGGCCACGGGCCGGGTCGAGCTGGTCCCGCGGTTCCACTTCACCGATCCGCTGCTCAGGATGCTGCTGGAGCGGCTGGTGGCCGAGTACACGGGCCCCGGCCCGGCCGACCTGCTGTACGCGCAGTCGCTGGCGCAGGCCGCCGCCGCGATGATGCTGCGTGTCGCGGGCGAAGGCGGCAGCGTGCCGGTCCGTGAGGGCGGGCTGTCACCGCGTCGGCTGACCGAGGTCGTGGACTTCATGCACGCGAATCTGTCCCGGCGGGTCACGCTGGCGGATCTGGCGGCGGTGGCGGGGGTCAGCGAGTCCCACTTCACCCGCGCCTTCAGGACGTCGACCGGCCAGTCACCGCACCAGTACCTGACACAGCGGCGCCTCGACCACGCACGGCGTGAACTGATGCGGACCGACAGGCCCATCGCGGAGATCGCGACGGAGGCGGGTTTCTCCGACCAGAGCCATCTGACCCGGACGATGCGGCGTTACGAGGGGACCACCCCACGGATGCTGCGGGACGCCGACGGCGGCGGCCGACGCTGAGGACAGCGGCCGGCACCGGCGGGAGCGGCCGACGCTGACGGCCCGTGCTCGACGTGGTGAGCGGTTCGTTCCAGCGGTGGTCGGATCGTTCAAGATCTACGGCCCCTGCTGCGGTGAAGCTGCTGGACGTGTCACGGCCCGGGTGTCCGCCCAGGCCGTGCCGTCCCCGTTCGGCACACCGTAGGAGGCCGTCATGGTCAACACCCCGGACAAGACACTCGCAGGCAAGGTCGCCTTCGTGGGCGGCGCGTCCCGCAACCTCGGCGGGCTGATCAGCACCACCCTCGGCGCGGAAGGCGCGCTGGTCGCGGTGCACTACAACAGCGACTCCTCCCGGTCCAAGGCCGAGGACGTGGTCGCCCAGATCAACCAGGGGCCGGGCGAGGCGTTCGCGATCCAGGGCGACCTGACCCGCGTGGCCGAGGTGGAGCGGGTCTTCGACGACGTCGTGAACCGGTTCGGCAAGCTCGACTACAGCATCAACACCGCCGGCATGGTGCTGAAGAAGCCGCTCACCGAGATCACGGAGGAGGAGTACGACCGGATGTTCGCGGTCAACTCCAAGGCCGCGTTCTTCGTGATGCGCGAGGCCGCACGCCGGATCGAGGACGGCGGGAAGATCATCACGATCGTCACCTCGCTGCTCGCCGCGTACACCGGCCTGTACTCGGCGTACGCGGGCAGCAAGGCGCCGGTCGAGCACTTCACCCGGGCTCTGTCGAAGGAGCTGTACGGCCGGAACATCTCGGTCAACAACATCGCCCCGGGGCCGATGGACACCTCGTTCTTCTACCCCGCCGAAGACGAAGAGTCCGTCGCCTACCACAAGTCCTCCGCCATGAACGGCGACCTCACCAAGATCGAGGACATCGTGCCGTGGGTGAGGCACCTGCTGACCGACGGCTGGTGGGCCAACGGCCAGACGCTCTTCCTCAACGGCGGCTACACCACGCGCTGACCGGCGGTGAGGCCTGCTCCCGTCCGCGCGGACCGGGGTCGAAGTGAGTACGGGTACTCACGACACGGCGGGGGGCGGCTCGTACCGTGGGCTCGGCCTCGGAGTGGGGGGCGCAGAGGTGCGGGAGGCAAACGTGGAAGAGGGCGTGTTCGGGGCGGCCGGACAGCGCGGCACGGCGGCTGTGGCGGCCGCCCTGACCGTCCTCGCGGTGTTGTCGCTGGGCGCTTGCGGCACGGAGCGCCCGTCGGCGGGAGCGACCGGCGGGGCCGCGGCCGAGGGAACCGGAACCACCCCGAGCCCCTCCGTGGGGTCTCCCTACGTGGAGCCCGGTGCCGGTGAAGGCGCCCCTCACTACCGCGAGAACAACGGCTTCCGTATCCCGGGCGACATGTCCGCCGCGAGCGCCAAGGACGCCCAGCGGGAGGCCGAGCGCATCGAACCGGTGCTCAAGCGGCTCTGGCAGCAAGGGAAGTGGGACCCGAAGACGGTGCGCGCGGCGCTGCTCGGGCTCGGCTACGGCAGCCCGCTGCGGGTCGAACCGATGAACTCGCGTTTCGTGAACGGCCGGGAGGTCCGGCCCGAGGGTGCGCGGGTGGGCCTGCGCGTCCATGACGACGCCTGCGTCACGGCGTTCGTGCAGAAGACCAACTACCAGGTGTCGACCAACGGCCCCTACCCGGAGACGGACTGCTTCGAGCCACCGGCCGGCCACTGAGAACCGAACGGGCCCCGCTCCCCCTGTCAGGAGAGGGGCGTGGTCCGCATGGCGGCGGGCATGGCAGGTGAGCAGCTGAGGGCCGAGAACCCCCGGGAGATCGCCGGCTACCGGCTGCCGGCCCGCATCGGGGAGGCGGGCCTGGCCACCGTCTACCTCTCCCGCACCCGCGGCGGACAGCCCGTGGCGCTGAAGGCGATCCGGCGCGAGTACGGCACCGGGGTCATCGACTACGCGGCGTTCTTCTCGTGCGTGGCCACTGCCACTCCCCCAACCCGATGGCCGAGCAGGACAACGCGCCGAGCGCGAGCAACCCGGCCCGGTCCCTGGAGCACGCGGCCGTCGGCTACCGCAACCTGGCGGCGCTGCGCCGCTAGGGCCGCTCCCCGGCAGGGGCGGCGCAGGGCTCCCCCCGGGAGGAGGGGGAGGCCCTGCGTGGCCCGGGCTAGTTCTGCCAGGTGCCGTGGAGGGCGGAGACGGAGAACCCGGGCCCGTAGGCGACCATCAGCGCGCTCTCACCGTCGGCCGGGGGCCGGCCGTGGGTGCGTTCGAGGACGCGGAGAACCGATACGCCACCGAGGTTGCCCTCTTCGGCGAGGGTGTCGACGGAGTGCCGGGCGTCGGTTTCGGTCAGGCCGAGGGCGGTGGCGGTGTCGAGGATGATGGGCTTCGACCCGGGGTGGATGACGGGCACGTCGACGGGGCGGCCGGCGAGCCAGTCGAGGACGGTGGGCATGACGTGTCTGGCTCCGCCGGTGGCCTGTTTCGTGCTGTCGAAGTGCAGTCCCGTGCTGTCGATGCGGCCGGCGTACATGGTGAGGCTGTCGGGCAGGGCGTACTCGAAGACCCCGTCGGCGTCGACGGTGAGGCCGGGACCGAGCGGCTCGCTGGAGACGATGGTGGCGGCTCCGCTGTCGCCGAACAACGCCTTGTAGATCATGTGCTCGATCTCGGTGTCGGCGTGGTTGTAGGCGGTGGACAGGACTTCCGCGGCGACGACGAGGACGCGGGATCCGGGATGGAGGAGGGCCTGCTCCACGGCCCGGATGAGGGCGTGGGCCCCGCCGGCGCAGGCAACGGTCGTCAGGGCCGTACGGCGGATGGTGGGCCGTAGACCGAGCCGGGCCATCAGGTGGATGTCGAGGTTGGGGACGGCCCAGCCGGTGGCGTGGGTGGTGATGAGGCCGGTGATGTCGCCGGGCTGGAGTCCGTGTCGGTGAAGGGTGGCACGGGCGGCCTGTTCGGCCATGGCGAGGCCGTCGTCGAAGGCACGGGTGGCGCGTTCGCCGATGTCCGCGGTGCCGTTGACGGTGGGAGTGTCCAGCGGCTGGGTGAAGTAGCGGGTGTCCACGCCGCAGTTGTGAATGACGCGAATGATCGCGCGGAGGCGCGGATGGTCGGGGTGATGGGTCCGGATGTCGTCTGCTATCTCGTCCGTGGTGATTTTGTGCGGGGCAAGGACGGTGCTGGGGCGGGCGATATGAGCGGGCATGAGTTCCCCCCTGGAGGCGCTGCGACCTGATTAGGTCAAGGTACGGCAAAGTTGGCTGGTTCGTTTCCTTCACCGTCCCCGAAATAGTGCTGGTCGAGCACCAAAGAGGGGCAAATTCAGACGTCCAGAGGCGCTCCCTGTGCCTGCAACATGCGCGGCCGGGTTCCGGCCCGCCGCGGACCCGGCCGAAAAACGAGGATCATGCACCGGGACCCGGGCGCCGCGAGCGGCTGCGCCACACACATCGTCACCCAGCCCGGTCCCTCGACCGCGTGCCGGATCGGACGCTCGTCACCGTCGGGGTGGATGGAGGCGCCGCCCTTCTCGTACAGGAGTCGTCCGACGGGGTCGGCTAGGACGTCGGCCTCGATCTGCCGGAGCACCTTGTCCTCGGGGCGCTGGGCGAGCGCGGCCTGCAGCTGCGGCATCACCAGCGGCGCCCACGCCGTGTCCCACTCGATGAGCTGGTCACGCCCGTCCAGGAGCATCCACCGCATGGTGTTGGCGGGGGCCCGGCCGCCCTCGAACAGGGCGTGGAAGCGGTCGTTGCAGGTGACGAGGTTCCAGGAGGCGTCGGTGACGTACGCCGGGTACGTGATGCCGGCGACGGCGTCGGCCCAGGCCGCCGGGAGGGCGTGGCCCGAGGTGTCGTAGAGGGGGCCGGGCGGGTCCTCGCCCCGGGCGTACCGGCAGAGGCTGACCCACTCCTGCTCGTTCATGCCGTAGAGGCGCGCGACGTCACGGAGGAGGTCGACCGGAGGGTGGGGGTAGTTGCCGGACTCCAGGCGCTGGTACGTGCGGTCGGCGTAGCCGAGGAGTTCGTCGACCTGCCCCTGGGACAGACCCGGGGCGCGGCGCCCTCGGCCGGTGGGGCGGGAGAGACCGTGGGATTCGGGGGATATGAGAGCACGGCGGTCTTTGAGAAGCTTTTTCAGTGCTTGGCGGTTCACTGGCGCGTTGTCCCCCGGGGGCTTGTGCTGACTCCGGGTCAGTGTAATTAGTGTCATGCGGTTTTGCTGTAAAAGATTGGCCCTAGATATCGACTGATTGTGTGCTGCATGCTCGGTGACGCGGGGTCGCCGGCCGGCACGTGCGGTCATCAGTGATCTCGTGCACCCCTCGCGGGTGCGCATCGGCAATGCTGGAGACGCCGACTGCTGTCCGCGAGCGGGAGACCGGGGCGAACCGGTTTTGCCGCCGGTTTCCGGTGCCGTTTCCCGCAAGCGGGAATCGCGGGTACGGCGCCTGGGAACCCGTCAGCACTCCAGGTCTCGCGTCCCCGGCAGCCAGGCCACGGCCGGTGCCCCCTCGCCCCACTCCAGGGGCCTCGGCACCGGCCGTCCGGTGCCGCCGCGCGGCGCCTCCTCCGCGTCGGCCACCGCCGCAGCCGCCGACTCGTCCGCGACCAGGCCGCGACCAGGCCGCGAACGACGCGACCGCAGGACGCCGCATCACCTGTGGACGGCCTGCGCACGGTGCTCACGCGGCGGCGCGTCCTGCACACGCGTCGCCTGGCGGAACAGGCCACGGACCCCGACCGCAAGTGCCCATACCAGGATGGGGAACACCGCCACCCGCTCCATGCCTCCCATCCCGAGTCCGAGATAGTGGTGGGAGAGGAAGAGCCCGAAGGCCGTGATCGCCGTGGCTCCCAGCAGGCTGGTCGCCCGCCGCAGCGGACCCGGTACGTCGTCCGCCAGGCCTACGCCCGCCAGCACGAGACCGAGGTTGCCCAGAGCCATGATGAGCGCCGCGCCAAGCACATGCCGGTTCTCCTGGACGTCCGCGGGCGCCAGACCGACCAACACGAAGCCCACGCCGGCGCAGGCCAGCAGCCCCCGGGCCGCGAGGGCGGTGGCGCCCCGGCGCCACCCGGCCCCGGTGAGGAGGACGCCGACCAGGAGGAGCACTCCCAACGTGGTGAACGAGGCGTTCATCAGGCCGTGTTCGGGCGAGCAGACGTAACGGGGCTCGGGCTGCGACTGCAGGGCGCAGTGAGCGTTGCCCAAGTCGCTGATGTTGTTCCGCGCCCACCTGTACGGCCTGCTCCAGGCCGACTCCACGATCACATGGGCCGCGAAGAACTGCACCACACCTGCGACCCACACGGCGTATCCGATCCGAGTCTTCACCTGTCCGCCTTCTGTCGCACGATCACGTGCGAACAGCGGATCACGCGCCGCTGACCACAGGCACTCCGACAAGCCCCCCGGCGCGAGGTGGGGCAGACCCTACCGAGCCCGGCGGGGTACAGGTCCGCCGCGGACACGGGATCGAGCATGGGGACCCACGCCGCCGGCGCGTGCCCCACCGTCTTGCGCCTGGGGAAGTCGACGCAACCGGTCGAGGGCCAGGCCGTCGTCGGTGGTCGCCGCCCTGAACATGGTTCTCACGAGGATGCCGGATCGCTGGCGAGGTGCTCCTGCACATCCTGGTGGGCGAACTCGTAGTGCGCGCCGTTCTGCCGTAGCACCCCGCGCTGGTGTGCCTCGGCGAGGAAGCTCATCAGATGCCTGGGAAGGCGGTCGCCGCGCAGTGCCGGCCAGGTGCGGGCGACGGTGTACCGCCCGTACGCGGCGCGCAGGAAACCGAAGGCCAGGCCCACGGCCACCGCGTTGGCGATCCCGACGCCAAGCCCGAAGAGGAGGTCGCTTCCGGGGCCGGGCGGGAAGCGGGGGCCGAGCCCGGTCCATGGCGCGGCCGGTGCGGACGACCAGAGTGACGGAGCCGGGAGTGCCGGGCAATGGGCTGAAACGCATCGAACAGAGACCGAAGGTCCGTAGACAGCAAGGGAGTTGTCCAGCGTCTCGGCGGCACTCGCCGTCTTCTCACCGACCCGGTTCTCAGCCCGGACGCTCGAAAGGTCTGCCCCAGTCGATCGCACAGCCGCACGGCGGGGGCGAGCGGGGTACGTCCTGCGAGAATTGCCGTGCCCCCGATGGGGGCGAGAAAGGGGGATGCGATGGCAGGCACGCACGGAGAGCCGATGGCGGCACCGAGCCCCCTCCCCCTGCACACGCGCGCTCTCACCCTGGAGTCCGGCCGAGCCCGGCAGTTCCTCGCCGCGGGCGAGTGGCGCCTGTCCCCGGCGGACGCCGGGGCGGCCGGGGCCGTCCTCGCCCGCCTCACCGCCCCGCTCCCGGCCCGGCGGGGCCCGGCGACGCGGACCCGGGCGACGGACCGGGACAGGCGGCTCCAACGCATCCTCCGGACCACCGTCCACCACCTCGACGCCGGTGCCGTCAGTCCGCCTGCCGCCGCCCTTCTGGCCGCCGTCGCCCGCGCCCTGCTGCCCTGGCACGCCGCCCCGAACCCACCCGGGGCCGCCGCGGCCCCGAGGTACGCAACCGTGCCGGGTACGACGGGCGGCGCGGTGCCGCCGACCGAAGCGGGCGAAGCCCTGCTTCCCGAGCTGACCGCGCTGTTCACCGCCCTCGCCGCGACGAGCGCACCCGGCACTCCCGCGCTCACACCGCCGGTCGAGCCCTGGCAGGCCCGGTACCTGGGGAGGTTCCGGCACTACAGCAGACCCGGCCCGGGGGTGTGGGCAGCTCGAACCGTCGGCTGCCCAGGGTGCGGAGGCGGGGACGGGCCGTGGACCGTGACCTGCGACTGGCGTCGGGCCACCTTGGGCTGCCCCTGCGGGGTGGTGAGTCGGGAGCACGGCCTCTCCCTCTCCGAGATCTGGCTGGTGCTGCCGGAGACCTGAGACCTGACCACAGGCCGGCGGGGAGCCGCATGGCGCCCGTTCCCGCCTGGCTCGATGACGTGCTGACGGCCGCCTGCCCCTTCACCCCGGCCAGAGCCGAACGAGGTGTGACGTGGGGCCTCGTCCCGGTGCAGGGGGAGCTGTCGCGGACCGACCCGCCGCCCGAGCACCTGAAGGCGGGAGACATGTGCCGTACGCCTGCTGCTGGACCGTGTCGACGGCCCGGCCGGCACGACCGGGGGTGTCCCGTCACCCCGGTCGAACTCGTCGTACGCGGCGCCGAACCGTCCGCCGGGCGGCCGCCTTCGGTGGTCAGTCCGCCCGGCCGTCGGGGGTGAAGGTGACGGGAAGCCGTGCCGGGCCCCGGAGACCGCCCGGCCGCCAGCTCAGCTCCGCCGGGGGCACCGCCAGGGCGAGGTCCGGAAGGCGGCGCAGGACGGTTCCGATGGCGATCTGGCCTTCGAGCCGGGCGAGTGGCGCGCCCAGGCAGTAGTGGATGCCGTGCCCGAAGGCCAGGTGGCCGTTGTCCCGCCGGGTGATGTCCAGCCGGTCGGGGTCGGGGAACCGGGCCGGATCGCGGTCGGCGATCGCGGACGCGATGAGCACGGTCGCGCCGCGCGGGACGGTCACGCCCGCGATCTCGACGTCTTCGCGGGCGAACCGGGCGATGCCCGGGCTGACCGGGCCGTCGTAGCGGAGGAACTCCTCGATCGCGTCGGGCAGCAGGTCCGGGTGCTCGCGCAGGAGGGTCAGCTGGTCGGGGTGGGTGAGCAGCGCGGCGATGCCGCCGCCGATCAGGTTGACCGTCGTGACGTATCCGGCCACCAGCAGCAGGAAGGTCATGGCGATCAGCTCGTCGTGATTCAGCCGCTGCTCTTCGTCATGGGCGCTGATCAGCGCGCTGAGAAGATCGTCTCCGGGGCGGGCGCGCTTGGCTTCGAGGTGCGCCGTCAGATAGGCGCGCATCCGCTGCCAGGCCTCGTTGACGACAGCCGGGTCGGGCAGTTCCTCCCCGCGTACGAGCATGGCGTCGGTCCACCGCTGGAAGTCGTGCCGGTCGTCCACGGGCACGCCGAGCAGCTCGCTGATCACGGTGACCGGCAGCGGCAGCGCGAAGTCCGCCACCAGATCGGCCCGCCCGGCCGGTACCACCGCGTCGAGGAGCCGGTCGGTGATCTCCTGGATCCGGGGACGCAGCTCGGCGACCCGGCGTGCGGTGAACGCCTTGGACACCAGGCGGCGCAACCGGGTGTGGTCGGGCGGGTCGGACCGGAGCATGTTGCTCATCATCGACTCGCGTTCGAACCGGGGCAGCTGCTGGATGAGGCGTGGGTCCGAGGCGTCGCGGACATCGCTGCTCAGCCGCGGGTCGGACAGCGCGGCGAGGCCGTCCTCGTAACGGGTGACCAGCCAGGCGTCCAGGCCGCCGGCGAGGACCGCGCGCCGGACCGGGCCGTCCTCGCGCAGCCGTCGGTAGAGCGGGAAGGGATCCGCCACGAAGGCCGGGTCGGCATAGGGGAGAAGAACTGGCTGCTGGCTCATCATGCCTCCCGTGCGGGCATCGACCACACATGCCCCATTTGCTGGCACCTAAGGAGAATGTTCCCAGATTGCCGGGTGGCGCAGCCGTCATCCCCCGTCCACACGGCCGGGGCCCGCGCAGGGGCCCCGGCCAGGGGATCAGCAGGCGTCCACGTACCAGACGGGACCCCAGTCACCGTACGCATCCGACGAGGGAGCGCCCGGGGTGGTGTAGATGAGCCTCTTGTTCTTGTCGTACATGCGGGCCTTCGTTCCGGCCGACTGGTTGTTGTACCAGGACCCGCCGCTGTTCAGGCCGTCGGGGATCTCCTGGATGTAACAGTCCTTGAACCTGAAGGCCAGCTCCTTGAAGTTCGCCTGCTTGTAGCCGCAGAAGTAGTACTTCGGGCAGTCGGACGGAGCCGCCGTCATCTGCGGCTGGGCAGAGGCGGTGGGGGCGAGCATGCCTGCCAGGCCGAGCGCCGCGGCGGCCGCGGCCAGGCCGACCTTCTGTGACGTCCGCACGAAAGATCCTCCTGTGTCAGGGACGCACCGCCTGGAGACCGGCGGTGCGATCCCGAGCCTGCCCGCTCCCCGCCCCCGGTGTCGTGAGCACACGGCGCACAGTGCTTGGCACGCAGCGCACACGGCGTTTGACGCGGAACCGTCTTCCGGTGAGCGGTGCGAGCGGCAGAGAGTGCTGGGTGACCATGAGCAACACCTGCGACACCACGGGGAAAAGCAATGATCACCGTCCTGGACACCTCCTGCCTGCCGCCCGCCGAGAGGACGGCCGCCTGGGCGGAGACCACCGCGCTGGCCCTGGTGACCACCCGCTTCCGATTTCCCGACCCCGCGAACTTCGGGGCGCGCATCGGTGCCGTGATGCTGGGGCCGGTCCAGTTGTCGGCCCTGTCGTACGCGCAGCTGGTCTCCTACCGCTCTCGGCGGCAGATCCGCGCCTCGGATCCCGAGCTGTACCAGATCGCCGTCATCACCTCGGGCCGGCAGGGCATAGAGCAGGCGCGGCACAGCACCGACCTGGCACCGGGTGAGATCGTCCTGTACGACAGCTCCCGGCCGTTCGAGGCCTCGGTCAGCGGCCCGGGCCGTTGCGGTTCCCTGGTGGTGCAGTTCCCCCGGAGCCTCCTGCCGTTACCCGACCACCTGGTCGCTCCCCTGTGCGGGACGGCCCTCGGCACGGCTGACGGCGTGGGGCACGTCTTCCGCGAGACCCTGGTCAGCCTGGCGCAGGCGGAGTCCGACCTCACCGCGCTGGACCGGCAACGGCTGGGCGCGGCCGTCGTCGACCTCGCCGCGGCGGTCATCGCGCGGCGCGTCGACCGTACGTCCGCGCTGCCTCCGGAGAGCCGCACGGCGGTGTTGTTCCGGCAGGTCACGGCGTTCATCTCGCAGCATCTGCACGACCCCGGCCTGGGTCCGGCCACGCTCGCGGCGGCGCACAGCATATCCGCGCGCTATCTGCACCGGGTCTTCCAGGTGCACGGGACGACCGTGAACAGCTTCATCCGCCAGGAGCGGGTCGCGCGGTGCCGGCGGGATCTGGCGGACCCCCTGCTCCACGCGACACCCGTCAGCGCCATCGGTGCCCGCTGGGGCTACCCGAGGGCCTCCGACTTCACCCGTGCCTTCCGCACCGCGACCGGGATGACGCCCACCGAGTACCGGAACCTGTGGAAGCACGCCGATCCCGCCGTGTGACCCGGTGTGGCTGCCGGACACGGTCAGTGCCGCTGGGCGGCGATCATCGCGCGGTACCAGTGGTAGCTGTCCTTCGGGGTCCGCCGCTGGGTGTCGTAGTCGACCCGGACGATGCCGAACCGTCTGCCGTAGCCGAAGGCCCACTCGAAGTTGTCGAGCAGCGACCCGACGTAGTAGCCGCGCACGTCCACGCCCGCGTCCATCGCGCGCTTCAGCGCGGTGAGATGGTCGCGCAGGTAGGCGACCCGGTCACGGTCGTGGACCGGCCCGTCCGCGCTCGGCTCGTCGTGCTCGGCGGAGCCGTTCTCCGTGATGTGGATCGGCGGCAGCGCGTCACCGTACCGCTCCTTCAGCGCCACGAGCAGGTCGGTGAAGCTGTCCGGGACGACCGGCCACCCCATCGCGGTGTGCCGTACCCCCTCCAGCCGGACCTCCGTGTACCGGTTGTCCGTGGCCGTCCGCCGCGCCGGGTCCGCCTCCCGGTGCGGGGCGTCGGCTACGACGACCGGCCGGTAGTAGTTGATGCCGAGGAAGTCCAGCGGCTGCCCGATCAGGTCCAGGTCGCCGTCGCACCGGAAGTCCTGGCCGCTGATCAGCTCGCCCCAGGTCTCCTCCTCGGTGTCCGGGTAGCGGCCGGCGAGGAGCGGCTCGGTCCAGACGAGGTTGTGCTGGGTGTCCGCGCGGACGACGGCCGCCCGGTCGGCGGCGGAGCCGGTGGCGGGCAGGTTGCGGTCGAGGTTGAGGGTGATGCCGGCCTCGCGCACCCCGGCCGCCCGCAGGGCCTGGACCGCCAGTCCGTGCCCGACGAGCAGGTGGTGGGCGGCGGCGAGCGCGCCCCGGCCCTCGCGGGCGCCGGGGGCGTGGCGGCCGACGGAGTAGCCCAGGAAGGCGCTGCACCACGGCTCGTTCAGGGTGATCCAGCGGCGCACGCGGTCGCCGAGGTGCTCGGCGACGACGGCCGTGTACTCGGCGAACCGCTCGGCGGTCTCCCTGACCCGCCAGCCGCCTCGGTCCTCCAGGGCCTGCGGCAGGTCCCAGTGGTAGAGCGTGGCGGCCGGCTCGATGCCCGCCGCGAGCAGCTCGTCCACGAGCCGCGCGTAGAAGTCCAGGCCCTTGGGGTTCACCGCGCCCGAGCCGGCGGGCACGATCCGCGGCCAGGCGATCGAGAAGCGGTAGGAGTCCACCCCCAGCTCCCGCAGCAGCGCCACGTCCTCGGGGTAGCGGTGGTAGTGGTCGCAGGCGGTGTCACCGGTGTCTCCGTTCGCGACCAGGCCGGGGGTGTGGCTGTAGGTGTCCCAGATCGACGGGCCGCGGCCGTCCTCGCGTGCCGCGCCCTCGATCTGGTAGGAGGCGGTGGCGGCGCCGAGGACGAACCCCGGGGGAAAGCGCGGGAAGTGGGTCATGTGCGGGGCTCCAGGGGTCATTTGACGGAACCGCCGGTGATGCCGGCGGCGATGTACTTCTGCGCGAGGACGAGCAGGATCGCGGCGGGGATCGCGGACAGCACGGAGGCGGCCATCACCGAGCCCCAGTCGCCCACGTGCGCGCCGATGTACTGGTAGATGCCCAGCGTGACCGGCTTGACGTCGTCGGTGGTGTTGAGGGTGAGCGCGAACATGAAGTCGCTCCACGCGAACAGGAACGCGAACAGACCCGAGGTGATCAGGGAGTTGCGGCTCATCGGCAGCACCACCCGCACGAAGGTCCGCAGCCGCCCGGCCCCGTCCATCTGCGCGGCCTCGATCACCTCGCCGGGGATGGACACCATGAACGAGCGCATCAGCACGATGGAGAAGGGGATGCCGAGCGAGGCGTCCGCGAGCATCAGGCCGACGTAGGAGTTGACCAGGCCGAGATCGACGTACGACGTGTACAGCGCGTTGGCGATGACGATCCCCGGCACCATCTGCGTGATCAGCGTGCCGAACACGAGGGTGCGCGTGCCGCGCAGCCGGAACCGCGCCAGCCCGTAGGCCGCCGGGGCCGCGATGGCCAGGCAGATGACGACGGCTCCGAGCGAGACCACCAGCGAGGTCAGCAGGTGCCCGCCCTGGTCGCCGAGCGCCTTGGAGAAGCCCGACAGGTCCAGGCCGTGCGGCACGGGATCGACCTCGAGCAGCCCGGCCTCGGGCTGGAGCGCGGTGTTGAGCATCCAGTACAGCGGGAACAGCATCACGGCCAGGACGAGCACACCGGCCACGGTGGAGCCCAGGCGGCGCCCGCGCGCACGCGGCTTCACGTTCTCAGCGGCCATCGTCGGTCACTTCCCCTCGGTGCGGTTGGCCCGCAGGTAGAACACCGCGAAGACGGCGGAGATCAGGATCAGTACGTTGCCGACGACGGCGCCCGCCCCGAAGTCCAGCCGTACGAAGGAGTTCTGGTAGGTGAGCGTGCCCAGGGTCTGGGTGGCGTCGGCGGGGCCGCCGTCGGTGAGGGCCAGGATCAGGTCGAGGATCTTGACCGTCGACATGAAGCCGAGGACGAGGACGACCGTGATGACGGGCCGGAGCATCGGCAGGGTGACGGAGCGGAAGGTCCGCCAGGCGGAGGCGCCGTCCAGGGCTGCCGCCTCGTACAGCTCGCGGGGGACCTCCTGCAGACCGCCGTACAGGATGACCATGTTGAACGGGATGCCGATCCAGATGTTGACCAGGATGACGGACAGCAGGGCCATGTGCGGATCGGTCAGCCATGGAGTGTGACCGCCGAGGCCGATCGTGTCGAGGAAGGAGTTCAGTACACCCGTGTCCTGGTCGAGGATGCGTCGCCAGACGATGCCCGAGACCACCATGGGCACCAGCCAGGGCAGCAGGATCAGCGACCGCAGCGTCCCGTTCAGCGGGAACTTCCGGGTGAAGAAGACGGCGAGGGCCAGGCCGACGCAGAACTGTCCGAGCAGCGAGCCCGCGGTGAAGACGAGCGTGTGCCACAGCGCCTTGCCGAAGAGGGCGTCCCGGAAGACGTTCGACCAGTTGTCGAAGCCGTTGAGGGGCGCCTCGCCGGTGAAGAACGTCTTGGGCGTGTAGTGCTGGAAGCTCATCACGACGTTACGGACCAGCGGGTAGCCGAAGAACAGCAGCATGAAGAGGACGGCGGGGGCGACGAACCCCCACTGGGCGAGCCGGCGCCGGGGCCGGGCGGGGGCCGGTGCGCCGGCCCGGGACAGCGCGGTGGGCGCGGTGGCGGTGGACGTGGTCATCTGCGCGTACCTCAGTTCCCGCTGGTGGCCCGCTGCTGGGCGCGCTGGAGGGCGGCCTGGCTGGACTGGCCGGTCAGGGCGGACTGGAAGGCGCTCTGCAGGGCGAGCGACACGCCCGACCAGCCGGCGCCGAGCTTGGCCGTGCGGGACCGGGCCGCGGCCACCTGGTCGGCCAGCGCGTCCAGCTCCGGCACCCGCTTGCGCCACACGGCGGCGGCCTTCTCGTTGGCCGGGACCATCCAGCTGTTGAGCGCGTAGGTCAGCTGCTCCTTCTCGCCGGCCAGGCAGGCGACGATCCTCCCCGCCATCCGCTCCCGCCGCTCGTCACCGGTGTTGGGCACGGTGAGCACCGCACCGCCCAGCGGGCCCACGGACTTCCCGCCCGCCTTCGGCACCGGGATCCGCGCGATGCCCCAGTGCAGCGACTTCTTGGTGTTCAGCGTCTCGACCTGCCACGGACCGTTGATCATCATCGCGGCGTTGCCCGCCATGAACTGGTCGTTGACGTCGGCCTGCGTCCAGCCCACCGTCGACTTCGACAGCGAGCCGTCCTTCAGCAGGCCCTTCCAGTAGTCCAGCGCCTGCACGACCTCCGGCCCGTCGAGCCGGGTCTCGTCCCCGCCGTTGGACCACATGAACGGCGTGAACTGGAAGACGCCGTCCTCGGCGCCGCCCGCGCTGAGCGCCAGGCCGTACCGCTTGCCCCGCGTGAGCTTCTTCGCACTCTCGCGCAGCTCCGCCCAGGTGGCGGGCACCTTCAGGCCCGCCCGGTCGAGGATGTCCTTGTTGTAGAAGAGCGCGAGTGTGTTCACCGACCGGGCGGCTCCGTAGTACGTCCCCCGGTACGAGCCGAAGTTGACGATGCCCCGCGGGATGTCCTCGGTGCCCAGCCCGAGCGTCCTGAGGTCGATCAGCCCGCCGGCCTCGGCGAACGTCGGCATCTCCGAGGCGTCGAACTGCACGATGTCGGGCAGCGACTTGGACGACGCCATGCGCAGCGCCTTCGTCATCACCTGCGCCGCCGGGACGCTCTGCTGCTCGACGGTGACGCCCAGCCGCTCGCTGCAGCGGGCCATCGCCTGCGCGTCCCAGCGGTGGTAGGTCTCGTCGGTCGAGGAGTTCAGCACGGTGTAGACGGAGCTGTCGCGCTGCTGGCCGCAGCCGGTCAGTGCCGCCCCGGCGACCAGGGCGGAGACGGCTGCGAGTGGTATCACGGCACTGCGGGAGCGTCTATTGAAGCGCTTCGACATGCGCGGCCCTTGCTGTCGTTGCTGTCCGGCGACGTTGCCGGACACGTTTGTTTACTGGCATGACTAATACGCCATGCGCGCGCCGGACGGAAGACCCGCGTACCTGTCCGCCCGTGCGCACGTTCCCGCGACGATGACCGAGAGGCTCGTGATCATGGCTGGTCACCTAGCTTTTTACGGCACTTGCCCCTGTCCGGCGGGGAGGTGGTCTGTGTACGATCCACATCCTGGGCGACGCCTCCGCGCCCCGCTCGAACCACTCCACCTCTCCCCGAGGAAGAACATGAAGTTCACCGACGGCTTCTGGCGCATCCGCGACGGCGTGCAGATCGCGTATGCCGCCGAGGCCCGCGACGTCCGCGTGGAATCGAAGCGCTTCACCGCCTATGCGGCCGTGAAGAAGGTGACGCGGAGGGGGGACACGCTCAACGCGCCGCTCCTCACGGTCGACTGCTTCTCGCCCGCCGAGGGCGTCATCGGCGTCCGTGTCACCCACCACGCCGGCAAGCACCGTCCCGGTCCGGACTTCGCGCTCACCGGCACGCCGGACGGCGCGGGCACCGTCCGCCGCGACGGCGCCGTCACCGAGCTGACCAGCGGCCCGCTGACCCTCCGCCTGGACGAGGCGGCCCCCTGGGCGCTGGTGTTCCAGGGCGCGGACGGACGGGAGCTGACCCGGGCCGGCACCAAGGGCACCGCCTTCGCCACCACCGACGACGGGGCCCACCATGTCCTCGCCCAGCTGACGCTCGGGGTGGGCGAGCAGGTGTACGGCCTCGGTGAGCGCTTCACCCCGTTCGTGAAGAACGGCCAGGTCGTCGACGTCTGGCAGGCCGACGGTGGCACGAGCAGCGAACAGGCCTACAAGAACATCCCGTTCTACCTCTCCTCACGCGGCTACGGCGTCTTCGTCAACCACCCCGGCAGGGTCTCCTTCGAGGTCGGCTCCGAGTCCGTCGGCCAGGTGCAGTTCAGCGTCGAGGACCAGGCCGTCGAGTACTATGTGATCGCCGGCCCCACTCCCAAGGAGGTCCTCGCCCGCTACACCGCCCTCACCGGCCGCCCGGCCCTGCCGCCCGCCTGGTCGTTCGGCCTGTGGCTGACCACCTCCTTCACCACCGACTACGACGAGGCGACGGTGACGTCCTTCGTCGACGGCATGGCCGAGCACGACATCCCGCTGTCGGTCTTCCACTTCGACTGCTTCTGGATGCGCGAGTACCAGTGGTGCGACTTCGCGTGGGACCCCGCCGTCTTCCCCGACCCGGAGGGCATGCTCGCCCGTCTCAAGGCCAAGGGCCTGAAGGTCAGCGCGTGGATCAACCCCTACATCGCACAGAAGTCCCCGCTCTTCGAGGAGGCGGCCGAGCTGGGCCACCTGGTGCGCCGGCCGAACGGCGACGTCTGGCAGTGGGACCTGTGGCAGCCCGGCATGGGCCTGGTCGACTTCACCAGCCCCGACGCCCGCGCCTGGTTCCAGGCCAAGCTCAAGGCGCTGCTCGACCAGGGCGTGGACTGTTTCAAGACCGACTTCGGCGAGCGCATTCCCACCGACGTCGTGTGGCACGACGGCTCCGACCCGCAGCGGATGCACAACTACTACACCCATCTGTACAACCGGACCGTCTTCGAACTGCTGGAGAAGGAGCGGGGCCAGGGCGAGGCCGTCCTCTTCGCCCGTTCCGCGACGGCGGGCGGCCAGCAGTACCCCGTGCACTGGGGCGGCGACTGCTGGGCGTCCTTCGAGGCCATGGCCGAGTCCCTGCGCGGCGGGCTGTCCCTGTCCCTGAGCGGCTTCGGCTTCTGGAGCCATGACATCGGCGGCTTCGAGGGCACCCCGGATCCCGCTGTCTTCAAGCGCTGGCTCGCCTTCGGCCTGCTCTCCTCGCACAGCCGCCTGCACGGCTCCACGTCGTACCGGGTGCCGTGGAACTTCGGCGAGGAGGCGGTGGCGGTGGCCCGGCGGTTCACGCTGCTCAAGCACCGGCTGATGCCCTACCTGTACGGTGCCGCGGCCGAGGCCCACCGCACCGGCGCCCCGGTGATGCGCCCGATGCTCCTGGAGTTCCCGCACGACCCGGCGTGCCGCCCGCTGGACCGCCAGTACATGCTCGGCCCGGACCTGCTGGTGGCCCCGGTGTTCACGGCGGACGGCGAGGTGGAGGTCTACCTCCCCGAGGGCACCTGGACGCACCTGCTGACCGGCGAGCGGATCACCGGCCCGGCCTGGCGCACCGAACGGCACGGCTACGACAGCCTGCCGCTGTACGTCCGCGAGGGCGCCGTCCTGCCGCTCGCCGCCGACGACAGCCGCCCGGACGGCGACTGGCTGGACACCCCGACCCTGCTGGTCCACCCGACGGCCGCGCCGGACTACACCGCCGAGGCCACGGTGCCCGACCTGACGGGCGCCCCGGCCGCCGCGTTCACCGTCCGCCGCGACGGCACGCGGCTGCGCGTCACCGGACGCGGCACCGACCGCCCGTTCACCGTCCGCGTCGCCGGCGGGGCGAGCGCGACCGGCACGGGCGAGGTGGTCGTAACCCTGGGCTGAGCGGCGGGCGGCGTCAGGGCCCGGGGTGCCGCGCAACCCGCTCAGACCGTCGTCGGCCAGGGGACCGTGGTCTCGGCCGGGGCGGCATAGTCGATCCCGGGAACGTGCCAGCCGTAGAGCCGGCCGACCTGAGCCCGGAACCAGGCGGTGTCCGCGAGTTCGGTGACGGTGTCGGTGGTCGCGGCGGACCAGCGTTCGCGGACGGCGTCCTGGACCTTGTCGTCCATCTCCCAGCCGTCGAGACGGATCCGCTGCTGCTCGTCGAGCTGGAGCGGTGCCGCGCCCGTGAGCTGCTGCCACAGTGCGGTGGCCTGCTGGGCGGTGCTCTGGAAACCGTCGCCGAGGACGGCGTGGAGGAGGCTGGTGTAGAGGGCGATGGAGGGGATGGCGGTGGAGGCCTGGGTCACGGCCGCGCCGGCGACGACGGTGTGGGCGTGTCCGCCGAGCGGGGCCAGGTCCTGCTGGAGTCCGCGGGCGGTGTCCTCCAGGTGCTGTTTGGCGGCGCCGATGGTGCCGGCCCGGTAGACGGGTGCGGTCAGATCGGAGCCGACGTACGAGAGCGCGACGGTGTGGAAGCCCTCGTGGATCAGCCCACGCGCGGCCAGGGCGTCGACCCACAGCCGCCAGTCGGCACCGCCCATGACCCGCACGGTGGCGTCGCGCTCCGCGTCCGTGGCGGCCTCCAGCTCCAGGGAGCCGACGAGCGGGGTGTCACCGTCGAACTGCAGGGTCTTCGCCTGGTAGGCGGAGCCGAGGGGTTTGATCACCGAGTGGTGGACCTCACCCGTGACCGGGTCCGTACGGCGTGGCGCCGCGACGCTGTAGACGAGGTGGTCGACCCTGCCGTACCGGGAGGCGAGGTGGTCCAGGGCCCGCTCCTTGGCCGCGGTGGAGAACGCGTCGGCGTTGAGGAACCCGAAGTCCGCGCCCGCTCCGGCGAGTTCGGCGGTGCGGGCGGTGCGGTACCAGCCGGCGGAAGCGGTACGGCGCTCGGTCTCGGGCGTCTCGAAGGCGATGCCGAGGCCGCGCATCCGGTGGGTGCGCAGCGCGGCGACGGTGGCGGCGAGGCCGTACCCGGCGCTGGACCCGATGACCAGGGCGACGGGCCCCGGCGCGGCGGAGGTGGCGGGCGGGGCGGGTGTGTGCTGCCACAGATCGTCGACGACGGCGGCGCAGCCGTCGGGGTGGGAGTTGACGTAGAGGAAGCCGCGGCCGCCGGACCTGATCTCACGCAGTGTCATCGAGTTCCTTTCACGCTGGGGAATGTGCGCGCAGGGCGAGGCCGTGGGCGCTGGGGACTGCTCCGGTGGGCCCGGTCTCGATCATGCCCGGTTGGCCCGCCGGGGAGAGTGGTGACCCTCGCCAGGGTCCGCGCGTGAATCTTGTCCATGTCGTCGTCAGGCACGCTGGGTCCGCGCGTGCCCGTTGCGGCGGCCGGGAAAGGGCGGGCGGTGATCAACTAGTCTGTCCGGTAAGGCTGTCAGCAGCACAGGGGGGATTTGCCATGACCGTCGTCTCCAGGCGCACTCCGGCGACCATCACCACCGAGCGGCTGGTCCTGCGGCTGTTCACACCGGGTGATGTCGAGGGGCGGTACGCGTACCAGTCCCTGCCGGAGGTCGCGCGCTATCTCTACCGCCCGCCGCTCACCCGCGAGGCCTGTGCCCAGTCCATCGCGGCGCGAGCCGGGGGAACCGACTGG
Source organism: Streptomyces sp. NPDC028928 (assembly GCF_055564915.1). Classification (NCBI taxonomy): domain Bacteria; kingdom Bacillati; phylum Actinomycetota; class Actinomycetes; order Kitasatosporales; family Streptomycetaceae; genus Streptomyces; species Streptomyces sp. NPDC028928. Next base: position 515,715 of record NZ_JBVHVI010000001.1, read on the forward strand.
AAGGCCGACGGCGACGGGCTCCTGCTGGCCGTGTGCCGGGCGGGAGAGCCCGCTGTCATGGGCGAAGTGGTGCTCACCCTCACGAACGCGCACGCACAGCAGGCCGAGATCGGCTGGGTGTTCAACCCCCGGTACGCCGGACACGGCTACGCCACCGAAGCGGCGGGCGCGCTGATGTCGCTGGCTTTCGGCCAGTTGGACGTCCACCGGGTCTTCGCGCGGCTCGACGCCCTCAACACGGCGTCGGTGGGCGTGTGCGAGCGTCTTGGCATGCGCCGCGAGGCCCATCTGGTCGAGAACGACCTCGACGGGGACCGCTGGGGCAGTGAGTACGTCTACGCGATGCTCGCCCGCGAGTGGAAGGGCTGAACCCCCGCTCGTCGTCGGTGGAGTGCTGCCCCGCGCCGGGCACTTCGGGGATGATGAGGCATGCGCCCGGATGACTGGCACCTCACCGACGACGTCGACGACTTCCTCGCCCGAGCCGGAGACTTCCTGCGCTCGCGGCCCGCGCTGCACAACACGCCGCTGACAACGATCGAGAAACTGCGCACCCGCGGGGCGGACGCGTTCGGTGCCGAGGCCACCGTCTTCGGCCGGCTGGAGTCAGGGGGTGAGGTCCGCGCCATCTGCTACCGCCTCGCGACCCACCGCCTGACCCTCACCCCCCTCTCTCCCGAGCAGGCCGACACCCTCGCCGCCCGCCTGGCCGGCCTGGGCCTGCACCTCTCCGGCGTCACCGCGGACCGGGACACCGCCGCCGCATTCGCCGAGGCATGGCAGCGGCACGCAGGCGCGGCGCCGGTACACGACTGGCGGGGCCGCCTCCACCGGCTGGGCACGCTCACCCCACCGCAGCCGCCCCCGGAGGGCCGGGGCCGAGCCCTGGACGCGAACGACCAGGAGCAACTCCTGCGCTGGTGCAACGAGTTCGTCGCCGACGTGGGAGAGGCACCCCTGGACGCCGCCTCCTGGGCCGGCTCGCGCTTCGCCGACAAACACTTCACGTTCTGGGAGATCCCGGACGGCACGCCCGTCTCCATGGCGGGCTCGACCTCGATGGTCGGCGGCATGGTCCGGGTCGACCCCGTCTACACCCCGGCCCGTCTCCGGGGCCGCGGTTACGCGGGAGCCGTGACGGTCGCGGTGAGCAGGGCCGCGCTGGCCGCGGGCGCGACGGACGTCGTCCTGTTCACGAACCCGGCCAACGCCACCAGCAACGCCCTCTACCAGCGCATCGGATACGTCCCGCTGGCCGACTTCGCCGGGTACGCCTTCTCCTGAGAAAGGTGTCCGCCGGGCAAGGTGGCTTCTTCCGGGACAGACACCTTGCCCGGCGGGGCCGGCTGACGTCAGTCGGCGGTCGGCGGTCGGCGGGGCCGCTGCGGGGGTCTGCGGTGCTGGACGGCTCGGTAGGTCTGGTGCAGGGCCGCGGTCGCGGTGTCGAAGCCGCGCTGGGCGACGCCGACGAACAGGCAGTCCACGACGGCGAGTTGGGCGATGCGGCTGACGGTGGCGCCGGAGCGGAAGGGTGTCTCCCGGGCACAGGTGGTCAGCACGAGGTCCGCGCTCCGCGCCAGGGTGGAGCGGGGGGCGTTGGTGAGGGCGATGGTGGTCGCTCCGCGTTCGGCGGCGGCCTGGAGCGGCTCGACGGTGTCCTCGGTCTCGCCGGAGTGGGAGACGGCCAGTGCGACGTCGCCGGCTCCGAGCAGGGCGGTGGCGGTGAGGGCGGCGTGCCGGTCGGTCCAGATGAACGCCATGTGGCCGATGCGGTGCAGCTTCTGATGGAGGTCCTGGCCGACGACAGCGCTGGCGCCGACGCCGAAGATGTCGATCCGCCGTGCTCCCGCCACGGCGTCCACCGCGCGGCCCAGGACGTCGATGTCCAGCCCGGCACCGGAGTCCTCCAGGGCACGCACCTCGTTGTAGATGATCTTGTTGACGATCTCGCTCAGTGTGTCGGTGGCGCTGATGTCGGTGCTGGGTATCGGGCGGTCGCCGTCGAGGGCGTGCTCGCGGGCCGCCGCGGCGGCCAGGGCGAGGCGCAGCCGGGGGTAGTGGGTGATGCCTATCGTGCGGCAGAAGCGCATGACCGTGGCCACCGAGGTGTCCGCCCGTTCACCGAGCGCGCTGATGGACAGCTCCGACGCCCGCGCCGGATCGGCCAGGACGACGTCGGCCACCCGCCGCTCCGAAGGCGCCATGGACGGCAGCTCCGCGCGGATGCGCGCCAGGGTCCCGGCGGGAGACGCCTGCGCCGACCGGGCCGGGGTGCGGGGTGGTTTCTGGCCGGGCATGGACCGCTCCCTCCTCGGTGGGGGGACACAGTAACCACACCACCTCGGCGCGTCAAAAATTTACGCGCCTCACGGAGCGAGGTTACTTGTTGACATCCGGAGGCTCGCGTTCTGATACTCGCTGCATCCCCGGACACACGAAGGCGTGCCGCATGACAGCAGCAGTCGCGGTTGACCTGGGCAAGACCGGCTGCCGTGCCGTGCTGTGGGACGGCGCCGGCCCTGCTCACGCTGTTCACGAGGCGCCCGGTGCCCCCGGGCTCGCCACGGACGGCGGAGCGGAGGCGGCCCGTACGGCCGTACTCGCCGCCGTCCGGCCGCTCCTGGCCCGAGAGCCCGCCCTGCGGCCCGCGGCGGTCTGCGTGGGCGCGGCCGGCGCCGCCGCCGCACCGCAGGCGGCCCGCGACCTGGCCGGCCTGCTCCTTCGGGATCTGCCCGCGGACGAGGTGGCCGTCACCAGCGACGCGGTCACCGCCCACGCCGGTGCCCTGGGCGGCCGTACCGGCGTGGTCCTCGCCATCGGCACCGGCTCGGTGGCCATCGGCATCGGGGACGACGGGTCGTACGCGCGCGTCGACGGGTGGGGTCCCTGGCTCGGTGACGAGGGCAGCGGCGCCTGGATCGGCGCCGCCGGGCTGCGTGCCGCGCTGCGCGCCCACGACGGACGCGGGCCGGACACCGCGCTGCTCGCGGCCGCGATCGAACGCTTCGGCGACCCCGACCGGCTGCCCGTGGCCCTGGGCCGCGACGGCAACCCCGCGCGCACCGCCGCGTCCTTCGCCCCGGACGTGGCGCGCGCGGCGGCAGCGGGTGACGCCCCGGCCGCGGCGATCGTCCGGGACGCCGGCACCGCGCTCGGCGAGGCCGTACTCGCCGCGGCCCGCCGGATCGGCGGCGACGACCTCTGTGTCGCCGTCACCGGCGGCCTCACCGGACTCGGTGAACCGCTGCTCGGGCCGCTGCGCTCGGCGCTCGCCGGCTCCCCGCGCCCGCTGCGCCTGCGGCCCCCGCTCGGGAACCCGCTGGACGGTGCGCGCCTGCTGACCCTGGACACCCGCACACCGCACGAGCCGCATGTCGTCCGCGTCCGGCGGGCGGCGCCCCTCCCCACCGCCCCCACCCCGCCGGTCACCCCGCCGGCCGTCGCTTAGGAGAGAGCGTGCGCCAACTGGACCTCGTGGTGATCGTCGTCTACCTGGTGGCGATCGCCGTGATCGGACTGCGCCTGGCCGGCCGGCAGACGACGTCGAAGGGCTACTTCGTCGGTGAGAGCAGCATGCCGTGGTGGACCGTCTCCTTCTCGGTGGTCGCCACGGAGACCAGCGTGCTCACCGTCATCAGCGTGCCCGGCGGCGCCTACAGCGGCCAGGGTTTCGGCAACGTCGAACTGGCCCTGGGCTACGTCGTCGGCCGCGTCGTCGTCGCCACCGTCCTCATCCCCCTGTACAAGCGGGGCGGCTTCGTCAGCGCCTACCAGTACCTCGGTACGCGATTCGGGCTCAGACTCCAGGGGCTGGCCTCGGTCACCTTCGTCTTCACCCGTCTCCTGGCCGAAGGCGTCCGGCTGTTCGCCTCCGCGATCCCCATCAAGCTGCTGCTCGACGAGTTCGGCGTGCACACGAGCTACCGCCTCATCATCATCGTGCTCACCGTGATCACCGTCGTCTACACCTATCTCGGCGGCATCAAGGCGGTCATCTGGACCGACGCCATCCAGATGGGGCTCTACCTGGGCGGCGCGGTGCTCGCCATCGCCGTCCTCTGCGCGCACGTCGGCGGCGCCGGCCTCACGCGCGCCCTGCACGCGGGCGAATTCCGCCTGTTCGACACCGACTTCGCCCTCGCACACATCCTGACCAGCCCGTTCGCCCTGCCCACCGCCATCGTCGGCGGCGCGATCTTCGCCATGGCCAGTCACGGCTCCGACCAGCTCATCGTCCAGCGCATCCTGGCCACCCGGTCCCTGCGTGACGGCCAGAAAGCCATGATCGCCTCCGGTGTCTTCGTCACCTTCCAGTTCGCGGCCTTCTCCCTGGTGGGCGCGCTGCTGTGGTCGTACAACGAGGGCAAGAGCTTCCAGGAGATGGGCCTGAGCAGCTCCGACAACCTCTACCCGAACTTCATCCTGCACGGGCTGCCCGTGGTGATCTCCGGTCTGCTCGTGGCCGGCATCCTGGGCGCCGCCATGGGCTCGCTGTCCTCGGCGCTGAACTCGATGTCGAACTCGACCGTCGCCGACATCCTCCACAGCTTCTTCCGCAGGACGCCCTCCGAGGCCTCGCTGCTGAGGCTCGCGCGGGTGATGACGCTGGTGTGGGCGGCGCTGATGGCGGTGTTCGCCTGCGCGTTCAGCACCAGCACCGGGAACGTCTACCTCACCGGCCTGACGATCGCCGGCTACACCTACGGCGCCCTGCTCGGCGCCTTCCTGCTCGGCCGGACCGTCCGGCGGGCGGGCGAGACCGACTCCGTCGTGGCGTTCCTGGTGACCATCGCCGTGATGACGTACATCGTCCGCGAGGTGAAGATCGACGTCACCACGGCCGGCGGCACCGTGCCGACGGCCATCGCCGCCCAGTGGCTGGTCCCGATCGGCGTACTCACCACCCTCGTCGTCGGCGGCCTGATGAGCCTGCTGCACCGTGCCCCGGAAATCACGGAGGCCCGGGTGGACGACGACCAGCCGGACCCCGGTCAGGGCCGCGTCACGACGGCCACGCCCCACTGACGGGCCGTCACACCGGATGCGGGACCGCGCCCCGATCCCTCTCGACCCCCGACAGCCGTGGGAGGCACCATGCGGGTGATCGGCCTGATGTCAGGCACCTCGTACGACGCGATCGAAGCAGCCGCCGCCGACCTCGCCCTGGACGACGACGCCCTGCTCCTGCGGCCCCTCGGGCATCTCTCCGTCCCCTACCCGGACGACCTGCGCGCCCTCATCGCCGCCTCCTTGCCGCCGGCTCCCACCACCACACAGGCCGTCTGCGCCCTGGACACCGGCATCGGGCAGGCCTTCGCCGGCGCGGCCGCGCGTGCCCTGCGGGAGCTGTGCGCGGGCGCCGCGGACCTGGTGGTCTCGCACGGCCAGACGGTGCACCACTGGGTGGAGGACGGCGTCGTCCGCGGCACGCTGCAACTGGGCCAGCCCGCCTGGATCGCGGAGGCGACCGGACTTCCCGTCGTCTCCGACCTGCGCAGCAGGGACGTGGCGGCCGGCGGCCAGGGCGCACCGCTGGTCGGCATGACCGACACCCTGCTGCTGCGCGCCCGCCCCGGCACCCCGGCGGCGCTGAACCTCGGCGGCATCGCCAACGTCACCGTCCTCGCGCCCGGCGCCGATCCGCTGGCCTTCGACACCGGCCCCGCCAACGCCCTGCTGGACGCGGCCGTGCACCACTTCACCGACGGCGGCGCCACCCATGACGAGGACGGACGCCGTGCCGCCGCCGGACGGGTCAGCCCGGAGCTGCTCCGCTTCCTCCTGGACGACCCGTACTACCGCAGGCCCGCGCCGAAGACCACCGGCAAGGAACACTTCCACCTGCCCTACCTGGAGCGGGCGCTCGACGCCGTACCCACGCCCGTCCCCGACGACGTGCTGGCCACCCTGACCCGGCTGACCGCCGTGACGGTGGCCGACGCCTGCCGAGCCCACCGGGTCACCGAACTCGTCGTCTCCGGCGGCGGCACCCGCAACCCGGTGCTCATGCGCATGCTCGCCGAGGAACTGCCCGGCGTACCGATGTGCCGCAGCGACGACCTGGGCCTGCCCTCCGCCGCCAAGGAGGCCCTGGCCTTCGCCGCTCTGGGCTTCCTCACGGTCCACGGCCTCCCCGGCACCCACCCGGCCGCCACCGGCGCCTCCAGGGCCACGCTGCTCGGCACCATCACCCCCGGCCTGACCCCCCTGCGCCTGCCCGAACCCGCCGCACGCGCGCCGCACCGCCTCCGGATCATCCACTGACCCCGCCAGGGCTTCGAAACATTCGAAATCACGACGACTCGCCGCCCTCACCCCTCGGCGCTACAGCGATCCAACGCTCGCTCATCACCGTGAATCATGGCTACGCGAGCTGGGCATTCGATTAAGAACGGCCTGACCTAAAGTTTCGGAGTCATTGCCGAAAGTATTGACACCACACAAGCGTCGCCCAACACTGTCGCCACGCTGTCCGACCCCCCGTCGACTCCACGAGGACGAGGAGGAAGCACACATGAACGACGCAGCCTTACATCCGACGCGCAGACGGCGCGGACCCGCAGGGTGGCTCGGCCGTCTCCGACTGCTCGTCAGCAGCGCCTGCACCCTGCTGCTGGTGGGCGTGGCCGCGCTGGCCCTGCCCGGTACCGCCCGGGCCGACACGGTCGTCACGACCAACCAGACCGGGACGAACAACGGCTACTACTACTCGTTCTGGACGGACGCGCCCGGAACGGTCTCCATGAACCTGGGTTCCGGCGGCAACTACAGCACGTCCTGGAGCAACACCGGCAACTTCGTCGCCGGCAAGGGCTGGAGCAACGGCGGACGCCGGACGGTGACCTACTCGGGCACCTTCAACCCGTCCGGCAACGCCTACCTGGCCCTGTACGGGTGGACCTCGAACCCGCTGGTGGAGTACTACATCGTCGACAACTGGGGCACCTACCGGCCCACCGGCACCTACAAGGGCACGGTCACCAGCGACGGCGGCACGTACGACATCTACCAGACCACGCGGTACAACGCCCCGTCCGTCGAAGGCAACAAGACCTTCAACCAGTACTGGAGCGTCCGCCAGTCCAAGCGGACCGGCGGCACCATCACCACCGGCAACCACTTCGACGCCTGGGCCCGCGCCGGCATGCCCCTCGGCAGCTTCAACTACTACATGATCCTCGCCACCGAGGGATACCAGAGCAGTGGCAGCTCCAACATCACGGTGGACGGCGCCGGTTCGGGCGGTGGCGGGAGCGGGGGCAGCGGCTGCACCGCGACGCTCTCGGCCGGCCAGCAGTGGGGCGACCGGTACAACCTCAACGTCGCGGTCTCCGGCTCCAGCGACTGGACGGTCACGATGAACGTGCCGTCCCCGGCGAAGATCCTCTCCACCTGGAACGTCGGTACCAGCTATCCCAGCAGCCAGGTACTGGTGGCGAAACCCAACGGCAACGGCAACAACTGGGGCGTCACCGTCCAGCCCAACGGCAACTGGACCTGGCCGACCGTCTCCTGCAGCGCAGGCTGACCCCGGGCACGTCCGTGGCGCGGCGGTCCTCACCCCGCGCCACACCGCGCGCTCAGGGGGCTTGGAGGACGAGCACGGCGTTCTGTCCGCCGAAGCCGAACGACGTGCTCAGCACGGTGTCGATCCGGCAGGTACGGGCGGCTTTGGTGACGATGTCGAGGTCGATGCCGGGTTCCGGGGTGTCCAGGTTGGCGGTCGGGTGGATGGTCTGGTGCTGGAGGGACAGCACGCACACGGCGGCCTCGACGGCGCCTGCGGCCCCCAGGGAGTGTCCCAGGATGCTCTTCGTGGCCGTGACAGGCGGCGGCCGGCGGAAGACCCGGTGCAGTACGGCGGCTTCGATACGGTCGTTCAGCTGGGTCGAGGTGGCATGGGCGTTGATGTGGTGGACGTCGTCGGGGCCCAGCTCGGCTTCCGCCAGTGCCGCCCGTACCGCCCGTACGGCACCCTCGCCCTCGGGGTGCGGACTGGTGGGGTGATGGGCGTCGCTGGTGGCGCCGAAGCCGGAGAGGACCGCTTTCCCGGTGACGCCGCGGGCGCGTGCGTGTTCCGCCCGCTCCAGGACGAGGACACCGGCACCCTCCGCCAGCACGAAGCCGTCCCGATCCGTGTCGAAGGGACGCGAGGCGCCCGCCGGGTCGTGGCAGCGGGTGGACAACGCGCCCAGCCGCCAGAAGCCCATGGCGGACAGCGGCCCGCACGCGCTCTCCGCCCCGCCGACCAGCGCGATGTCGCACATGCCGCCCTTCAGCAGCTGCCGGCCGATACCGATGGCGGTGGCGCCGGACGCACACGCGGTGCTGACGCCGAGGCCGGGTCCCTTCGCGCCCAGGTCGGCGGCGACCTCACCGGCGGCCATGTTGGGCAGGGCCCGTGGCACCGTGGTCGGCGAGATCTTCTGGTACGTGCCCGACGTCAGGCACTGTGTCACGTGCAGGTCGGTGTCGCGGCTGCTGCTGCCCACGCCGATGACCACGGCGACCCGGTCGGCGTCCCACTCCCCCGGCTCCAGACCGGCGTCCCGGGTCGCCTCCCGTGCGGCGGCGATGGCGAGGTGGACGAAACGGTCGGTGCGCCAGCGCAGCCCGCGTCCGAGGGCAGCGGTCAGTTCCGCGTCCGGGACCCGGCAGCCGAAGTCCACCGGCAGGCCCGCGAGCCGGGGGTCGGTGGACGCGGTCGGTGTGCCCGTGCACAGCCGCTGCCAGGTCGCCTCGGCGCCGATCCCTCCGGGGGTGACCAGACCGATGCCCGAGACGACGGTCTGGGACCGCCTCATGCGTCCACGTCCGCGGGCGCGGCCGCCAGCGCCTGCAGGACGGCGCGGGTCGACTCGTCGGCGAACCTGGCCACGTAGTCGGCCACCGCGCCGATGGTGACCTCGGAACCGGCCGGCATCGACTCGTCCGTGAGGGGGACGTCGATGCCGGTCTCCTCGTCCAGCACCACGAGGAGTTCCGCCAGGGCGATCGAGTCGAGGCCGAGCTGCTGCAGATTGCTGTCGGCGCTCAGCTGCTCCGGGTCCATTTCGAAATGGCGCACGATGAGACGAATAACCGTGTCGACGATCAGCTGGTCAGCCAAAGAATTCTCCCCGGGTCGGAAAGGACGTTCGATCGGCGGACAGCCAGCAAAGCGCACCCGCGGCAGGCCCGCCCGGGAAGCACGCGCGTGTCTCGGAGAACAATGACCAGAGTGGTCTACGGAAAGCTTCCGCCGCTCCGCGCGGTGCGCCTTTCCTCGCGGGGCGCGGGGACGACGGCGGGGAGGCGCGGCAGCCCTCGCCACACGGCCACCGCACCCGTGACGGCGACCACGGCGGCCACCCAGGCGCTGCGGGTGAGACCCGCGACGAAGGCGTCCGTCGCGGCAGCCAGCAGATGGCTCCTCACGGCGGGGGTGGCGTGCCGGCCTGCCAGTGCGGCGGCGACGACGCTGTCCTTGGCCGCGGACGGCCAGCCGCCCGGTCCCGCACTCGCCAGCGCCTCGCTGATCCGGTCCCGGTAGACGGTGGCCAGGACGGAGCCCTGGACGGCGACGCCGAGTGTGGCGCCGACCTGGCGGGTGGCGTCGTTGACGGCGGATCCGACACCGGCGTACGGCTCGCCCACGCTCTCCATCACCGCCGCGGTGCCGGCCGCGGCCGTCAGCCCCGCCCCCACACCCGCGACGACCTGCACCAGGGCCAGGTGCGGGTAGCCGGACTCCGACGTCGTACGGGACAACAGCACGAAGGAGCCGGCGACCACGACGAGGCCGGTCACCATGACGGACCGGTGGGCCAGGCGCGCGGTGAGCACCGCGGCCAGCCCCGCGCCGGCGACCAGAGCGGCCGGCAACGGCAGCGTGCGCACGCCGGCCTGCCAGGGGGTGCAGCCCAACACCCCTTGCAGGTACAGGGAGATCACGAAGAGCGCGCCGAACATCCCGAACGCCATCATGGCCAGTGCCGCCGCCGGGATCGTGACCTCACGTCGCATCACATGCCGTGGCAGCATGGCCGCCGGCGCCCGCCGCAACCACACCCCGAAGGCCGTCAACAGCCCGGCGCCCACGGCGGACACGGTGAGGACCGGCGTACTGGTCCAGCCCCGGCCGGGGCCTTCGATGATCGCCCAGACGAGCGCCGGCAGCCCCGTCGCGGACAGCACCGTTCCGGGCAGGTCGACGCGCTCCGTGCGCGCGGGCGGCGGCGCGGGGACCACAAGGAGCGTGAGCACGATGACCGCCGCGGCGAAGGGGACGTTCAGCCAGAACACCGCCCGCCAGGAGTGGTCGCTCACCAGCCAGCCCCCGATCACCGGCCCCAGGGCGCCACCCACCCCGCCCACGGCCGCCCACAGGGAGATGGCCCGCCGTCGTACCTCCGGCTCCGGGAACATGCTGGTGAGCAGCGAGAGCGTCGCGGGCATGATCAGCGCCGCGCCCGCGCCCATGGCCCCGCGCGCGGCGATCAGCTGCCACGGCACGGCGGCCATCGCGCCGGCCAGGGAGGCGAGGGCGCAGATGGTCAAGCCGGTGAGGAACGCCCGTCTGCGGCCGATCCGGTCGGTGACTCCCCCCGCTGTCAGCACCAGGCCGCCCAGCACCAGGGCGTAGGCGTCGACGATCCACTGCGTCTGCCCCGCGGACGAACCGAGGGCGGTCTGCAGACCGGGGATCGCGACGTTGAGCACGGTGAGATCCATGCCGAGCAGAAACAGCCCCGCGCAGACGGCCGCGGTGCTCGCCCGGCGTCTTCGCGTGTTTCCCGCACCCGCGTGAAAAGCAGCGATATCCGTTCCGAGTTCACGCGTCATGTGCATTCTTTATCAGAGTGGAAGCATCCGATACGTTCATCGACTGCCTGACGCGGCAGTTCCCCTTCGACATCGGCACCGACGACTTCGTACAGAATCCGTACCCCTTTTACGAGGAGGTGCGCCGTACGAGCGGCCCGGTGCACCGCACGCCGTCGGGTGACGTGGTGGTGCTCGGCTACTTCGAGGCCCAGGCGGTCCTGAGCGATCCGCGCTTCGGCCACGGAGCCCAGACGGCACAGGACCCGACCGGTTACGGTGTGCCGGCGCGGACCTTCCTGCTGACCGACCCGCCCGGGCACACCCGGCAGCGCGAACGCGTACGGCGTGCCTTCACCGCGCGCGAGATGCTGTCCCTGCGCCGCGGGATCGGCGAGACGGCGGCGGGTCTCGTCGCTCAGGCGGCACGGTCCGGTACGGCGGACGTCGTCGCGGATGTCGCGCGGCCCCTGTCCGCGCGGGTGGTCGCGGAGGTGATCGGCGTGCCGGAGGACCTCCGCGACCGATTCACGCAGGCGGCCGCGCTGCTGGTGCGCGGCATGGATCCGCCCGGTCTGATCGCCCCCGGCACACGGGAGCGGATCGCGCGGGCGCGGGTCTGGCTGGCGCGGGACATCGGCGTCGCCCTGCGCCGTCCGGCCGGCACCGGGATTCTGCGCGCTCTGGCCCAGGGCGCGGACGGCCGGCCGGCCAGGGCGGAGACCGTGGCCACGTGCGCCCAGCTCGTCGCCGCCGGATACGAGACGACGGTGGGCCTGATCGGCAACGGCATGCACGCCCTCCTCCAGCACCCCGACCAGCTGGCGTGGCTCGCGGCCACCGGCCCCTCGGAGCAGGCGTGCGCCGCGGCCGTGGAGGAACTCCTCCGCTTCGACCCGCCCATCCAGCTGGCGCCCCGCTGTGCCCTGGAGGACGCCGACGTCGCGGGTACGCCCGTTCCGCGCGGCACCGTCGTCGCCGTCCTGCTCGGCGCGGCCAACCGCGATCCGCGCGCCTTCCCCGACCCGCACCGGCTCCGGCTCGACCGCCGGCCCCGGCATCTGGCGTTCGGGCTGGGCACCCACTACTGCCTCGGCGCCGCACTGGCCCGCCTGGAAGCCACGGCGGCCCTCACCCACCTGCTCTCCCGCCGGCCCCGGCCGACCGACCACCCGGTGTCCTACAGCCCGTCCCGCGTCGCCCGCAGCGTCCGGAGCCTGCGCGTACGCTTGCACCCGCTGGAGACCGACGCAGCCGCTGCCGCCGCACGCTGACGACCGCTTCCCCGCCGACGCGTCCACTACGCCTTCCGAGGGCTTCGGGTGCCCGTCGCCACATCACCTGCCCGCACAGGGGTACCTCCCCGCAGAGGAGGTTGCGATGTTCGAGGCATCCGATATCCGTGAATGGCGGGGGCACGACGTTGTCGACAAGGACGGCCACAAGATCGGTCTACTGGAGTCGATCTACGTCGAGACAGGCACCGACGCGCCGTTCTTCGCCACGGTGACGGTGGGCCTGCCCACCCGGCGCCGGCTGGTGTTCGTGCCGCTCGCGGGTGCGACCGTCGGTCCGGGGTACCTGAAGGTGGCCCACAGCAAGGACCGCGTCAAGAAGGCACCGTCGATCGACACCGACGGGGAGCTGACCGCCGCCGACGAGCCGGAGGTCTTCGCCCACTACGAACTGACCTACGCACCGGGCGCGGGCGGCGAGCGGCGCCTGGCCCGCCGTTGACGCACCGAAGCCTCCGGGAGGTCCGATGATCCTGTTCCTGCTCCTCGTCCTGGTGGCCGTCATCCTGGGCATCATCGGCTTCGCCGCCCAGGGCCTGTTCTACCTGCTGATCATCGGCGCCGTCGTTCTCCTCGCCGATCTGGTCTATGCCGCCGTGCGCTTCAGCCGAGGAGGCCGGAAACACCGCATCGTCCGTTGAGAGCCCGCACATGGCGCAGTTTCTGCTGGTCGCGGGGGCCTGGCTCGGGGGGTGGGCCTGGGACGCCGTCGTGCCGGAGCTGCGCGCGGCCGGCCATGGCGCGCGGCCGCTGTCCCTGTCCGGGCTGGCGGAGAAGCGGGGCGTCGCCGCCGGGCAGGCGACCCACGTCCAGGACATCGTCGGCGCGGCATCGCGTCCCGGCGTGCGGGACGTCGTACTCGTCGCCCACAGTTACGGCGGTGTTCCCGCTGGTCAGGCCGCCGGGAGGATCGGTGACCGGCTGCTGCGCCTGGTGCTGGTCGACGCGGCCGTGCCCGTCGCCGGGGAGGCCTGCCTGGACAGGTGGCCGAACGGCGCGGCGGTCGCGGCGGCGATCCGAGCGAACGGCGGCTTCTGGCCACCGCCGGACCGGGGGTTCTACGCGGACCAGGGACTGACCGACGAGCAGATCACCCGGATCATGGACCGTTCGACGCCGCATCCGGGTGACACGCTGACCGAACCGGCGGTACTGCCCCGCCCGCTGTCGGAGATCCCGACGACATACGTCAGGTGCCTGCTCCACGGCGCGGGTCTCCCCGCCGGCGTGGCCGGGCTGCTCACCGGCGGGCGGTGGCGGACGGCCGAGCTGGACACCGGCCACTGGCCCATGTTCTCCCGGCCGCACGAACTGGCGGAGATCCTTGTCCGCGAGACGGCCGGGCGGGAACGTGCTGCCGGGTGAGCCGAGGGCCGAGGGCCGCGCGACCCGGTCGCGCGTTCTCACCGGAAGGCTGCAAGCTGGTACAGACATGCCCGAATCGTCGTACGGCAGGGAGCGGTCATGGATGGCGGAGACAGCGTGACCGTAGGCGTTCTGGGCTCCTACGGGGGCCGGAACGTGGGCGACGAGGCGATCCTCACCGCCCTGCTGGACCGGGTCCGGGGCGGGCGGCCCGACACCCGCTTCGTGATCTTCTCGCGCAATCCCGAGCACACCCGCGCCGTCCATCCGGATGTCGAGGTCGTCGGCTGGGAGGGTGTCTGCCGGGAGGGCATCTCCGCGCATCTGCGGCGGCTGAACGTCCTGGTGCTCGGTGGCGGCGGGATCCTCTACGACACCGAGGCGCGCCGCTATCTGCGGACGGCCCGCACCGCCCAGGAACTCGGCGTACCCGTCTTCACCTATGCCGTGGGCGCCGGTCCGCTCACCGACGAGGCGGACTGCGCATGGGTCCGCACGGTGCTCTCCGACGCGGTCGAGGTGACGGTCCGGGACGAGGAGTCGAAACTCGTGCTCGAAGAGGCCGGGCTCACCCGGCCCGTCACCGTCACCGCCGATCCGGCGCTGCTGCTGGAACCCGGCGATCGCGGCCGGGCGCTGCTGCGGGCCGAGGCCGTGCCGCGCGGCGTGCGACTGGTGGGCATGAGCGTGCGGGAGCCGGGGCGTGCGGCCGAGCACCTCGACGAAGAGGGATACCACCAGCTGCTCGCCAACGTGGGTGATTTCCTCGCCCACCGCCTCGACGCCCATGTCGTCTTCGTCTCCATGGAACGCGGCGACATCCGGCACGCGCACGCCGTGGCGTCCCGCATGGCGGAGGCGGACCGCTGCACGGTGCTGCGCGGCGACCACGGGCCGCAGCAGGTCCTGGACATCGTCGCCCAGCTGGACCTGGCCGTCGGGATGAGGCTGCACTTCCTGGTCTTCGCCGCCCTCTCCGGGATCCCCCTGCTGCCCCTGCCCTACGCGGGCAAGGTCTTCGACTTCGCCCAGCAGGTGGGCGCGCCGGCCCTGCGCGGTGTGGTCCGGGAGACGGCGGGGCTGCTGCTGGCGGAGGTGGACCGCCTGTGGGACGAGCGGCGCGCCCGCGCGGCCGAGACGGCGGTACGTACGGCGGCGATGCGGCTGCGGGCGGCCGGGACAGCCGAGCGGCTCCTCACCTATCTGGACGGCGCGGCCCCACGGCCCGTCATCGACCGCGCCACGCCCGTGCCCGCCTCCACCGCGGGCTGACGCCGACGGCCACCGGTTCTGCGAGGGAGTGAACGTGACCTACCTGATGCCGCCCCGCGTTCCGAGGAAGGTGGAGCTGCCGCCACGACAGGCGCTGCACGCGGGGTCCACACAGGTGCTGGTGATCGGCGGGGGGCCGGCCGGGATCGGTGCCGCCCTTGGTGCCGCCAACGCGGGCGCGGAGGTCGTCCTCGTGGAGCGCTACGGGTTCCTCGGCGGCAATGCGACCGCGGCCCTGGTGATGCCGCTGATGAGCTTCCACAACGAGGTCAAGCAGGCCGTGGCCGGCGACACCGCGCGTCTGCTGCCGCCCGATCACGGCGAGGGCGAGCCGGTCGTCGGCGGGGTGCTGTGGGTGCTGCTCGACCAGCTCGTGCGGAGGGGAGCGGCGGTCCGGCCCTCGCTGGAGACCGGCTACACGGTGCCCTTCGACCCGGAGCTGTTCAAGCTCGTGGTGTACGAGTTGCTGGAGAACCACGAGGTCCGCACCCTCCTCCACGCCTTCGCCTCCGACGTTCTCAGCCTGCCCGACCGGGCGCGCGCGGTGTTCGAGACCAAGTCCGGGCCCCTCGTGCTGGACGCGGACGTGATCGTGGACTGCACCGGGGACGGGGACATCGCGGCGGCGGCGGGGGCGTCGTACGAGATCGGCCGGCCGGAGGACGGCTGGACCCAGCCCATGTCGCTGATGTTCCGCATGGTCCGCTTCGACCACGAGGAGTTCACCGACTACACCCGTGCCCATCCCGACCAGTGGCGGGGCGTGCACGGGCTGTGGGACCTGGTCCGCGCGGCCACGGACGCCGGGGAACTGGACCTGCCGCGCGAGGACGTGCTGTTCTTCGCCACTCCCAACGCCGGTGAGGTGGCGGTCAACTCCACCCGTATCACCGAGGTGCTCGGCACCAGTGTCTGGGACCTGACCCGTGCGGAGTTCACGGCGCACCGCCAGATGGCGCAGATCGCCCGCTTCCTGCGCGACCGTGTGCCGGGTTTCACCGACTCGTACATCGTCCAGAGCGGCGTCCAGGTCGGCGTCCGGGAGACCCGCCGCATCCTGGGCGAATACGAGCTGACCGGCGAGGACGTGCTCACGGCCCGCAAGTTCGAGGACGCCGTCGCCCGCGGCGCCTACCCCGTGGACATCCACAACCCGAGCGGTCGCGGCACCACGCTGAAACGGCTGCCCCGCGGGGAGTCCTACGACATCCCGCTGCGCTGCCTCCTCCCCCGGGGCGTGGACCGGGTCCTGGTCGCGGGCCGCTGCATCTCCGGCGACCACGTCGCGCACTCCTCGTACCGCGTCATGCCGATCTCCATGGCCACCGGGCAGGCGGCGGGGGTCTGCGCGGCGCTCGCGGCGACGGGGGGCCGGCAGCCGCGGGACGTCCCGGTGAGCGCGGTCCAGCGGGAACTGCGCGCACAGGGCGCCAGCCTGCCTTGATCACAAGGGGCCCGGGTCCTGCGGGACGTCGTCCTGCGGGCCGTCGAGGACGAAGTCGAAGGCCGCCTCCCGGCCGCCGCCCGCGTCGTCGCGCACGGTCATCAGCAGCCGCGGGTCGAAGAACATGTCGGTGGTGTTGCGCGGCTCGTCCGGGAAGTACAGCTGCGTGGTCAGGACCGGCCGGCCGGGCGCCTGCGCCTTGACGTGGAGGTGCCGGGTGCGTCCCGGGTAGAGGCCCGGCACGATCGTGGTGAGTGCGAAGGACCCGCGGGAGTCGGTGAACTGGTGCCCGCGCAGCCGGAAGCCCGTGTCGTCGTACGCGCCGCTGTCGTCGGCCTGCCAGAAGTCCAGCAGGACGCCGGCCAGGGGGCGGCAGGCCCGGTCGAGGACACAGCCGGTCACGGTGAGCCGGGTGCCGCGCAGGCCGGGCTCCAGGAGGCTGGTGCGCTCCGGGGAGTCCGGTGTGAAGTAGGGGCCCTCGATCTGCTCCGGCGTGGGGTCGTCGCCGTCGTCGCAGGCCGGGGTGGGCCGGGGTGCCGTACCGTCGGCGGCGAAGTCGAAGGCGGAGGCGGGGCTGCCGGTCAGGGCGACGGGGAGCGCGGCGGTGGCCGCGAGCGCCGCGCGCAGCACCGCCCTACGGCGGACGAGCCGAGGAGATCCCGGCTCGCCCTTGGCGCCCGTGCCGCCCGCGCCGTGCGTGTCTGCTCCGTCCATGTCAGTCCCGGTCGACGTGCTCCCGCATGATCTTGCGGTCGGTCGCGCCGACGTCGAAGGTCGTCTTGTTCCAGTCGTCGGTCGTCACGACGTCGACGGACCAGATCGGCGCGCCCCCGTCGGAGTCGTCCAGTTCGACGGCGCTGACGGTGCCCTTGGTCCTGTCCGTGGCGGTCTGCGCGGCCTGTTGCGCGGTGACGGTGGCCTTCTTCAGCCGGTCCGCCAGCTTGCGCTTGTCGTCGGCGTCCTGGTCCGTCTTGGTCCGTGCGGGACCGGCCTTGCCGGTGGCCGCGTCGACGTCGACCATGTGGGCGGTACCGTCGGCCGTCGCGACCTCGGTCTCCCAGCGGGCGCTGTCGGGCGGGCCCTTCAGCTCGATCGAGACCGGCTTGGAGTCCGGCACCGCCGCCACCGCGGTGCTCAGCGCCTTGTCGTAGCCGACCTCGGCCTTGGGGATGAGCGCTTTCCGCTCGGCCTGGTCCTCGGTGAGGGTGGCGCTCCCGCTCGGCGAGCTCGGCGAGGGCGGGGCTGAGGGCGAGGGTGGCGGTACGGCCACCTGGGCGGCCTCCGTCGCACCGCCGCCGGCGTCGTCACCACAGCCGGTGAGCAGGGCACCGGCCGCGGCGAGGGCTGCGCAGACCAGGCCGGGGGCTCGTATGGACTTCCGCTTACGCTTCGACACCGCACAACTACGTGATGTGACCATATGGGCAAGTTTAGGCTGATCTGTCCGTCCGGCATCCGGGAGACGGTCTCCCTGGGTCGGAGGGCTACGGTCAACGCCTCCCTCGACGCCCTGCACGCCGACGGCTGATCGCCCTCTAGAGCGACACCCCGAACGGATGTGCCCGCGGGCGGCCCGCCGCCTGCGCGCATGACCGGTTGTCAGCCGGTGAGACATCGCGTATGGACAAATCGACATCCCGTGGCCCGGTGCCGGGTCCGCGTACCCCGCCCGCGTCCGACGTGGTGTTCAGGGCGGACTTCGCCTCGGAGACCCAGTGGGTCGCGGGTCGCTCGTGGGCCTATCCGGGAGGCGGCCCGGTCAATCCGGACGACGACAAACTGGACCACCTGGTCTCCGACGCGGACTACAGCCGCTCGGGAACGTTCCGGGCCACCCGCCGGCCGGACGGGAAGTGGGACACGGGACTGCTCACCACGGAGGGCAGCGAGGAGGGGTTCACCGTCCGGCCGGGGGACGTCCTGGAGGCGCGGGTACGGCTGCCCCGGGAGATCGGCGCCTGGCCGGCCATCTGGACCTGGCGGAACGGGAACCACGAGATCGACGTCTTCGAATACCACCCCGACAACCCGGACCTGCTGGAGTTCACCAACCATGTGCGCGACGCCAACCGGTACGTCCACGACGAGGCCGTCAGCCCCGGCGCCTGGATCGAGGTGCGCACCGAGTTCGGGGCCCGTTCGGTGGTCTGGTGGCTGAACGGCACCCAGGTCTTCGCCGACGAACGGGGCGTGGGGCGGGCGTGGCGCGCCCATCTCATCGTCAACCTCTCCGTGAGCGCGGGCCGCTACCACCCGGCGCCGGCAGCCGAGACCACCGAGATGTCGTTCGAGGTGGCGGATCTGGTCGTACGGCGTCCGTCCGACGACCGGCCGCACGGCGGGAACACCGCCGGCCGAGGCACCGAGACGTCCACGTCGGAAGACGGGGAGCGGCACTCCGCCGAGCCGTGAGGACCGCACGCCGTGCCGTTCCCGCCCGTGGTGTCTACCGGCCGGAACCGGTCTGGTCCTCCCCCTCCCGGTCCGCCTTCTCCCGCTCCTCCGCGTCGACGCCGCGCAGCGGTTCGCCGGCCACTGTGCCCTGCTCGGGCTGGTAGCCCTCTTTCGCGCTCGCCGTGCCGGGGATCGACCGCTCGCGGGCCTGGCTCTCACCGCCCGAGTGCGCTCCGGGCTCCTCGTCGCCGCGGGCCCGGGCGTACCGGTCGGCGGGCTTGTCGGTGTGTCCCGTCATGACCGTCCTCCGATCCGCTCGTCGCCGCGCCCGGGTTCCCCGGGGGGCGGTGGAGGAAACGGGGGGCGGGCGCGGTGCCGGGAACCGTGTCACGAGCCGGCAACGGCGCAGGGACGGCGCAACCGGTGGGTGGCTGGAAATCGTCCGTCCCTGGGACAGACACAGCCCGTTCCCACTCACCTGACAGGATCCGCCATGACGACGTCCCCGAACACCGACCGACTCAGACCCGGCACCGTTCTCCGTACGACCGTGACGGGCGTGTCGGCCGCCGTCCTGGCGCTGATGCTCACGGCCTGCGACGGGGACGGAGCCCCCACGGCGTCTCACGCGAGCGGGGCCGCCGCGACGGCGCAGCCGAGCGGCGGCGGGGCCGGGGCCGCAGCCCCGACGGCCGGTGCCAAGCCGGCGGGCAAGCCCACGACCGGCACGTCGCCGTCCGCCGCGGCCACCGCGTCCGCGACACCGGCACCGGCCGAACCGGCCGCCTCCGCCGGCACGGGCAGCGGCTGCGACCACAAGATGCCCATCTCCCCCGACGAGATCGCGGTCTACCGCTACACCCCTGAAGGGGGTTCGCTCAGTCTCATCGTCAAGCACGGCGCCTGGGGCTGTGCTCCCGCGGACTCCGACGGCGCACCCTTCGAGACCGTGGGCAAGGAAACGTACATCCCCATGGACCAGGCGGCGTACGTCACCGTCACCAACCCGATCGTGGAAAGCACCGAGAACCAGCACATCGGCGTCCAGGAGTTCCTCGACTGGCTGGACGCGCACCCCGACAGCGGGCTCGTCTTCAGGTACCACCTCGGCGCCGACGGCGCGATCGACCGCCTGGAGGAGGAGTTCACGCCCTGAGCGGTCAGGCGGAGTCCTCGTCCCGGTCGGAAGCCGGCCACACATAGGGCAGATCGTCGGGGACGCCGGGGAACGCGTGCGCGTACGCCTCCGGGTCCTTGCGGACGAGCGCGGACTGGTGGCTGCGGTGAAACGCCTCGTCACCGAGCCACGGCGGCAGTTCCCCGACGGCGGCGAGAGCCGGCTGGTCACGCACGGGCGCCCCCGGACGGCACGCGGCGTATCCGGCGACCAGTGAGGCGGCGCAGCTGTCCTGGTGGCCAAGTTCCCGCCATACCCGGCAGACTTCGAGGCCGTAACGGACCAGGGCCTCCTCGTACCCGCGCCACATCCGCACGGCCGGGTGCCGGCGCCAGCCGTATCCGGGGACCGTGAGGCCGCGCAGCACCTGGAGCGCCTCGACCCGCTGCTTGCCCAGTCGGCGGCGGTCCAGGAGCAGGGCGGAGCGACGGAAGTCGGAGTCGGGCAGGAACGTCTGCATGGGCACCGTCCGGAGGTGGATGCGGGGGCGGGGGGCGTCTCGCGTCCTTCAGCGCGCGTGTCCACCCGCCGCGTGGTCGGCCTCGCTGCCGGCGCCGAGCAGCCCGGTCGGTGCCAGTACTCCCTCGGCTTCCAGGCGGGGCAGGTGCCGGCGAGCCAGCCGCAGCACCAGCGGGGCAGGACGGCCGGCACCGGCTGCGCCATCCGCAGCCACCGCAGCTCGCGCAGTACGGCGTTCCGGTCGGCGTCGCGCACCATGTCCGTGTCGGTCCAGTTCAGGTAGGCGGTGCCCACGGCGACGCCGTAACCGGCGACCTCGGCGCGCAGCGCGTGCGCGAAGGCCTCCACTCCCGCCTTCGACGCGCAGTAGGCGCTCATCAGCGGAGCGGCGCCGAGAGAAGCGTGCGGTCTGGAAGCTGCCGGTCAGATTGAGGTCCACGACCCGGCGCCAGTCGGCCGGGTCCGTCGCGGCGAGCGGGCCGCCTTGCGCGACCCCGGCTTTGGCGATCACCACGGAGGGCTGCCCCAGATTCCGGCGTCCTCGGGCGGCGGGGGGCGCGCGGTGTGGTCGGGGTGTCCGGGGGTGCGGCGTGCCTCCTTCATCTCGGCCTCGTACAGGTGGTCCCGGCCCTCGGCGAGTTCCCCCACCGCGAGGCGTTCCAGCTCGCAGAACGGGCGGTAGTAGGTGGCGTTGTAGGCCTCGACGACCTGGAACGTCCAGTAACCGGGAAGGACGTTGCGGCCCAGGATCTCGGTCTCCACCCTGTCCGCCCACTCGTGGTGCCCGGCCTCGCGCAGCAGCCGTACCGACCGGTCCAGCTCCAGGTCCGCACCGCCGGTGAGCTGGTGGAAGCTGTACAGGTGGCCGCGGGCGCGCTCCGTGGTCTCCAGTGCCTTGGACAGTGATCCGAGGGCCTCGACGGTCAGGTCGTCGACACCCTCGGGACGGCGGTGCCTGGCGTCGGGCCCGTCCTCGTACTGGTTCATGGCACTCCTCGGATGCTGTGGCCGGATGCCGTCTGCCCATCCCTTCCCGTTCCGGCGGGTCACCGGTTGCACCGTCGGCCGGACGTGTGATCAGGCTCCGGCGAAGGCGAGGTAGAGCCCCGGGACCGGGGTCTCCGGCCGTCCGGTCCCGGGCACGGGCCGGAGGACGAGCTGCTGGTGCAGAGCGGTCGTGCCCCCGTTGAGGGCGCCGCCCGAGAGGTTGGCGTCGAGCGCCTGGAGGGTGGGCGGTGCGAGCACCCGCCGCGCCCGGACGAGCGAGCGGAAGCTCGGCGCGAAGCGCTCGACCTGCCGTTCCACGCGGTCCGCCATGCGTTCCTCGTCCGCCGGGTCCCAGCTGCCCCGGATGCCCTCGTCGTCGTGGAACGCCGCAGGTCCGCGAGCAGCTGTGCGGGAAGGTGCTCGGGGCCGACCAGTTCCCCACTTGACCTGCGGCGCAACCGTCACCCCGGTCGGCGGGCGCGGTGCCCGGTGACCTGCCTGCAGAACAACTTGTCCTTGGGCAACTTGTGGCCCGAACAGGGTAGGAGGATCAGGCAAGGCCGGGCGGTCCCCACCGCCCGGCCACCGGCGAACGGCGCGAGGGCGAAGGCATGCACTGGGACAGCAGGGCTACCGTGCGGGTGACCTGTCATGCCCGTGTCTTCGAGATCACGGTCCGCGGCGAGGTCGACCACACTGAGAGCGACCTGCTGCAGGCCGCCTGGGACGAGGCCGACGACGCCGCGCGTCCGGTCACCATGGTGGACCTCTCCCGCGTCACCTTCGCCGACAGCGGACTGCTCAACGCCCTTCTCGACGCCTGGCGCCGTCATCAGGCGAGCGGCCGGGAGCTGGTCCTGCTCGGCCCCCTCCACCCGGCGGTCGGCCGGCTCTTCTCCCTCACCGGCGCCCTGGAGCACTTCACGCTCACCGATTCACGCAGCACGGCCATGCGCGCCGACGGCGCCTGAACGGGCGGTGTCGCCGGCAACGGGCTCGCCCCCGTCTCCGGCGTTCAGGACACGGGGGGCGTCGGGTCCGCCACAGTCCCGGTCACCCCGGCTCGGTCCGTGCGGGCCCGTGCCCTGGCCTTCGGGAGGCGGGGCCGGTGCGGATCCGGTCCGGCTCCGTCGGCCAGGGCGATACGGGCGATGACGCGCTTGCCCACCGGCTCCCTGTGGACCTCGAAGCCCTGCACGACCGCCATCACGATCTCCAACCCGTGCTGCCCGACCCGGCCCGGATCGGCCGCCTGCGCCACCGGCAGTCCTGGATCGCCGTCCCACACGACCACCTCGACCAGACCGTCGACGACCCGCAGCTCCAACAGCACCGGGCCGGACGCGTGCTTGCGGGCGTTGGTGACCAGCTCACTGACCACCAGCCGGGTCACGTCCATCACCCGCGCCGACACCGGAAGTCCATACTCCCCCTGCACTCGGGCCAGAAAGCCCGCCGCATGATGACGCGCCTCGGCGATACACGCGCCGTGACCGTCGAGTGGCACGATCTCGCACATCGGCTCGGGTCCGGTCACACCCTCACCGCCAGGCTCCGCCTCCACCGGCTCCATCAGCGCTCCCCCGTCTCCTGGCCGCACGCCTACCCGCTGGGAAGCCGGACATGTCCGCACCGGCCGAGCGGACGCGTCGGCGGTCCGGGACCAGGCCCACGGCCCGGGCCCCCACCGAGGACGCCGCACGACGCCTGGACCGCGTCCTCACCGCCCGTCTCGACGGCCCGTCGGCTGCGGTCGGCCGCAACCGCCTGACGGCGCCGCTCACCCAGTGGTAGCAGGCTGGTAGGTGTGCCCGTGCCGGGCGGGGGAACCTGGGCCGCCCGGTGGCGGCCCCAGCGAGAGGAGTCCAGGTGACAGCGTCGGCATCGGCGGCAGACGGTCGGGGCCCGGATTCCCGGGAGGCCGGGTACGAGCCGGATCCGCACCGGTGGCGTGCCCTGTGGGTCACCCTGGTGGCCGGCTTCATGAGCCTGCTGGACGTGACGATCGTGGCGGTCGCCCTGCCCACCATCCAGCGCGATCTGCACGCCTCTCCCGCCCAGGTGCAGTGGGTGGTCTCCGGATACGCGCTGGCCTTCGCCCTCGCCCTGGTCACCGCCGGCCGCCTCGGCGACGCCCTGGACCGGCGCCGTATCTTCCTGCTGGCCCTCAGCGGGTTCGTGGTCTGCAGCGCTGCCTGCGGGGCGGCCCCGGACATCACGCTGCTGGTGGTGGCCCGCCTCGCCCAGGGCCTCGCGGCCGGCTTCATGGCTCCGCAGAACTCCGCGCTCATCCAGCAGATGTTCCGCGGCGCCGAGCGCGGCCGTGCCTTCGGCCTCTTCGGCTCCACCGTCGGCATCTCCTCCGCCGTCGGCCCCCTCATCGGCGGCACCATCCTCGCCCTGGCCTCCGGTGCCCAGGGCTGGCGGTGGATCTTCTACGTCAACGTGCCCATCGGCATCCTCGCCGTCCTCCTCGGCCGCCGGCTGCTGCCCCGCACCCGCCGCTCCGAGCGGGGGCGGGTGGACACAGCCGGCGTCCTGCTCCTCGGCCTCGGGGTGCTCGCGCTCATGTTCCCGCTGGTCCAGGCCGACTCCGGCGGACTCAGCCGGCTGTGGTGGCTGTTCCCGGCCGGTGCCGTGCTCCTCGCCGTCTTCACCCGGTGGCAGCACCGCCTCGTCGCCCGGGGCGCCCAGCCGCTGCTCGACCCGCGCCTGTTCACCACCGTGCGCGGCTACGCCGTCGGCGCCGGCATCGGCACGCTGTACTTCATCGGCTTCAGCGGCGTCTGGCTGGTCTTCGCCCTCTTCTACCAGCACGGCCTCGGATTCTCCCCGCTGCGGTCCGGCCTCGCCGTCACGCCCTTCGCGCTGGGCTCGGCGAGCGCGGCCGTGGTCGCCGGCCGGCTGGTGGAACGGTTCGGCCGGCTGCTCACCGTGTGCGGCCTCGTGGGCGTCGTCGTCGGTCTGGGCGGCACCGCGCTGCTGCTCCGCTTCGCGCCCCTCGGCATCGCGCCGTGGGTCGCCGCTCCGGTCCTGTTCCTCGG
This sequence comes from Streptomyces sp. NPDC028928, assembly GCF_055564915.1. Classification (NCBI taxonomy): domain Bacteria; kingdom Bacillati; phylum Actinomycetota; class Actinomycetes; order Kitasatosporales; family Streptomycetaceae; genus Streptomyces; species Streptomyces sp. NPDC028928. Next base: position 539,955 of record NZ_JBVHVI010000001.1, read on the forward strand.
CGGCGTCGGCGGCGGTTTCGTGGTCTCCCCCAACATCACCATGACCCTGCGGGACGTGCCCGTACGCATGGCGGGCGCGGCGGGCGGCGCCCTGCAGACCGGCCAGCGGCTGGGCGCCGCGCTGGGGACCGCCGCCCTGCCCGGCCTGTTCTACCTGGTGCTGGGCCGGACCCAGGACTATCGCGGCGCGCTCGTCACCGCGCTGGGCGCCGCCCTCGTCGGCATGGCGGCGTCGCTGGCGCTCGCGACGGCCGACTGGCAGCGCGACCGGCGGGCGAGCCGCCGGCGCCGGACTTGCCCGGAGGAGGTCGCCAACGACCCGGTGCACGCCCGGCACACCTAGAGCCCGTGCCCGACCAGGTCCATCAGGGTGGTCCGGGGCCGTGTCGGACGGGCGATCCGTGAACCGCCCGCCATGCTGGCCGGAGGCGGCCCCCTGAGCGGCGACAAGGAGCACTGCATGCCGATGGACCCCGTCGAGCGATTCCTGGCGGCACTGGATCCCGGCCACCGCGAGTCCGTCGGTGCGAAGCCGCGCGAGGAACAGGAACAGCTCGCCGCGGCGTGGGAGCGGGAACTCGAATCCGACGACGAGCTGGACACCCTGGACGAGTTGTCCCCGCCGGCGGCGGAGGCCGAGGCCGCCCGCCGCGTCCTGGACCGCGAAGCCGGTTAGGGCACCGGCCGTGCGCCCGATGGTGCGATCAGCGCTAGGGTCGGCCGGATGACACTCTCCCTTCAAGCACGAGAGCAGTTCCTGGCGGAGCCCCACATCGGCGCGCTGTCGGTCGTCGAAGGGCCGGGCCGGGGCCCGCTGACGGTTCCCATCTGGTACCAGTACACGCCGGGTGGCGAGCTGTGGGTGCGTACCGGGCCCGATTCGCGCAAGGCCCGGGCGATCCGCTCCGCGGGCCGCTTCAGCCTGATGGTGCAGCGCACGGAACCCACCGTGCGCTACGTGTGCGTGGAGGGGCCGGTCACCAGGACGGCACCGGACAGCCGCGAGCGGTCCTGGGACATGGCCGCGCGGTACCTCCCGGAGGACAAGGTCGCCGCGTTCGTGGAGTACGACCAGGCCCGGCTCGGCGAGCACTTCATCGTCTTCATGCGGCCGGAACACTGGGTGTCCGCCGACCTCGGGGCGTTCTGACGCCGGGTGGTGCGCGCGCCTGGACGTGCGCTCGGCGGCCGGCGGCCTTTCACTCGGAGAAGGGGACCGACCCCGGACGGTGAGCAGGGAGGCCGCGAGTGCCTGGACACGTGGGACGGAGTACGGCGGTCGCCGTGCTGATGGCGCTGGTCGCCGTCGGCGCAGGCGGATGCTCGGACGACGGCGGCGGCTCGGCGAAGGACGCCGCCTCGGCGGCCGCCTCCGCGGGCTCCCGGGCGGCGGAGTCCCTGGCGTCGGCCACCGCCGAGGCCAAGCGCAAGGTGGACTCGGTCAAGGGCGGCATCGACGCAAAGGACGACGTGAAGCTCGGTGCCACCGGGACGGACGACAGCGGGCACAGCACCGTCACCGTGACGGCCCACAACACCGCGGACACGAAGAAGTCCTTCGTCGTCGTGGTCGACTTCCGGGACGGCGGCGGGAACGTGCTGGACGTCGTCGTGGTGACGGTCCCCGACGTGGCGGCCGGAAAGTCCGGCACGGCGACGGCGCGCAGCAACCGCGAGCTGTCCGGAAGGGTGAAGGCCGAGGTCGGCACCGCCGTGCGCTACTGACACCCCCCTGCGTGCTCACCGACGCGCCCGCCGTCCTCCTGGTGCAGGTCCAGACTCGTCGTCAGGTGGATCTGCGCCGTCACCCAGTGCGGGACGGCGGCGGGGGCACCCTGGTCATGCAGGGTGCGGGTGAGGTCCTCCAGGAGGCGAGCCGCCGCGTCCAGTCCGGTGCGGCGCAGGCGGGCCGCGCTGTCGGTGAGGGCGGTGCGGGTCACGGGGGTCAGGTGGCGCAGGCCCTGGTGGGCCGTGTCCGCGAGAGTCGTGAGCGCCGCCTCCAGGGCCGCGGTGATCGGGTCTGCCTGCGGGCGCGCGGCCGTTCCGAGGGCGGTGTCGCCCGTGCCGGGAGCCAGGTCGGGGACGGTCACGCCGCCGGCGGTCAGGACGGCGAGCGGGTCCAGCACGGTACGGCCGCGGGCCCGGCCCAGCATGCCGCTGACGGCGCGGAGCCCCGGGTCGGCCAGGGCGGCGGCGAGCGCGTCGAGGCCGCCGGGGCAGATCGGGTTGTACTCGGCGTGGAGGTGCACGCCGTTCCCCGCCGGGTCGCGGAGCACCGCTTCGAGGCGCTGCGCGGCGGGGTCGTAGCCGATCCCGTCGACGGAGTCCACCATGATCACCCGTACGGTGTCCGCCTCGACCCTCGGGCGGATCAGCCGTGGCGGACGCTCGCCCGCCGCCCGCAGGTGTGCCGCGGTGTCCCGCAGCAGCAGGCTCTCGGGCAGCTCCGTCCAGGCCGAACCGACCGGCGTGACGCTCGTCGCCGCGATCCGGCCGCGGGAGAGGGTGACGGTGCGGTCCGCGGCGCGCGTGGTGTGCTCGCTGACGACGTTCGCCGTGGCCAGCGTGTGCAGCGGGGAGCCGAGCAGACGCCGTGTGGACAGGCCGTGGCCGGTCGGGGCCTGGTCCTCCGTCAGCTCCCAGCGCTTGCGCAGGACCAGGGCGATACCGGCGTCGGCGTGCGCGAAGTACATCTCGGCCGTACGGTCCCGGGCGGTGCCGCCGATCCGGCAGCCGAGGGCCACCAGCCGCACCCGCCGCAGCGGGGTCACCGGTGGCTCCGCGGTGCCCAGCACGCCGACCGGGTCGTGGCCGGCGGCGCGCTGCCGGGCGTGGAGTTCGGCGAGGAGGAGGGCCAGGCGCTCGGGGGTGTAGCGGGTCGCGCGGGCCGTGTACGCGTCGAGTTGTTCCCGCAGCTCGGCCACCGCGCCCGCGGGCCAGTGCTGGGAGGTGTCGGCCAGGGCCCGCCCGGCGCGGCGGAGCGAGCCGGCGAACACCGGGCCCGCTTGCCGCACGCCGTCCAGCAGGAGTTCGTCGGCGAGCGCCACGGCCGCGCGCAGTGCCTCGGCGGCGGCGGGGGTCCGCACCGTCGTACGGCCGCCGACGGACACCTCGGCCGCCCGCTCGGCGTCCGCGGCGCGAAAGGCCCACACCGCCAGGGTGATGACCTCGCCGCGCAGGGCGGCTGCCGCGTCGGTGAGGGCGTAGCCCAGCTCGTGCGGGACGGGGAAACGAACGGTGCAGGTGGGCAGTTCCACGCGGGGCGCCGGGTCCTCGACGGTGGCGCGGTGCACGCGGGCCGTGTAGCCGCGGGCGTGGGTGCGGTGGGCGGCGGTCAGGGCGGTGCGGCCCAGCGCGGCGGCCAGCGCGTCGTCGTCGAACTCACCGGGCGACCAGTCCACCAGGGGCTCGGCGGCGGCCGGTGCCTCGTCTTCCAGCGCGCCGCGCTGGTAGGCCAGCACCAGCCCGATCCGGTGCCGGCAGATCGCCGCCGCGGCGCAGGAGCAGTCGGCCGCGTCCAGGCCGCGGCCCGGGGGCAGCGCGGTCTCGGTGCCGTCCGGGAAGGTGCCGTGTACGGTGCCGTCGTCGCCGATGGTCACCCTCGGGCCGGCACCGGCCGCCAGGTCCTTGTCGGCGCGCTTGACCAGGCCCCGGTTGGCGAGCGAGGCGAGCGTGTCCGGCGTCAGCGCCAGCAGGTCGGAGCGGGTCATCGGGCCTGCCCTCCGCGACCGATGTGCTCCGCGACGAACTCCGCGAGCCGGCCCGGCGTCATGGCGCCCACCGGGGCGCCCACCGCGGCCAGCCGTCCGGCCAGCTCACGGTCGTAGACGGGGTCGGCGGCCTCGTCCAGGGCGGCCAGGCACAGCACGGTCGTGCCCTGCTCGACCAGCTGCCGCACGGTGCGGACCAGGCGGAACGGGTCGCCGCCCTCGTAGAAGTCGGAGATGAGGGCGACGATCGTCCGCCGCGGGTTCTCCACGAGCGAGGCGCCGTAGTCGACGGCGCGGGCGATGTCGGTGCCGCCGCCGAGCTGGACCCGCATCAGCAGCTCCACGGGATCCGTCACATCGGAGGTCAGGTCCACCACCGCGGTGTCGAAGGCGACCAAATGGGTCTTCAGGCCTGGCAGGCTCCACAGGCAGGCGGCCGTGACCGCCGAGTGGATCACCGAGCCGGCCATGGAGCCCGACTGGTCCACCAGCAGCACCAGTTGCCACTGCTCCAGATGGCGGTGGGTGCGGGAGTGGAAGTGCGGCCGCTGGATGAGGATGCGGCGTTCCTCGGGCTGGTAGTGGGCGAGGTTGGCGCGGATGGTGGTGCGGAAGTCGAAGTCGCGGGCGAGCGGCAGCCGGCTGGGGCGGCGGGAGCGGGAGCCGGTGAACGCCCGGCGCACCTCCGGCTGGAGCCGTTCCATCAGCTGGCGCACCACCGTTTCCACGATCCGTCTGGCCGCCGCCAGCACCTGGGGGTTCATCAGGTGCTTGGTGCGCAGGACGGCCCGCAGCAGGGTCTGGCTGGGCTCGACGCGGGCGAGGACGTCCGGTTCGGTGACGATCTCGTGGATCTCGTACTGCTCCACCGCGTCGTGCTCCAGCCGCTCCACGGTCTCCTTCGGGAACAACCGGTGGATGTCGTCCAGCCAGTCCACCGCGGTGAGCTGAGACGGTCCGCTGCCGCCCTCGCGGGCGTCGGCCGCCCCGCGGCGCACCCCGCGGCGGCGCAGATCCTCGTCGCGGCCGTACAGCCAGTCCAGCGCGGCGTCCCTGGCTGCGGACTCGCCGTGCAGCGGACCGGTGCAGCTCTCGGCGGCGGCACCGAGGATGAGCCGCCAGCGCTCCAGACCGGGGTCGGGGACGGGCGGGGTGCTGGGCGGGACCGGTGAGGTGCTGGGCAGTGCCGGAGTCGGCTTGGGGGCCGGTGAGGGGCTGGGCGGCGCCGGAGTCCGGGCGGGGGCCGGTGGGGTGCCGGGCGGTGCTGGGAGCGGGGTAAGGACCGGCGGAGTGCCGGGCAGGGCCGGAGTCGGGTTGGGGACCTGTGAAGCGTTGGGCGGCACTGGAGTCCGTGCCGGGACCGGCGGGGTGCCGGGCAGGGCCGGGGTCGGGTCGGTGGGTACGGGGTTCATCGGCTCGCCTCCGGGCCAGCGGCGGGCACGGCCGGGTTCACGGGTGCCGCCGCCGGTGTCATGGGTGCCGCCCCCGCCGTCACGGGCTCCACCCCCGCCGTCACGGGCTCCACCCCCGCCGTCACGGGCTCCACCCCCGCCGTCACGGGCTCCACCCCCGCCGTCACGGGCTCCACCGCCGGTGTCGCGGGCTCCGCCGCCGGTGTTGCGGGTGCCGTTCTGAGGCCGTGGTGGTCGAGCAGGCGGGTCACGTTCTCCTCCAGGGCTCTGGCGCGGGCCAGCAGCAGGGGGTCGGCGGGGGTGCGCAGCAGGGAGCGGGCCGAGCCGCGCAGCCCGCGGCGCTCCAGCAGGCGCTCGGCGATGCGCTGCCGTTCGCGGGGCGGGAAAAAGGCGAAGGCCTGGCGGAGCGCGGGCAGTCCGATGAGGAAGTCGGCCTCGGGCAGCGCCGACACGATGCCGTCCACGATGTCGATCAGGGGGTGCCCTTCGGCCGTGGTGCCGTGCGCGACCTCCTCGCGGGCCACCGCGAACAGGCCGGTCAGCCAGTCGCCGAGGGTGTCCACCGCGGCAGCGGCGAGCGCCTGCGCCATGGGCCCGGGATCATCCGGGACGCCCAGCGCCCAGCGCAGCCCGAAGGCGGCGCCGCGCAGTCCGGCCGGGGCGCGCGGGTCGCGGCTGATGCGGGCGGCGGCTTCGGCGGCGGCCTCAGGGGTGACCGGCAGCAGGCCGGGCGCATGCCGTAGCGCGTCCCGCGCGGCGACCAGGGCGCGCAGCGCGGCCAGGTCCACCGAGGGGCCGCCGTGCACCCCTTCCGCCAGCCAGAACACCCGGTCCACGGCGCTTCCCACCACCGTGCCCAGCAGCTCCTCCCGGGCCGTACCGAACACCCGGTCGTGCCGCCACAGGCCCAGCGCCGCCGACAGGATCTCGCCGAGCGGGCCCAGGTCGCCGAGCCGCCCCACCTGGGCCGCGAGCGCGGTCAGCAGGTCGGCGCAGAGCGGGCCGATCCCGCACAGCACGGTGTCGAACAGCAGGCCGGCCAGCGCCCCGGCGTCCGGGCCCGCCGCGCGCATGCGCTCGCCGAGCAGCGCCGCGGCCGCCTCGTCCAGGCGGGCCCCGTAGGCGCCGGCCTCGATCAGCGCGGCCTCCCGGCCGGCTGCCGCCGGGCGGGGCTCCCACACCTCGGTGAAGACCGGATCGGCCCCGTCGGCCGGGCCCGAGACCCGGGTGAAGCCCGGGATGCCCAGGACGCGCAGCCGGTGCAGGGCACGGCTGCGGGCCAGGTCCCCCTCCTTCGTCAGGTGGAGGGTGACCGGCGTGTCGGCGTCGGTCAGTCCCAGGTGGGCGAGGTGGGCGGCCACGTCGTGCACCAGCGGGGGCAGGGGCGTGTCCGGGTGCAGCCGGCCCACGGCCTCGCCGGTGCAGGCGGCGACCATCTCCACCACCACGGGGTGGGTGCCCGCGCCGAGGGCACCCCGCGTCGTCCACGGCAGCGGCCGGTCCAGGTCATCGCTGATCAGTGCGCCGGCCAGGCCGTCGAGGACGTCCACCCGAGTCTCGTACGGGTGGCCGCGCAGCCGGGCCAGGCCCTGGGACAGCGAGCGGGCGGCGATCAGGCCGGCCGTGGACAGCGGGATCCCGCGGGCCCTCAGCCGCTCGGTGACCGCACGCAGCAGGCCCTGCCCGGCGGCCTCTGGTCCCGTCTCCCAGAGGTGCTGGTAGTAGCCGGGCGAGGGCATGCCGGACTGGTAGCCGGCGAAGGCGTCCAACTGCCGGAAGGAGTACGGCACGAGGAAGCTGCCGCCGAGCGCGCCGTGCGGCGGCTCGGGCACCGCGGGCCAGTCGGCCGGGGCCGCGGCGGCTCCGTGCCGTGCGGACAGGGCCCGCAGGGCCGGCTGGTGGAAGCCGCCGGTGACCACCAGCACCGGGCGGTCGCCGGCGCGGGCCAGCGCGGCCCGCACCCAGGAGGCCATGTACTCCTCGCGCGCCTGGTCCGCGGCGTCCGCCTGGGCGTCGCCCCGCACCAGCTCGAAGTAGGCGTCGAGCCGGGCGCGCAGCTCCTCCGGGTCGGCGCCCGGCTCCGCGACCTCGAACAGCCCGTCCCACAGGGCGTCCACGGAGTCGACGGAGAAGTGCTCGCACAGCCTGCGCGTGGCCTCCTCGTACCGTGCCTCCGCGTCCGCGTAGCGGTTGGCGTACCGGTCGGTGTGACCGGCCACGGCCGGGTGCCAGGCGGGCAGGTCGACGAACCGCACCTCGGCACCGGACGCGCGGCCCTCCCGCAGCGCGATCCACTCCGGGGAGTAGTCGCACAGCGGCGTCCAGGACGTGGCGACCCGCTGGTCGTCGCGGTAGTGGCTGAACACGGCGACGGGCAGCGTGTGTCCGAGCAGCAGTTCGTCCAGCCGGTCGTTCATGTCCGCCGGGCCCTCCACCAGTACGAAGGCCGGCCGCACCGTCCGGATCGCGTGGGCGACCAGACGCGCGCAGGCGGGCGAGTGGTGGCGCACGCCGAGGAAGACGGGGGAGGTTGTCGGTGCCGGGTTCGCCTCGGCTCCCGGGTGCTTCGTCGCTGCGGTGGGCATCAGTCCGCCAGGAGGTGACGGGCCTCGTGGAGGGCCTGCCACTGCGGTCCGGGCCGGCGCGGTGCCTCCTGTTCCAGGAAGCGGCGCAGCCGGGCGAGGTCCTCGGGGCTGTCCTTCGCGGCCGTACCCGCCAGACAGGCCACCACGTCGTCGGCGCCGCCGGGCTCGCCGCGCAGGAACCAGGCCCGCACCCCGACCGCGTGGGCCACGGACACGGCCTCCGCGGTGCTCATCACCGTCGACATCCGCTCGCCCCTCGCCGCGCCGCCCCGCAGTTCACGGAAGGTACCGACCAGCACCTCCAGCACGTCCCGGCGCGGCGGCGGCTGCACTCCGGACTGCCGCAGCAGCGCCGCGGCCTCGGCCTCCACCAGGCCCAGTTCGGTCTCGAAGTCGGCGATGGGCAGCACAGTCTCGAAGTTGAAGCGCCGTTTGAGGGCGGCGCTCATCTCGTTGACACCGCGGTCGCGGGTGTTGGCGGTGGCGATGACGTTGAAGCCCTGCCGGGCGAAGACCAGGCCGTTGGGCCCGTCGAGTTCGGGGATGGTGATGACCCGGTCGGAGAGCAGGGAGAGCAGGCAGTCCTGCACCTCCAGCGGGCAGCGGGTGATCTCCTCGAACCGTACGATCCGCCCCTCGGCCATGCCGCGCAGCATCGGCGCGGGCACCAGAGAGCGCGCGGAGGGGCCCTCGGAGACCAGCAGGGCGTAGTTCCAGGAGTACTTGATCTGGTCCTCGGTGGTGGCCGCGCCGCCCTGCACGGTGAGCGCGCTGCTGCCGCTGACGGCCGCCGCGATCAGCTCCGACAGCAGCGACTTGGCGGTGCCGGGCTCGCCCACGAGCATCAGGCCGCGGTTGGTGGCCAGCGTCACCAGGGCGCGCTCGACCAGGGAGACGTTGCCGACGAACTTGCGGCTGATGCCGGCCTGTTCGTCGCCGACGATGAAACGGCGGGCCGCCCGCAGGCTGAGCTGCCAGCCCGGGGGGCGCGGGTCGTCGTCCGCGGCGCGCAGGGCGGCCAGTTCGCCGGCGTGGCGGACCTCGGCGGGCGGCCGCTGGAGCAGCGCCTCTCCCGCCTCTCCGGTTTCTCCCGTCTCTCCGGTCTCTCCGGTCTCTTCGAGTTCGACGGTGGTGGTCACTTGGCGGTCACCTCGGTGAGGTCGGCGAGGATCTCGGAGGCGATGACCGGGTCGAGGTCGCCGAACCGCAGCGGGTACGCGCGGCGGGGCCAGTAGTCGCCCGGTGTGGAGTCGAGCCAGACGTTCTCGAAGGTCTGGTCGGGGAACACGTCGAGCGCGCCCACGGCGATGCCCTCGTTCAGTCCGATGACCACGTAGCGGTCGTCGTCTATACGCCGGTGGAACCAGCGTTCCACGCCCGCGTCCTGCGGTTCGCCGCGCTCCCAGCCCCGCTTGGTGAGGCCGAGCAGCTTGCCGACCGGCACCGTCGCGCCCTCGAACCGGGTCAGCCGGTGCCCGGCGGCCTCCTCCTCGGTCAGCGCGTGCACGGCCCGGCCCAGCTGCGGGAAGGGCTGGAGGATCTCGTAGTCGGCGAACAGCTCCGACCACGCGTCCAGGTCGTCCGCCAGGTGCAGCGGGTGCGCCACGCGGACCGACGCCTCCTCGGGCAGCGTCAGCTCGTCGTCGTGGACGTCGGCGAAGGTGCGGTCCTCGGCCACCCGGAAGGCCGTCGCGGTATCGCCGGTGCCGCTGATCCAGACCAGGCGGCGGACCAGGTGCCACACCAGCGGGTGGGCGACGAACAGCTCCTGGAACTCCGCGCCGGTCCAGGTGCGCTGGTTCACCATCGCGGCCTCCAGACGCCGCACCTGGTCGCTCGCGACGGTGCGGACGTCCTTCTTCAGCGCGGCGAACCGCTTGCGCTCGGCCGGGGCCAGCTCCGGGTCGTCCTTGACGCCGGGCGCGGGCAGCGCCTTGCGCTGCTTGCCGTCGGCGTCCCGGACGTAGGGGCGCAGCTGCTCGTCGAAGCCCACGGTGAACTGCCGGGGGCCGTAGTCGATGACGGTGCTGCCGTCCGCGTCGAGGCCCAAGTCGGGCACGAGCCGGTCCCCGAGCTGCTCGCCGGTCAGGCCCAGGCCCTCGGCGACCTCGGCGATCTTCTCCTGGGCGCGCAGCTTGAGCGCCTTGAACGGGACGCGCTGGGCGATGCCGTGCAGATGCATCAGCGCGACGTCGGTGCCGATCGTCGCGAGCACGGTCAGCCCCTCCACGGCACGCTGGTGGCCGCCCTCACCGGGCCAGGCCCGCACGACGGGGGTGAGCCGGCGCACGGTGTCGTCGTCGCCGAGCCAGCCGAGCGCGTGCAGCGCCCAGTTCTCCTTGGGCGGCATGCCGGCCAGCCGCCACTGCTCGAACAGGCCCCAGGCGAAACCGGCTAGGGAGTCGGCGGTGCAGTGCGCCCTCAGCACCTCCACGCCCGGGTAGACCTCGCCGGGCTTGGACAGCGCCAGCACCATCAGGGCGTTGCGGACGGCGTCTGCGGGCAGGGCGCCGCCCTCGGTGAGCAGGATCTGCGGCAGCAGCGCCGGGTCCGCCCAGGCGCCGACCGCCGGCAGGCGCGCGGGCAGGGCGCTGACCAGCGGGTCGACGGCCAGCGTCTCCTCCACGATGGCCGCCGCCTCCGCCCCGCACCCGGCGACGGCCGCGGTGACCGCCGCGCCTGAGTGGGCGGCCGCCAGCAGCCGCAGCGCCTTCTCCGCACCGCGCCGGACCGTGCCGGCCGGCCCCACCGCGTGCGGGACGAGGAAGGGCACCGCGTCCAGTCCGTGCCGGGCCAGCCAGGCGCGGGCGGTGGCGTCGGCGGACTTCAGCCGGTCCAGCCAGTCGCACACCAGCGCGGCGACCTCGACGTCCTGGTACGGCAGCACCAGCATCCCCAGGGTGCTCGGATGCCGGGCGGCGGCCCGCCGCATCAGCGGCAGGGCCGCCAGCGCGTGCTTGGCGGCGACCGGCTTCAGCACCGTCTCGCCGTCCCAGTAGTCGTCGGGGGCGCAGTCGGCGAGCAGCGGCCGGACGACGTCCTCGGGGCCGTGGACGAACAGGCGCACGTGGTGGAAGCTCGCGAGCTGCCCGGTCTGCTTCAGGTACTCGATCTCTTTGGACCAGTCGTAGTCGACGCGCCACCTGCCGTACCAGGTGTCGGCCTTGCCCCAGGCCTCCTGCTCGCCCGGCTGCCACACCACCCGCGGCTCCGGGGCCACGGGGGCCTCGGCGGCCACACGCGCCTTGCGGACCGTGCGCTTGCCTGCCCACGGCGGGCTGACCAGCAGCGCGGGCAGCGCCTCGGCGGGAGCCTCGGCGACCCGGTCGGTGCGGGTGAGGTGAGGCGTCACGAGGGCGGCGACCTCGGCGGGCAGATCGGGCAGCACGGCCGCGGCGGGGCCGGTGTGCGCGAGGACGTGCGAGACGAGCAGCTGCCCGGCCATGGACGCGTTCTTGCCGGAGCCGGTCGCCTCCGCGCCGAGCAGGCGCAGGGCGCGCACCGGGTACCGGCGCATCGCGTCCAGCAGGTGCGGGCGGACGTGCTTGTCCGCGATGCGGTCCAGGAGCAGCTGGAACGCCTCGTCCGTCGGCAGCTCGCCCAGGGCGTTCGCGAAGCTCTTGGTCTGCTCGGAGTTGTAGGCCCGGTCGAGGGCCTCGTCGAGGAGCGGGGCGAAGGCCGTGCCGGTGCCCTCGGCGAGGGTGGCGACGAGCGCCGTCGTCCAGCCGTTCCAGCCCAGGCCCGCCCGGCGGCCGAAGTGCTTCAGCTGTTCCGGGGAGTTCAGCGAGCACAGCAGCATCGCGCGCAGCAGCTCGTCGGCCTGCGGGACGTCGACGCAGCACTCGTCGACCCACTCCTGCTCGGTCGGGAGCAGGTAGGACACGACGATGCGGCGGCGTACGCCGGTCCGGCAGCCGGCCAGCGCGGCGACCGTCTCCCGGTAGGTGTCCTCGTCGGCCACGGACAGCAGGGCGCGTACGCGGTCGGCGAACTTCGACCGCGCCCAGTGGGCGCCTGTGGTCGCGCCGCTGCGGAAGCCGAGCCAGGGGTCTTCGCGGCGGGTGCCGCTCTGGTGGTAGTGCGGCTCGACGTCGAAGTACTCCACCACCGCCTGCGCGGCGAACGCCAGGCCGTGCGCGCGGACCCAGGCGTCGACGTAGATGCCGTCCGGGTACTGCCAGTGGAAGGTCAGCGACGCGATCACCGCGGCGCCCAGCGGGTTGTGACGACCGCCCAGGTGGTCCCGGGTGGCCTGGACGATCCGCGGATGGCTCTTCGGGGCGCTGAGCATCGCCTCGATCCAGTCTGCCTCCTCGTGCAGCCGGAACGCCGTCCGCTGCTCGGCCTCGGGGTGCGGCCCGGCCACGCCGCGCTCGATCCCGCCCCGCCGCGGATACACCAGCCGCCGCCAGGCGGCCGGCATCCGGAACGTCTCCTCGTCGGGCAGCTCGACCGGCGCCTCCTCCGCCTCCGCCGGCTGTCCGGCGGCCGCGAGAGCCTCCCCCTCGGCCTCCTCCTGCGCCGACCCCACCCCGACCGACTCCGTGCGCCGCACAACCCCTCCTGCACCGATCCCGGGCGGGATCGCTAGCTTGATCAGATGTCCGTCACGGTATCCGGCCCCACTGACAACGCCCCCTTCGCCGGCCGCCGACAGGCCTGTTCAGCGGCTGCTGCCTGCGTGCTCGGCCGGTGCCGCTGCCGGTGTACGGGAGGCGGTGCGGTGGTTTCTGCCGCGCCTGGTGAGGCCCCAGGGCTTGAGGACGGAGATCGCCGTCATGAAGAGGTAGGCGCACAGGGAGACGATCGGGCCCGGGAGGAGGTCGCCGGGGCCGGGCGGTGGTCCGCCCGCCGCCGTGTCCGCGAGCGCGGAGTTCAGCCCCGGGCGCAGGGCGAACGCCGTGGCGGCGGTGGCGGCGAGGGTCAGCCAGAACTTCGTGGCGACCCACCGGTGGCGGGCCAGTCCCCAGGGCGTGCCCACGGACAGCAGGACTCCGCTGAGGAAGGTGAGGAACGCGAGGGGGAGCAGCAGCCAGTCCGCGAAGAGCTTCATCGCTCGGACGGATGCCTCGGCCGTCACCGCCGATCCGGTCGTGGTGGCGGTGACGGCGAGAGCGAGCAGCCCGAGCGTGAGCCCGAGCCAGCTCGCGGAGGCGGCCACATGGACGACGAGGAAAGCCCGGCGCGCGGGTCGGCTCAGCTTCATGTACGACACGGTGCCGGAGCAGGCCTGTGTTGCCGTCTGGCCGCTGGAGTAACCCGGCATACTCGGCGCGGAGTACGCCGCTGACCGCTCAGGGAGCCCAGGGAGCCCCGACGGACCAGGTGGTGTCCTCGGTGAAGAGGTTTGGATCGTCCCAGCTGTGTGTCCCTCCGGACCGGGCCAGCCAGAGTTCGGCGTTGATGTGCCGCAGGTACTGGCCGGGGAAGCCGGCCGCGGACAGTCTGATGCCGCCGTCGCCCTGGACGGGACACCAGGTGGCGTCGGCCTGGTACAGGGCGGAGTCGTCGCCCGCCTCGCGGCGGACCCGGAAGTCGCGGTGCCGCAGGTATTCACCGGGGTAGTTGCGCGACTCGAAGGAGTAGCAGAGCTTGTTCGCGAGTCCCGGCCGCACCTTCCAGGTGGCGTCCTGCTTCAGCAGGTCACTGCTTGCGGGGTCGACCACCGCGGTGTAGCCGAGCCCGTCGTGGTGACGGATGTAGCGATCGGTGTGGCCGGGCGTGGTGACGCGGAGCGAGACGTACTCCTCCAGGGGTAGTCGCACCGGCGGGCCGATGCCGCGGGAGGCGGCGATGAGCGCCTGGTTGGCCGCGCGGACGCGGGCCTCGTCCACCTTGACCACCCGGCGGTCGTAGGTCATCAGGCCGTTGGTCTCGTTCTCGACGTCGGTGTTCTGCGTGTAGACGGAGGCGGACAGGCCGCCGGCGGGCATGGCGTTCTCGCGGATGCCGTCGAGCAGCCCGACGAGGCGGTCGTCCAGGGCGGACAGGCTCGGCTGGTCCTCGTAGCTGAATCCGCCGCCCGGGTACCACTCGTGGCCGGTGATCCGGTAGCCGAGTCCGCCGTACTCCCCCAGCACCGAGGCGCGCGCCGGCTCCGTCGGAGTGTTGCCCGGTCCGACGTAGTTGTGGTTGTCGATCACGTCGCCGTTGCCGCCGTCCCGGGCGCCGCAGCAGTTGACGCCGCTCATGTTGTCCACGAGGCGCGAGGGGTCGTAGGCCTTGACCATGTCCGCGACGCGTGCCTGGTCGTACTGGCCCCAGCCCTCGTTCTGGTCGACCCACTGGATGAGCGCGGGCGAGCTGCGGTGCTGGTCGATGAGGGCGCGGTACTCGCTCTCCCACTGGGTGCGGGCCGCGTTGTCCGGGGTCTTGCCGCTGTCCATGGACGGCATGTCCTGCCACACCAGCAGCCCGAGCCGGTCCGCCCAGTAGAACCAGCGCTGCGGTTCCACCTTGATGTGTTTGCGGACCATGTTGAAGCCTAGATCCTTGTGTTTCTGCACGTCGAACCTGAGTGCCGCGTCGGTGGGCGCGGTGTGGATGCCGTCCGGCCAGTAGCCCTGGTCCAGGGTGCCGGTCTGGAAGACGAACCGTCCGTTCAGGACCGGCCGGCGGACGCCGTTCACGTCCTTGACGGCGATCGAGCGCATACCGGCGTAGCTGCCGACCCTGTCGCCGCCGGGGCTGCCGGTCAGCTGGGCCGTGACGTCGTACAGGAAGGGGTCGTCCGGCGACCACAGGTGGGCGTCGGGCACCCGGACGGAGAGTTCGGTGCCGACCGTGCCGGTGGCGCTCGCGACCGTCGTACCACCGCTGGAGACGGTGACCCTGACGGCGGCGCCGGCGGTTCCGCTGCCGCGCACGGTCACGCGCAGGGTGCCGTCCTCCAGGTGCGGGACCATGTCGAGCCGGGTGATGTGTGCCGTCGGCGTCGGCTCCAGCCAGACGGTCTGCCAGATGCCCGACGAGGCGGTGTAGACGATGCTGTGGCCGGCGTGCGGGGTGACGTCCTGGACGCGCTGCTTGCCGATGGCCTGGCCGCCGGCCTCCGTCGGGTCGTACACCGAGACGAGGACGGTGTTGGTGCCGCGGTTCAGCAGGGGCGTGATGTCGTACGTGAAGGCGTCGTAGCCGCCGCGGTGCACGGCGCCCGCCTGCCGGCCGTTGATCCAGACGGTCGTCTCCCAGTCGGAGGCACCGAAGTTGAGCTGGACCCGCCGGCCGTCCCAGCCGGCGGGCACGGTGAAGGTGCGCTTGTACCAGAGCCGGTCGTTGCCGGTGATCTTGCGCTGGATGCCGGAGAGCGCGGACTCGGGCACGAACGGTACGCGGATCCGCTCGCCGAACGTCGTCGGCCGCGGGGCGTCGCGGGAGGTGACGGCGAAGTCCCAGATGCCGTTGAGGCCGGCCCAGTCGGACCGGGTGAGCTGCGGGCGGGGGTACTCCGGCAGGGGGTGGTCCACGGGCACCTGATCGGTCCAGGGAGTGGACATCGGCGCCGGTTCGGATGTCCAGGGCACGGCGGCTCGTGAGGGGGACGCCCCCGCGGCGAGGAGGGTGGTGACGGTCAGCGTCGTCACCACGAGGGCGGCCAGGAGGTGCCGCAGGTGCCGTAAGGCCTGTCTCGGCCGGTCCGGCGGGAGGGCCCTGCGGGGTGGGGGTCTCAGCACGGTGTCTGCTCCAGGTGTGTTCCGGACGGGTCCGTGGTCAGCCGGTGTACGTGTGCAGGGTCAGGCCGTACCGGTTGAGGATCTCGTTGACCGGCTGGAACCAGGTCTCGCCGCCGCCGGCGCAGTTGCCCCAGCCGCCCGAGGTGACGCCCTGGGCCTGGTCCCCGGTGATGAAGGAACCCCCGGAGTCCCCGGGCTCGGCGCAGGCGCTGGTCTTCGTCAGCTGGTGCACCGCGCCCTCGCTGTAGTTGACGGTCTCGTTCGTCGCCAGCACCGTCCCGCAGTGCCAGTGCGACGTGGATCCCGAGCGGCAGACGGAGGACCCCACGGGCGCCACGGCCGAGCCGCGCACGAGCTGGTCGGGCACCGTGCCCCAGCCCAGCACCACCGGGACCGTCCACCAGCCGCTGCCCACGCTCACCCAGGCGTAGTCGTTGTCCGGGAACGACGAGCCCTGGAAGGTGCCGATGTAGGAGCCGTCCCAGCCGTTGACGCCGGCGCCGGGCCGGCCGCAGTGCCCGGCGGTCACGAAGCCGCCGTACACCGAAAAGCCTATGGAGCAGCGGACGTTGCCCGTGTAGTAGGGGTCACCGCCGACCGTTCCCGCGGCGAAGGTCCGTGGCGTGGCTGAGACGGTCCTGACGGTGACGGGGCCCTCCTCGCGAGCGCGGGACACGAAGCGTCGGACATCGTTGTCAGAGCGGTCGCGTACGATGTCGACGACCACCGTGTTCGCCACCGGATCGACGTGCCAGCCGCTGACCCCCGGCGGGGCGGACAGCCGGTCGATGCGCGCCTTGACGGCGTCCAGTTGCCGGGCCGTGTGGACGGCCGTACGGATTTCGGCCCCGGCCGCCCTGATCGCGCGGCGGGCGCCCGTCGAGGCGTCCGAGGTGAGCGCCACCACCAGGCGCCCCCGCGCGGGGTCGAACCAGGAGCCCGCGTAGGCCTCGCCGGCCGCCTGGCGCATCCTCGGAGCGAGCGCCGCGGCGGCCCGCTCGGCCGCGATCCGCGCCTCGGCCTGGTGCCGCGTGAGGCCGAGGTCGCGCTGCATGGCGGCCAGGAGTCCGTCGGAGGCGGGCTTGGCGGACGCGGTGGATCCGGTGGATTCGGCGGACCCAGCGGATTCGGCCGACGGAGTGGAGCCGGTGGATCCGGTGGTCGGCGTGGAGCCGGTCGCCGCCGCGGGGATCGTTCCCGCTGCGCTCAGGCCGCCGAGGAGCAGGAGCGTGGCCAGCGCGGCATGCGTAAGTCGTCTGCGTCTCACGGGAGTTGCCCTTCGTCGTTCCAGGGGTGGGGTGGAACAGCCGATGTCTGAGAGCGCTCTCATGCGTGGCGGGGCAGAGCCTAGCCGTCCCCGCCCGCCAGGTCCATGCCAATGCACGTCTTCACGGAAGACTCGAGCGGGCGCGCCGGGCGGAACCGGCGCGTCCACCACCGCCGGTCCGGCCAGGCCTCGGAGCTGCTGCGGGCCGCCGGGTTCACGGTCGGGGCCCACCTGTTGCTCGACCCCGACACGAGCACGCCCGGCGCTGTCCTCTTCGCTCGCCGGCAGCCCTGGGGCGCCGGCCTCTGCCGTACGCGGCCCCCTTGCGACTCCGGCCGCTCAGGTGGGCTCGAAGAACGGCTCGGGCACGGAGTCGGCGATGGTGTAGGGCCGGAACCGGGGGTCGGTGAGGATCCGGTACAGGAACTCCGTCGCGGGCATCTCGTAACGGTCCCAGGACTCGCTGTCCTCCATCTTGGCGAGGACCGGCCATGTGTCCGCCGAGCCGTCCGTGACCTGCCAGAAGAAGCTGTCGGCCGCACGCGAGATCCCCCAGGGGATCAGGCCCCCCGTCGTTCCGGGCACATGGATCGGATAGGGCGCGAACGCGCCCTCCGCACGGTCGTCGTTCTCCAGCAGCACGCGCCACGTCCTCAGCAGGTCCGCCACGCGGGTCTCATCGGCACACAGCACCGACACCACCTGCGAGAACTCGCCGGCACCGAACGCCTGGCACAACTCCTTGTAGTCAGCGGGCAGTTCCGTCCCCAGCGCGGCTTCGATCTCCGCCCAGGGCTGTGCGGCGTCCCGCGCCTCACGGTCTGTGACCCGGAGAAGGGAGTCCACCCACATGAAAGAACCTCGCCTGCCTGTCCACGGACGGGCCGGCCGATAGGGAGCCGGCGGCCCGGATGCGGCTGCGGACCCTACCAGGTCCCCGGCGGACGGCTCGCGCACCCGTCCCGCCCGGGGGTGTGCCCCGGGCGGGACGTCGGCGCCCGGCGGGCCGGGTTACAGCGCGCGTTCCAGGCGGTCCGCCATCAGCTTGACGAAGCGGGCCGGTTCCTTCGGCTGGCCGCCCTCGGCGAGCACCGCCAGGCCGTGCAGGAGCTCGGCGGTCTCGGCGAGTTCCGTGCGGTCCTCGCGCTCCTTGTACGCCTGGTTGAGGCCCTTGACCAGCTGGTGGTCCGGGTTGAGTTCCAGGATCCGCTTGGCGCGGGGCACCTCCTGGCCCATGGCGCGGTACATGTTCTCCAGGGCCGGGGTCAGGTCGTGCGCGTCGGAGACCACGCAGGCCGGGGAGACGGTGAGGCGGGAGGACAGGCGCACCTCCTTGATGTCCTCGTCGAGCTGCTCCTTCATCCAGCCGAGCAGCCCGGCGTAGTCCTCGGTCTGCTTCTCGCGCTCCTCGTCGGAGGTGTCCTCGTCCTTCGCGTCGAGGTCGATCTGGCCCTTGGCGACGGAGCGCAGCTTCTTGCCCTCGTACTCGCCGACGGCATCCGCCCACACCTCGTCCACCGGGTCGGTGAGCAGCAGCACCTCGATGCCCCGCTCCCGGAACGCCTCCATGTGCGGGGAGTTCTCGATGCTCTGCCGGGACTCGCCGGTCAGGTAGTAGATGTCCTCCTGACCGTCCTTCATCCGCTCCACGTAACCCTTGAGGGTGGTCGGCTCGGTGTCGTGGTGCGTGCTGGCGAACGAGGCGACGGCGAGGATGGCGTCACGGTTCTCGGAGTCGGTGACCAGTCCCTCCTTCAGGACCGTGCCGAACTCCCGCCAGAACGTGCCGTACCTCTCCCGGTCCTTGGCCATCATGTCCTTGACCGTGGACAGGACCTTCTTCGTCAGCCGTCGCCGCATCATCTCGATGTGGCGGTCCTGCTGGAGGATCTCGCGGGACACGTTGAGCGACAGGTCCGCCGCGTCGACCACGCCCTTGACGAAGCGGAGGTACGGCGGCAGCAGCGCCTCGCAGTCGTCCATGATGAACACGCGCTTGACGTAGAGCTGCACACCGCGCTTGAAGTCGCGGGCGAACAGGTCGTGGGGGGCGTGCGCGGGGAGGAAGAGCAGGGCCTGGTACTCGAAGGTGCCCTCCGCCTGGAGCCGGATCGTCTCCAGCGGGTCGCGCCAGTCGTGGCCGATGTGCTTGTACAACTCGTGGTACTCGTCGTCGGACACCTCGTCGCGCGGCCGCGCCCACAACGCCTTCATGGAGTTGAGCGTCTCGGGCTCGGGCGCCTCGTCGCTGTCGCCGGACTTCTCGGGCACCATCCGGATGGGCCAGGTGATGAAGTCCGAGTACCGCTTGATGATCTCCCTGATCTTCCACGGGGAGGTGTAGTCGTGGAGCTGGTTCTCCGGGTCGGCCGGCTTGAGGTGGAGCGTGACCGAGGTGCCCTGCGGAGCGTTGTCGACCGTCTCCAGCGTGTACGTGCCCTCGCCGCGCGAGGTCCAGCGGGTGCCCTGGGTCTCGCCGGCGCGCCGGGTGAGCAGGGTGACCTCGTCCGCCACCATGAAGCCGGAGTAGAAACCGACACCGAACTGGCCGATGAGCCCCTCCTCCCCGGCCTTGTCCTTGGCGTCCCTCAGCTCCTGCAGGAACTTCGCGGTGCCCGAGTTGGCGATCGTGCCGATGAGCTGCCCGACCTCGTCGTACGACATCCCGACACCGTTGTCCCGCACGGTGAGGGTACGGGCCTCCTTGTCGATGTCGATCTCGATGTGCAGGTCGGACACGTCGGCGTCGAGCGAGTCGTCCCACAGCTTCTCCAGGCGCAGCTTGTCCAGCGCGTCGGAGGCGTTGGACACGAGCTCCCGCAGGAAGACGTCCTTGTTCGAGTAGACCGAGTGAATCATCAGCTGGAGCAGCTGACGGGCCTCTACCTGAAACTCAAAGGTCTCAGACGGCATGATCGCGAATACCTCACAGGTCCTGTCGCCGGAACTGGTGGCAGCCACTGTAAAACACCACGTCAGCGCGGTGGCCGGAAGTGGGGGGCGCTGGCTGGATCCGCCCCCCTTTCCGGGGCGCGACCGAAGGCGCCCCTCACTCAGCGTAGCGGATCACTCGCCCTACGGGAGAGGGGGTCGGGCGGGGTCACACCGGCGCTCATAACCGCCGGTCCCCCGGGTACTCGCCGGGTGCAGCCAAGCACTGACTACGGAGGCGCTGAGATGAGCACCGTCAGGGAAGCAGTGGAAGTCGAGGTTCCGCTCCACACCGCCTACAACCAGTGGACGCAGTTCGAGGAGTTCCCGAACTTCATGGAAGGCGTCGAGGAGGTCAGGCAACTGGACGACCGGCACAACCACTGGACCACGAAGATCGGCGGAGTACGGCGGGAGTTCGACACCGAGATCATCGACCAGCTGCCCGACGAACGCATCACCTGGCGCACCACCAGCGGCGACACCAACCAGAAGGGGACAGTGCGCTTCGAGCGTGTGGACGACTCCCACACCAAGGTCGAGCTGGTGATGGACGTCGAACCCAGCGGAGCCGTGGAGCGGACCGCGGATCTGCTCGGCACGATCGACCGGCGCGTCAAGGGTGACATGAAGCGGTTCAAGCAGTTCATCGAGGAGCGCGGCGCGGAGTCCGGCGGATGGCGCGGCCGGATCAAGCCGGGTGGCGGGGGGCCGACACCGCTCTGACCCCGCGGGAGTCGCTTCGCGCGGACAGACGCGGACAGACGCAGACAGACACACGGAGACGAGCAGCGCATGGCCCGGCCACATGGCTCGGGCCATGCGGCTGTCTTGGGACCCCATGCCGCTGTCCCCGCGCGTGTGCCGGTCACGATTCCCGCGGCGAAAGCCCGTGCAGTCCGGTGTCGGACATGACGCGGTCGACGGTCTCCCGCAGGGAGCTGCCGGCTCCGATCACGGTCTCGACTGCGCCGGGCAACAGGTCGAGGGGCCGGTACCACGCGCGCAGCTCCGCCTCGCCGACGTCGACCGCCTGCGGCTTGGTGGCGTGGCGGGCGAGGGTCTCCTCGAACGGGACGTCCAGGTAGTAGCCGTGGGTCGGTCCGCGGTGGTCGGCGCGCAGGCGGGCGAGCATGTCGCCGTAGTGGGCGGCGTAGAGGATGCCCTCCACGACGACGTGGAATCCGGCGTTCAGGGCGTAGCGGGCCGTGAGGTCGATCAGGCCGATGTTGGCGGCTCCGGGGCGGTCCCGTTCACGGAGCACGACGCGGCGCAGATTGTCCTGTCCGACCAGGGCCAGGCCGCGGCCGAACCGTTCGCGGACACCGGCCGCGACGGACGACTTCCCCGAGGCGCTGTTGCCGCGCAGCACGACCAGCCGGGTCTCTTCGGTGCCCACCATCACACCGTCACGCTACCCACTGGCATCCGAACCGCAGCCGCCCGTCCGGGCGTTGTCAGTCCGGTTGCCGCTGTCCGCCCTCACCCGTGCACGCCCTGTACACGACCGTAGGACCGGACGGTGACGGCAGGGCGGTTCACGTCGGTGGCTGCGTTCGCACACTCCCGTCCCAAGGCGCACGATGGTCACAGGGGGCACTCGGCACCGCGGGCCGTACCCGGGCCGCGGGCGGCACGAGGAGGGCATCATGACCCGCGCCGGCACCGTCGCCGGAGGCCGGACGCCCGACACGGTCGAACCGGGCGGCGTCCTCTCCGAGAGCCATCCCTGGAGGATCCGGCTGGTCAAGCATCCGAAGCGTTTCGAGTCGCCGTTCTTCCAGGCCGCGAAGCGGACGGCGCACCGGATCCTGGACGAGATGGACGACGCGGACCTGCCCTACGGACCCCGGCCCGTGCCGCCCGAGCGCTGGGAGATGCACCACGGGGGCAGCCTGTGGGTGCGGACGGCGGGCGGCTGGCGGATGTACCGGGCCCGTGTGGGCATCGAGTGGAGCATGCAGTTCTGCGCCGAGCCGCCCAAGATCGACCGGCTGCGCCGGGACGCGGCCGAACTCGTCGCGGCCTTCCCGGACACGCTCCCCGCCCTGGCGGAACTGGGCTACGAGGAGGCCGAGGAGCTGCTCCGCACGCCGGTCACGGACGCCGACGGCGTCGAGGCGTGGACCGACTCCTTGTTCAACGCGTGCGTGCCGATGAGCCGCGGGAACCACCAGGGAATCCTGCCGAAGGTGCCCGGTGAGCACCATTACCCGTGGCCCGTGAAGGGCGCGGACTTCTTCCGGTACGACGACTTCCAGCTGTGGGTGACCCTGCCCGACGGCACCCATGGCGCCGTGGTGCCGGTGGACCGGCGCGGCTCCGGTGACGGGCATGTGCGTCTGGTGCTCGCCCCGGAGGGCAGCGAGGCCGCGGACACGCTGGCCGAGGCGCAGGAGCACGGACTGATGGCGGTCCTGCCGCCGAACAGCTCGGCCGCGCTGCAGGCGTTCGCCGGGCAGATCGAGCAGGGACAGCGGACCGCGTCCGGACCACTGGTCCGGCGCCGCGTACGCGGCAACGGCGGGCCCTCCCAGGCCGGTTGACCCTTCGGCCTCACCCCTCAGCGCGGCGGCGCACTGCGGGCGCGACGCCTGCCGGCCGGACACTTCCGGCGGCGTCCGAGCCGCTAGGCTGCCCGGCATGTCCACAGCAACCCGCAGTTCCGTCGCCGGCACCGCTGCTCTCGTTGCCGTCTGCCTGCTCGGCGTCGCCGGCTGTTCCGCCGGCTCCGGACACGGCGAAGGCGACGGCGGTTCCCCGGTGCTGAAGGGGCTGGGCGCCTTGGGCGGCGACAGCGGCAAGGGGCAGGTGACCTATCTCGACGCCGCCGCGGTACGCAGGCTGAGCAAGGAGGGCGGGAAGCGGTTCGCCGCCGTCGGGCAGCCGAGCAGCAGCCTGCTGAACGCGTACGACCCCGGCCCGTGGGCCGGCCACCTGAAGGCCGAGCAGATCGACACCGCGATCGACGCCAAGGGGGCGGGCCACTGGGAGGGGTCGTTCGACGCGGCGGCCATCACCGCGTCCCTGAAGGCGAACGGCTACGCCCGCAGCGAGCAGGACGGCAGGCAGACCTGGACACGTTCCCCCACCAAGGGAGTGGCCTTGCAGGTCTCGAAGGACACCATCTCCTACACGACCCCGGGCACCCCCCTGTCGGCCGTCCACCCGGGCAAAGGCGCTTCGCTGGCCGACATCGAGGAATACCGGCGCGCAGTCGCGTGTCTGGGCGACGACGTCTACCGGGCCGACTTCAACCCGCTCACGGCCACCAAGCCGGTACGGCTGTCGGCACTGGGCCAACAGGCCGACTCGACAGGCAAGAACACCGAGGTGCTCTGCGTCGTGGTGAAGGACGAGGGAACTGCTCGGCGCCTGTCGGCCAAGCTGCGCTCGGTCGTCCGTGACACATCGCCACGGTACGACGGCGCGAAGGTCACCGTGGAGAAGGGCGAGCAGCCTCTGGTGCGCGCGGCCGTCCCGGACACCGCCGGCCAGCGCCCCGGCCGGCTGATGCTCTCCGACCTGGACCTGTGGATGGCCGTGGTCAGGCTGTGAGTCCGGTCGGCGGTCCGGCGCGCCCGGGCCGCCGTGAGCCTGCGACGACCCGGGCGCCGGTCCGGTCCGGCCTCGCGCGGGATCAGTTCGGGTTGTCCCCGTGGGTGAGGGTCTCCCAAGCGACGAAGAGGTTGTTGCTGCCGGCCGGGCGGTTCTGTCCGGTCAGGGTCTGGGTGTTGGTCATGGCGATGCCCAGGCGGTTGTGCAGGGCGTTGTAGCCGACCTCGGTGACCGGGCCCAGCCCCCGCTTGACGGACCCGCCGCACAGCCAGCTCGGAACGGCGGCGCCCAGTTCGTACTTGGACTGGAAGCCGAGTGCCTGCCGCAGTCGCTCGCCGACGTCGGTGCCGTACAGGTCCTGGCCCTGGATCCGGCTGGTCTCGGCGACATGGGAGATGGCGGAGATGCCGTACCCGGTGTGGGTGAAGTCGCGGCAGGTCTCCTGGGTGAGGCCGGTGACGAAGGTGGACTGGCCCTGCCAATAGGAGACGATCTTGTCGCGGGTGTCGAGGTTCTGGCTCGGTACCGTCTTCGGCAGGTCGCCGTCGGAGGCGAGGTACACGTAGGCGGCGGTGCGGGTGCGGAACTTGGCCATGGCCGTGTCGTACGACGCCTTGTCCTCCAGGAAGACGGAGATGCCGACGGCCGCCTCCATCATCGACAGCTCCCAGTTGCCGTTGGAGTTCGAGCCGTTGATGACCTCGGGCAGATAGACGTTGCGGAGCATGGTCGCGAAGCGCCCGGAGTCGGCCCAGGTGCCGGTGTACGTGTACTTGATGATCTCGGCGGCCTTCGGCCAGGAGGAGCCCGCCCAGCCCGTCTGCAGCGGCGCGTTGCTGTTGGTGTGGTCCCGGAGCAGGGCGGACCAGGCGTCCATCAGCTCGATCGCCTTCTTGGCGTAGCGCTCGTCGCGGGTGATGTACCAGGCGAGGGCGTCGGTGTAGGCCGCGATGGCGTCCTCGCGTTCGTCGGTGCAGCCGTAGTTGGGGTTGGAGTACGAACCGCACTCGACCACGGCGCGGGGTTTGGGTGTGCGGCTGAGGCTCGCGTACTTGCTCGCCATCATCTGGTCGTACGCGCTCTTCCAGGGCTGGGCGCCGGCGAGCACCTTGCCGCGGACGAAGTCGAGTTGGGCGCGGGAGACGGTGACGCCGGGGTGGGTGAAGGCCGCGGGCGCCGCCTCCGCCCGCTGGGTGCCGGGCCAGGAGAGCAGTCCGGCGCCGAGCAGGGTGACGGCGGCCGTGAGAGCGAGAGCGGAACGCAGGGGCTTGAGGCGGCGCCGGGCGGGTGTGTCGCGCATCTGATCCGTCCTCATATATGAACGCCATGCGGCTCGTTGAACGGGTGAGTTGTCCGAGACCATAGGTACGGACCAGGTACACGTCAAGGGGCTGGGAAACGAGCGCCGTTCACGTCCTGCGTCGCCCGGGCCGCCCGGCGGTCAGCACGACCGATATCCCCGACATCGCAGTCCGCGATCCTCGATACGTCGGATGCGTCACTGTTCAGTCGGCCGAATGGACCCGTCACCCGGAGAACCGTGCTCGGCACCGCGCTGGGCGGCGCGCCGGTGGCGCCGGCACTGCCCGCCCTCCGGCACGAGGCCCGTTCCTCGGTGACGGGCTGCTCGACAGCAGCGGTCCCGGCCCCGCGGCCCTGTTGTGCCGGGCTCTGCCATGGCCGAGGGCCCGTCAGGACGGCTCAGGTCGTGCCGTCCTCGGTGCCGCCGGCGGGAGCCCGGTCGCCGTGGTCGCGGACAGCCGGCTGCTCGGGACGTGCTGCGCGGCGCCGGCGCCAGGCGCGCACCGCTCCCGCCGTGCCGGTGACGACGGCCGCGGTGACCAGCTGGGCGGGCAGCTCGGTCAGCAGTCCGTGCGCCAGGAGTTCGGCGGTGTGCCGCAGGAAGTCGGGCATCGGTACGGTCTCCTTCAGGGACGGGCTCCACCACATGCCGGAGAAGAACCGGAACGCGGTGACGGGATGTGCCGACCAGGCTGCGGCTGCTGAGACGGAGTGGTCTACTTGTCCGGCCGCCCGGCCGGACAAGGCCCGGACAAGGCGGACAAGCCCTGTCGTCCACACGGGAGTCGAGGAGCCGCACGTTGGTCGAGGGACGCCGACGCACCCGCCCGTGGGGACCGCTGAAAGGCCCGGACCGGCAGGCCGACGCCCTGGCACAGTTGCTGCGCGGCTGGCTCGACGGCGCGAACCTCCGGGTCGATGATCTGCGAAACCGGCTGACGCCCGAACACTTCACCACCGGGCGGGTGCCGAGCCGGACCACCGTGGCGGACCGGCTGGCCGGCGTCGGCCTGGACAACGACTTCGTGGAGGCGGTCGCCGACGTGTGCTCGGCCGACGCCGCCGAGCGGCAGCGTCTGCTGGACCAGGCGCGGGCCGTCAGGAACGGCCAGGTGCCCCGGCAGCAGCCGCACCGGCAGGCCGCGCCCGCCGGTGACGGCGGCATCGCCGGCGAACTCATCGTCGTACAGCGGCATTCCCTGGCGGTGTCGGACAAGCTGTTACGCGCCATGGAGCGGGTCGCCGAGCTGGAGCGGGAGCGCAACAACGCCAACCAGATGGTGCTGTTGCTGCTGGCGATGGTGGACAAACTCCACCGCGACATCGAGACGCTGGCCTCCGAGCGGGAGCGGCTGCGCGGCGACGTCACGCAGCCCCTCGTCCAGGAGGTGCACGAGCGTCTGGAGCGCAGCGAGGAGCAGCGCCGCAAGGCCGAGCACGAGCTGGACCGGGCCAGAGCCGAACGCCGGCGGGCGGACCGCCTCGCCGAGGAGGCCGCCGACCAGGTCCGTGCGCTCACCGCCGAGCTGGAACTGCTGCGCCGCCACGCGGCCGCCGCCGAGGACGGACCGGTCCCGGTCGTCGTCACCCCGGAGCCGAGCGGGCACGAGCGCCTGGACGCGGACGCCGAGGACATCGACCAGGCGCTGGCCAAGGCCGCCCGGTACCTGGACGGCGGCTCGGACCGCCTGGACCGCCTCGCCGACGAACTGCGGCTCGACAACGCCACGGACATCCCCTCGGACAACGCCGCGGACAACTCCCCCGCCAGCGCCGACACGGCGGACAACCCGCCGGACATCCCCGCGGGCATCCAGGCTCCCGTGGTCGACGCTCCGGCCGAGACCCCCGACGCGTCGCCCCCGGGGTACAACGTGCCGCGCCGCAACCCACGGTTCACCGGCCGTGAGCCGCTGCTGCACGAGACGCGCCGGCTGCTGACGAGCAGCGGTCCCCACGCCGGCGTGGTGACGCTGTACGGCATGCTGGGAGTCGGCAAGACCCAGCTCGCCACCGAGTACGTGTACCGGTTCGGATCCGAGTACGACGCCGTGTGGTGGATCAACGCCGACAGCCGCGTGGGGTATCGGCACCGGCTGGCCGAACTCGCGCAGCAGCTCGGCCTGTCCACCGGCCCC
The DNA here is from genome assembly GCF_055564915.1 of Streptomyces sp. NPDC028928. Classification (NCBI taxonomy): domain Bacteria; kingdom Bacillati; phylum Actinomycetota; class Actinomycetes; order Kitasatosporales; family Streptomycetaceae; genus Streptomyces; species Streptomyces sp. NPDC028928. The sequence goes on from NZ_JBVHVI010000001.1 coordinate 566,531, forward strand.
GAGTACGGCGAGCGGCTGAGCGCGGTGCGTGACGCGCTGCGCCGGGGGACACCGCACTCCCGCTGGCTGCTGGTCCTGGACGGCGCCGACGACCCCGACCTGATCGGGGACCTGGTGCCCACCGGCCCCGGACACGTGCTCATCACCTCCCGCAGTCCCGGGTGGGGTGAGCACCAGAGCGCGCTGCTCGAGGTCGGGGTCCTCGACCAGGAGGAGTCGGTCGCCTTCGTACGGCGCCGCGCCCCGGGGCTGACGGTGGGGGTCGCGCATCGGCTGGCCGAGGCCCTGGAGGGCCTGCCGCTGCTGCTGGACCAGGTCGCGGGCTGGCTCAACGCCTCGGGCCTCTCCGTGGACGACTACCTCGCCCAGGGGCAGGAGGGCTTCGTCCGCGACGTGGCCCTGGTGTCCGCCGACTACCCCCTCCCCTTCGAGGCCGCCTGGGCGATCCAGCTGAACAAGCTCCGCGAGAGCGACCCGGAGTCGGTGGACCTGCTCCGGCTGTGCGCGTTCTTCGCACCCGGCCGCATCCCCGTACGGCTGCTGAGAGAGATGCCGGTCGGGGCCCTGTCCAAGCGGCTCGCCGCGCTCCTCGGCGACCCCGTACGGTTGAACAGGGCGATCAACCGCCTGTACCAGTACTCCGTCGTGCGCCAGGGCTCGCACGAGGCGGCGGCTGAGGACGGAGCGGACCCCGGCGAGTCCTTGTATCTGCATCGCATGGTGCACGACTTCGTGCGCAGGGACATGCCCGAGACGGACCGGCTGGAGTTCGGCGGCGCGGCGCGCCGGGCGCTGACCGCCGCCGACCCCCGCAAGCCCGCGGACACCCGGCACTGGGACGCCTACGCCGAGATCGTCCCCCACCTGGAGTACGCCGACGTCCTGAGCAACGTCTCGGACATCAGGGTGCAGGAGCTGAGGCTCAACTGCTTCCAGTACCTGTACCTCGCCGGCGAGTACGAGTCCGGAGCCGCGCTCGCCCAGCGTGCCCTGGACACCGTGCGGGAGCTGCTGGGCGCGTCGCATCCGTGGGTGTGGGACCTCGTCCACGGCGCCACCGGTCTGCTGCGCGCCTGCGGCCGGTACGAGCGGGTCCACGCGATGGACCGCGCGGCCCGGGAGCAGCTGCGGGCGGAGCGCGGACTGCCGGATCCCTACCACCTGCGGGCGACCGAGGATCTCGCCGCGGATCTGCGCGCCCTGGGCCGCTGGCAGGAGGCGTTGGAGCTGTGCCAGTGGGTGTACGGCAGCCACCGTGCCCAGCTCGGTCCGCTGGAGTCCCGGACCCTGCATGTCCTCGGCGGACTCGGCTCCTGCCTGCGGCTGCTGGGCCGGTACGAGGAGGCCTTGGAGAGCGACGGCGAATCGCTGGAGGGGCGGCGCCAACAGCTGCGGCCCGGCCATCCCCTGACGCTGTCCGCCCACCTCGCGTACGCGACCGACCTGCGCCTGCTGGGCCGGTACGAGGCCGCCGAGTCCACGCTGGCGGTCAGCACGCGCGAGCACCGGGAGGTGCTGGGTGCGGACCATCCGCAGACGCTGCGGGCGGAGCACAACCTCGCCCTGTGCCGCCACCACGGCGGTCACGCCGGGGCCAGGCAGGTTCTGGACCGGGTGGTCCGGGTGGCCGGGGACAGGCTGGGCGCGGAGCACCCCGGCACACTGGCCTTCGCCGCAACCCTGAGTTGTCTCGCCAGGGAGGAGGGCGATCTGCACGGGGCCCGGACCGCCAGTGAGTCGATCATGTCCGGGTACGAGCGGCTCCTGCCCGCGGGGCATCCGTTCCTCGCGGGTGTCCACGCCAACCATGCCCTGATCCTGGAGCGGACCGGACGGCGGGACTCCGCGTACGCCCTGACCGAGCAGGCGCTGTCCGACCTGACCGCCGCCCTCGGGGAGAGCCACCCCTACGCCCTCGGCTGTGCCCTCAACGCCTCCGGCCTGCGCAACGGCATCGGTGACACCGAGGGCGCGGCCGCGCTCAGCAAGGAGACCGTCACCCGCGCCACCGAGGCCCTCGGCCCCGCCCACCCGCTCACCCTGTCGGCTCGCATCGCCCACGCCGCCGATCTGCGCGATCTCAGGCGACGAAAGGACGCCGACGGGTTCGAGCGGATGGCGCTGTGGGACCTGGAGGACACGCTGGGCCCGCAGCATCCGCGTACCGCCGCCGCCCGCGCCCGCAGCCGCCCGTACTGGGACTTCGAGCCGGAGGTTCTGTGACGACCGCGGTCGTCTCCGGCGTTCTCCGCCTCACGCCGCCGAGGTGCGCCGCAGGTCGACGGCGGTGAGGGCCAAGGCCGGGTCGGACGTCTCGTGGGCTGCCGTAAGGGGGTCAGCCGGTGTGGTACGGCAGTGTGGTCCCGGGCAGCGCGTACTCGTCCCGGCGCCCGCACATGCCGAAGCCGCCGAGCCGGGTGGGCGCGCTCCCGTAGGCGGTCGCCTCGCCGAGATAGGCCGGGTCGCCGGCCTCCAGCGCGTCGAGCTGGGCGCCGGTGCGTTCGGCGGTGGCGAGGGCGCCCGCGCGCCACAGCTCGCGCCAGGCGGGCACGCGGTCGCGGACCAGGCGGGCGGCGGCGCGCTGGAAGGCCCGGTAGGGGCCGTCGTCGCCGGCGGCGAGGGCCTCGCGCAGCGGGAGGTAGCCCTCGACGGCGAGGTCCCTGCGGCGCCGGGCCGCCGCCTCCGTCTCCGGGCCGGTGCCCTGCGGGAGCGTGGCCGCGGCGGCGTACCGCTCCGGGTCGGCGAGCACCTCGGGCGGGAAGGTGAAGACGGCGTCCCCGGCCTCCGGCAGGCCGCTGTTCTGCATGAGCACGGTGACGCGCAGGTCGCCGCCCTGCACCATGCGGTGCACGGTGCCCGGTGTGAACCAGGCGACGGAGCCCGGCGCCAGCGGGATGTCCCGGTGACCGTCGGGGCTGAGGGTCTGTACCGCGCCCCGGCCGCCGGTGACGACGTACGCCTCGGTGCACACCAGGTGCAGATGCGGGCTGCCGCCGCACACGCCGTCGGCGGCCTCCCAGTCGTAGGCCGTGAGGTGGGACAGGCCGACGGCCCCGGGCAGCGGGTGGGGCAGCGCGTCCTTCGGTTCCCTCACCACGGCAGTCCCTCCAGGTGGGCGGCGATCCGGTCGCGGTCCCAGTCCCCGTCGGCGATCACCACCCGGTAGCGGTAGCCGAAGGACTCCCCCGGCTCCAGCGTGAACTCCTCGAAGAACGCCCAGGAGAACGCGACCGTGGGGACGGGTTCGGCGCGCACGAACCAGTGGGACTCGTGGATCGCGGACGTCTCGTCCAGGTTCTCCGGCGCGTGCGCGAAGACCAGCGTGGAGTGCCCGTCGACCTCGTCGTGCTCGGCGGTGAACGCCAGCCACGGTCCCTGGCGGCCCATCAGCTTCCCGGCGTCGGCGTCCTCGGTGTCGGGGGCGAGGACCCGGCCGCCGGTGAAGTCGCGCGGCCCGCGCCACTGGAGGCCGGTGTATCCGGCCATTTCCCGGCCCGCGGTGGTCGGGGAACCGAACACCAGGCGTTCGCCGCGGACGTTGCTGAGCCGGATGGACCAGTCCAGCGCCCAGGCGCCGGCCTCGACGTCGACCGAGTGCACCTGGATCCCGCGCACCTCGCGGGCCCACTCCTGCCCGCCGTTCTCGACCCAGGTCAGCTCCTCGGTGAACGCGAGCCGCTCGTCCTCGGCCGTGAGCGCGGTGAAGCCGTCGTGGCGCATGGAGCCGACCCGGTCGGGCAGCGCCAGGTAACCCTCGCCGTGCACATAGCAGTTGCCGCCCCAGAAATTCTGCCCGGACAGGTGACTGGCCGTCATCTGCAGGCCCTTGTGCCAGCGGTGGTCGCTCGGCCGGTATCCGGTGACCGTGCGGCCGGCCAGGGTGCGCACGGGGTGGGCGTACGGCTTGCGGGACTCGAAGGGGTCGGGGTCGGGGCGGTAGACGTAGCGGAGGATCTCGGTGCCGTTCGGTGCCTCGACCGCGAGGTGCTCGCCGTGGACGTGGCTGACGCGGATGCTCATGCGCGCTCCTTCGGGGCCCAGTCGGGGTGGCCTCCGTGCATGGCCGTGTAGTAGGGGTCGCCGGGGCCGATCTCGCCCGCGCGCACCGGCTGCCCGGTGAACGCCGCCTTGTAAAGCGCGGCGGCGAAGTCCAGGGCGGCGCGGGCGTCCTGGCCGCTGCCGGGGGGCCGTACGCCACGGTCGTAGGCGTCGAGGACGGCGCCGAGCTGGGCGGTGTGCGAACTGGGGACGTCCTCGCCGGGAGTGCGCCAGGCGGCGGCGCGCTCCGGGCGCACGTGCGGGGCCGGTGTGTAGACCCAGTCGTCGTTGCCGTGTCCGTACAGATGGGTCAGCTCCACCGTGGCGTCGGCGCAGTCGATGCGGATACGGCTCACCTCGTCCGGGGAGAGCACGCTGTTGACGACGGTGGCCAGCGCGCCGCTGCGGAAGCGGACCAGGGCGGTGGAGACGTCCTCGCTCTCGATGTCGTGGACCAGCCGGGCCGCCATGGCCCGTACCTCCCCCCACTCGCCGAGCAGGTGCAGCAGCAGGTCGTACTGGTGGATGCCGTGCCCCATGGTGGGTCCGCCGCCCTCGGTGGCCCACCGGCCGCGCCAGGGCAGGGCGTAGTACGCGGTGTCCCGGTGCCAGGTGGTCTGGCAGTGCGCCACCAGCGGAGCGCCCAGCTCGCCACGGGCGATCAGGTCGCGGGCGTGTACGGCGCCGGAGCCGTAGCGGTGCTGGAAGACGACCGAGGCGTAGGCGCCGGAGGCCTCCTCGGCGGCGGTGATGTCGTCCAGTTCGGCCGGTGACAGACACAGCGGTTTCTCGCACAGCACCCAGGCGCCCGCCTTGAGCGCGGCCACGGTCTGCTCGCGGTGCAGCGCCGGCGGGGTGCCGATCAGCACCAGGTCCGGGCGTACGGCGTCCAGCATGGCGTCCGTCGAGGTGTACCCGGCGACCTGTGCGCCCGCCTGCTGCCGGAAGGCGTCCAGCCGGCCCTGGTCCACGTCGACGGCGGCGACCAGTTCGACCCGCTCCGCATGGGCTCTCAGCGCGGGCAGATGGCTGCCGGTGACGATGGCACCGGTGCCGATCACGGCGACCCGGCGGCGGGTTGCGGGCAGGGACATACGGCGCTCCTCGGAGATCGACAGGACGGGAGCAGCCATGGAAAGCGCTTGCTCCCGTACCGCTCGACCCTAGGGGCCGAGGGATTGTCAGGACAACCCCTCTGCGGGGCTGTTGGCCGGTGGGACGGCCTCCTGGGGACAGCCGGGCGAGGACAGCCGGGCGAGGACAGCCGGGCGGGGACAGCCGGGCGGGGACAGCCGGGCGGAGCAACCCGCAGCCCCCCCGGCATCCCGCGGGGAGCGCCCTGCGCGGCCGGTGTCAGGAAGCGCGGCCGGTCAGTTCGTACCCCGCCTCGTCGACGGCCTTGGCGATCAGCGCGTCGTCGGGGTTCTGCTCGGCGATCACCGTGACCCGGCCGGCGTCCACGTCCACGTCGACCGAGAGCACGCCGTCGACCTCGCTGACGGCTCCGGTGACCGCGGCCTTGCAGTGGCCGCACGTCATGCCCGACACGGCGTAGACGGTCGTGATGCCGGCGCTCACGGTCTCGATGGCCGTCGCGCCGGAGTGGCAGATGCCGTCGGTGGTGCAGCAGGACGACATGGGCTTCCTCCTGGGGGTTGGGGACAGAGACTGAATGCGTTCGATTACCCCTAGGGGGTTGGGGTATAAACGCACTGACGAGGCACAGGTATACCCCCTCCCCGTATCCAGCGGCAAGTCATCCGGCCGCCGCAGCCGGTGTCGCCCGCAGCTGTCCGGTCCGGTGCAGGCGTGCGAGCAGCGCGGCGCAGCCGAGCCCGGTCGCGGCCAGGACGGCCCACGGCAGCCAGCGCACCCCGGTGTCGAACAGCGCCCCGACGGCGAGGTTGCCCAGCGAGACCGCGACGCCGGAGGCGGTGTTGTAGGCGCCGTAGTACGTCGCGACGAGCCGGTCGCCGGAGAGCCGTACAACGGTGTCCATCTCGAACGGGTACAGCAGCGCCCCGCCCCACGCGAGCATGACCGCGCACAGCGTCAGGGCGACCGCACCGGACGGTGCGCCGGGCGATCGGGGCAGCAGCGGCAGGAAGGCGGCGCCCATGATCGCCAGCCCGCGGGCGACGGCCTGCGGCCCGGTCAGGGTCCGCTGGGCCCAAGAGGTCAGTTTCAACTGGCCCGCGAGCGCCGCCAGCGCCGAGGCGGCGAAGACCGCGCCGGTGACCGGTCCGGTGCGCTCGCCGAAGAGCGTGCGGGCGTACAGCGGGAGCGCGAGATAGACCTGGAAGGACAGGACGTAGGAACCGCTCATGGCGGCCGCGAAGAGGAGGAAGGGGCGGTTGGCGGCGATGGAGCGCCAGTCGGCGGCGACCGCCCGCCAGGCGGGTTCGCGGTCACGGCCGACCGGGGGCCGGGCGGGCAGGGCTCGGGACTGCAGGACGGCCAGGGCACCGAAGATGAGCGCCGCGGCCGTGCAGACCGCCCTGAAGTCCCAGGCAAGCAGGGCCAGTCCGGCGAGCGGGCCGACCAGGATGCCCGCCTGGTAGAAGACGTTGAACGCGGCGAACGCCGCCACCCGCCGCTCCTCCCCGGCGTCCGCCGCGAGATACGCCCGTACGGCCGGGTTGAACAGCGCCCCCGCCAGGCCGGTCAGCGCCGACGCCGCCACGAGGGCGGGCAGCGAGCCGGCCACCGCCAGCAGTCCGAACGCGACCGCGCGCAGAGCGCACCCGGTCAGGATCATCGGCTTGCAGCCGTAGCGGTCGGCGAGGGTACCGCCGACGAGGAACATGCCCTGCTGGGAGAAGTTGCGGACGCCCAGCACCAGACCGACCGCCCAGGCGGCGAGGCCGAGGCCGTGGGCGAGGTGGTCGGCCAGGTAGGGCATGAGCATGTAGAAGCCCAGGTTGATGGCGAACTGGTTCACCATCAGCAGACGGGCCGGCCGGTCGAAGGAGGCCACCTGGGCCCACGGCCGCTTCACCGGCTCCCCGCCCTCGCCGGGATCCCTGCCCTCGCCGGGATCCCCGTCTCCGCCTGGGCCTCCGCCTTCCCCCGGCCACCCGCCTCCGCCTGGGCCGCAGCCTCGGCCCGGATCCCTGCCTCTGCCTCCACCCGAAGCCCCGCCTCCGCCTGGGCCCGGATCTCTGCCTCCGCCCGGACCCCCGCCACCGCCCGGACCCCCGCCCCCGTTTGACCCTCTGCCTCCACCCGAACGCCCGCCCTCGCCTGAACCCCCGCCTCCGCCCGGACCCCTGCCTCGGCCCGGCCCCCCGCCTCGGCCCGGACCCCCGCCTCCGTTTGACCCTCTGCCTCCGTTTGCCCCTCTGCCTCCACCCGAACGCCCGCCCTCACCCGCACCCCCGCCGCGACCCGCACCCCCGCCTTCCCCCGGGCCCCCACCTCGGACCGGACCTCCGCCCTCCCCCGGGTCCCCGCCTCGCCCCGGTCACGCGCCTTCGCCCCCTCGCGCGCGAGCGGATCGCGGACGCGGCCGCACCGGGTCCACCGGGTCACCCGGCGCGCGTCCGGCTCGGCGATGTCGTCGGGCTCGGGCGGTGGTGTCCGCCCGAGGAGGCCTTGCTCGCGGCACCAGGCGTCGTCGTAGATCGTGCCGAGGTAACGGTGCGGTCCGTCGGGGAAGATGGCGGCGATCCTGGTCCCGGCGGGGTGGGTGCGCGCCGCCCACCCGGCGACGAGCGCCACCGCTCCGACGCTCCAGCCGCCGGAGACGTAGTGACGGCGGGCGAGTGCGCGGCAGGCCCAGACCGCCTCGGCCGGGGCCACCCAGTGGACCTCGGTGAAGGCCGCGTAGTCGACGTTGTCCGGATGGATGCTGGACCCCAGGCCGCGCATCAGCCGCGGCCCCGCCGGCTGGCCGAAGATCACCGAGCCGACCGAGTCGACGCCGATGAGCGTCAGCCGCGGGAAGGCCGCCCGCAGCACGGCGGAGACACCGGCGGAGTGTCCGCCCGTACCGACCGCCGCCACCAGCACGTCGACGCGCCCGAGTTGGGCGATCAGCTCGGTGCCGAGCTGCCGGTAGGCGGCGACGTTGTCGGGATTGCGGTACTGGTCCGGGCAGTACGCGCCCGGGGTGCGGGCCAGCAGCTCGGCGACCCGGGCCCGGCGCGCCTCCTGCCAGCCGCCGTCGGGGTGCGGTGCGGTGACCTGGAGGACCCGTGCGCCCCGCGCGGTGAGCAGGCGTGCCACGGCCGGTTCCATGCCCGGGTCGGTCACGACGGTCACCGGGTGACCATGGGTCAGCCCGGCCAGGGCGAGACCGAGTCCGAGGGTGCCGCTGGAGGACTCCACGATCGGTGCGCCCGGCGTGAGGTCCCCGCGCCGGCGGGCCTCGCGGACCATGTGCAGGGCGGGCCGGTCCTTGAGGCCACCGGGGTTGGCGCCTTCCAGTTTGGCGTGGAAGCCGCGGCCGGGCGGGGCGAAGGGGGCGTCCACCCACAGGACGGGGGTGTCGCCGACGAGGTGGGCGGGGCGCCGGGCGGTCCGGAGAAGGGGGGTGCGGGCCCCGACGAGTTCGGGCGGGTATGCGGGCAGGGAGAGGTGCATGGGCGTACGGCTCCTTCGCACCCGGCGGCTGTACGGCGGGCGCTGTGCGAGGGGGGCAGGGCGCGCGGGCACGCCTCGGGCCGGGCACTCTCCTCATGGACCGGGGGCCGGGAGCGGGGCCGGGGCGTGCGGGCGCGGGCCTACTGCCGCAGCACGCCGACGACAGCGAGTGAGGGGCCGTTCCCACAGGGGCGGGAGGCGCCGGGCGGCCTGCGCCGGGCGGTGTCCGTGAAGCGCCCGTTCGACACGACGGGATGGTGCGACTGGTCCGTCTCGTCGCCGAGCCCGGTGTCGTCGAGGGCGGGGCGGGGCCGGTCCGCCGTGTGATCGGCGTGCCCGTCCGCCGTGTGCCGGTGATGGGGAGGCGGCGCGGTCGAGCCCGTGCCGCCGGCACCGTCCGCCACGGGGGGAACGTGGTGTGCCACGGCGGCGGCCGGGTCCGGACCGGCGAAGGAGCACGCGTGCACCGCGCCGGTGAGATGGGCGGCGATCAGCAGCACCAGCCCGACCAGGAGGGCGGCGCGACGGAGACGCCTCGCGTGCCCGCCCTCGCTGACCCATGACCCGATCACATGCACAGCGTAATCGTGAGATGACGACGTGTCATAACGTCACCGACGTGACTCGCCCACCCGGACGACTCTCCCCATATACCCCCCATCCGTATGCCAGGCGACACTGCCCACCTCTTGACTCGATACCCCTATGGGGTATGTTGAGCGTCATCGAGCCGCCCGCCGGCGGCCAGGAGACGAGGAGTCACCATGAACACCGGGCTGCGGATCACCGCCTACGCCGCCGCGCTCGCCGCCACCTTCGGCATCGCCTACGGCGTCGGCGGCGGGGTCGGCGAGATCTCCCTGGAGGGCAGGAGCGCGGCACACGACCAGCACGCGAGCGCCTCGCACGGCGGGAACCACACGGAGGGCAAGACGGCGGAACCGCCCGGAGGACTCCAGGTGTCCCAAGGGGGCTACACCCTCGACCTGAAGACCCCGGCCGTCGCGGCGGGCCGGCGCACCGACCTGCGGTTCGCGGTGATACGGGACACGAGCGGGCGCCCCCTGACCGCCTATCAGGAGGAACACACCAAGGAACTGCACCTGATCATCGCCTCGCGCGACCTGACCCACTTCCGCCACCTGCACCCGGCCCGCGCCGCCGACGGCACCTGGTCCACCCCCGTGACCCTGCCCGAGGCCGGCGCCTACCGGGTCTTCGCCGACTTCACGCCCCGCGGCGGCCGGGGCCTCACCCTCGGCGCCGACCTCACCGCGTCGGGCAGCTACGCGCCCACACCCCCTCCGGCCCCCACGGACAAGGCCCAGGTCGACGGTTACCAGGTGCGCCTCAAGGGCCGGCTCGCGCCCGCCGAGAGCAGCGAGCTGACCCTGAGCGTGACCAGGAACGGCAAGCCGGTGCGCGACCTCCAGCCGTACCTCGGCGCCTACGGCCACCTGGTGGCACTGCGCTCCGGGGACCTCGGCTACCTCCACGTGCACCCCGGCGGCGAGCCCGGCGACGGAACGACCGAGCCGGGGCCGGACATCTCCTTCACCACCACGGCTCCCGGCGTCGGCACCTACCGGCTGTTCCTGGACTTCCAGCACGCCGGCGAGGTCCACACCGCCGCCTTCACCGTCCGCGTCGGCACGCCGGCACAGCGGCCGGACGCCACCGCGACGCCGTCCCCGCAGTCCGGGAAGCACTCCGGGCACAGCCACTGAGCCACGCCACGTGCCCTTCCGCGCGGGCGATCCTCGCTCGGTTCCTCGGCCGGGACGGCCAACTCTCCCGAGCCCGAGCAGGAAGCGAGACCGCGCGGACGCCATGCGGGAGCGGCGTCCGCGCGGTCGTTCCCGGGATGCGGTCAGCTCGTCGCGCGGACCGCCTCGCGGATCAGGTCGGCGACCGCCTTCGGCTGGGAGACGGCCACCGCGTGCGAGGCGCCCTCGATCTCGACGACGGTCGCGCCGGCCCGCTTCGCGCCGAAGCGTTCCACCTCCGGGTTGATGGCGTTGTCCGCGCCGGCCACCAGGGCCCAGGAGGGCTTGGTCTGCCACGCGGCGGCGGAGGCCTTCTCCTCGAAGGCCGCGGCCGCGAGCGGGCGCTGCGCCACCGCGAGGACCTTCGTGACCTCCGCGGGCACGTCGGCGGCGAACACCGACGGGAAGGCCTCCTCCGCGATGGTGACCTCGACGGCGGGGTCCGCGCCCGCGACCGGGTACGTCCACTGCTTGAGGTTGCTCACCAGCGGGGAGAGCGGGAAGCGGCCCTGGAGTTCACCGAGGCTCTCGCCCTCTTCGAGGGCGTACGCGGCGACGTAGACCAGACCGACGACGTTCTCCGTGACGCCGGCCACGGTGATGAGCGCACCACCGTAGGAGTGCCCGACCAGCACGACCGGACCGTCGATCTGGGCGGCGACCGAGGCGACGTACGCGGCGTCGGACGCCAGGCCGCGGAGCGGGTTCGGCGGAGCGATCACGGGGATGCCGTCGCTCTGCAGCTCCTCGATGACCCCGGACCAGCCGGCGGCGTCGGCGAAGGCGCCGTGGACGAGGACGACGGTGGGGGTGGAGACGGTCATGTCTGTGGTTCCCCTCGGGATCAGGCGGTGTGCAGGGCCGCGTGCAGCGTGCGGACGGCCATGGCGATGGCAGCCTCGGCGGCGTGGGTGCCGCGCAGGGCGTTGAGCATCACGAAGTCGTGGATGATGCCCTGGAAGCGGACCGCGGTGACCGGGACACCGGCCTCGCGGAGCTTGTTGGCGTAGGCCTCGCCCTCGTCACGCAGGACATCTGCTTCGCCGGTGATGACCAGGGCCGGGGGCAGGTTCCTGAGCTGCTCGGTGGTGGCGCGCAGCGGGGAGGCGGTGATCTGGGCCCGCTCGGCCTCGTCGGTGGTGTACTGGTCCCAGAACCACTGCATGCCGTCGCGGCGCAGGAAGTAGCCGGTGGCGAACTGGTGGTAGGACGGCGTGTCGAAGTTCGCGTCCGTGACCGGATAGAACAGCACCTGCTGCACCAGCGGGATCCCGCCGCGCTCCTTGGCCATCAGGGTCAGGGCGGCGGTCATGTTCCCGCCGACCGAGTCGCCGGCCACGGCCAGCCGGGAGCCGTCCAGTCCCTTGGACGCCCCCTGCTCCACCACCCACTTGGCGACGGTGAAGTTCTGCTCGATGGCGACGGGGTAGCGGGCCTCGGGCGAGAGGTCGTACTCGGGGAAGACGACGGCGGCCCGCGCACCGACGGCGAGTTCACGGACGAGGCGGTCGTGGGTGTGGGCGTTGCCGAACACCCAGCCGGCACCGTGGATGTAGACGATGACCGGAAGGGTGCCGGTGGCACCGGCGGGCTTGACGATCCGGGCCCGGGCGCTGCCCGTGGGGCCGCCCTGGACGGTGATCCACTCCTCGTCGACGGCCGGCTTGTCGATCTCCCCGGACTGCACCTCGTCGACCGCCTTGCGGCCCTCGGCCGGGGTCAGGTCGAACAGGTAGGGCGGGTTGGCGGTCGCCGCCGCGAACTCGGCCGCCGCGGGTTCCAGCACCGGGTTCGCCGGCTCCTGGGCATCAGACATGGGAAACTCCTGCATTACGTAGGGGGACGCCGGTCGTTCCGGCAGACGACCCGGATCGTTGTGCTGGGCACTCCGGCGCCGCTGACCGCCACCGTAGGGCCGCCGTCCGCCCGGCGGTTGCCCGCCAGCGCACGCCCGACGTCCTCACAGCGCACGGCGGCCCCCCGCCCCGGATCCGGTGCGCTGCGGGAAAAAGCCAGTGCACGGACGGGACACACAGCGACGCTCCCGGGACCTAGCGTAAGGGCAGCGGTCGCGGCACGCCCCTCGGTCGGACGGCGGTCTCCCGCGCCTCACCGCTCGCCGTCCGCTTCTGTCGTCGCGCTCCTCGTTCGCCCAGTCCGAGGCTCGCCGAGTCCGAGTGCGCCAGGCGGAGTCCCTCGGCGAGGCCGTCGCGGAGTCGGAGCGGCACCGGGCGTGGCGCGTGCGGCGCGGTCTGGCGTCCGATGCCGTCGAATCCCCCTTCGATCCCTGCTTCGTCCTCTGATTCGTCCTCCGAGTGGGACGAGCACCCACAACCCCCGTCCACCGTACGGCTGTTGCCCGACGCGGACGCCCGTCCGCGCCGTTACTCATGGAAAGGCACTCTCATGGTCGACATCGCGCAGGTCACCGCGTCCCCCAGCCCCGACCTGCTGACCCCGGACAACTCTGCGGTCCTCTTCGTGGACCACCAGCCGCAGATGTTCTTCGGCACCGGCAGCGGCGACCGGACCGCGATCATCAACTCCACCGTCGGTCTGGCCAAGGCCGCCAGGACATTCGATGTGCCGGTCGTGCTGAGCACCGTGGCCGCCGAGTCCTTCTCCGGTCCGATCATGCCGCGGCTGGCCGACGTGTTCCCGGACCAGAAGATCATCGACCGGACCACGAGGAACGCCTGGGAGGACCCCGCATTCGTCGAGGCCGTCAAGGCGACCGGCCGTAAGAAGCTGGTCATCGCCGGTCTGTGGACCGAGGTCTGCGTCGTCCTGCCGGTGCTCTCCGCCATCGCCCAGGGCTACGAGGTCTACGTCGTCACCGACGCCTCCGGCGGCGTCAGCCCGCAGGCCCACGAGCACGCCGTCCAGCGCATGATCCAGGGACGGAGGTCGTCAAGGAGCACGGCGGCGCCTACGGCCTCGGCCTGGTCTACGCGCAGGCCTTCATCGGCGGGCACGCCGCCGGCTGATCGACACCCAGCACAGCAGCAAGGACGAGTCAGGAACAGGCAGGAAGAGATGGACGCGGGACTGCTGGTCCTCCGGGTGGTGGCGGGACTCCTCATCGCCGGCCACGGAGTGCAGAAGGTTACGCGCAGGCCTTCATCGGCGGGCACGCCGCCGGCTGATCGACACCCAGCACAGCAGCATGCGGCGCTGGGCGTCACCCCGTGGCCGGTGCCGGTCGCGCTCGCCGCGATCGTGATCGGCCCGGTCAGCGGGCTGCTGACCCGCCTGGTGCCGCACCGGGCGCCCACGGCGACGGAAGGGAAGATCCCTGCGCGGCCTGCTGACCGACGCGCTCCGCACGCTGGCACCGCCCAAGGGGGACCCTCACGGCCCGTTGCCTCCGCTGATGCTGACGCTGACCCTGGTCACCGGTCTGGTCGACGCGGTGAGCTGTCTGGCGCTGGGGCACGTCTTCGTCGCCAACATGACCGGCAACGTGGTGTTCCTCGGCTTCGCGCTGGGCGGTGCGGCGACGCTGTCCGCGCTCGCCTCCGTCGTCGCGCCGGCGGCGTTCCTCCTCGGCGCGCTGACCGGCGGCAGCCTCGGCACACGGTTCGCCGGGAACCGCGGGCGGTTGCTGACGACGGCCACCGCGGTGCAGACGGCCCTGGTCGCTGTCGCCGTCGTCGTCACGGCGGTCACCGGCGGCCGGGTCACCACCGGGGTCGAGTACACGCTGATCGTGTGTCTGGGGCTCGCCCTGGGGCTGCAGAACGCGGTCGCCCGCCGCCTCGGGGTCCCGGACCTCACCACCACCGTGCTGACGCTGACCCTCACCGGTCTGGCCGCGGACTCGGCCCCGGCGGGCGGGGCGGCGCCCAGGCCCGGGCGCCGGATCCTGTCGGTGCTGGCGATGCTGCTCGGCGCCCTCGCCGGAGCCGGGCTCGTCCTGCACGGCCACCTCGTGCTCACCCTGATGCTGTGCCTGCTGCTCCTGGCGCTCACCTCCGTGGTGACGCACCGGCCGGCCGCCTCCGGCGCGGCCTGGACCCGGCCGCCGTCCTGAGGAACGGGCGACGATCAGTCGGCGATCGCCACGAGGGCACGTTCTCCCCGGACCGCAGCGTCAGCGCGCGCCGGCACTCGGCCAGCCGCCGGCGCCGGGCACCTCGCGGGCGGCCGTACGGTCCACGCCGCGCGGCGAGCCGTGGGCGACCCTGCTTCTCACGAATGCGGCGACCGGATATCCCGGCATACGGATCGGGGACGTACCGGCCTTTCCCGGTGAGCGGCCACTCGTCCTCACCTGTCCGTCGCTCCGCACAACACCTCGTTCGCGTGTGTGCGGGAATGCGCCGGGCGACGGGCATATCCGGCGCCGGTCGTCGGGAAATGCCGTGGTGTGAGCGGCGCACGGGCGCCGTGCGTGAGGAGTCAGGCCAGTTGGGTGTCCAGCCACTGCAGGACGTCGGGCGTCGCGTCGTCGACCAGGTCGGCGAACTCCTCGTGGCGCTTGAGGAACTTGGCCACGTACGGGCAGACGGGCACGATCCGCTTCCCGGAGTTCCGTACGTCGGTGAGCGCTTCCTGGACCAGCCGGGAGGCCAGGCCCTGCCCGGCGAAGGCGTCATCGATCTCGGTGTGGTGGAAGACGCGCTGCACACCGCGGTCGCGGTAGGCGGTGAGGCCGGCGCGCTTGCCGTCGACAAGGATTTCGTAGCGGTTTCTCGCGGCTGCGTGCTCGACCACGGGAACAGCGGAAGGCTGGCTCATCGGATGCCTTTCGAAGGGCGTCAGTGACGCGGTGGATTCCGGCGCGGGGTGATGGTCGCATTCGGCAGGGCGGGGGCGGGGAGACGGTCTCCCGGATATCCTTCGACCGCGCCGAAACGATCGGAAGAGTTCTGCCATTCCTCGCGGGCCCTGACGATGTCCTCGTGGTTGCGGCCGATGAAATTCCACCACATGACGATCTCCTCCTCGAAGGGCGTGCCGCCGAGGAGTACCGCCCGCGCGGTGCCGTCCGACTCGTTCGTGAGGGTCAGGGTGCGGGGGCCCGGGTGGACGTAGCCCAGCTCGGCGGGGTTCAGGAGGACGTCCGCGACGCGGACGGCTCCCTGGTCGACCAGGAGACCGTGTTCGAAGCCGGGGTCCAGGGCGAGCGTGACGGCCGCGCGCGGACCGAGGACGATCTCGGCGCCGAGCAGGGGCGTGAAGGTCGGCACCGGGGAGGCGGACCCGGCGAGGGACCCTAGGAAAACGCTGATCTCGGCGCCGTCGGTCCGCACGGGCTCGGGAACGTAGTGCTGGAAGTCCCGGCGGGCGGCCCGGTGCTCCTCCGGCAGGGCCACCCACAGCTGGACGCCGTGCAGGACGGTGGTGCGCGGGGTGGAGACCTCGGAGTGGCTGATGCCGTACCCGCCGGTCATGAGGTTCAGCTCGCCGGGCCGTACGAAGGCGTGGCTGCCGAGGCTGTCGCGGTGCTCGATCTCCCCGCTGAAGAGCCAGCTCACGGTCTGCAGACCGGTGTGGGGATGCGGGGCGACGTCCATGCCTCCGGTCCGGGAGACGTCGTCGGGGCCGTAGTGGTCGGCGAAGCACCAGGCGCCGATCAGGGTCCGGGCCCGCTGCGGCAGCGTGCGCCGTACGGTCATCGCGCGGGGGCCGCCCAGGGGCACATCCCGCGGGGTCAGCAGCTCGACCCGGGGCGTCCGGTCCGCCGGTGCGTCGTCCACCGCAGTGCCGCACCGCACTTCGACGGGCTCGGTTTCGACATTGCTCATCGGGGGCCACCTCTCCACCCAGTCATGGTTCTCTCCGCCCAGTAATTGTTCTATATTCAACCATCATGCGCCCGGACAGGACCGGACGCCATGGCGATTCCTCTTCGGACAACAACCCGTGCGCTCGTCGGCAAGGCGCCCCCCAGGCCCGCCGTAGGGTCGTCACCACCTCGGGCCCGTCGGAGCACGGGCCGACGAACCGAACCGCAACCGTCGCCCACAGGGGGCCCGCATGAGACACGATCCCGCCGAGACCACGGACCAAGATCCGATCGTATGCACGACGAGCGTCCGCGTCGCCGTCGCCGACGAACCGCCGGTGCCCCTCACCGCCGAACTCCGGTACACGGCGGCCGATCCCTACGCCGTGTGCCTGTCCCTCGGCGCCCCCTCCGCCCGCTCCGTCGACTGGGTCTTCGCCCGGTCGCTCCTCGCCCAGGGGCTGACCCGGCCCACCGGGACCGGAGACGTCGTGGTGTTCCCGGACCGCCGGCGGAATCCGGCCACGGTCCGCGTCCTGCTCCGGACACACACGGGGGCCGCGCTCCTGGAGATCGCCGGCTCCGCCGTCACGGCCTTCCTGCGCCGCACCCACGCGATGGTGCCGCCGGGCACCGAGCACCGCCACATCGACGTGGACCGCGTCGTGGAGCAGCTCATGGCCGGCAGCGAATGACCCGGCCGGTGCGCTGACAAGCACCGACGCATGCGCTCCTGGGCAATGTGCCCGGTGGTTCAGCCCCTAGCGTCGACGGCGTACGCACAGCACGCCATCCGCAGGAGGCACCGACATGACCACCGGCACCACGCACCCGAGCAGCCAGCCGTGGCTGCACCAGAAGGGCGAGGTCATCCAGGAGTTCGGAACCGTCAAGCAGTTCCCGCTCGCCCTGTCCTACGAGGCACGCATGTACTCCGCCCAGCGCCTGAACAAGGTGCTCGCGGACACCCAGATCCTCTACGGCCTCTACAAGAAGCACCACTGGATCATGCGGGGCGCGACCTTCTACCAGCTGCACCTGCTGCTGGACAAGCACGCCGGCGACCAGCTGGAACTCGTGGACACCCTCGCCGAGCGCGTCCAGACCCTGGGCGGCGTCGCGGTGGGCGACACCCGGCACGTCGCCGAGATCACCTCGATTCCGCGCCCGCCGGACGGTGTCGAGGAGGTCCCGGCGATGCTCTCCCGGCTGCTGGAGGCCCACGAGACCATCCTGGCCGACGCCCATGACGCGGCCGCACGGGTCGCCGAGCTGGGCGACGACGGCACCAACGACCTGCTGGTCTCGCAGATCATCCGCACCGGCGAACTCCAGGCCTGGTTCCTGGCCGAACACCTGGTGGACACCCCGCTCGTCCGCTCCTGAGCCCGGCCGGGCGCCGGCCGACGGCGGAACCGGCGGGGGCGCCCGTGAGCGCACGACCGCGATCCCGCCGGGTGCGTGTGCGCATGGTGGGCGAGGTGCTGCTGTCCGCCGGCCGGCGCGGGCCGATCGGCCGCCCCCTCGCAACGGCCGGTCTCCCGCTCCCCGGCTCCTCCGCGCCCCTCGAAGCACGCCGGTGCACGCGGTACCGGCCCGGGCCGTCGCCGAGACACCGGTCCGCGGGAAGGACCCCCACGGCCGTCGGCCACCTCGGCCACGTGCGCGAACCGCGCCGGCCGGGTCACGGACGGGCCGACGCCGCCGCCCGGTCGGCCCGGGCCAGCAGATGGCGGCGTAGGCGGGGCCCCCACATCAGCTCGGTCACGACGAGTGCGACCACCAGCCACGAGGCGATGAGTTCGCCGGTGGAACCGGTCAGGGTGTCGAGCACGGCGAGGGCCAGCACGAGCGCGGTGACGAGCAGGACGACCCAGCGGGGCAGCCGTTCCTCCTCCGCGGCCCTGTGCAGCGCGGCGGCGTACCCGACGACCGAGGGTGCCAGCCGGGCGTCGTCGACGGCCTCGCCGCGCCGGGTGGCGCGGACCACGGCCGCCCGGTCGGCGCCGCTCATGGCCCGGGCCTCGGGCCAGAGACGGTTCATGCGGCGCGCCACCCGGATCCCTGGGAACAGGCTCATGACGACGAAGACGACGGCGGCGCCCAGCCATGCCCCGGACTCAAGGAGGACGAAGGCGCCGCAGAAGACACCGGCGGCGAGACCCGCGCTCACACCCCGGCTCACCGGCCCCCGCTGCCACATCCAGCCCGGAACGAGAATCACCGGTCCACGGTGGCCGGTCTCGCGCACCGAGGCAATCACCGCACCGGCACGTCGGCCCCGGCGCACGCGCGCGGCCCACCGGGAGGTACGGGCCCGGCGTCGCGCACGCCGTGTGTCACAGGCCGCTGGTCCGGCGGGTCCAGGCGGTGCGCGTGGCGCCGAAGCCCGTCTCGTGGTCCCAGATGTGGGTGCACGAGGGGCATTGGAGGTGGAGGAGGCTGCCGGTGTTGGCGAGGAGGTAGCGCCAGTGGTCCCGGCACCTGCGGCCCTCCCGGCAGGTGGGGCAGTCCCGGTGGTCCTCGCAGTGCGGGCAGGTCACCCAGGCACGGCGCCCGATGTCCGCCTGGGGATCAAGGGGCAGCACGGCCGCTCCCGCGCCGCGGGAGGACACCGGCCGCCACGAGGGTGTCGTAGATCCGCTGCTGTTCCTCGTCGAGACCCGAGTACAGCAGGTCGTACGCCTCCTCCTCGCCGCGCATCGCCTCGACGGGGTCCCAGTCGGCGCCGAGCGCTTCCATCACGTGGGCGCGCCGGGTCATCTCATGGCCGGTGAGATCCACGGCGAAGTCGAGCGGCTCGGCGGGACGTGCGGCGTCTTGGCTGGACATATGACCGAACTTAGGTACGTTTTTCGGCCAGGCCAAGGGTCCGTGGGGCACCTCACACCAGGCCGACGTCCGGCTGCCCGTACTCCTGGTCTCACGGATTCACGTGATGTGGTGAGCCGGCCGCGCTGGCACGGTGTGTCTGGAAAACGCGCCTGTCGAAGGGTGGAGATCATGTCGCCGCAGTCATCGTCACCGGAAACCGACACCACGGGGCCCTGTACACCACGAAGACGGTCCCCACCCACCGGCGGCGGGCGTACTAGGTCGAGTGCGGCACGATACGCGCGTCGCTGCTGGGCCCGCTGCAGGCGGTCACCGTGGACGGCGATCCGCTGCGGGCCCTGCGCACCCGGCGGCTCATCGCGGGCAGCGACAACGACGACCACGTGGTGGTGAAGCTGCTGAGCAGAGGGGTCGCCCGCATCGAGCAGGACGACGACTTCTGACGCGGCGCCGCCCTGGGCAACGTCCTTATCCTCGTCTTGCTCACCTTCGCCCTTGTCCACCTCCGTGAAACGCCCGCCCGCACGTGACCGGCTGTTCACCCTCGTGTCGTGGCCCTCGGAAGCGTGGTGCTGAGCCTCGCCCTCGCCGCGCCGGCGGCCTACGCGCTGGCCCAGTTCCGCTTCCGGGGCACCACGCTCGTGCCGTTCGGCGTCCTGGTCACCCAGATGGTGCCGGGCATCGTCGTGGCCAACGCGCTGTACAGCGCCTACACCGACCTCGGGCCGCTGAACTCCTACCTCGTCGAAGCCGCCCGCGTGGACGGCGCCGGGAGGCTGCGCGTCCTGTGGTCCGTGGTGCTCCCGGTGAGCCGCAACGCGCTGATCACCGCGGGCCTCTTCGCCTTCCTCTTCTCCTGGAGCGACTTCCTCTTCGCCCTCACCCTGAACACCACGGACACAATCCGGCCGGTCACCGTCGGCATCTACGAGTACATCGGCGCCCACACGAACCAGTGGAACGCCGTCATGGCCAACGCGGTCCTGGCACCCCTCCCCGCGTCCGCGCTGCTCGTCCTCTCCCAGCGCCATGTGTCAGTGGGTACCGGAGCCGGGGATCACGTGCCTCGCGGCTCTCCCCCGTCGGTCACCCCTGCCCCCTCTCCTCGTGCACTTCGGCAGGCCGGCCCGCCGTCACCAGCGGACGGCCGTGAAGTCGATCGGGCGCGGGTGCAGCAGGCGCGTGCGTGCCGTCAGGTCGTGCAGGCGCCGGGCCATCTCGTCGGCCGGCAGACGGCGCCGGTCTCCGTGGCCCGGCAGGACCCACTCGAAGCGCAGCCGTCCCGCCGTCCTGGCCAGGGACGCGGCCAGCTCCTCGATGGAGTACCAGGTCACGCTCTCGGCGACTTCCAGATCACCGGTCGTACGGGACCAGTAGAAGCTGTCGCCGGTGAAGCAGTACCGGTCGTCGGCGAGGTAGAGGACGCTGCCCCGGGTGTGGCCCGGGAGGGGGTGGACGGTGACGCCTTCGGCGATCTCCAGCGGGTCGAGTCCGCGGATCACCTGGTCGGCGTCGGGGGCGGCGTCCAGGTCGCCCTCGTGGATCCACAGCCGGGCACCGAAGTGGTCGGCGTAGCGGCGGCCGTGTGCCGCGTGGTCGCGGTGGGTCAGCAGTACATCGGTGACGGGGCCGAAGGCCGTGTAGCGCTCGGCCAGTGCACGGCTCCAGCGCGGGGTGTCGATCATCATGCTGGTGCCGGAGGGCCGCCGGAGCAGGTAGGAGTTGGCGCCCGCGGTGTGGGGCGAGTTGTGCCCGCAGATCAGTACGCCGTCGTCGAGGGCGAGCGGGAACGGGTCCAGCGACTGGTCCGCCCGGCCGGTCACGGGGCGGATCGAGCGGGTGGGGCAGGCGAAGACCGCGGCGTGTAAGCGCCGGTTCTCCGCCTCGTCGGCCGGCGGGCGCAGGATCCGCGACTTCCCGTCGGCCTCGCCGATCAGCCCGGGTGCGAACTGCCGGGCCACATCGCAGTTGGTGCAGCGGTCGTCCACGTACCATCCGTCCACGGCTGGGCTCCTTCCAGGGGGAAGCGGCCTCGGCGGAGACCGCCCTTCCAGGGGTATCCCGTCGGCCGTCGAATCGGTAGGCCCTGCTGACCTTGTGTTTCCGGTTCCGTGGCGCTCTCGGCGCGCGATTCCAGGAAAGGGGCAAACAGAATAATCCCGACAATCGGGATGGCGGGTCGGTCCGTGGGTCAGGGCCGTGGGTCAGGGCCGTACCTCGAAGCCGCCCCGCCCGTCGAACCGCACCTCGTGCACCGCGTCGAACCCGTCCGCCGACGACGGCCTGCGCAGCCGCTTCAGCGTGGCCAGGACGCCGACGTCGGGGACCCGGTCGCGGCCCTCGCGCGCGGCGTTGCGCCGCAGGGAGCCCGTGACGTCAGGCGGGAACCAGTAGGCCGTGGCGGTCGCGCCATGGGCGTGGGCCGCCTCCACCAGCGGCCCCCACTCCTGCGGCGAGGGGTTCGTGTTGTCCACGGCCACGGGCCGGCCGGCCGCCAGGTGCTCCGCGACCAGCCGCATCTGCCGGACCTGCTTGTTCCGGGCGCCACGCGGGAACAGGTCCTTGCTGACCAGCTCGTACCGGTCGGCCAGGCGCTGCGCGTAGAAGGTGGACTTCCCGGCGGCCTGCAGCCCGACCAGCACCGCCAGGTCCGGGTCTGCCGACGAACCCGACCTACCCGCCGAACCACCCGTACCCGCCGTACGCGTCACACCGGTCATGTCGGCCACGATGGCACGCCGCCGGGCAGCCCGGCGACCGCCCGCGGGGTGCTCAGCGGGCCCGCGCCACCTCCGGCGCCGTACCGGGCATCTCGTTCCGCGCCCGGGGCTTGGGCCGTGCGGCGCGGGCGACGAGGAGGACGACGAGTCCGCAGGCGGCGACCAGGAGCCAGCCCGGACGGGAGGCATGGGCGAGTCCCGCCGGGCCGGTGTCCGCGACCAGGCCGCCGGCGAGGGCGATGCCGAGGGCGGCGCCGATCTGTCGTGCGGTGGACGTGATCGCGCCCGCCACGCCGGCCCGGGCGGGCGGCAGCCCGCTGACAGCGGTGTGGGTGAGCGGCGCGTTGGCGAAGCCGAACCCGATGCCGATGAGCAGGTAGGCGACCAGCAGGAGGACGACGCTCGTGTCCTGGTCCAGGCCGGCCAGGCAGAGTCCGCCGGCGGTGAGGAAGCCGCCCGCCAGGCACAGCGGCAGCCGCGGGCCGCTCCGGCCGACCAGACGGCCGGACCACGGGGCGCAGACGGTCGCCCCGAGCGCCATGGGCAGGGTCGCCGTTCCCGCGGCCAGCGGGGTGAATCCGCGGGCGTGCTGCAGGTAGAGGGTGTTCAGGAGAAGCGCCGCGTTCAGGGCGACGAACACGGCCACGGCACCGAGGACGGCACCGCTGAACCCCGGGGCGCGAAACAGCCTGGGGTCGATGAGCGGTTCGTCCCGGCGGCACTCCAGCCACACGAATCCCGCCGTGGCCGCGGTGGCGACCGTACAGGCGGCCAGCGCCACCGGCGAGGTCCAGCCGATGCGGGGTCCCTCGATGAGGACGCCGACCCAGACCCCGATCGTCACGGTCAGCAGGAGCTGCCCCGGAACGTCGAGCCGCCGCGCCTTCCCGGCCCGGGACTCGGGCACGAACACCGCGCTGAGCACGAGGGCGGCCACGATGACCGGCGCGTTGATCCAGAACAGCGACCGCCAGCCGAGCGCCGCGACGAGGGCGCCGCCGGTGACCGGGCCGGCCGCCATGCTGAGCCCGAACACCGAGGCCCAGACGCCGATCGCCTGGGCCCGCTCGCGGGGATCGGGCATGGCGTTCACCACGATGGCGAGGGCCACGGGACTGAGCATCGAGGCGCCGACGCCCTGCACGGCGCGGGCCGCGACCAGTGCGCCCACCGACGGGGCCAGCGCGCAGGCCAGCGAGGCCAGGCCGAAGACGGTCAGCCCCCACTGGAACACACGCCGCCGCCCGAAGCGGTCCGCCAGCGCGCCGGAGGAGATCAGCAGCCCGGCCAGGACGACGGTGTACGCGTCCACGGTCCACTCCAGGCCGCGTGTCCCCACGTCCAGGCCGTGCCCGATGGCCGGCAGGCCGACGTTGACGATGGTGGTGTCCAGGCCGACCAGGAACATGCTCAGGCAGCAGACGGCGAGCACGGTCCAGCGTCCGCGTCTGCTCAGCGCCGGGGGTTGAACAGGGGAAGTCGTCGTCACGGTCATCGTCCGCCTCTCCGGTACACGGGTCGTACCGGGCCAGGCTCGGGCAGGGTGACGCCGGTCGGCCAACTTCTTTGCGGAGACGGCAAACAGCCGCCCCGTCAGCCGGATCCGCGGCCCTCCAGAAGGCCGGCGACCTGCGCTCGTACGGCCTCCCACGCGGCGGCGGGCACATCGCCGAGGGCCGTGCCGCGCAGCGCGCCGAGGGTCGCCTCGGCGTCGGTCGCGCGGCGGGTGGTGCCGCTGAGGACGTCGTAGCCGTCCCGTACGGCGACCCGGACGCGGTCGGGTGCCCCGTGCTCGGCGTGCAGGGCCGAGGCGACGACGAGGGGCGGCGCTCCGCCGGCCTCGCCGGGCATCTTGCGGTACGCCGAGGCGGTCGGCGGCCGCCAGCGCAGGCTGAGCAGGACGGGGCGCTTGGCGACCACCTCGGCCAGGTCGGCCTCGCGGACGCCCTCGGGTTCCAGCACCGTCGCCCGGGCGTCCAGGACGAGTGCGGCGGGCAGCAGACAGCGCAGCGTACTGCCGACCACGTTGCCGCCGACGGTCGCCGTCCGGCGTACGGCACCGGTGCCGACGGTGGCGGCGGCCAGCCGCAGGACGTCGGGCACCTGGGCGTCGATCCGGTGCAGGACCACGGCGCCGCCCAGGGTGTCCCGCCCGATCACGTTGGCCTCCGGCAGCTCGCGGAGCGACATCGCCAGGTCGGGAAACCCGTCCCGCTGCCAGGTCGCCCACACGAGCGTCGCCCCGCCTATCGGCACGGCCCCCTCCGCCAGGCATTCCCGGGCTTCCGTCACGGACGTGGGCAGACGCAACAGCACAGCGGTCCCCCTGCCTTTCTGGTGCTCGAACTGCTCGAACTGCTCGAACGTCGGGCGAACGAAGTCGGCCATCCGTCCGCCGACAGCGCAGTCTTGTCGCGCGGCAGGGGGCGCATCCAGGGCTCACACGAGCACACCACGCGCGCCCGGGCGGGGACCGGCTGCTCCCTGCCGGGCAGCCCTCCCGCGCGGCCCTTAGGGTGGGACATGTGACGGGCGAAACTGATCTGCGCACCCTGCTCAGCGAGATGCGACCGGAATTGAACCCGGGCCGCTATGTCTTCACCATGGCCGAGGGCGGCGTACCCTCCGGTGTCTCCCCGGTGGTCACGGTCGCCGAGCAGGAGGGCCTCACCCTCGTGGTGTCGCAGGCGGACGCGGACGCGGCCGGGATGGCGTACGACTACGTCGCCGCGTGGATCACCCTGCGCGTCCACTCCGCGCTCGACGCGGTCGGCCTGACCGCCGCCGTCGCCCGCGCCCTGGCCGACGCGGGCCTGAGCTGCAATGTCGTCGCCGGCTTCCACCACGACCACCTCTTCGTGCCCTACGACCAGGCCGAGCGGGCGGTGGAGACCCTGGGGCGCCTGGCGGACACCGCCCGCTGAGCGGTCCTGGCGCCAGGCCGGTCCCGGCCCGGCTTCCGGCCCCGGGTGGCTTCCGGCCCCGGACGTGAAAAGGTCCTGGCGGGGCGGCCGGTCCAGGAGGAACCCCCCGACCACCCCAGCCTTCGCCCACCGCCGAGACCAGCGGGGGCGTTGGCGGGGCTTTTCCCGTTCTTCTTTTCCC